>JAIRYW010000039.1 GCA_031267645.1 Propionibacteriaceae bacterium
ACATCGACATTGTCGTAGCCGACGCCGTGGCGGGCCACGATCTGGAGCTTGGGCAGCTGTTCGATGATGTCCCGTCCGAAGGGAGACAGACGCAAGATGACGCCGTCGGCCGACTGGCCCTCTCGGACCACCGTGGCCGGGTCGGCCCCGGAGCCGACCTGGACCTCGTAGCCGCGATCGCGTAGATAGCGTTTCCCGGCCTCCGCGATGTCCTGCGGGATGAGGATCGAGCCCTTCATGAGATTCCTTTCTGTGCCGCGTCCGCCCAGCCTTTGGGCCGACCCGCCTGGGTCGGGCGTCCGACTCGATCACTGAGCCGGTCCGGAGCCAGTCGAGGCCGACCGGGCCGGTCCGCGACCGCGGCCTGGCCGCGTCATCGCTGAACTGACTCGTCTCGGCTTCTCTGCCTCACACCCGGATATTCGCGAATGAGCTTTTGATTCACATTTCTGTACTTCACTCGCAGTTATGGACTCTATCCGCGTACATACAGTGTGTCAACATGTACGAAGAATTCATCCGTGGACTATCAATCACATATGTGAATCTACGTCAATGATGTGCTAGGTTGCAGCCATGACTCCAAAGGTCGACCTCGACCGCGCCGAGGCCGTCAAATCCGCCGTCCGCGCCGTCCAAATGCTCGAGTTCCTGGCCGATCGCGGCGGTGTCCCGGCCCGGCCCTACGAGATCGCGGCCGGGCTGAACGCCCCCCGCTCCAGCGCCCACGCCCTGCTGCGCACTCTGACGGCGGCCGGTTGGGTCCGGGCCGACGCCAGCGGCAACGCCTACACGCTCGGTTTGCGCTCGCTGCTGGTCGGCACGTCTTTCCTGGACGCCGATCCGTTCGTCCGCCTGGCCCGTCCGATCCTGTCCGACCTGCGCGACGAGTTGGGCGAGACGGTGCATCTGGCCCGGCTGGACCGCGGTCGGGTGATCTACCTCGTCACCCAGGAATCGGGCCGCGAGCTACGTCGCTTCTCCCGGGTCGGTCGCTGGCTGCCGGCCCACGCCACCAGCCTGGGCAAGGCTGTCCTGGCCGCCCGTCAAGACAGCCCGACCGGCCCCTTGGAGCGGCTGACCGAGCACACTTTGACCGATCCGGCCCAGTTGGCCCAAGACCTAGAGGCCACCCGGCGGCGCGGCTACGCCATCGACGACCAAGAGGGCACCCTGGGTCTGCGCTGCGTGGCGGTGCCCCTGGCCTACACCGATCCCGTCGAGGACGCCATCAGCTGTTCCGCCCCGACCGACCGGATGACGCCGGAGCACCAGGAACGCTTGAGCCAGGCCCTGCTGCGCACCGCCCGGCTGCTGGAGGACATGGCCCCGCTCCAGGGCACGATCTGAGCGGTGGCTGATCCACCGCAGAGCGGTCAGCCGACCTGGACCGTGGCCGCGTACTGGGACAAGAGCCTTTCAGCTCGTCGTACTATCCGCTGACGCAGTTCCTCTGGCGCCAGCACGACCGCGTCGTCACCCAGCGGCGTGATGACGCCGACGGCGTGAGGAAAGTCTTCGAACAGCAGCCTAAGGTGGAGCCAGCGCTGAGAGTGGACCAGGTTCCAATCGAAGTCGCGCGGCCGGACCGACTCGTGTAGCAACGGGACGGCCCGGGCCCGGATTCGGACGTCCACCTCGACCGGCACCAAACGTTCCCGCCAAGTCGCTCGCAACTCGTCCCAGGTGTCCCTCAGGACGAAGTTGGCCGGCAGCCGGGACGGCTCACCGTACTCGCGCACCGCGATGATGCGGCTGGCGTTGTAGCAGCGCAGTCGACCCCGGTGCAGCGCCAGGAAGTACCACGAGCCGGCCGAGTTCACCAGCCCACCCGGATCGACCGTGTGGTTGACCACCCGCGAACCCGACCGACTGTAGTAACGCACCGCGCAACGGTTGGCTCCGATGATGATCCGCTGCAAGTCCCATATGGTTGTCGGAGCAGCCGTGGGGATCCAACCCATCGGGTCGATCAACAGGTAGCGGGCTAAGACCGTGTTCGGATCCTGACGGAGCGCGCTCAGCGACGCTTCTAGTTTGCGCACGGCCGATTCCCGGTCTTGATGCAACCCGAACAGGCTCTTGGTCACGCCGACACAGCTGACCAGCAAGGCTTGGACCTCACCCTCGGTCAGATACGGCAAGATGCCGCGAAACCCCGGCAATAATCGCGGCCCGCCTGATCGCCCCCGCTCCCAGTAGACCGGGATGCCGGCGGCCGACAAGCAGTCGACATCACGTTTGACCGTCCGGGGGCTGACACCAAGTTCACTGGACAGCCCGCCAGCGGACAGGTCTCGGCCTGACATCAATAGCCAGAGCAATACCAAGAGGCGTTCGAACCGCATTCTTCCATTTTGTCAGCAAAGTAGGACAGGATTCGACGTCTTCGGCCGACAGACTGACCGTGCGGGCTCGATAACCCGAAGTGAGACCGGCGAACACCCCAGAGGAGGGTTGGCCGTTCGCGACGAGGGTTCAAGCCACCGCCACACCACCTATTTCTCAAAGACTAGGAGAAACGTCTATGTGGACGACCAAATCATCGATCGACGCCGCTGGACTCGACGCTGATCGTGTCTGGCAGGCGCTGAAGAACATGCTGAGCGGCGTGAGCCCGTCCTCCGGCGGCACGTACGCCTTGAACGGGGAGTTCGCCAAAGGCACGACGGTGTCCGTCACCCCACCTGGCCAAGAAACCATGACATCGGAGATCGTCGAGTGCGACCCGCCTCATCGGTACGCCGACTCGACCGACATGGAAGGGCTCAATTTGGTCTTCCGCCACATCATCGAGGACCAAGGCGACGGAGTCCGCCTCACTAAAGAACTTGAGATCACAGGCCCTCCGGCCGACCAGGTCGGCCCCGAGATCGGCCCCCAGATCAGCGCTGATTTCCCGGACACGCTGACCGAATTGGTCGAGCAGGCCCGCGCGCTGCCCCAATCCAACTGAACCGAGTGGGCGGAGCGCCTCATGTCGGATCGTTGGGCCTTTCTCACCGGCGCCACCGGTGACATCGGCGCCGCCATCGCGCGAGTCCTGATCGAAGAGGGAATGAACGTCTTCGCAGTGGCTCGCGGAGACGAGGGACTGGACCTTCTGCGGTCAGATCTCGACGGGAAAGCCGGCGCGCCCGCCTTGCGAACCTGTTCCTGCGATGTCAAGAGCGTCAGCTCAGTCAGTCAAGCGGTGGCACAAGCGGCCTCCGTCAGCCCATGGTTCGAGGTCCTAGTGAACTGCGCCGGCGTGCCCGGAGGCGGTGTCACCGCCCAGCTAGAGCCACGGGTCTGGGACAACGTGATCGCGACCAACCTCAACGGTGTCTTCTACGTCACCCACGAGTTCCTGGCCCGAGGCATGATCGTTCCCGACGGACGAATCGTCAACATCGCCTCCACCGCCGGAAAACAAGGAGTTCTCAACGGAGCCGCCTATTCCGCGTCCAAGCACGGAGTCCTCGGCTTCACCAGATCGCTCGGTCTCGAGCTGGCGCGGAACGGCAGCGGGATCACCGTCAACGCGGTCTGTCCCGGCTTCGTGGAGTCCAGGATGGCCCGAGAGGTCAGAGAGCTGTACGCCGGCCTTTGGGGCACCGACCCGGCCGAGACCAAACGCCGGGTCGAGGAGAGGATACCCATCGGGCGTTACGTCGAACCGGGCGAGGTGGCGGAGATGGTCAGATATCTGGTCTCCTCAGGCGCGAGCGCCGTGACGGCGCAGGCTTTCAACGTCTGCGGCGGATTGGCGACGGTTTGACCGGGCTGGTTGGCTCGACCCCGCCGGACACGGCCCGGGTCGAGCCAACCGGCGGACCGGCGCCCCAACAAAACAATCATTCGTGACCCGTGTGAGTCAGCGGCGTATCAGATAGGCACGGCCGGGAGAGCCGGCGTGTGGCGATCAGCCAGACCGTCACACGCCGGTCGGCCCAGGCGTCCACCTGTCAAACGTTGAACTGCGCCAATCCCCGCTCAAGCGGGAACAATCCTTCAATTCAGCTCTAATCAGACCAGGCCAGAGGAATGAATTATGACATCAATCAATCAACCGGACAGTGGATTTCCCTACCCCCGGAAATGTCCGCTTCCTTTTCTCTTGTACCCATCCCTGCTGCACCGGGTTGATGTCGGTAGAGATTGGGTGGAATCCCACCTGAACACAGATTCATCATGCGGTGAGTTCGACATCTACATCGGCGTGCCATTCTGTCGCATCAGATGCAAGTCATGCCCCTACTTCATAACTCTGCTGAGCGACAACGACCCCCGTCATATCGAAGACCGTTACGTGGCCGCCCTCGTCACCGACATCAAGCGCTGGGCGAACTACCCGAAGTTCCGCGACGCCGTGTTGAGATGCGTCTTCATCGGCGGCGGCACTCCCAGCCTGTTGCAGACCGCGAACATCAAACGGATCATCGACGCGGTCACGACATCGTTCAAGCTCGGGCCAGACGCCGAGATCACCCTCGAAGGCAACCCCCACGACTTCGACGACGCCAAGATCGATTACATCGTCTCATCGCCGATCAACCGCCTCAGTTTAGGCGTCCAATCCTTCCAGCCCGAGGTGCTCGACGTCATCGGTTCTCCGCACAGCGGCGCGGAGAGCCGCGCCGTCATCGAAGCCTTCCACCAGCGCGGTTTCTCCAATGTCCAGGCTGACCTGATCTACAACGTCCCCGGTCACACCATGGAGCAATGGGAGAAGGACCTGGCGGAATTGGGTGAACTGGGCGTGGCGCATTTCACCATTTACACCTACCGCGTCCACAAAGGCACCCTCCAAGAGCGTCTCATCAACCAGGGCCGAGTCGTCCCTCCGCTAGACCCGGACAGTCCACCCGCCCGCGCCATGCATCGCAAGGCCCGCCAGCTGGCGGAGTCGATGGGATACGTCTGCTACATGGCGGATCACTTCTGCCGCCCTGGGCACGAAAACCAATATAACTACTGGAATTGGCGCGCCTACGTCGAGACTCTAGCCTTCGGACCCGGCTCATACAGCTACCTCGACAATTACCGTCTGGGGACGGCCACTGACGTGGAGCGGTACATCAGCACCGTCAAAGAAGGCGATTTCATGATCTCCTCGGTGTCCGACCATATCAGCGCCCGCGTCGACCGGGAACGTTACACCATCTTCGCTTTCGAGTACTTCGGCATCGACTTCGCCGAATATAAGGGACGTTTTGGCACGGATTTCTTAGTCGACTTCGCCGATGAGGTCGCCCGGTTGGTCCGCAAAGGCCTGGTGGAGATCACCGACGCCTCAGCCCGGCTGACTCCCCTCGGGTTGGAATGGAACACCAACGTCTGTCTGGAATTCGTCAACTCTCAGTATTGGCAGAACCGAGGCAACTCGACAGAACCGAACTGGTCGTTGAACGGAGCGACGGCGGACGCCACGGACTTCCCTCGGGAGCACTGGCTGGGTGACATACAGCAAGATTTATTCCCGGAACGCCTGTCCTGAGGCCAGCCACCCGCAGCCAATCTCCCGCCACCTGCCTGGAAGGAAACTCCACTCCCGTGACCGCACCAAAGCTCGCCGGCGTCCTGGACCGTCTTCCACTGACCGCGCGCGTGGTCGAAGGCGGCCAGGTCTTCGACCACGCGCTCTTGAGGCAGCTGTATGAGCAGGCGCTGTCGACTCTGTCCGGATCGCCGCCCGGCGCCCGGGTCGTGCTCGACGTCGGACACGGCGGTCTCGGGCTGGCGGCGCTGGCGGCGGCCAGCGCTCTCGGACTCGAAGCTGTCCTACCGTACGACCTGAGCGATTGCACAGAAGCTGAATTCGCGGCCGTGCTGGAACGGACGCGGGCGACCGCCTATCTCAGCCTGCGCCGGCGCGTCAGCGACGGTGGATTGGTCTGGCGGACCGGAGACGAAACCAGACCTTCAGCGGACCGGACCACAGAACCCCTCGACCGCCTGCTGCTCCTCTTCACCAGTGGGACGTCTGGACCCCCGAAGATGGTCAGCCTGAGCGAATCGTTGGTGTGGCTCAAAATCAGATCAGTCGGGAGCCATCTCGGTTTCCGGGACGGCATGGTGACACTTCAAACAGGTTTACTTTCTAATACCACTGGCATCATTTTCGGTTTCGGAACCCTTCTGGCCGGTGGGACTCTCGTCATCCCTCCGGGACGGAACCCATCCACCTGGCCGGACCTGGTGCACCACCACTCTGTGACGCACCTCATGCTCCGGCCGGCCGCCGTGGGCGAGTTCGCCAGCGCTGGCCCACCTCGGCTGAGTTCGATCGAAACCTTGGCTCTGGGCGGTGGACCGGCGCCTCTGCCGGCTTTGGCGGCGCTCCGTCAGCGAGTCTCTGGCCGCATCATCGAGGGATACGGCTTGAGCGAGACCTTCGGACCCTTCCTCTGGAATGAGAGCGATCCGCTGCACGGCACCCTCCCAGCGCCTTCCGGAGCCTACTTGCTGGGAACACCCGACGACAGCGTCCGGATCGCCGCTCCCGTGGTCGAGGGCGGGGCCGGGGAACTGACGCTCGACCCGGCGATCGGCCTGATGAACGGCTACTGCTTCGAAGAAGATCCGACCCACTCCGCCCGGCCCGAATCAGAGGTTTTTAGAACCGGTGACATTGTTTACTTACAAAATGGACGTTACTGGTTGGTGGGACGAGAATCGTCTTCCGTGCTGACGGCCAACGGACACAAGTGCCAAGCCGAAGGAGTCGAGTCACTGCTCGACCAGAACGGCTACCAGACCTGCCTCGTCCAAGCTCCCGAGCGATCTCGGGGGTCGGTGTTGGTGGTCGCCACCGATTTGACCGACGACGGCTTGGCCATCCAGCGGATCGCCGACCTGCTCCAAGAACGGACGAGTCCGGAGGCCAGACCGGATTATCTGGCCTCCATCCCGGCCATCCCGGTCTCCGTCAACGGCAAACCCCAGCGGGCGGCCCTGTCCGCTTGGCTGCGCGACGATCCTCTGGCCACCTTGGTTCCCTTCGACTGCCGGAGCCACGTCTGTGCCCTCCGCCATGAGACGACGGTGACGGAGCGCTCCCTGGATCAGCTGTTCGCCGCCATCCTCGACCCGGCCCACCTGGTCTCCGACATCGCCGGGGCGACCGCGCGCGTGCTGGCCGAGGATAGAACCAACCAAACCGTCTGGTACCGCGCCGCCATCGCCGGGCGCCAGACGTCGTGGACCTCACACCGCCGAATCGATCGACCGGCCGGGACCGTGCTGGCCACTCTCGAACCACCCCCCGTCGGCGCCGCCGGGATCACCGTGGAATGGCGCTTGACCCCCGTCGACAGCGCTGACGTCCGGGTCAGCGTCACCCATACAGTGACCTTTCAGTCGGACCTCGCCGTGGGGCGGCGGGTGGCGTTCGCGGACACCCTCTCCGCCAACACGATGCGCGAACTTCGTCGTCTCCAGGAGAAGCGACCGTGACGCGTGCCCAGTTCCCGGACCGGCCGATCGACGGTTGGTCCAGGCTGACCGCCGCCGTCCCCAACTTCATCTCGCGGATCCTGTTCGCGGAGACCACGTCAGCCTGCCGAGTCGACCCCGGCGACCTCTTCCAGATCGGCTGCCGCCTGAAAGACCTCGCCCCGACCACCGAGAAGTTCTGGGACGGCTGGCGGACGGCCTGGCGGGACCTGGCAGAAGAACTATTGGCCGGGATCGACGATGGCTCGCCACCGGCCATCCAGCGACGAATATTGCGTAGAGCCGCCGCCGCCAACCACTGGGGACAGTTCCTGTTCTTTTCCGACCTAGCCGCGAAACGACAAGACAGATACCACATTAGGCAACTCTGGGAGGAGTCCCTTCGTAGCTTGGAGCGGCCCGCTCCGGTGGAGGTGGTCCCGCCCGACTCTGCGGGCTGGGGACACATCCTCCTCCATCCGGCCAGCCGACCACCCTGGCCCTGGACTGTGCTGTTCAACGGGCTCGACTCCTCATCGGAGGTCGAAGCCGTCACCGTGGCCGAACGAATCGTCCAACACGGCGTGGCCGTTCTCATCCCCGATTTTCCTGGATCGGGGTTGGGCCTAGCCGACCGACCTCGCCCAGCGGACCTGCTCTCCAGACTCGAAGAGCAGGCGCCGGTGTGGAAGTCTGATCCCAGACTCCACCGGTGGGCCTTCGGATACGCCGGAATCAGCTTCGGCGGAACCATCGCCCTCGGCTTGGGCCTGCGCGGAGCGGGCGACCCGGCGGCGGTTCTCAACTATTCGGGCGGCGCAGCCGTGCCGCCGACCGTACGCCTGCCTCGCCGTCTAAGCCTGGAGTTCGCCACCGTTTTCGACGTCGAGAGCGATGCCCTGGACGATCGCCTCTCGGAATTCGACCTGTCGCGGCAGTGGTCCAACCTCAAGGTTCCGACCCTCAGCTTGGTCGGCCAATTCGACGACATTTTCCCGGCCGCCGACCTGTTGGCGGCCGACGCCCAGTCGGACCACCACCGGACCATCGTGGTCCCAAGCGAAGGGCATATGTTCTTGAACTCCCTCGACAGACACCTAAACCTCGGCGCGGCCTGGCTGGCCAGCGCATTGCGTTCGAAGCTGCCACCGGAAGGAGAACCATGAGAAGTTGGCTTGGCGTCGTCTCAGCCGACCACGTCCAGATCGCTCTACGTGAGAGCGTGGTCCAAGTCTGCCACGGCAAGCGGGCTCCACTGGCTCGCATGCGAACAGGAGATGGGTTCGTTTATTACAGCCCGAAGCAGTCCATGGACGGTGACGTGCTCGTCCGCCAGTTCACAGCGGTCGGCCGCGTCACTGGAGAAGACATCTACCAAGTGGAGATGTTCCCAGGCTTCATCCCCTTCCGGCGTGACGTGACCTGGCAGGAGGAGGCCGCTCCGGTCGGCATCGCGACCTTGAAATCCGCTCTCGATCTGACTCGTCCCCGTAACTGGGGCCACCAGTTGCGCTTCGGCTTGGTGGAGATCACCTTGGACGACTTTCAGACGATCAGCGACGCCATGCGCTGGGCCTTCCGTGCGAGAGCCTGATGAACGCGACCAGCCAGGTCGTGAGGCAGCCCCTGGACGTCGCTATAACCGGACTGGGCGTGGTGGCGCCTGGCCGCCCGGGCCGCGAGGGGTTCTGGGAGACGATAATCTCCGGACGCAGCGTCGTACGCACAATCACCTTGTTCGACCCGACCGGATTCCGCTCCCAGGTGGCTGGCGAATGTGACCTCGACCTAGCCTCGCTGGGACTGAGCCTGGCCGACCTCAGGAGGCTGGATCGGGCCGCCGTCCTCGCCTTGACCGCGGCCCGCGAGGCCATGGCCGACGCCGCTCTGCCGACAGGAATCCCCCGCCGCCGTGTCGGCGTTGTTTTGGGCAGCGCCGTCGGCTGCGCTTCATCGCTGGAGCGGGAATTCCGCTTGGCCACCGACGATGGCCGCCGCCCTGACATCGCTGACTGCGCCTTCAACAGAGACATGTGGGAATACGTGGCGCCGGTGGGCATCGCCGCCGAAGTGGCTAACGCGGTCGGCGCCCGCGGCGTCGTCCGCCTGGTTTCCGACGGCTGCACCTCCGGTCTGGACGCGATTGCGACCGGAGCCCGGCTGGTCCGGAGCGGCCAAGCCGACGTCGTGATCGCCGGCGGAGCCGACGCTCCGGTCACGCCCATCGTGGCGGCCTCTTTCGACGCCATCCACGCCACCACTCCGGCCAACGCCGAACCGTCCGCCGCCTCGCGTCCCTTCGACCGGGACCGACGTGGTTTCGTCTTGGCGGAGGGATCAGCCATGGTGGTGCTCGAATCCGCCGAGCGGGCCAAGCAGCGGGGCGCGCCGGCCTATTGCCTGGTCCAGGGAGCCGCCACCCGGATGAACGCCTTCCACATGACCGGGTTGCGTGAGGACGGCGCGGAATTGTCGGCTGCCATCACAGCGGCCCTTGAGGAAGCCGACGTGGCCGCCTCCGAGGTGTCATACGTGAACGCCCACGGGTCTGGCACCGTCAAGAACGACCGGCACGAGACCTCAGCCATCAAACGAGCCCTCGGCCGACACGCCTACACCGTTCCGATCAGTTCCATCAAATCGACGATCGGGCACTCCCTCGGCGCGATCGGCGCGATCGAGATCGCCGCCTCCGCGCTGGCGATACGACGTGGCGTCGTGCCGCCAACCGCCAATCTGGACCACCCGGATCAGTTCTGCGATTTGGACTACGTGCCTCAGCTAGCTCGGTCGACCCATCTGAGCCGAGTCCTGTCCACGGCCAGCGGCTTCGGCGGCTTCCAGTCGGCCATGGTGCTGGCGGAGGCGTGATCGCGATGGGAGAAGTGGTCATCACTGGGGCGGGCACGCTGTCGCCGGCCGGAATCGGGGCGTCGGCTCTGTGGTCGGCCCTGACCGAGTTCGACCGCTCCCTCTTCACTCCCCGAAGGGCCGCCCCGGGGGACCGGGTCTGGGACGCCGGCTTGGAGGCCAGAGTCCCCCGCTTCGAGCCCGCCCGTTGGATCGAAGCTCGCCTGGCCCTGCAGACCGATATCGCCACTCAGTACGCCCTCTGCGCCACTTCCTTGGCTCTGGCCCAAGCCGGCATCGACAGTCGCTGCGCCCAGCCTTTCGAAACAGGAGTATTCATCGCCTCAGCCGCCGGCGGTTTTGAGTTCACTTTGGCGGAGTTCGGCAATCTCTGGCGCAAAGGTGCTCGCGCGGTCAGCGTCTATGAATCATTCGCTTGGTTCTACGCCGCGCACAACGGCCAGGCCTCCATCCGCCACGGCGTCAAGGGCGACGGCCTGACCTTCGTGGGAGAGTCGCCAGCCGGCCTGGACGGATTGGCGGCCGCCGTCTCTGCGATCCAGGCGGGCTTGGGCAGAGCCATCTGCGGCGGCATGGACGCTTGTCGAGACCCTTGGAGCTGGCAGGCCTTGGTCCAAAGCGGTTTGGTCACCCGCCGGGAGAACCCCGACCGGGCCTATCTCCCGTTCACGACCGACGCCGCCGGTTTCATTCCGGCGGACGGTGGAACCATCCTCGTCCTCGAATCAGCCGAAGGCGCGGCGGCCCGCGGCGTGGAACCATTGGGTTCCATCAAAGGACACGCCTCCGGTTTCTCGCCTTTCGGGTCGAACGACGACTCGCTGTCCGACATCATCCGCTCCGCTTTGGAGGCGGCCAGGACTCCGGCTTGCGAGATCGATCTGATCATGGCTGACGGGCAAGCCAACCCGATCGCCGATGACGCCGAGACGGACGCTTTGAGCAGCCTGTTCGGTCGATCCGGCCACCCTCCGGTGGCCTGCCCCAAAGCTCGCTTCGGCAGGATGCTGTCTGGTGGCGGAACGACGGATCTATTGCTCGGTCTCCTCAGCGCCCGGACCGGCGTCATCCCTGGAACCTACTCTGACACCGACCTGTCGTCGCGAACCGACCTGGCCATCGTCCGGCGCACCACTCGCGGACGACGACTTCGCACTGTCCTCGTCCTGGCCCGGGACAGCCATGGACTCGCCTCCGCTCTCGTGGCAACCACCAACCAACCAAGGAGAAGGCCGACATGACCACAATCTCAACATCTCCGGTGCCAGCCTCAGCTGTGCTGGCCGCCCTGATCAAGATGGGAGGTCCGCTCAACACGGCGCGCAGCGCTGACGAATTGCTCGACGTCGACCTCGACGACCTCGGCTACGACAGCCTGGCCCGATTGGGGGCGTTGGTAGATCTCGAAGACGGCTTCGGTCTGAAGGCGGGTCCCGACGCTGACTCCGCCTATACGATCCGCCAGATCATCGAGGCCTTCGCCGTCGATGCCTAGCGCGCAGACCAGTTCCTCGGCCATGATCGCCGCGTCGACCGGGCAGGTCTTCACCGTTTTGGAACAGGTGGAAGATTGGCCGCTGCTCTTCCACCCGAACCTAGCGGTGCGCCGCGAAGGGCGATCGGAGGACTCCGACGGCCGTGTGCGCGAAAGGCTCACCATGACCGCGTTAGTCGGGACATCGGCTGAGCGTTGGGTTTCTCAACGGGTCATCGACCGACGCCGCTGGACGATCTCATTTCAACAAGCGACACCGCTGCCGCCCCTGCGCGCGATGACCGGCCGATGGACCGTCACAGATGTTCGAGGCGGAGCCATGTTGGCTCTCGACCATCGCCTCGACGCCGACGACGACCCACCAGACGCCCGCTTCTGGGATTTGGTGGAGAACACCGACACGAACTCGAAGCGGGAACTACAGGATGTGGCGGCCTGTCTGGCGGGGAGCCGGCCCACCCTGGCGACCACCCGGCTCGAGGGCAGGAAGGGCTGCTCCGAGATCGCCACCAGATTGGCCAAAATCCTGGACCGGGCAGTTGAGGGCTGGTCTGGGGACGCTCCCGGGACCGCGCGCCAATCACCGGTCCGCCAAATTTGCTCCACGCCCGATTTCCCAGTCGTCCTGCGCGGTCAGCGGTTCATCGCCTGCCTGGCCAAAGACGAACGAGAATTCCTCTTCAAATCTTGGGAGCGTCCCTCCCGCGCGCTCTCCGACTATCTATGGCTGACCCGATTCGAGGACCGAAACGGTTTTGGGTTCGACATCGTCCGACCGCGAACACCGAACCGGCCGGGTCATCCAACACCGTCCGATCAGATCCAGGATGTCCTAGATCGCCTGGACGCCTTGGCGGAGTAGACCATGGAAGCGGCCGCTTTGACCCAGTGCGCCCCCGGCTGCTGGGCCTTCACCCAGCCTCCAGGCGGCTGGTTCCTCAACAACGCGGGACTCATCCCAGGACGGCGCCGCGCGCTGGTGGTGGACAGCCTAGCCACGGCGGCTCTGGAACGAGACTTCTTAGTCAGGACACAACCTATCATCAGGTTGGAGACTGGCCTCATCGTAGTGAACACCCACTCGCACGCCGACCATGTCTACGGCAATGCCCTGTTGCCTCCTTCCGCCATCGTGGTGGCCCACCCGGTCGCCGCCGCGGAAATCACCCGCATCGGGCTGGCTCTGGCGTTCGACACGCCGCAAGTGGAATGGGGCGACATCGCCATCCGAACGCCAGACGTCATGGTCGCCGACCAGATCGAGGTCGATCTGGGCGACACCACCGTGAGCGTCTTGCACTTGGGACCCGGCCACACCCGAGGCGACCTCGTCGTCTGGCACGAAGCGACGCGGACCCTTTACAGCGGAGACCTGGTCATGTCTCAGGTCACCCCGTTCTTCCTCTCCGGATCGCCATTGGCCGCCCGAGCCACCCTCGAGCGGCTGAGGTCGTTGCGACCAGTCACGATCGTTCCCGGCCACGGCGTCGTCGGTGGGCCCGGCCTGTTGGAGGCTAACATCACTTACTTAGATGAGTTGCTTCGGACCGCAGCCGAGTTGGCCTGTTCCAGCCTCGCCCCTCACCAGATCCGCTCCCATCCAGGGATCGTCGTCCCCTCCGGTTGGGTGGATCCCGAGCGCCACTTCGTGAACTTGTACGCCGCTCTCTGCGACCTATCGCCTGAAATTTACGGAGCCCAGGTGGACCACCGAGTCGCTATGGAGTTGCTCGGCCCCATGCGTCTCGACCCCCGCCTGACCGTCAAATCTGACCTTTGAGACCGCCCGGGGCTACGGCCACGGTGGCCCGCTCCCGCCCGAGGTAGCGGGCGTAGTGATCGGCCGCCGCGGCCAAGAGCGCCGGATCGGCCCGCCGGGCCGACTCTTGGTCGAACCAGGTCACCGTCAACGGCACTGGCCGGTCGGACGGCAATTTGCTCAGCGCGCCCCGGGCCGGGGCGCTCCAAGTCCCTAAGCAAACCCCGTCCGCCACCACCGTCGGCCTGAAGATGCCATTGCCGCCCGGGCAGACCGCCGGGGCGTGGGCCGGGTCTAAACTCAGGGTCCGGTCGCGGTAGCCGAGCAAGTGCTCGTCGAAGGCGGGCAGCAGGGCCAAGCTGGGCTGGGCCCGGCCTGCGGGCAGAGTGGGGGAAATCCAGTACGTCGTCCCGTCGTCGGCTTCAAGCCGCTCCACCCGCTCCCCCGCCAGGGCCAAGGCTTGGGCCACCTCCCTCTTCCCCAAACCCGACCACCAGACCAGGTCGTCCGCTGTGGCCGGGCCGTGCGAGGCGACGTAACGGGCCGCCAACTCGGCCAGCCCCTCCTCACGGCCCAAGTCGCGGGGGCGCTCGACCCACTCGTCGGCCAGGACCAGGGCCGGTTGGCCGTCTGTGATCGGCCCGAACAACAAGGTCCCGGTCTGGGCCAGGAACCAGATCAAGTGGTACCGCCACTGGTCTGCGAGCCGGACGCCACCAGCCGCCACTCGTTCCAGTAGGGCGTCCCGGCTGAGGGCCACGCCACCGCTCATCAGCTCGACGACGCTCTCACGCACTCGTTCCAGGTCGGACACGGTCAGGCCCAGCCGGGCGCGACGCCGCTCCGCCGCCGCCCCCAGCACTTTGGCCGCGGTGAGCCGCCGCAACCAGCCGACGTCCTCGGCCGGCGTGACGTGGATCGTGCCCCGCAGCGGCCACGACCGCACGATCCGCCGCTCACAGTAAGCCCGCTCCACCTCAGCCAAGCTGACCCCGGAACGAGAGCCCACCGCCCACAGCGAAGCGGGAAAATCCTGAGCCTGCATGGCCAAGAAACGACCGGCCACCTGCGCCGGACCGCCGACTGGACCCCCCGTCACCAACAACGAACGCAAGCGCAGATCGAGGAGGTCGCGGCGACTCAGCATCGCCCCAGCCTAACGGTCGAGCCCCCGTCCGGCGGGCCTGACCAGCCCAGCCGACGATCAGGGAAGAAAGCGACACCCCATCCCCTGGCCGGCCGCGGATCGACCGCCGATGAACCCCGCTCATCCACTCGGCGGACCAGCCCGCTCGACGCGACCGCCAGACGCCAGCGGACCGGCTCAACCAATGACTGGCGCCCGGCTCACGACCGCGTAGGCGGAACCGCCCAGCAGCGGCGTCGTCTCAGCCTCGAACCCGGCCCGCCCAGCCGCGGCGACCAACTCGCCCGGCGCATGACGCTGATAACCGGTCTTGGTGTGCGACAACCGGGCCAGGGTCTCGTTCGTGTACAACACGTTCACGAACAGGCCGCCGGGCTGGAGCACCCGCCTGATCTCGGCCATCGTCCGGGCCACGTCCTCCCAGAAATACACGGTGTTGACGCTGTAGGCCTTCGTGAACGCGCCGTCGGGCGACGACAAACAGGCCGCGTCCTCGCGCCGGACCGCCATCCGTCCCGCCCGGACGAAGCGGGCGTTGCGGGCGCTGGCCGCCGCCACCATCGACGGCGACAGGTCTATCCCGGTCAGGGAGGCCCGGCTGCGACCGGCCAACAAACCGAGCACGAACCCGTTGCCGCAGCCGAGGTCGAGCACGCTGTCCTGGTCGGACAGGTCGAGCAACCGGGCGGTCGCCTCGTACAAGGGACGGTTCTGACGGTTCATCACGCGCCCGACCAGACGCCCGCCCAGCCCGGTCGGATGAGCGAACTGAGCGGCGAGGTAACCGTCGAGATCCATAGCGTCGAGCCTATCCGAGCCACTGGCCGTGTCCGCCTTGATCGGCACAGCGTCGCGGGCGCCAGTGTCGGCGGCGATGGTGGCCAAGAACGCGCTAGTGGACACATGGCGGCCAGCAGACGGGGCCAGTACTGATTCGACATGACCCTGGATCACCGACAAAGGGTGGTATAGGGAATGTTCAGGGGGTGATTTGTGGATCCAGGAGCGGGCCATTCGCCGAGCCAGGGGACGGCTCCAGGGATCAAGGATCGCCGACCCGGCGCACTTGAACCTCCCACCAGTTTCAGACTCTGACGCCGGCCCGGTAGGCCAGGGCGATGAGGCCGGCCCGGTCGGAGACGCCGAGTTTGGCCATGGCCCGGTTGATGTGGGTTTTCACGGTCAGGGGGGAGATGAACAGATCGCCGGCGATCTGCTGGTTGTCGAGGCCGGTCATGGCGGCGCGCAGGATGTCGCGTTCGCGGTCGGTCAGGAAGCCGAGCAGACGTTCGGCCTCGGGGTCGACCGGCAGCGAGTTGTCGTCGGCGACATGGCCGATGACGGCGCCGGCGGCCTTGGCGGACAGCGCGCCGCCGCCGTCGTAAACCTCGACGATGGCCTGGGTCAGTTCAGCTGGGCCGACGCCTTTGGAGAGGAATCCGTTCGCCCCGGCCTTGATGGCGGCCAGCACGTTCTCGTCCTGGTCGAAGGTGGTGAGCACCACGATCCGGACCTGGGCCGGTGGATGCCGGCGGCGGATGCGCCGCGTCGCCTCGACGCCGTCGACGCCGGGCATCCGCAGATCCATCAAGACGACGTCGGGAGGCGCCTGGTCGATGGCTCGGACGGCGGCCAGGCCGTCGGCCGCCTGGCCCGTCACCCTGAGGCCGGGATGGGCGTCGATGATGGTCCTCAGGCCGACACGGATCATCTCTTGGTCGTCGACCAGCATCACGTCGATCATGAGCCCCCGCCTCGGACCGGCAGGGTCGCACGCAGCGCGAACAGGGCGTCGTCGGAATCGACGTCGACGCGCCCGCCGGCCGAGGCCGCCCGCTCGCGCATCCCGACCAGGCCGAACCCGCCGGCGCGGTCCGGCTCGGCGAGCTGGGGGCGGCGCCGGTTCACCAGCTCGATGGCGATGTCGCCGCCGGTCACGGCGACCTGGAGGCGGACGGCCCCGGCGCCGTGTTTGCGGGCGTTCGTGAGCCCCTCTTGGACGATCCGGTAGGCGGCGGCCCCGGTCTCGTGGTCGAGTCCAGCGGGCTGGTCGGCGACGGCGGCCTCGACGTCCATCCCGGCTTCCCGGAACCCGGCCGCCAGCCGCAGGATCTGGTCGTAACCGGCGGCCGGCCGATTCTCGCCGCTGCCACGCAGCACGGCGAGCACGCGCTGCGTCTCCTCGAGCGCCTTCTGCAGACGCCGCCGGGCTTGGGCGAGGTCGTCTTGGGCCGCTGCTGGGTCGGTCTCGACCCGCACCTGGGCCGCCCCGACGCTCATCGAGACCAGGGCGATCTCGTGGCCGAGGGTGTCGTGCAAGTCGTGGGCGATGCGTAGACGCTCTTCGGCGACCCGTCGTTCCGCCTCAGCCCACCGGGTGGCGAGCGCCTGGTCGGCGCGGCTGGCGACCTCCGCCCAGTAGCGCTGATTCGCCCGCAGCGAGGCGCCGACGGCGGAGAACGCCAGCGCCACGACCAGGGCCAGCAAAGCCAACGGCTCGAACCAGCCTCGCTGATCGTGCAGGACGACGGAGCCGTAGGCGCACAGGCCGATCAGAGCGCCGACCGGCAGGGCCGACCACCCGCGCAAGGCGCTGACCAGGGCGGCGAAGACCGACATCGACCACAGCACCAGCGGGTCCGAGCCGAGCCACGCTCCGATCAGCGGGGCCAGGCCTACCAGCGCCAGACCCAGCCACTGCCAGCGACCGATCAACCCGACGCCCGCCAGCGCCAGCCCGACGGCGGCCACGCCCCAGGGCTGACCGAGGGTCAGATAGTTGACCGCCCCGGTCGCCCCGCTCACGGCCGCGACCGCGACGGTGGCGATCTCGACCGCCCGGGGATGGCGCACCAGCAGGGGCACGGCCAGGCTCGGCGAATCACTCACGGGAACCAGCCTGCCAGCGCCGGCGGCCCAGCCCGTACTGCGGTCGTGGTACGCCAAGTGACTCCTATCAGACGATTCGGGGCCCAGCGCTGGCCAGCAGGCTTAGAACGACAGCACGGCAACCGACTGGCAAGGAGACCTAAGATGACTGACCGCACTCCACCGGTGGACGACCGTTTCATCGCCTACGAATACGCCATCGTCCCGGCCCGGGCGAATCAGGAATCGCTGCTGCGCGACGTCTACCGTAGCCTCGGCTGGGCCTGTGAGGCGGTCGACCGGCCGACCTGGCCCAACGGCAACGTCAGCTTGCGACTGAAGCGCGACCGGGCCATCCTGAACAAGCCAGCCCTGTCCAAGCTGCAACGCCAGCTCGAGACCACGCTCGAGACGATCGACCACCTGTCCCGCTCGAAGACCTCCAAAGCGTCCATCACGGCGCTGACGGTGGGCATCTGCGGCACGGCGGCGCTGGCCGGATCGGTTTTCTGCTACCTCTCCGCGCTCTGGCCGCTGTTCATCGTCCTCGGCTTGATCGGCCTGATCGGCTGGGTCCTGCCGTACTTCGCCTTCAACCAGATCAAGGCCGCGCAGACCGCCACCGCCAACGAAGAGATCGAACGCCAATACGACCAGCTGTACGCGATCTGCCATCAGGCCGCCGCCCTGGCCGGAATCGCCGACCGTCCCTGACTGGCCGCCGCCCGGGCCGCCCAACCCACGAACCGAAAGAGAGAACCGCCATGAAAGCCGCGCGAACCTGGGTCGCCGTCGCCATCGTCGTCGGCGGATTGACCGCCTACGCCATCGTCCACCACCTCAACCATCCCGCCCCCACCACTGCGAAGGGAGGTGGAATCGCATGAAGAAAGGTCTGATCGCCGGCATCATCGCCGTCGTCGTGGTCGTCGTCATCGTCGTCCTGATCGTCGTCCTGTGAAGCCATGAGGCCGACTGATCTGTACAGTCGCCGGTGGGCCAGCCAGCCCGCCCGAACCCAGACGGCGACAGCCGGCGCGGCCGGCTTCGACGCCGTCGTCGGGGCGGGGCTGCTGGCCACCGGCCTGTGCGCGGGCACCGCCTGGTACGCCGCCGACGCGGCTTACTACCTGGCCCTGGCCCTGATCCGCGCCTACCTGCTGCGGCGGCTGCTGGCCAGCGCCGGCTCGGGGGAGGCGGACGAGGGCACGGCCTTCCGGCGGGCCGGCTACGGGCTGGCCGCCACCGGGGTGGCCTATTTCACGGTCGCCGCCGCCATGTTCTTCGCCGGACACGCGCCCCACCACACCGGTCTGGCCCCCTACGGCGTCGCCGTCATGGCCTTCGCCAAGGCCGGACTGGCCATCACCGGAACACTGTCGGCCCGCGGCGCTGGCAGCCCGGTCCGGCTGGCGCTGCGGATCGTCGCCCTCTGCGACGCCTTGGTGTCCATGTCCTTGACCCAATACGCCCTGATGAGCTTGGTGGCCGACCCGGACGCGGCCAGCACCTCGGCCAGCGTCGGCATGGGCTTCGCCGCCCTCATCGCCACCTGCGGCCTGGTCATGGCCCTGCGTGAACCGGCCCAACGACCAGCCGCCGACAGGCTGGAGAAAGAAGAGACCACCCAGTGAACGCCATAGAAACACACGAATTGTCAAAATCTTTTCACGGCCTCAACGCCGTGGACCACCTGGACCTGCGCGTCCCCGAAGGCTCGATCTACGGCTTCATCGGCGAGAACGGCTCCGGCAAATCGACCGCCGAGAAACTGATCTGCGGGTTGCTGGTGCCCAGCGGCGGCTCCATCAGCCTGTACGGCCGGCCCCACACCGACCCGGTGATCCGCTCACAGATCGGCCTGCTGATCGAGAACCCCGGCTGTTTCCCCAACAGCACCGTTTACCAGAACCTGCTGATGCAGGCCCTGAACCTCGACCTCCGACGCCCGCAAGAGGAAGTCGGGCGGGTTTTGAAACTCGTCAGCCTGGTGTCCGCGGCGGGCCGGAGGTACAAGGACTGCTCGCTCGGGATGAAGCAACGCCTAGGCGTCGCCCAAGCGCTGCTGGGCCATCCCCGCCTGCTGATCTTGGACGAGCCCATCAACGGCCTCGACGCCGACGGGATCAGGATCGTGCGGGAGACCCTGATCGAGCTGAACCGTTCCGAGGGCGTGACCGTCTTGATCAGCTCCCACATCCTGGGCGAACTGTCCAAGATCGCCACCCACTACGGCATCCTGCGGGCCGGCGCCTTGATCCGGCAGACGCCGGCCAGCGCCCTGTCCGCCGAATGCCGCGACTTCGTCGCCGTCAAGACCGACGACGACCCCCGGGCCCAGGCCATCCTGCGGTCGCGTTACTCCCAAGTCGAGCCCCAGGACGGCGTCATCCGCGTCTACGACGAGACGGACAGCTCATCGGTGTCCGGCTTCCTGCACCAGCACGGCGTCGGCGTGGCCGAGATCTCGTACCAAACCATCGGACTGGAGGAGTACTACCTCCAGATCATGTCCCACCAAACCCAGGAGAGCCGCCATGCCTAGACCGGCCAGCTCCGGCGCCAGACCCCGCGTCGCCTCGATGCTCAGGCTCGACTTCCACCGCCTGTTCCACACCCCGATCCTCTACGTCATGCTCACAGTGTCCGCCATCATCCCCGCCCTGCTGCTCACCACGACCGGCCTGGACGCCAGCGGCGCCCCGGCCGACCCCAGCGGCCGACCGGCGCCGCCGAGTGTCGAGCACACCAACGTCTGGCAGCTGATCGAGTCGACCGGTCGATCGGGCGGCGCCGACCCCCTCGACTTCGGCGGTTACGCCAACATCAACATGGTGTTCATCTTCGCCGGGCTGCTGATGGCGATCTTCGTCGCCCACGACTACATCTCCGGCTTCGTCAAGAACATCTTCAGCGTCCACCCCCAGAAAGCCGACTACGTCATCTCGAAAACCGTCATCGGCATCTTCAGCGGCGCCGGGATGATCTTGGCCTACGTCTTCGGGTCGGTCATCGCCGGGCTGATCACCGGCCAAGCCTTCGACGTCGCCGTGAGCGGGCTGATCTGGTGCCTACTGTCGAAGATCCTCCTGATGGGAGTGTTCTGCGCCCTGTTCCTGGGCGTCGCCGTCTTCTTCCGCAGCAAGCTGTGGATCACCATCGTCTTCACCTTCCTCCTCGGCATGACGCTCTACCCGGCCGCCAGCGTCGCCACCCTCGACTCGACCCCGGCCACCACGCTGGCGTCCCTGCTGGCGGGAACGGTCGGAGCGGTCGGCCTGGGAGCCGTCTCGACCCTCATCCTCAACCGCCGCGACCTGGCTTAGGTGCGCCTCCAGCCCAGACGACTCCCTCGTCCTAGCCCGACAGGCCGTCTCCGAACCGCATCTGCCAGGTCCTCATTCGACGGCGGCGCCGGGCCTGGTCCGGGCGCTCCTTTTGGGCCGCCTGGGTCGCTTGGGCTGCGGCGGCGGCGTGGCGGCTTCAAGCGCAGCCACGACCTGGTGGGCGTGCTCCCGGCTGTCGACGTCGAGCACCCAATGCTCTTTCGCGCCGTCGTAGGGGAAGCTCGACTCGGCCTGGGCCATGAGTTCGGCGATCTGCGGCAACTTCTTCACAAACACGGTGTTGCCGCAGATGAGCAGCAGCGGCTTCTCGTCGACATAAACCATGTACTCGCCGAACATCTTCCTCGAGCGCAGCTCCCAAGGGCCACGGACTTGGTCGCAGACGTATTCGATGTACTCCGGCGTCGTTCCCATGGCCGTAACCCTAGGTCCATCTGTGACCGTATCTCGGACTGCCCCAGATCTGGGCCGGAATGGCGCGGCCGGCGAGAGAATCGACGGGGCAGGGCGGCGGGCCCGAGCTCGGGCAGCGGCGGCACAGAGAGCGCGATAGTGGTTGGCCCTTCGGCGAATTCCTCCGCCCAGCGGCAAAGCGGTCAGACGCCCTTCCAAGTTCGACATCAGCGCGAGCAAGATGACGGAGGCGACCGAGATGGATAGCACGCTGACGCTGAAGACGACGCGCTGAGGACGCCGCTGCCTTTGTGACCCATGCCCAATCTCCCTGGGCGTTATCGCTGCGGCGACCAGAGCGACGGCGCGGTCTTTGGTGACGGTTGCGACGCTGAAGCCGTCAGGGGTCAGAGTCATGCCTCCTCCAATCCCCGCCGTTGTACATGATGCAAGTTATCTGATGTACGAAAAGTAATACCCCCGTTAGCCTGATCGCACCCCAGAACGCACCGCGCCCCTCCTGCCTGGCTGGCGGGAGGGGCGCGGTGGAACCGTCTGGGGCCTCAGCGTTGGCTGACGGTTATGGTGGCGGTTTGTGTGCCGGAGTGGATGGTGATGGTTCCGGTGCGCGCGGGCCCTGGATTGGGCTGGGCGACGATCGTGACCGTGTCGTCGGTTGGGGACGATGGCGGACCGACCACTAGCCAGGGCTGGTCGGCGGTCGCGGTCCAGGATTGGTCGTTGTAGGTGTCGATGCTGGCGGTGGTCGAAGAACCCGACGCGGACACCGACCAGCTGGTCTTGGACGCCGTGAGGGTCCTGGTGGTGTCTTGGACCACTGTGATGGTGGTCGAGACCCCGCCAGCGGTCACGGTGATGACGGCCTCGCGCCGTGCGGTGGTGGTGTTCGCGGTGGCTGTCAGGGTCCTGGTGGCTCCTGAGGCGATCGACCCGGTCGGGGAAACCGACAGCCAGGTGGCCGATTCGGTGACCTTCCAGGTTGCCCCGGTGGCAGAGACCGCTGTCAACGGTAGGGCGCCGCCGCCGGCCGGCGCCGTCCACGAGGTCACCGAGACCGTCACCTTGGCTGGACCGGCGGCTTGGGTGACCTTGAGCGTCTTGGTGGCGCCACCGGACGAGATCGTCAACACCCCGACCCTGGAAGACCCGGTCGGATTCGCGTCGACCGAGACCACAGTGATCCTCCCGGTGGGTCCGGTGTCCTGGGACAGGGTCAGCCATGGGCTGTCGGAGGACGCGGTCCACTGGGCCTCAGTCGATGTCACCTTCAGATCGACCGACCCAGCCGCTGCTGGGGCGGACCAGGTGGTGCGCGAGAGTGTCACCGTGACCGAGCGGGCCGGCTGGGACACGTTCACCACCCGGGTCGCACCCCCGGCCGTTATGGTGATCGTGGCCGTGCGGGACGCACCGGAAGTGTTGGCCTGACCAACCCAGACCATCTCTTCCCCGTCCACACCGCTGGCCGGGGAGACGCTCAACCAGTCGGCGCTGGCCGAGGCCGTCCAGGACGGCTGGTTGGTCGACACCTCAGGAGTGATCGTTTCCCCAGTCGAGAGCGGCGTCCAGGTGGTCCGACCGACCGAAATGGTGGCCGCACCTTGGGTGACAGTCAGCACCCGAGTGGCAACCGGCATCGGGCCGACCGAGCTGAACGTCAGATGCCCCACCCGGGAAGACGGGGTCGAGTTCGCCGTCGCCGTCACCGACACCGCCGCCTTCGTCACGCCCGAGTCCGGCGCCGCGGACAGCCAGGCGGCGTCCGAGACGACCGACCAACCGATCTGGTTGGTGGTCGGGGTCACTGACACCGACGCGCCCTCGGCGCCCGGCGCCCACGAGGTCCGCGACAGCGTCATCGCCGCCGCCGGGGCCGAGCCTTGGGACACGGCGATCCGGGCGGACGCGCCGCCGGCGGTCACCGTCACCACCGCGGACCTGGCCGGCCCGTAGTTCTGCTCCGCGACCAAGGAGATCGACGCCCCCGACGCGCCTGACGCGGGTGTGACGCTGAGCCACGCCGCGTCGCTGAACGCCGACCACAGCGTCTGGTTCGTGGTCACCTTCGAGGTCGTCGACGCCCCGGACACCGACGCCGACCACGTGGTCCGCGACAGTGTCACGGTCGCAGCCGGCGCGGCCTTCTGCGACACCGTGATCTGAACCGACTGCGTGCCAGCGCTCACCGTGACCGTGCCGGTCCTGGCCGGACCGACATTGGGAGCGGCGACCAGAGCGATCGAGGCGCCAGAGGCACCCGAAACAGGCGACAGGGTCAACCATCCCGCGCTGCTGGCCGCTGTCCAACCCACCAGGTTGGTGGTCACCTTGGAAGTGGTCGAAGCACCCGAAGCCGCTGGCTCCCAAGTGGTCCGCGACAGGCTCAGCGACGGCGTGGGGACCCGCGTGGCGGTGATCGTGTATGCGCCGGTGTTCGTGTTCGACGGGCTCGAGGAGTAGTTCCTGATCGCCAGGTAGTAGACGGCCCCAGCCGTCAACGACTGGGTGATGCGGAAGTTCTTGCCGGGACCGGAGTTGTTGTTGTACCGCAGGCGCTTGCCCGTGGCGTCGTACAGCAGCCCATAGACGTCGCCCGTCGACGGATCGGACTCGAACCTGTAGGACCCGGTGTACGGCGCCGTGATCTGGAAGAAGTCCCAGTCGTCGCCGACCTCGAGCGACCCCGACACCACGGTCTGGCTGGCCAACGGCCAGGGGTCGCCGAGGCGATGTCGTCGCCGTGATCGTCCACCGTCACGAAGGCGGCCTGGGCCACGGTGACCGTGGCCGTCGTGCCACCCGCCGCGACGGTGACGACGCCCGTCCGGGCGGCGCCGCTGTTCGACCCGGCCGTCACAGAGATCTGGTCGCCGGAGACGCCGCTAGCGGGCGACACCGTCAGCCAAACGGCGTCGCTGGAGGCCGTCCACCCGGGCTGGTCGGTGGTCACCACGACCGTGGTCGCGCCGCCAGCCGCAGCGGGCGACCAGGCGTCCACCGAGAGCGACACGGTGGGCCGCGGCGGGGTCGCGGTGATCGTGTACGCGCCCGTGTCAGTGGTGGCCGAGTAGGAGTTGCGGATCGCCAGGTAGTAGGTGGTTCCGGAGGTCAGGTCGTAGGAGATGCGGAAATTGTGGTCGCCGTCGTCGCCGTTGGACGTCAGTTGCGTGCCGCCGGAGTTGTACAGGTGCCCGTACACGTCCCCGGCGCCCGACGACGTGAAGAGCCACTGCCCGGAACTGGGCACGTCGAGCCGGAAGAAGTCCCAGTCGTCCCCGGACTCCAGGGACCCGGACATCACGGTCTGGGTGGCCAGCGGCCAGGGAGAGGCGGTCTCGATGCTGGAGCCGTGGTCGTCGCTGATCCCCGCCTGGGCGACGGACAGCGTCGCCAAGTCGACGCCGTCGGCGAACGTGATCTCGCCCCAGCGCGGCTGGGTGGATGTGTTCTCGGTGACGGAGACCGTGGGGGTCGCGCCGTTGGCGCCGGTGTCAGGCGAGATCGTCAGCCAGTCGGCGTCGGACCCAGCCGTCCAGGAGGGATACTGCATGGTCACGGCCACCTGGGTCGTGGCCGCCGCGGCCGCGGGCGACCACTCCGAGGGCGACACGGCGATCCGTGTCAGCGCGGGGGCCTGGGCCGTGATCGTGTACGGGCCCGTGGCTCCGGTCGATTCGTCGTAGTTGGCGATCGCCAAGTGGTAGGCGACGCCGGCCTCAAGCGCGTGGGCGACCAGGAAGCCGTTGCCGGGGCCGCCGTTGTCGTCGGAGTCGATCAAGGCGCCGGTCTCATCGTAAAGGTAGCCGGAGACGTCGCCAGTGCCATCGGACTCGAAGCTCCACTCGCCGCTGAACGGCACGTCGAGCCGGAAGAAGTCCCAATCCGCGGCCAACTCCAGCGAGCCGGTGACCGATAGCTGAGTGGCGAGCGGCCACGGCGTGGCCGTCTCGATCGTCGAGCCGTGGTCGTCGATGAAGGCGGCCTGGGTCACCTCCAGGGTCGCCGTGGCACCCTCGCTCGAGAACGTGACCGTGCCGGAGCGCGGGGAACCCACCGGGTTCGCGGCGACCTCGACCGTGGCCGTGTCCCCGTCGGCGCCGGTGGCCGGCCTGACCGTCAGCCAAGACGTGTCGGACGAGGCCGTCCAATCGGGCCCCCGCGTGTGGACCGTCACCGAGGTGGTCGCGGCCGCCGCCGCCGGCGCCCACTGGGTCGACGACAGGCTGACGACAGGCTCGGGCGCGGCCGCCGTGATCGTGTAGGGACCGGTGACGGGCTGGGTCACGCTGTAGTTGCGGATGGACAGGTAGTACGTGGTCCCGGCCGTCAACGTGTAGGCGATACGGAAGTCATAGCCGCTATGGTCCGACGTCAGCTGGCTGCCAGACGAGTCGTACAACGTCCCGACCTCATTCCACGACCCCGCCGAGGTGAAAACCCACTCGCCGGAGAACGGGACCTCGAGCCGGAAATAATCCCTGTCCTCGCGGACCTCCAACGACCCGGTCATCGTCAACTGGGTGGCGAGCGGCCACGGCGTGGCCGTGTCGATCGTCGAGCCGTGGTCGTCGATGAAGGCGGCCTGGGTCACCTCCAGGGTCGCCGTGGAGCCATAGCCCGAGAACGTGACCGTGCCGGAGCGCGGGGAACCCACCGCGTTAGCGGCGACCTCGACCGTGACCTCGTCCTCGCTGACGCCGGTGGCCGGCGTGACCGTCAGCCAAGACGCGTCGGACGAGGCCGTCCAGGCTGGCCCCCGCGTGTAGACCGTCACAAAGGTGCCCGCGGCCTCCGCCGTCGGCGCCCACTGGGTAGATGACAGGCTGACAGGCTCGGGCGCCGTCGCCGTGATCGTGTAGGGACCGGTGTCCGTCGTGGTCGCGGAGTAGTTGCGGATCGACAGGTAGTACGTGGTCCCAGCGGTCAACGTGTGGCCGACCCGGAAGTCCAGGCCGCCGCCGCCGTTATTGTCCGTCGTCAGATATTCGCCGGAGGAGTCGTGCAATATCCCGTACACGTTCCCCGTCGCCGCCGAGGTGAAAACCCAGTGGCCGGTGATCGGGACGTCGAGCTGGAAGAAGTCCACGTCCGCGCCCACCTCCAACGACCCGGTCATCGTCAACTGGGTGGCCAGCGGCCACGGCGTGGCCGTGTCGATCGTCGAGCCGTGGCCGTCCGAGGCGGCCTGGGTCACCTCCAGGGTCGCCGTGGCACCCTCGCTCGAGAACGTGACCGTGCCGGAGCGCGGGGAACCCACCGTGTTCGCGGCGACCTCGACCGTGACTACGTCCTCGTTGGCGCCGGCGGCCGGCGTGACCGTCAGCCAAGACGCGTCGGACGAGGCTGTCCAATCGGGCCCCAGTGTGTAGACCGTCACCGAGGTGGTCGCGGCCGTCGCCGGCGGCGCCCACTGGGTCGACGACAGTCCCATAGGCGCGGGCGCGGTCGCCGTGATCGTGTAGGGACCGGTGTTCGATGTGGTCGCGGAGTAGTTCCGGATCGCCAAGTAGTACGTGGTCCCGGCGGCCAAATCGTAGGCGACCCGGAAGTTCCGCATTCCGCCGCCCTCGTCGTCGTACGTCAACTGGGTTCCGGAGGAGTTGTACAGATGCCCGAACACGTCCCCGGTGCCCGCCGACGTGAACACCCACTGCCCGGAGATGGGCACGTCGAGCTGAAAGAAGTCCCAATCCTCCTCGACCTCCAGGGACCCCGACATCACCTGCTGAGAGGCCAGCGGCCACAGGGTCGCCGAGGCGATGTCGCCGCCGTGATCATCCGCTTCGGGTGCGGCGGCTTGGGTGACCGACAGGGTAGCGGTGCCGCCGTCGCCAGTGACGGTTACCACGCCGGTGCGGGGGGCAGGGTCGACGTTCGCCTCCACGGAGACTGTGAGGGTCGCGTCGCCGGTCCCGTTGGCCCGGTCGACCGTCAACCAGCCAGAGTCGGACTGGGCGGTCCACGGCGTGACGAAGGCATAGACGTCGACCTGGAGCGAGTCGACTTTGGAACGGGCCTTCCACAGGGTCCTAGACAGGACGATGGGCTCCGCTGTGGCCGTGATCGTGTACGGGCCGGTGTCGCTGGTGGACTGGTAACGGTTGCCGATCTCCAGGTAGTAGGTGCCGGCTTGGAGCTGGTAGAGGAACTGGAAGTTGAGGCCGGGGCCGTCGTTGTCGTCGTACGCTAACCGGTTACCGTTCTTGTCGTAGAGGTAGGCCTCGACGTCGCCCGTGCCGACGGACTCAATGCGCCAAATCACGGAGAGCGGCACGTCGAGGCGGAAGAAATCCCGGTCGTAGTTGACCTCGAGGGACCCCGACACCACCTGTTGGGTGGCCAGCGGCCACGGCGTCGCCGAGGCGATGTCGTCGCCGTGGTCGTCCTCAATGTACTCGGCCTGGACGACCCGCAAGGTGGCCGTGGCGCCGTTGGCGGTGACGGTGATCACGCCGGTGCGGGAGACAGGGTCGGCGTTCGCCTCCACGGAGACCGTGAGGGTCGCGTCGCCGATCCCGTTGGCCCGGTCGACCGTCAACCAGCCAGAGTCGGACTGGGCGGTCCACGGCCCGCCGAACGAGGTGACGTCGACCTGGAGCGAGCCGACTGTGGAATGGGCCTGCCACTGGGTGTGAGACAGGACGATGGGCACCACTGTGGCAGTGATCGTGTACGAGCGAGCACCCGTCCACGGGGGCAAATTGAGGAAATTGATGAAGGGGCTGATCACCAGGTAGTAGATGACGCCGGCTTGGAGCGTGCGGCTGAGCGGGAAGTGGGAGCTGCTAGACGCGATCCGGTTGCCGTGCTCGTCGAGGAGGTCGGTCGTGGTGTCGCCAACGTCGACGGCGGACTGGAAGCTCCACTCGCCGTTGAACGGCACCTCAAGGCGGAAGGAGGCCCGGTCGTCTTTGGCCTCAAAGGACCCCGACACCACCCGCGTGTAGGCGAGCGGCCAAATGTTAACCGAGGATGCGGCGGTGGCTTCGGGTGCGGCGGCTTGGGGTGCGGCGACGGCTTCGGGGGCCGGTTCGTCAATGACCGCGAACAGGTCGGAGTTGTCACCTTGGGGTGCGGCGACGGCTTCGGGGGCCGATTCGTCAATGACCGCGAACAGGTCGGAGTTGTCGCCTTGGTCGTCCGTTACGGCGGCGGCGTCTGGGGGCGCGGCGGCGGCCTGCGCCGGCGACGCGACGCTGGCCAGGCAGAAGGTCAGGACGGTGCCTAACACGAGGGCTAGGCGCGCGGGTGTACGCCAACCGTGTTTGTGGTTCATTCCCAGGCTTCCCTTCATCGGAGGTAACACAAACGAGAATCAAGTCTGGGGAGGCACTAACCGCCCTCAACTCGACCGCATTTACGACACTTCCAAACATAGGGCTCCCGGCGCCCGCCAACCCTGCCGCGAACCTCGCATTTTGTCTAACTTCGCGCGCCACAGCGCGTGGCCTGGCACCTTCCGTTCAGAACAGCTATTCACCGGACCCGGTCGTTATCCGGTAGCCCTTGCCGCGGGCGCTTTCGAAGCGCACGCCGGCGTTTTCCCCGATTTTGCGCCGCAGCCTCGACATGTGGTCCCAAACCGTGCGGACATCGTCAATAGGGCCCATGCCCCAGGCGCGCTCATACAACTCCGCCCCGGAGAGATATTGGCCCGCACTGCGGGCCAATATCTCCAGCAAAGCGAACTCCTTAGGGGTCAGCAGCAAGTCCCGGCCGTTTACCGAGGCGCGGCGCGACAACAGATTAATTTCGATCGAACCCACGCTGATGGTCGGGGCCACGACCCGGCGCTCACGCCGCAGCAACGCTTCAATCCGGGCCATCAATTCTGCGTAATGGTAGGGCTTGGGCAGATAATCGTCGCCACCGGCGCGGAGCCCTTTCACAACGTCGCCGGTTTCTCCCAAAGCGGTCACGAACAAGATCGGCACATCGGTCACGCGCCGGATCTCCTCGCAAAAGGCGACGCCGCTGCCGTCCGGCAGCAGAATGTCCAGCACCACCAAATCAGGCGCCGCTCTCTTGATCGCGACCCGCGCTTGGCCCAAGTCGAACGCCGTCTCCACCGCATAACCGCTCAGCTGCAGCATGCGCTCGTTCGCCCGCTGGATCTCCAGGTTGTCCTCAACGACCAGAATCTTCTTGCGCCGCATCAGCCCTCCTCGCCCGGCAGGGCGGGGAGCACCAGGCGGACGGTGGTGCCCGCGCCGGGCGAACTCGCCGCGTCGATGCGCCCGCCATGCTGCTCCACGACCATCTTGCTGATCGACAGCCCCACCCCTGCGCCCCGGGCGTCGCCGGAGTGGCCCCGCTCGAACACGTGCGGCAGCAGCTCCGGCGCGATGCCAGTCCCAGTGTCCGCCACAGCCACCACGATCTCATCGCCCAAGCGGCCCGCGCGGATGGCGACCTCGCCGTCCCGGGTATGCGCGTTGGCGTTGGCCAGCAGGTTCACGAACACCTGCACCAGCCTGTCCGCGTCGCCGCGGACGTTGGGCAGGTCGCGCGGCAGATCCAGGCGCAGCGCGTTGCCGTTCTTCTCCAACAGCGTCCGGTAGACCTCGACGACCGTCTCCAGGAGCGCCCGCAGGTCGACCCGCGCGAAGTCTTCGGCGCCTTCCTGGATCATGCTCAACTGGAGGACCTCGCTGACCATGCGGGCGAGGCGCATCGCCTCGCCGTCCACCACCTCCAGCCGCTCGGCGATCTCGCCTCTGTCCACATCTGCCCTGAGCAGCGCCTTCGCTAGCTGCGCGTTAGCGGACATGACCGTCAACGGCGTCCGCATCTCGTGGCTGATGTTCGAGATGAACCTTGTCTTGGTCGCGCCCAGCTCGTCCAGCACGCGGTTCATCTCCCGCAACTCCCGCTCGCGCGACTGGGTCTGCCCGAGCTCCTGCTTGGCGCGCACGGCGTGGAGGGCCAAAGCCATCGTGTTGAGGAGGATCACGCCGATCATGGCGCAATCCGTCAGAATGCCGTCGCCCAACCGGTAGGGCAGCACCCAGCGCCAGATGATCTCCTCGGACAGCGTCACCGCCACCATCAGCAGGACCGCGGTCAGGATCAGCTTCTGCTCCGCCGTGGGGCCAGGCGTCGCGGCGGAGCCCTGGCCCGCCTCGGCCCGCGTCTGCTTCCTCAGGTCCAACGTCAGCGCCACGCCGACGTAGACCGCCACCGCGGCCGCGAACGCCAAGAGCCACACCCGCATCGAGGTGAACACCAGCGGCGGCAGCGCCAGCAGGCCGGCGGTGTACACCACCAGCCCAACCTCCCCCATCCGGCGGGCGGCGGCGTGGTCAGACCGGCCGAACACCGCGTCCGCGTAGAGAAAGAACGTGTGCATCACGCACCACATCGCCAGGTACTCGACCCGGGCCAAGGCCGCCGAGCTGATGGGCCACAGCAGCGTCAGCAGCATCACCCCCCGCGTGCTCGACTGGATCATCAGCGCCAGGCAGGACAGCGAGAACCACAAGAACGCCTTATCCAGGCCCAAGAACAAGTACAACCCCAGCGCCAAGAGGGCCACTATCAGCAGGCAGGCTGCGAACAATGTGCCCCGGAGCACCAGCCTTTCCTGCTGCGCCACGATTAGCTGGGAAGTACCCAAATTGACGCTGGGCGGCCGGTAGTGGCGAATGAACCCAGAATACTGGTAGGACAGCTCGACCTCCGCGCTGGCGGTGTAGAACGCCGTGATGAAAGGTCCGGCCAGAGCGCGGCTCTCCTCGGCCGTCCGCCCCACCCGGCCGTGCTCGCCAATCACTTGGCCGTCCACCATGACCAGCAAAGCCATATCGTTAGTGGTTTGGGACATGGCGTAAACGCCTGGCGCGGGCAACGCGAGACGCACGCGATAAGTGCCGAAAGGCGCCACCGCGTCGCTGCCCGGCTCGCCCGCTTCGCCTGGGGGGAGCAACTGCTCGGGATAATGAACGAAGACCACCGGGTCCAACTGCACGATGCTATTGCTGAAATCCGCGCCGGACAAATCGACCCAGCCGTCCTGCGGCTGGGGCTGCAGATAATTGTTGGGCGCGCCTTGAACGCTAACCACGACAAAGCACAGCATCACAAGTGAAAAGAAGCTAGTTCCAATGGCTATTTGTTTATTCACCGGCGGCTCCTTTCCCCAGATAGGCGGGCCCGGGCGAGGCGCTCCGGGCCGAACGTGCTTTGGCCGGGGCCAGCGTAGCGCGCCTAACTTCACTAGGGGTTTGAAACTTTGACGTTTGAGCCGACTTTTTCAAGGGCGGCTCTGGCGCGGGCGACGTAGGCGCCGACGATTCCGAGCCATGTGATCGAACAGAGATCTAACACGGACCGCGGATATGGTCCTCACTTCCTTGCCCAACGTGAGCCGACGGCCGACGCCCAAAGGGGCGCCGTGCCCGGGCCGCCGTGGCTGAGGCCATGGACCGCGCGCGAGCGCTGGCGCTCTCCGCTGATTCTGGTGCGCCCGATGTGTACCCGGGGCCTTCGAGCAGCCGGGGCGACTTAGTTGGAATTCGGGTCTGACTAGGGGTTTCAACGGGTGGGCCTAGGTGGACTTGAACCACCGACCTCTGCCTTATCAGGGCAGCGCTCTAACCGACTGAGCTATAGGCCCGCGCGTGGACGCCGGTCAACGGTATCGAATCGGGGTTCGATCATCAACTCGGCCGGGCGGTCGGGCGGATCGATACGAGGCGGAATCGGTCGAGGTCGGTCTTGGCCCCGCTGGCTGAAGAGTTTCGGACGGGCGCGCCTGGGCCCAAGCGCGGGACCGGATGGAGGGGACTGGCTCAGGCCCCGGAGTAGAAGGCGGTCAGGAGTTGGGCCAGGCGGTAGGGGTCACGCAGGCCGGCCAGCTCGCGGGCCGAGTGCATGCTGAGCAGGGGCACGCCGACGTCGAGGGTGGCTAGGCCCAGCCGGGTGGCGGCCAGGGGGCCGATGGTGGAGCCGCAGGGCACGGCGTTGTTGGAGACGAAGACCGGCGGCGGCTCAGTCAGGCCGCAAGCCTGGTGCAGGCGACGCCAGAGAGCGCTCCCGAGGGCGTCGGTGGTGTAACGCTGATTGGCGTTGACCTTGAGCAGGGGACCACGGTTGACGACCGGGCGGTGGTCGGGGTCGTGCCGCTCCGGATAATTGGGGTGGACGGCGTGGCCGGCGTCGGCTGAGATCAGCCAGCTACGGGCCAGACAGCGGGCCAGGTCGTCGGCGCTCCAACCCAGACCACCGGCCAGGCGGCGCAGCACCTGCTCCAAGAAAGGACCTTGGGCGCCGCTGCGGCTGGCCGAACCGACCTCCTCGTGGTCGAAGCAGGCCAAAATGGCGATCTGACCGGCCGGACGCTCGGCCCCCAGCAGCGCGGTCAAACCAGCTTGGACGCTAGACAGATTGTCCAGTCGGCCACTGGCGAACAGTTCACCGCTCAGGCCGATGACCTGCCCCGGCTGGGGGTCGTAGGCGAAGAGGTCGTGGCCGGCGATGTCGTCGACCGCGCAGCCGGCTTCGGCCGCCAGGGCGGACATCAGGTCGGGCGCATCCGGACCGTCCAGGCCGTAGACCGGAGTCATATGGGCTTGCTTGTCCAGGTGCAATTGTTCGTTGACGCTGCGGTCGAGGTGGACGGCCAGCTGAGGGATACGCAGCCAGGGCCCGGTCCGAACCAACTGGACTTGGCCGTCGGTCGTGACCAGACGTCCGGCCAAACCGAGTTCGCGGTCCAGCCAGGAGTTGAGCAGCGGGCCGCCGTAGACCTCCCAGCCGACTTGGCGCCAGCCGGCGGAGCGGCGCTCGGGACGGGGCTTGAGCTTGAACCCGGGCGAGTCGGTGTGGGCGCCGACGATGCGGAGCTGGGGCTGGTCGGTCAGTTCGGCCGGCAGCCAATAGGCGATGACGGCGCCGTCGCGGCGCACCAGATGGCCGCCCGGCGCGCTCGACCAAGGATCGGTCTCGGCTCGCTCGCTGAAACCGGCCCGGACCAGTCGGCCGGCCACCTCGGCGGCGGCGTGGTACGAGGAAGGGGAGGCGGCCACGAAGGCGCCCAGGTCGGCGATGTGCTCATGCTCCACAGTCATCCCCCCAGTCTGCCCCAGTTCGCCGCCGTCGTTGGGCCCGCCCTGAGGCGGAGTCGTGGAATCAAAGCCGCCGGAGATGGATCCTGCGATGCGCGCGGGATGACGGAGACCGAGGCGGTGGCACTGCCCCCCCCCCCCGCGCAGGATGACGGAGACCGAGGCGACGGGACTGGCCCTGCGTAGGACGACGGAGGCCGGGACGATGAGAGCTGGCTCAGTCCTCGGCCAGGGTGATCTCGATGCCGCCCATGATGTTGGCGGCCAGGTTGTACAAGAAGGCCAAGACGGTGGCCAGGGCGGTGATGATGATGACGTCGAGGACGCCGAGCAGGGCGGCCAGGCCGACCGCCCGCTGGGTGTTGACGTAAGTCTTGATGTCGAAGACGGAGGCTGAGTCCGGGTTGGTCAAAACGGTCGAGACTAGGTCGTTGACGGCCTGGTAGAGCCCGGTCGAGTCGATCACGGTGAAGACCACGAAGACCGCCACCACCATCATGATGGCCCCGGCCACGCCGAATAGCAGCGATGTCTTCATGACCGACCAGGGGTCGATCCGAGCCACCCGGAGGCGGGCTTTACGGGTCTGGCGCACCTTCGAGGTCGGAGTGGCCGGACGGATGGTGGTCGGGGTGACGGGCTTGGCCAAGCCGGTCGGCGCCGGAGCCGGGATCGCGGCGGGCAGTGGAGCGGACAGGCCCGTCCGAGGCACCGCCCCCAGATGGCCGGTCGGGGTGGCCGAGTGGTGAGCCGGCAGGTTCTGCCACTGACCCGGACCGCTGGCCGAACCAGCCGACGGCCGTTCGGCTTCGACCCCGTCGCTGTTCGGCTGGGACTCCTCGGTCGGGGCGACGTCAGCCGGAGCCGCGGCGGGCTGGTCGGTGGCGGTCGTCTTCTCCCAGAAGCGGCGGAAGCGGCGGTCGGGTTTGGGAGCTTTGGAGTCCGGGTCGGCGGAAGCGGTTTCGTCCGGGAAAGCGGCCTCGGTCGGCCGCGCCCCCGGGTCGGCCGAAGCGGCCGGTTGGGAGGGGGGGACCGCTTCGGGCTGGCTCCAGGGCCGGCTGGTCGAGGCTGGGGCCGGAGCCGTAACCGGGCTGGCCCAAGGCTTGGCGGTGGCGGGGGTCCTGGATTCCCGCACCGGACCGGGCCCGGCTTCGATCGGGCCGGTCGACTCGGACAGGCCCGAGGACGGGACCGCGGCCGCCGAGCCAGAGGACGAATCGACCGCGGCCGAACCGGACGACGAAGCGACGGCCGAGGGAGCGGATGTGCCAGCGCCGGCCGAGGGACCAGATGAGCCAACGACTGTCGACGGGTCGGACGAGCCAGCGGCGACCGACGGGCCGGACAGCGAGGCGACGGCCGAGGGACTGGAGGCTGAGGCGGCGCCCGTCGGAATGGGCGCCCAGGCGGCGGCCGACGAACCGGACCTGCCGGCGACAGCCGAAGGACCGGACGACGCCAACGGGGCCGACGGACCGGACCTGCCAGTGGCGGTCGAGGAACCAGATGAGCCAGCGACGGTCGAGGGACCGGATGACGCCAGCGCGGCCGACCTGCCGGCGACGGCCGAGAGACCGGACGACGCCAGCGCCACGGAGCCGGATGGCCCAGCGGCCGCCGACGTTCCAGCGGAGGCGCCGCCGGCCGAAGCGGCGAGCGGGCTGGACGACTCGGCTGATGGGCTGGACCCGGCGGCCGACAGGCTGGACGACGCGACCGCGGCCGACGGGCTGGCGGGAGAGCCGGCGACCGACTCGGTCGGCGAACTGACTGGGGTGGCAGTCGCCCCGGGGGCGGCCGGGGCGACTGCCGGCGCCGCCGCGCCAGCGGCGGACTGGGCGGCGGCGGGCGGGGTTGAGTCGAGGCGGGGGGCGGGTGGGCTGGCGGGAGACGGGGCGGTCGACGGCCGGTCGGTCGAATCGCGTTGGAGGCGCTTGTCCCGATTGGCCAAGCTGGCGGCGATCGATTGTGAGATCTTGCTCATGCCGAAATGCTGACTCCCGTCGGACGCCGCCGGGGCGGCGGCCGGTGCGGACGGGCCAGCCGGAGTGGGCGCCGTGGCCCGCTCGAGCGGAATCGGTCCAGTCGTCTCTTCGGGCAAGCCAGAGCTGTCAGGGAGTGATCCAGGCGCTGGACTACTCACGATCGTTCCCCTCCTCATCGCTCTGATCCGGCCGACCGGACCAAGCTGACCGCGTTCTTAGAACGACTGGCCTGAACCGTTCCGCCGCCGACGAACGGATCGACCGGGCAGCCGGACCAGCTCGTCAGCCGCCGATGCTCGCTCCCACCGTACCCGAGCCGGGACCGTTAGTCTCATCGGACGGCGCAGCCGGCGCCGACCCGGCCGCCGCCGAACCCGGGGTCGGGTCGGACGGACTAGACCCACTAGCCGGATAGGACGGGCTGGACCCACTAGCCGGGTCGACCAGGTCAGACGGGCTGGACCCACTAGCCGGGTCGGACGGGCTGGTGGCCGAAGCCGTCTCGGCCTCGTCCTCGCCTTCCGGGTAGAGCGCGATGACAGCCACCGAGTCGTCGCCGCGCAAGCCGACGAATTTGACCCCCATGGTGTCACGGCCCTTGACCGGCACGTCGGCCACGCAACTGCGGATGATCTGGCCGGAGGTCTTGATGGCGATGACCTGGTCCTGTTCCGTCACCACCAGTCCGCCCACCAGCGAACCGCGGTCCTCGTTCAGCTTCATGGCCTTGACGCCGAGCCCGCCCCGGCCTTGCTGACGGTATTCGGAGACGGCCGTGCGCTTGGCGAAGCCGCCGTCGGTGACGGTGAAGACGAAACGGTCGTCCTCCGGCAGGCCGGCTCCGATCACAGTCATCGAGAGCAGAGCGTCGCCGGGTCGGAACTTCATGCCGATGACGCCCGAGGTGGCCCGACCCATCGGCCGCAGCTGCTCGTCGTCGGCCGCGAAGCGGATGGCCTGGCCCTGGCGCGACACCAGCAGGACGTCGTCGCTGGCGTCGCCCAAGGAGGCTCCGATCAGCTCGTCCTCGTCGTGACGGAAGGCGATCGCGATGACCCCGGCCTGACGCGGCGAGTCGTAGGCCGCCAGTTCGGTCTTCTTGACCAGACCGTCCCGGGTGGCCAGCAGCAGATAGGCGGCGTCTTGGTAGGTCCGCAGGGTCAGGACCTGGGCGATGCGTTCGTCCGGCTGGAAGCTGAGCAGACCGGCCACATGGCCGCCCTTGGCGTCCCGGCCCCCCTCCGGCAGCTGCCAGACCTTGGTCCGGTAGACCCGGCCCTTGGTGGTGAAGAAGAGCAGCCACTCGTGCGAGTTGGTGGCGAAGAGGTGGGCCACCTCGTCGTCCGCCCTCAGCGTGGCGCCGCGCACGCCCTTGCCGCCCCGGCGCTGCAGGCGGTACTGGTCGGCCCGGGTGCGCTTGGCGTAACCGCCGTGGGTGATGGTGACGATGACGTCCTCGGCCGGGATCAGATCCTCGTCCGACAGGTCGCCGTCGGCCGCCACGATCCGGGTGCGCCGGTCGTCGCCGTACTTCTCGACGATCTCGGACAGTTCCTCGGACACGATCTGACGCTGGCGGGCGGGTGAGGCCAAGATGTCCTGCAAGTCGGCGATGATGCGCTCCAGCTCGGCCAGCCGGGCGACGATACGTTGACGCTCCATGGCGGCCAGGCGGCGCCACTGCAGATCCAAGATGGCGGTGGCCTGCTCCTCGTCCACCCCCAACAGCTCGATCAGGGCGGCCTTGGCCACCTCGGCGTCGCGCGAACGACGGATCAAGGCGATGACCTCGTCCAACTGGTCCAGAGCGGCCACGTAGCCCCGCCAGATGTGGGCGTTCTTCTGGGCCGCCGCGATCCGGAAGCTGGTGCGCCGGACGATGACGGAGATCTGATGCTTGATCCACAGCGAGATGAACTGGTCCAGCCGCAGCGTGCGCGGCACCGAGTCGACCAGGGCCAGCATGTTGCAGCCGAAGGTGTCCTGCAGGGAGGTGTGCTTGTAAAGGTTGTTCATGACGACGCGCGGCTGGGCGTCGCGGCGCAACACGATGACCAAGCGCTGGCCGGTCCGAGCCGAGGTGTCGTCGCGGATGTCGGCGATGCCGTTGAGCTTGCCGGAGTTGACCAGCTCGGCGATCCGCAGGGCCAGATTGTCTGGGTTGCACATGTAAGGCAGCTCGGTCACGACCAGGGCGGTGCGGCCGCCGCTGTCCTCCTCGATGTCGACGACTGCCCGCATGGTGACCGAGCCGCGCCCGGTCCGATAGGCGTCCTCGATGCCCTGCCGGCCCACGATCAAGCCGCCGCCGGGGAAGTCCGGGCCCTTGATCCGAGCCATGGCGGCCTGCAGCAGCTCGTCCTTGGTCGCCTCCGGGTGGTCCAGCGACCATTGCACGGCCTGGGCCACCTCGCGCAGGTTGTGCGGCGGGATGTTGGTGGCCATGCCGACGGCGATGCCGGTCGATCCGTTCACCAGCAGGTTGGGGAAGCGCGCCGGCAGCACCACCGGTTCGGAGTCGCGATTGTCGTAATTGGGCTGGAAGTCGACCGTGTCCTCGGTGATGTCGCGCACCATCTCCATGGCCAAGGGCGCCATCTTGCACTCGGTGTAGCGCATGGCGGCGGCTTTGTCGTTGCCGGCCGAGCCGAAGTTGCCCTGACCCGAGACCAGGGGCAGACGCATGGACCAGGGCTGGGCCAAGCGGACCAAGGTGTCGTAGATGGCGGTGTCGCCGTGGGGATGGTACAGACCCATCACCTCGCCCACCACGCGGGAGCACTTGTTCCAGCCGCGGTCGGGCCGGTAGCCGCCGTCGTACATGGCGTAGATGACCCGGCGGTGGACCGGCTTGAGGCCGTCGCGCACGTCCGGCAGGGCCCGCCCGACGATGACCGACATGGCGTAGTCGAGGTAGCTGCGCTGGATCTCGACTTGGAGGTCGACCGGTTCGGTCCGACCCGGCCCGCCGTCAGCCAAGGCATTGTCGTCCGCCCCCTCGACTGGGGCCATGGCCTCGTCCTGGGGCGCCATCGGATCGATCGGATCAGCCATCGATTAGTTCCTTCACTGCTGGTGATCGGATTGTTGAAGGCCGCTGGTGGCTGGATCCGGAGCGGGCCGGATCGAGCCGAAGCGGTTTAAATGTCGAGGAAGCGGACGTCTTTGGCGTTGCGCTGGATGAAGCCGCGGCGTTGCTCGACGTCCTCGCCCATCAAGATGGAGAACATCTCGCTGGCGGCGGCGGCGTCGTCCAAGGTGACCTGCAGCAGGACGCGACCGCCCGGGTCCATGGTGGTCTCCCAGAGGTCGGCCGCGTTCATCTCGCCCAGGCCTTTGTAGCGCTGGATCGGATTGACCTGGGGCAGCTTCTTGCCCTGGGCCAGGCCGGCGTCGCGCAAAGTGTCGCGCTCGTCGTCGTTGTAGGCCAGCTCGTGCGGGGAGTTGGTCCAGCGGATGCGGAAGAGCGGCGGCTGGGCCAGATAGACGTGCCCGGCGTCGATCAGCGGCTTCATGAAGCGGAACAGCAAGGTCAACAGCAAAGTCCTGATGTGGGCCCCGTCGACGTCGGCGTCGGCCATCAAGACGATCTTGTGGTACCTCAGCTTGGCCAAGTCGAAATCCTCTTGGACGCCGGTGCCCAAGGCGTTGATGATGGCCTCGACCTCCTTGTTCTGGAGGATCTTATCCAAACGCGCCTTTTCTACGTTGAGGATCTTGCCGCGCAGGGGCAGGATGGCCTGGATCCTGGGATCGCGCCCGCCCTTGGCCGAGCCGCCGGCCGAGTCGCCCTCGACGATGAACATCTCGCATTCCTCGGGCCGGTTCGACTGGCAGTCGGACAGCTTGCCCGGCAGCGAGCCGCCGCCCAGCAGGCCCTTGCGGGAGCGGGCCAGGTCGCGGGCCTTGCGCGCCGCCATCCGGGCGGTGGCGGCGGCCTGGGCCTTGCGCACGATCTCCCGGCCCTCGGCCGGGTTCTGCTCGAACCAGTCGCCCAGTTTGTCGTTGACCACCTTCTGGACGAAGGAGCGGGCCTCGGTGTTGCCCAGCTTGGCCTTGGTCTGGCCCTCGAACTGGGGCTCGGCCAGCTTGACCGAGACGATGGCGGTCAAACCTTCGCGGATGTCGTCGCCGGAGACTCGGTCCTCGCGCTTCTTGATCAGCCCCCAGGTCTCGCCCCAGCGGTTGACGGTGTTGGTCAAAGCGGCCCGGAAGCCCTCCTCGTGGGCGCCGCCGTTGGGGGTGTTGATGGTGTTGGCGAAGGTGTGGACCGACTCGGCGAAACCGTTGCTCCACTGCATGGCCAGTTCCAGGCTCATGTCGCCCTGCTCGTTCTGGGCCTCCAAACCGATGACCTGGGGGTGCACGGTCTCCTTCGAGCCGATCAGATAGCGGACGTAGTCGATCAGGCCCTGGTCGTAACGGAAGCTCAGGTGGGCCGGCGTCTCGTCCCCGTCGACCTCCTGGTCCATCCGCTCGGGCCGCTCGTCGGTCACGGCGATGGTCAGACCCTTGTTCAGGAAGGCCATCTCCCGGAAGCGGGTGGCCAGGGTGTCGAAGGAGTAGGAAGTGGTCTCGAAGATGTCCGGCGAAGGGTAGAACTCGATGATGGTGCCAGTTTGATCGGTCGGCTCCAAGCGCTCCAGGGGACCGTCCGGCTCGCCCAGAGTGAAGCTCTGGCGCCAGACGTGGCCGTCCCGCATGGAGGTCGCGATCAGCTTGGCGGACAGGGCGTTGACGACGGAGACGCCGACCCCGTGCAAGCCGCCGGAGACCTTGTAGCCGGCCCCGGAGAACTTGCCGCCGGCGTGCAGCATGGTCAGGACCACGGTCAAGGCGGAGACCTTCTCGGTCGGATGCTCGCTGACCGGGATACCACGCCCGTTGTCGATCACCCGGACGCCGCCGCCGGGCAGCAGGCGGACGTCGATGGCGTCGGCGTAACCGGCCAGGGCCTCGTCGACCGAGTTGTCCACCACCTCGTAGACCAGATGGTGCAAGCCGCGCTCGCCAGTCGAGCCGATGTACATGCCAGGGCGGACCCGGACCGCTTCCAAACCCTCCAAGACGGTGATGGCGTCGGCCTCGTACTGCCCTTCGGCGACGTGGCTGGACAGCTGCTCGTCGCCGGGGGTGGACGGACTGGACGGGCTGATGGCCTCGGTCATGGATCTCCTCAACATTGGCTCAGGACGCTCTCCGATGTCGATCGCCCAAGACCGAGTCGTCGAATTGCTGCGGCGGACCGCCCCGCCCGGACGACGTTACGGCCCATGTCGGCAATTATAGCTCTTCGCCGGACCGAGCGTGTCGTCGATCGATCGTTTATGGTCTCAGATTTGGCTCTGAACGGCCGAAAATGGGCACTGGAGGCCTTACGACCCCATCGATGTACCCCCCCGTTGAGGTTGGCCGCCCCGACCTTGTCCGGGCCGGTTGGGCCACCGGCCGACGACTCCGATCAGCGGTACTTCTCTTGGAAGGCCACCACGGTCTCGAAGGTGCGCCCGTGCATGGCCTGGTAGATCTCCTGCCAAGCCCGGTAGGCGTCTTGGTAACGCTCGACCTGGGCCGGGTCGGGTTCGTAGTGGCCGGAGACGTGGACCATGTTGGCCGCCCCGCGCGAGAAATCGGAGTAGACGCCGACGCCGACCGCCGCCACGATGGCGGCGCCCAGGGCCGGAGCCCGGTCGCAGGCCACCGTCTCACAGGGCCGGTTGTAGATGTCGGCTTGCATCTGGCACCAGAAATCGGACCGCGAGATGCCACCGGTCAAACGGACGGTGTCGAACTGGGGCACATGGCTGGCCACCAGGGCGTCGAACAGATCGCGGAACTCGAAGCAGATCCCCTCCAGGGTGGCCCGCACCAGGTCGGCCCGGCTGTGGGCGAAGGTCATGCCGACGTAGGTCGCCCTGGCCTTGGCGTCGTAGTGCGGCGTGTTGGCGCCTTGCAGATAGGGCAGGAAGAAGCAGCCGTTGGCCCCGGGGGCGGAGCGCGAGGCGGCCAGGGTGAGGGAGTCGTAGACCTCGAAGGCGTTGCTGTCGCCGTCGGCCCCGTCGTCGATCTCGGCCTTGCACCACTTCAGGGCGCTGCCGGCGGTGTTGGACTGGGCCTCCATGACGTACGCCCCGTCCGGGGTGCCCAAGACATGGCATTTACGCTGGGGGTCGCGCAGGAGGGAGAAGGAGCGTCCGGCCGCGATGCCGGCCGCGCCGCCGCAGGCGTAGGCCATGCGTTGGTCGATGCAACCGGAGCCCAAGCCGCCCGACTGATGGTCGCCGGTGCCCATCACCAGCGGCGTGCCGGCGGCCAGGCCGGTGCGGGCCTCGACCTCGGCCGTGACCTGGCCGATGATCTCGCCCGGCTGGCGCAGGGGGGCCAATTTGTCGGGGTCGACCCCGAAGACCTGGCACAAGGCCGGGCTGTAGGCCAAGGTCTTGTCGTTCAGCTGCAACCAGGGCGTGTTGGTGGTGTCGTCGTAGTAGTCGTCGGCCCCGTAGGCCTTCGTCATCAGGCCCATCATGGTGTGGATCCGGCTGGCCCGGTGGTAGGCCTGAGGGTCGTGGGCCATGATCCACTGCAGCTTGGCTGAGGCCTGGGTCGGCCCCAAGGGCATGCCGGTGCTGTCGTAGAGCTTGCTCAAGCTCCAGCCGGCGGCCTGCAAACGAGCTTCCATCAGCCCCAGCTGGTCGACCGCCCGGAGGTCCTGCCAGATGATGATGGGCGCGGTGAAACCGCCCTCCGGGTCGCGCGTGGCGATGGTGCAGCGGAAGACGTCGAAGCTGACCCCGGCCACCTCACGGGGGTCGATCTGGGCCCGGGCCAAGGCCATCCGGGTGGTCTCGTGGAGCGTCTCGACCATGGCCGGACCCTCGCACTCGACCCGCCCCACGCCGGGGTAGGTCAGCGGGTTGGCGGCCTGGCCCAAGGCGATCAGATTGCCCTTGAAATCGAACACGACAGTACGGCTGCTGGTGGTGCCGCAATCGACGGCCACCAGGTATCTCTTCTCCGTCACGCCGCACCCCCTGACGTGTGACTGTACAAGGGCGGCTCAAGCCGATTGGGGGAGCGGCTTGGCCCCTGGACTGCGGTCCAACTTAGCCGGGCCGACCCAGGCTGGGCAAGACCGCCGCCGGCCACTGACACGGTCCGCCCGGGCCGACCGGCGGACCGGCCGCTCCGGCCCTCCCCCAGCGGCTCCGGTCGGCGGTCGCATTCTGAAAGATGTCAATTAAAAATTGACTACATGCCAGCCGGGCGGGCGGCCGCCCAATCCGAGGCCACCATCTGATCGATCGAGTGGCGCATGCTCCAATCCAGGTCTGCGGCGGCCAGGTCGGCGGCGGCCACGATCCGAGCCGGGTCGCCCGGCCGCCGCGGCTGTACCACCGGCTCGAAGGGGAGGCCGGTGACGCGGGCGAAGGCGTCCATGATCTGGCGCACCGACAGACCCAGGCCAGAGCCCAGGTTGTAGACCGGGCGCAGTGGGCGGCCGGCGGACAAGGCGGCGGCGGCCACGGCGTGGCTGTGGGCCAGGTCCTGGACGTGGACGTAGTCGCGCACGCAGGTGCCGTCCGGCGTCGGATAGTCGTCGCCGAAGATCTGCGGTGTGCCCTGGGCGCGCAGACGCCCGATCACCAGCGGGAAGAGGTTGTGCGGGCTGGTGTCGTAGACCTCGGGCGTGCCGGAGCCGACGACGTTGAAATAGCGCAGGGAGACCTGGCGCAGACTGGGCCGGGCCAAGGCCTGGTCGCGCAGCAGCCACTCGCCGATCAGCTTGGTCTCGCCGTAGGGCGACTCCGGATGGGTCTCGGTCTGCTCCGTCACCAACTCGACCGTCGGGGTGCCGTAGACCGAAGCCGACGACGAGAAGACGAAATTGTCGACGCCGACGGCCGCGGCGGCGGCCAGCAGGGAGACCATGCCGGTCACGTTCTGGGTGTACGTGTGCAAGGGCCGGGACACTGAGACGCCGGCGTATTTGAAGCCGGCCAGGTGCACCACGCCAGCCACCGACCAGTCGCGCAGGGTGCGCTCGACCAGATCCTGGTCGATCACGTCGCCGACCACGAAGGGGACGCCCGCCGGCACGAACTCGGCCCGCCCGCTGGACAGGTCGTCGATCACGACCGGCTCGAAGCCGTGTTCGGCCAAGGCCCGCACGACGTGGGCGCCGATGTACCCGGCCCCGCCAGTCACCAACCAGCGCATCTTCAGTCTCCTTCCAACCAGGTCCCGTCCGGCACCGTGCCGGAGCCGGACAGGCGCACCCGCCCCGCCACTTGGACGTCGGCGCCGAAGCGCCAGTCGCCCTCGACGGTCAGACTGGCCGAGTCGGCCAGGCGCAGGGGGAACGGCAGGCGGGCTTCGAAGTCCGCCAGACGACCGTAATAAGTCTTGTCCAGGGACAGCACCGGCAGGTCGCTGGTGCGGGCCAGCGGGATGTGGTCCGGGCCCAAGCTGTAGACGTCCGAGCGCAACAGAGCCAGCTCGTTGGTGGTCTTGACCGGCAGGAAACGACGGCGCGACACGGCCACGGCGGCGGCCCCCTCGAAGACCTCGATGGCGGCCCCCATGGCGGATTCGATCTGGTACACCGCCGGCGAGGCCGGATCGTTCGGATCGACCGTCTTGGCGTTGCGGATCAGCGGCAGCCGCAGCACTCCGCCGGTGGCGGCCAGCTTGGCTTTGAGAGCCGGCAGGTCGAACCAGAGATTGTTGCAGTGGGTGTACGGGTGGACGGCCGCGTCGGTGAAATGGACCATGTCCTGGGCCGGCGTCTGGGCCGACTCGCGCAAGATCAGCCGCCCGTCCGAGCGCCGCCGGGCCAGATGGCCGCCTTTCAAATCCATCTCCGTGCGCAAAGTGACTTCAGCCGCGAAGGGGGCGCCGCTGCGGGCGAACCAGCCGGCCAGGGCGGGCGACGGGGCGCAGCCCAAATTGTCCGAGTTGGAGACCGAGGCGTACCGCATCCCGGCTGCGATCAAGCGGTCCAGCAGGCCGGAGTCGAGCAGGGTCGGATAGAGGTCGCCGTGGCCGGGCGGGCACCACTCCAGCCGGCGGTTGGCCGGCCACTCGACCGGGTGGAGGTCGGCCCGCAGCAGCTTCGGCTCTTGGCTTTGGACCATGTCCAAGGGCAGGTCCCCGACGGCCAGGTCAGGGTACGCCGCTAGGGCGGCCAGGCAGTCGGCCCGGGTGTTGAAGGAGTGCAGGAAGACCAAGGGCAAGCGGACCTGGTAAGTCCGGCGGACGTGCTGGACCTGACGGGCGATCAGGTCCAGGAAGGTCAGCCCGTCGCGCACCGGCAACAAGGACTTGGCCCGGTCCAGACCCATCGAAGTGCCCAGCCCGCCGTTCAAACGGATGACGACGGTCTGAGCCAGGGCCTGGCGGTCGCCCGGTTGTTCGGCCTGGTCGTCGACCCGCTCCGGTTGGTCCTCCGGTTCGATCTGCCGCTCCGGGATCAGGCCGGTCGAGCCGGAGGCCAGTTCGGCGTAGTAATGGGCGAAAATGCTGCACGCGGTCGGATTGACCCCGGCCGCGCGCATCTTGGCCAGGGCCAGTTCGAGTCCTTCGGGCACGCCTGCGATTATAAAGGGCGGACCGGTCGCGGACCGGTCGACGCCACCACCGCCGGAGGATGCCATGACGGACGCCGCCACCGCAGCAGTTGAATTGTTTGAACAGGTCTACGGCGGTCCGCCGGCCGGGGTCTGGCAGTCGCCCGGACGGGTCAATCTGATCGGCGAGCACACCGACTACAACGACGGCTTGGTGTTGCCGATCGCCCTGCCCCAACGTACTTTCGCCGCCGTCCGTCCTCGGACCGACCGGCGGCTACGCCTGGCCTCGTCCGGCCAGACCGGCCAGACCGAGGTCGAGTTGGACCAGATCGCCCCCGGCCACCCGGCCGATTGGGCGCGCTACCCGGCCGGCGTGCTGTGGGCCCTGGCCCGGGCCGGCCACATCACGCCAGGTTTGGACGTGGCCATCGCCTCGGACGTCCCGATCGGAGCCGGCCTGTCCAGTTCGGCCGCTTTGGAGGGCGCCGTGGGAGCGGCCCTGTCCGACTTGGCCGGCCTCGGTTTACTGGCCGACGACGAGGGCCGGCGCCAGCTGGCCGAGTTGTGCCAACAGGCCGAGAACGAGATCGCCCTGGCCCCCACCGGCGGCATGGACCAAGCCGCCAGCCTGCGCTCGCGGGCCGGCCACGCCCTCTACCTGGATTGCGCCGACGGCTCGGTCAGCCACGTCCCCTTCGACTTGACGGCGGCCGGGATGGTCTTGCTGGTGGTCGACACCGGGGCCACCCACGCCCTGGGCGACGGCCAGTACGGCTCCCGCCGGGCCGACTGCGAACAGGCCGCCAGCCAACTCGGCCTGCATAGCCTGCGCGCCCTCGACCCGGCCGAGTTGGAACACGCCCTGGGCGACCTGTCGCATCAGCGCTTGCGCCAACGGACCCGCCACGTGGTGACCGAGATCGAGCGCGTGCGCCAAGCCGTGGCCGCCTTGGAGCGGAGCGACCTGGTCGGCTTGGGCCGTCTCTTCACGGCCTCCCACCTCTCGTTGCGGGACGACTACGAAGTCTCCGCCCCCGAGTTGGACACCGTGGTCGACACCGCCCTGGCCGGCGGCGCCCTGGGGGCGCGTATGACCGGCGGCGGTTTCGGCGGCTCGGCCATCGTCCTGACCCCGACCGAGGCCGTGGCCGAGCTGCGCCAGGCCATCGACCAAGCTTTCCTGCAGGCCGGTCACGCCAGTCGGCCGACCTTCTTCGAAGCCGTCGCGGCGGGACCCGGCGGCCCCGCCTGACGGCGCTCGATCAGCCGCCTGGGGAGCGGCGTCGGCCCACAATTGGTGAGGCCTGTCCAAAGGCGCCAAACTAGCGCCAGAAATAACCTCGCCGACTCCGTCAGACTGGTGAATGGGGACATCGTTGTTCAGGCTGGCCCGATCCTCTTTGCGCCACCGCGCCGTAGTGGCTTTGGTGACCCTGTTGGTGGCGGCGGCCGGCCTTTACTCCGCCTTCACCTTGGAGCGTCGGCTGACACCAGACTTGCGTCTTCAGACCGTGGCGGTGGTCGTGTCCCATCCAGGCGCCTCACCCGAATCGGTCTGCCGCCAGTTGACCGAGCCGGTCGAGACGGCTCTGCGCGACCTGCCCGAGGTGGTCGGCGTCACCAGCACGGCCGTCACCGGCCAATCGGTCAGCCTGGTCGAGTTCGCCACCACCACCGACCTGGAGGCGGCCCGGCTGCGGCTGGTGGATCTGTTGGCCAATCTGGCCCGGGGTTGGCCGGAGCAGGTCTCCAGCCAGGTCACGCCGCTGTCGGCCGACGACCAACCGGACGCTCAGGTGGCCGTGTTCGGCTCGGCCACCGATTCGCCCGATCCGGGCCTGATGGCCCAGGTCGCCCGGGACTTGGTCTTGCCCCGGCTGACTCAGATCGAACAAGTCCGAACGGTGGTCCGGTCGGGGGCGACTGACAATGTCATCACGGTGACGCTGCGGCCGGCCGCCCTGGCCCAATACGGCCTCGACGCCGCCCAGGTGGTGTCGGTTCTGCGCGATCTCGGCCTGACCGGTCCGGGCGGCGTCCTCAGCTCCGGCGACCGGTCGGTCGCGGTCCAGCTCGGCGCCCCGGTCACGACCGTGGACGAGTTGCGGGCCGTCCCGCTGCGAGTCATCCAGTCGACACCGTCCTCCAACCCCACCCGTTCCACCCCGGCCCCCAGCCCGACCGTCACCACGGTGACCTTGAGCATGGTGGCCGAGGTCGCCCTGGGACCGTCTCCGGCCGAGTCCCGGGCCCGTTCTAACGGTCGTCCGGCCGTGTTGTTGACGGTGGTCAAGACTGAGCGGGGCGACTTCTTGGATCTGTCCCAGGCCTTGGCCGAGACGGTCCGCCAACTCAACCCGACCCTGGCCCAGAGCGGCCTGACGGCCCAAGTCGTGTTCGACCAGGCTCCCTTCCTGGAACGGACCACCGACTGGCTGGCCCGCGACGGTCTGATCGGCTGGGGTGTCTGTCTGCTGGTGGTGCTGGTCGGCCTGCTCAGCCTGCGCTCCGCCCTGGTGGCGGCGGTGGCCTGGCCGATCGCCCTGCTGGGCGGTCTGACCGCGCTCCGCTTGACTGGGGCCAGTCTCAACCTGATGACCCTGGCCGGATTGGCGGTGGCTCTGGGTCGGACGGTGGACGACTCCCTGGTGGTGTTGGAGAACGTCAAACGCCACTTGGCCTACGGCCAACCCAAACGGGCCGCCATCGTCTCAGCCGTGCGCGAGGTGGCCGGCCCCATCGCCGCCACCACCGCCGCCACCGGGGCGGTCATGGCGCCGCTGGCCATCTGGGGCGGCCTGGCCGGCCAGCTCGGGCGGCCCTTCGTCTTGGCCCTGGCGGCCGCGCTGTCGAGTTCCCTGTTGGTGTCGCTGGCGGTCGTGCCGGTGCTGTGCCAATGTCTGCTCAAGGCCTCCATCACCTTGGACGCCGAGGACGCCGACCGCCGCCACCACAACGCCGAGGCCCGGCGGCGTCAGGGCTTGGGCCAACGGGCCTACCTCGGTTTACTGCGTCCGACCTTGCGCCACCCGGTCGTGACCGTGGCGCTGGCTCTGCTGGCGATGGGCGGGGCGGCCTGGTTGGGCCGCGGCCTGGAGACCGGCTTCTTGAATTCCGACGGTCGCGACACCCTGTTGGTCACCCAGGTCTTCCCGCCGGACAGCTCTTTACCAGCCCAGGACGCCCAGGCCAGCCGGGTCGAGGACGCTTTGCTCAAACTCGATTTCGTGCGCACCGTCCAAACCACGGTGGGCGGCCCCTCCATTCCCACCCAGTTCAACCCGACCGGCCAGCCCCAAGCCACCTTCAGCGTCACGGTGCGGCCCGAGGCGGCCGCCGAGGCGGCTCAGTCGATCCAGCTGGCCTTGAGCGGTCTGGGTTCGGTGACCGAACCGGTGGCGGTGTCGGAGCCGGCCTGGCGTGACACCGCCCCAACCGTCGACCTGATCGTCCGGGCACCCGACCAGGCCAGTTTGACGGTCGGCCTGGAACTGGTCCGGGACATGGTCCAGGGGTTGGATCGGACCGGCCCGGTGAGCAGCCCGGAGACCGTCTGGCAGGACTTGGTCCAAGTCACCGTCGACCGCCAGAGAACGGTGGAGGCCGGTCTGACCGAGGCTCAAGTGACCGCTGTGGTGGCGGCCGCGACCCAGCCGGCCCGGATCGGCGCCTTGGCCTCGGGCTCCACCGTGATCGACGTCCTGGTGGCTCTGGGGCAGGCTCCGAGCACGGTCGAGGAGCTGGCCGAGCTGCCGCTCGGCGACGGGCCGGCCGGCCCGCTCCGACTGGGCCAATTGGCCTCGATCGAGACCGTGTCGACGCCAGCCGTCATCACCACCGACCAGGGCCAGCGCTCGGCCACGGTCCGGCTCAGCCCGGCGGCGGCCGATCTGCCCCATCTGTTGAGCCAGCTGGAGCCGGCCTTGGAACGGTTACAGCCTCAACTGCCGCCCGGTTCGACGGTGCGGACGAGCGGCCTGGCCGATCTGTCGAGCCAGTCTTGGGCCGGCATCGGTCTGGCTCTGCTGGCCGGCCTGGTGGTGGCCTACGGCGTCATGGTGCTGGCTCTGCGCGGCCCTCTGACACCCGTCGTGCCACTGCTGGCGCTGCCCTTCAGTCTGGGCGGCGGCCTGGTCGGTCTGCTCTTGGGCGGCGCTCCGGTCGGCCTGCCGGCCCTGGTCGGCGGGGCCCTTCTGATCGGGTTGGCCGCCTCCAACACGCTGGTCTCGGTCAACTTAGTCAATCAATCCCGTCAGGCCGGTTTGGACTTGGACGAGGCTCTCTTGGAGGGGACCCGCCAACGCCTGCGCCCGGTCCTGACCACGGCCTGCGCCATCGCCGCGGCCATGCTGCCTTTGACGATCGGTCTGGACGGTCCCGACGCGGACCCGGTCCGGTCGCTGGCCCACCTGGTGCTGGGCGGACTGGTGGCCTCGACCCTGTTCACCCTGCTGGTGGCCCCGGCCTGCCACAGTTTGGTGGCCCGTCAGCAGGACCGCCAGGCGAGCCACCGCCAGTCCAAGTTGGACAAGGCCCGGGCCGACCGCTCCAACCGGCTCGGCCTGGACCTGCCCCAGCCGCGTCAGCCGGAACGGCCGGACGGCCTGGAGGAGTCGACCGTGGTGCTGCGCCGCCGCTCCCGTAAAACTCGGGCGGAGGCCCGGACCCAGGACTCCGCCCCATCCGGCGGCGACCAGTCCAGCGGCGCCCAGCCCGACTCCGAACCAGTCGGCCCCAGTCCGGCCGCCGCCGCGGTCGACCGGAACGAGACCGCCGGTCCGCTGGGCGGCGGGCCGAGGTCGTCCACCAGCCCGACCGTCTTCGCCTCCTTGGACCGGCTGGGCGGCAGCCTGCGGTCGGACTCGCCCGACCGTCTGGACACACCAGCCTTCTACGACCAAGCGGATCGTTTCGGCCTGGGCGGCCCGCTGCCGCCGCGGCCATCGACCGGCGCCACCAGCCCGCCGTCGACTCAGCCGACCGGCCCCGGCTATCCCCCGCCGACCCCGACCGGCCCCGGCCCGTACGCCCCGGTCCGCCCACCAGCCGACTGGACGACCGATCCCTCCGCGGTCTTCGTCCCCGCCCGTCCGGCCGGCCTCCCTCCCCGACCGCCGACCGGTCCGCCTTTAGGCGTCGGCCTCGACCGCAGTCTCAGCGCCGGGACGCTCTCCGGCGCCGGCGCCAGCCCGTCCGCTCCGACCGACCCGCGCCCGCCGACTGGTTCGTACACCCCGACCGGTTCGTACATCCCAGCCGGTTCCTACACCCCGACCGGTCCCTACACCCCGGCCGGCTCGTACCGACCGACCGGCCCGCGCACTCCCGCCAGCCCGTACCGGCCGACCGACCCCCCCGCCCCGACCAGTCCGTACCTCCCGACCGACCCACGCAGCCCGGCCCAGCCCCGCACGCCAGCCGGCCCCTCCGCGCCAGCCAGCCCGTACGACCCCGCCGGCTCGCGCCCACCCGCCGGCTGGTACCCGCCGGCCGACCCGTACCTCCCGACTGGCCTGACCGCTTCGTCGACTCCGGCCGGCTCCAGCCCCTATCGCCCGGCCTGGTCGCCGGCCGAGCCAAGCTGGTCGCCCCCGACCGGTTCGACCGGCTCCACCGGCGGCTCCGAGCGGACCGCCCCGGCTGGCCGCCCCGGAGCGGACCGCCCCCTCGACCAAGTCAGCTGGTTGGCCTCCTTGGGCCAAACCGACAGCTCGTATCTAAGCGACTGGAATCGGGCCAATCCACCCAGCCCAGGGCCCGAGCCGGACAACTGAACGCGGACGGGCGGCCGGCCAAGACTGACCGCTGGTCGGCTCAGGACCGCCGGTTGACCATGCCGACCAGGTCGCCCAGGCCCAGCCACCACTGTTGGGCCGGGCGTTGGTGGTCGGGGTCGATCTGGCGCATGGCCTGGGCCAGTTCGGTGACTTGGACGCCGTCGGCGTCCGACCCGACGCAGTGGCAGGCAGTGGAGTGGTCGGCCAATTGATCGACCACCGTCCGCAGCGCCCGTTCGCTCAGCTGGGTGGCCAAGACCCGGTCGGCCGGAGTGGGCGAGCCGCCCTGCTGGATGTGGCCCAGCCGCATGGTGCGAGTGTCGTAGCGGCCCTGGGCGGCCTCGTCGATCAGATGGCTCAGCACCTCGGTGGTGAAGTTGACGTTGGCCTGCTCGTTGCGCACGGCCAGGAAGAAGGACCGGTTCTGATGGTCGAAGCTGTGCGTCAACCAAGCCAGATCGGCTTGGATCTGGTCCAAGGTGACGCCGGTCTCGTTCAAATAGATCTGCTCGGCGCCGCCAGCCAGACCGCCCATCAAGGCCAAGAAACCACAGTCGCGGCCCATCGTCTCAGCCACGAAACACCGCTGGGAGGCGGAAGCGGAGGAGCGGATCTTGTCGATGGCATCGACGATGACGTTGAGGGCGGTGTCGGCCCCGACCGCCATCTGAGTGGCGGGTAAATTGTTGTCGATGGTGGCCGGCAGGCAGACCATCGGGATGCGCAGGGAGGGGTAGCGCTCGCGCTCGCGCTCCATCAGCGCGACCCCCTGGTAGGCCGTCCAACCGCCGATCACGATCAGAGCGTCCAATCCGCCCTCTTCGACCGCCCGGCCGATGGCGTAGAGGTCGGCCACGCCGGGGGCCCAACGCCGGGTGCCCAGGACGGCGCCGCCCTCCTGGCTCCACCCGTCGACGTCCTTCCAGGTCAACGGCTTGACCGCCCCGGCCGCTAGACCGGCGAAACCGTCCTCGACGCCGACCATCTCGAAACCGGCCGCCAACCCCAACCGGACGACGGTCTTGGCGGCGGTGTTCATGCCCGGGGCCAGGCCGCCGGCGTGCATGACGCCGATCCGACGCCGTCCCGCCGGAGCCTGGTCGTCCAAAGCGGCGGCCGACTGAGCGGCGTCGGGATCGGAGATGTGGTTGAAGATGCGCCAAGCGGTGGCGAAGTCCGCGCCGCGCGAGGCCACCGCGCCGGCGTAGTCGCCGGCGGCCACCAGCTTGGGCACGCGACGGGTGGCCGCCACCGCCTCGACCAGGGGCACGGCCACGACCTGGTGGCCGCGGAAACCGAAGACCGGGCCGGGTCCGTCGTCGCAGGTCAGGACGTGGCTGGCGGCGGAGTAGCCCAACCAGGTCGAGGCCCAGCGGTCGTAGGCGCTGGGCGTCCCGCCGCGTTGGACGTGGCCCAAGATGGTGACGCGGGCCTCTTCGTCCAGACCGTCCTCGATGGCTTGGCGGACCTGGGCGGCTGTGATGGGACGGCCCTGACGGTCGGTGGCCCCCTCGGCCAAGATCACGATGGAGTCTTTGCGGCCGGCTTGACGGCCCTGCCGCAGACGCTGGCACATCTCGTCCTGCCAGCCCTCGGCCGGCGGATGCTCCGGGATCAGCAGCCAGTCGCCGCCGCCGCAGAGCGCGGCCATGACGGCCAGGTAGCCGCAGTCGCGGCCCATCACCTCGACCACGAAGGCGCGCTGGTGGCTGGCCGCGGTCGAGGAGACGCAGTCGAGGGCGTCCTGGATCCGGTGCAGGGCCGAGTCGGCCCCGATAGTCATGTCGGCGCCGACCAAATCGTTGTCGATGGAGCCGACCAGCCCGGCGAAGACCAGCCGGGGGTGGTCCGAGCGCTGTCGGGCGGTCAGGCGGCCGGCCCGTTCCAGTTCCTCGAGCAGGCCCGGCCATTCGCCGGCGAAGACGTCGAGCCCGGTCAACGACCCGTCGCCGCCGACCACGACCAGCCGGTCGATGCCCCGGCTGACCAGGTTAAAGGCGGCTTCGAGCCGACCGGCGCGGGTCAGGAAATCCTTCGAGCGGAAGGTGCCGATGACGGTGCCGCCCCGGTCCAAGATGCCGGAGACACCATCCCACGGCATCGGTTCGATGGCCCCGTCGATCAAACCTTGGAAACCCTCCGAGACGGCGTAGGCCTGGGCCGAGCAGCTGATGGCGGTGCGCACCACCGCCCGCAGAGCGGCGTTCATACCCTGGGCGTCGCCGCCGCTGGTCAACACGGCGACTGATTTACCCGCCCCTTGGAGGCGAGCTTGGTCAGGGGCGATCAGGAGGGGCCACATGGCTCTAAGCCTAGCCCGGACGGCCTGACCGGCCGGGTGGGGCTTCGGCCGGCGGAGGGCGGTCAAGATTGATTCTGTTGGGGCGGCCGGCCCGGCTTGCGCAACGGCTTGAGCCCGGCCGGCAAGCGGCCGGCCCGACTCAAGGCCTCGCGCAAGATCGACTCGATCTGGGCGTTCAGGCTACGTAACTCGTCGCTCGACCATTGGGCCAGGGCCCGGTGCACAGCCGGATCCAGGCGCACCAGCAGCGGGCGGCGGCCCGGCGGGGCGGGCTCCGGCGCGGTGGCGCGTTCAGACATGGTCGAATCGGTTCACGATGGCGGGTTGGCTCAGGTGTACAAAGACCCCGTGTTGACGACCGGGGTGGCGCGGGAGTCGGAGCAGAGCACGACCAGCAGATTGGAGATCATGGCCGCCTTGCGCTCGTCGTCCATCTGCACCACCGCGTCGGACTCCAGCCGCTCCAAGGCCGACTGGACCATCGAGACGGCCCCTTCGACGATCCGGGAGCGGGCCGCCAGGACGGCCTCGGCCTGCTGGCGCTGCAACATGACCTGGGCGATCTCAGGGGCGAAGGAGAGCGAGGAGATGCGGGTCTCGATGACTTTGAGGCCGGCGATGGCGATGCGCTCGGACACCTCGTCGGCCAGTTGGGCCGCCACCAGGTCGGTCGAGCCGCGCAGGGTGGGCTCGCCCGGGGCGCCGTTGTCGTAAGGGTGGATGCTGGCGATGTGACGCAACGCGGCCTCCGATTGGACGGTCACGAACTGCTGGTAGTCCTCGACCTGGAAGACCGACTGGGCGGTGTCCTCGACCTGCCAGACCACGATGGCGGCGATGTTGATCGGATTGCCGTCGGCGTCGTTGACCTTCAGGTCGCGAGTCTCGAAGTTACGCACCTTGACCGAGACCCGTTTGTGGGTGGTGAAGGGCGCCACCAGGCGCAGGCCGGTGCGACGGATGGTGCCGACGTAACTGCCCAGGAATTGCAGCACCTTGGTGTCGCCGGGGGACACGATCGTCATGCAAGACCCCATCAGGACGAAGACCACGATGAAGAGGACTATGCCCCAGGCCAATTGGGCGTCGCCGCCGTTCCCGTCGACCATACGTCGGGCGCCCGACCAGCCCAGGTAGACCGGGCCGGCCAACAGAGCCAGCAGGATGATCAGTCCTAGGCCACCGGAGAGCGACCAGCCCGACTTCTCATGGGTGATGGGCTTGACCTGGGCCGGGCCCAGGCCCTGGCGGCCGAGAACGGGCCGGCTGGGCTCCGCGGTCGACGGTCCAGTGGGGGTCGGATCTGACATGGCACCTCCTGAGGCGTCTGTAATTTGATATCAGATTAGACCAGAAGGGACCGCCTGACAAGCCGTCACCGGCCGGTCGAGCCGGGGCCGGGCGGTCGAGCCGGGGCCGGGCGGTCAGGCCGGGGCGACGGTGTAGTCGTCGCCGGCTTCGGCCACCGCCGCCACGATCAGATCGAAGTCGATCGGCTGAGCCGAGTCGACCGTCATACGGCCGTCGGCCAAGGAGACCTCGACCCGATCGACCCCGGCCAGGGCGGAGACTTCCTCGGTGACGTGGTTGACGCAATGCTGGCAGGTCATGCCGGTGACGATGTAGTTGGCGAGCACGTTCTCTCCTCGGATCGGGCCTGGGGCGCCGGGGGGCTGGGCGGTCGGCCCCGCGGATCGGACCCCGACGGCGGTCGACCCAGTCTAGTGGCGATGGCTAGGCGATTCGAGACCGAGCCGGCCGGCCGGACCAAGCCACTCGAATTGTCTTGAAGTTATCTACAGCGGCTGTGCATAACTCCCGGAAGGAGCCCTCGTCAACCCCCCGGGGGAACAATCCGCCAATGGCGCGTAATCACTAGGTCGAAGTGGCGACAAATCACTCGGAGAGATTCTCCACACAGCCCTGTGACTTACGTATGCCCTTGCCAGAACGGCGTTTTACGATCTCGAAGGAGTTCTGGGAGGAGGTTGTCCACAGGCGGTGTGGACAGATCGCGCGGCCCGCCCCCGACCGTCCCCAGGTTATCCACAGGCCCTGTGGACCACCGACTTGAGAAGACCTCCGGGGCGGGCGCTAACGTAGGCCGCCTGACTGGTCCGCCCATTGTCGTAGCCACCGCCTAGGGTGACCTGTCATAGACCCGCCGATGGAGGCTGACGTGACCCAAGCGCGCGACCTGACCGAGTTCCCCGGTCAGGCCCACGACCGTGTGCCGCCCCAAGACCTAGCCGCCGAACAGTCGGTCCTGGGCGCCATGATGATGAGCAAGGACGCCATCGCCAACGTCATCGAGCTGGTGCGCGGGGCCGATTTCTACAAACCCGCCCACGAACTGATCTTCGACTGCGTCATCGACATCTACGGCCGGGGCGATCCGGCCGACGCCATCACGGTGGCGGCCGAGCTGACCAAGCGAGGCGAGATCGGCCGGGTCGGCGGCCACGTCTACATCCACGATCTGCTGTCCTCGGTCGCCATCGCCGCCAACGCCGGCTACTACGCCCAGATCGTGCGTGAGAAGGCCATCCTGCGCCGCCTGGTCGAAGCCTCGATCAAGATCGCCCAACTGGGCTACTCCGGCTCCGGCGACGTCGAAGACATCGTCGACCTGGCCCAACAGACGGTCTACGAGATCTCCGACACCTCCCGTTCCGAGGACTGCAAGGTCATCTCCGACCTCTTCCAAGCCGCCTGGGACGAGATGGACGCCCTGGCCTCGCACGGCGGCCGGCTGGCCGGGGTGCCGACCGGCTTCGCCAAGTTGGACGAGCTGACCAATGGTTTCCACCCGGGCCAGATGGTGATCGTGGCGGCCCGCCCAGCCGTCGGCAAGTCGACCCTGGCGCTCGACTTCGCCCGCGCCGCCGCCATCCAGAACCGGCTCACGACGGCGGTCTTCTCGCTCGAGATGAGTTCCATGGAGATTATGATGCGTCTGCTCTCGGCCGAGACCGGCGTCAATCTGCAGGCCATCCGGACCGGCCAGTTGGACGAGGCCTGGGATCGCCTGTCCGCCATCACCGGCCGTCTCTCCGGCGCCCCGCTCTTCATCGACGATTCGCCCAACCTGACCATGATGGAGATCCGGGCCAAGGCCCGCCGGCTGAAACAGCGCCACGACCTCAAACTGATCGTGATCGACTACATCCAGTTGATGACCTCGGGCAAGCGGGTCGAGTCGCGTCAGGTCGAGGTGTCCGAGTTCTCCCGCCAGATCAAACTGCTGGCCAAAGAGCTGAACGTGCCAGTGGTGGCCCTGTCCCAGCTCAACCGGGCCAATGAGGCCCGTTCGGACAAGAAGCCCCTGCTGAGCGATCTGCGGGAGTCGGGCTCGTTGGAACAGGACGCCGACATCGTCATGCTGCTGCACCGCGACGACGTCTACGAACGCGACGCCAGCAAACACGACGGCGAGGCCGACCTGATCGTGGCCAAGCACCGCAACGGCGAGACCAAGTCCGTCCGGCTGCTCTTCCAGGGCCATCTGTCCTGCTTCGCCAACAACCCGGAAGACCAGTTCGCCGCCGCCGGAGCCCACTGAGGTGAGCGTCCATCTCTCAGCCAATTCTCAGCTTTCCCTTGGCGTTTCTTCAGGGTTTGGTAAGATCTGGCCTTTGTAAGGGGTTCTCTCCCGTGTCTGAGAGCTAAGAGGACGTGTCCGTGCTGAGTAAATTCTGGCTGGCTGTGGCTGGACTGCTGCTAGGTCTGGCTCTGGCCGTGATCGGCGTCAACCTGGCCTTCGCCAAACAGGTCGTCTTGACGGTGGACGGCGATCCGACCCGGCTGACCGTGGTGCACGCCAACGTGGCCGAGGTCTTGGCCGCCCAGGGCATCGTCATCGGACCGCACGACCAGGTCTACCCGGCCATGGCCGCCACGGTGTCGAACGGATTGGTCATCGACGTCAAACTGGCCCGGCCGATCGACCTGGTGCTGGACGGCCGCCGCGGCCGCCACTGGACCACCTCGACCACGGTGGGCGGGATCCTGGCCGAATTGGGCCTGGTCTTCGATGAAATCAAGTCCTCGCACGACCCGGACGCGGCCGTGCCCCTGGAAGGCCTGACCTTGACGGTCGACCCGGGCCAAGCGGTCTCGGTCACGGCCGACGGCGCCGTCCAACCCTTGCGCGCCCACGGCACGGTGGCCGACGCCCTGCTCCAGGCCGGCCTGGAATGGGACGCCGACGACTTGATCTCCCCGCCGGCCGAACAGCGCCTCAGCTTCGGCCTGACCATCAACTTGGTCCGGGTCGAGGTCCGCCCCACCACCCGCCAGACCGACCTCCCCTTCGAGACCGAGTACCAAGACGACGACAGCTTGTACCGGGGCCAGACCCAGGTGACCAGCCGGGGCCAGGTCGGCCAGGCCATCCAGGAGATCCTGCAGACCTTCCACGACGGCCAACTGGTGTCAGAGGTCGTGACCTCCCAACGCACCACCCGCCCGCCGGTCACCCAGACCGCCCTACGCGGCACCCAAGCCCCGCCCGCCGTGGCCCTGGAAGGGGTTTGGGCGGCCTTGGCCAAGTGCGAGTCGGGCGGCAATCCGCGGACCAACACCGGCAACGGCTACTACGGGCTGTACCAGTTCTCCCTGCGCACCTGGCAGGGGGTCGGCGGCTCCGGCTTGCCCTCGGACGCCTCGGCCGAGGAGCAGACCGCCCGGGCCCAGATCCTGCAAGCTCGCTCCGGCTGGGGCCAGTGGCCCGGCTGCGCCCGTCGACTGGGCCTGCTCTGAGCCGGCCGACCGGGCCCAGGTCTGGGCCGTCGGTCGAGACCTGGATCAAGACTTCTGCCGACCGCTTCCGATCGGTAGGCTGACAGCCGTATCGTTGTCCGGCCCGGCGCACGGGCCGCGTCCGAAGGGTGCCGAGTGTCCAAACTGGCCTGGCTGGCCGCCGGCGGACTGGCGGCGGGCTTAGTCCTGACCGGGCTGGGCCTCGAGCGGGTCGTAACCGGGCAAGTCACCTTGGTGGTGGACGATCAGACGACCACCGTTCCGGTCCTGGTCGCCTCGGTGGCCGAGGTCTTGGCCGGCCAGGGCGTCGTGCTGGGCCCCCGGGACGAGGTCTCCCCGGCCGTGGCCACCAGGGCCCGGCCCGGACTGGTCATCCGCGTGGCCCACGCCCGCCCGGTCGACCTGCGACTGGACGATTTCGAGGGCGTCTATTGGACCACCGCCACCACCGTGGCCGCGTTGACGGCCGAACTGGGCTGGGAGGCCGAGCCGGAGATCCAGATCTCCTGCCCCGGCGACCAGGCCATCCCCTTGGAGGGGTTGGCGGTCTCGATCAGCCAAGGCAAGGACGTCGTGGTCAGCGCCGACGGCCGGGAACAGGCCTTACGCGCCCGGGGCACCGTGGCCGACGCCCTGGCGGCGGCCGGGCTGCGCTGGGACGACGACGATCTGGTCACGCCCGGCCTGACCGAACGGCTCAACCACGGCACCGCCGTCAGCCTGGTCCGGGTCGAGGCCAGAACCGTCGACCGGCTGGTCGAACTGCCCTTCGCGGTCGTCCATCAAGAGGCCCCCGACCTGGAGTTGGGCCGCAGCGAGATCGTCCAGCCGGGCTCGGCCGGCCTCAAACGGGAGACCGTGGTCGAGATCTACCACGACGGCCAGTTGGTCTCCAGCACGGTCACGGCCGAACAGATCCTGACCCCCGTGGTCGATCAGCTGGAGCGTCGCGGGGCCAAGCTGCCGGCCTCGGCCACCCCCGGCAGCGCCCAAGCCCTGGCCCACCAGCAGGTCCTGGACCGGGGCTGGGACGGCCAACAGTTCCTCTGCCTGGTCGAATTGTGGACGCGCGAGTCGGGCTGGCGGGTCGACGCCAGCAATCCAAGTTCAGGTGCTTACGGCATCCCTCAGGCCCTGCCCGGCTCCAAGATGGCCCAGATCGGCGACGACTGGCGGACCAACCCGGCGACTCAGATCACCTGGGGTTTGAACTACATCTCCAACCGTTACGGCAGCCCCTGCCAGGCTTGGTCCTTCTTCCAGGCCCGGGGTTGGTACTGAGTCGGCCGCTGAATCCGGCGGCGCCCGAGGCGCCGTCACCCCAACCGTCAAGGTCAAGTGGAGGTCGGACCGGATTCCTGGCCCAGCGCCGGCCGCTCTAGTTACTGTCCTGGGACAGCGTTTCGTCGTGACCGCCCCCAGGCCACGGCGGTCGCTGGACGGACCTGGACCAGAACGGAGTCGGAGGCGAGCATGGGCTCACGCTTGGCAGTGTCGATCACGGCCAGCGCGCTAGTCGGCGGGCTGGGGGTCGGCTTGTTCGGTCTGACCCAGCAGGTCGGACACGACGTCCTCATCGTCGATCGGGGCCAGGTCACCGTCATCACCATGTGGGGCGGCCAGGTGGGCGACGCTTTGGCCTGGGCCAAGGTCCCGCTCCGACCCGGCGACCAAGTCCGACCGGGCGTCGACCAGCCAGTCAGCGACGGCGTGGTGGTCGTGGTCGACCGCCTGAACGAACGATCGGCCCGCACCTCGGAGCAGCCCTGCCCCAGCCCGATCGGCTTCGTGCCGGCCGTGTCCGACCCCAGCGCCAATCCCCCGGTCTCAGCCGTGGTGGCGCCGCTGACGCCAGAGCCGGACCAGCCGGCCGACCCGCTCCCCGCCGAAGATCTGATCGACGCCGTCAAGGGGCCGGTCACGGCGGAGCCACCGGCCGATCAAACCCCCGCCTCCAACGCTTCTCCCAGCGCCCGCCCGACCACGCCGGCGGCGCCGGCCGCTCCGGCCGCGACCCAACCGCCCGCGACCCAACCACCGGCCGACCCGCCGCCAGCCGCGCCGGTCAACAGTTGCCGGGCCTCGTACTACAACCAGGGCCGGGTGACCGCCAACGGCGAAGCCTTCAACCCCCAGGGTTTGACCGCCGCCCACCGCACCCTGCCCTTCAACACTCGCGTCCTGGTCACCAACCCGGCCAACGGCCTCTCGGTGGTGGTGCGCATCAACGACCGCGGCCCCTTCATCGAGGGCCGCTGCCTCGACCTGGCCGAGGGGGCCTTCCGTCAGATCGCCGCCCTCAGCCAAGGCGTGGTGACGGTGCAATGGCAGGTCATCTGAGCCTCTTCGGCCTGTCGCGCCGACTTTGACGGGGACGCCGGGTACTGTGTGCTGCGTCGTGACGTCCGAACTTCCCCGGGAGAGTCATGCTGCGCTCGAAGTATCTGGCCACTCTGGCCACCAGCTCGACCATTGGGCTGATCGCCCTTGGCGGTGTCGGCGTGGCCCAAGCCTCGATCAAAGACGTCACCATCATCGACGCCGGCAACGTCGTCTCAGTGGCCATGTGGCACGGTCAGGTGGCCGACGCCATCGCCTACGCCAACATCGACTTGACCGACAAGGACGTCGTCTCGCCTGATCTGGCCGATCCCATCGCCCACGGCACCGTCATCGTCATCCTGCCCCGCTCCAGCCTCTCCTCGCCGCCGATCCAGCCGACGGCCGCCGCCCCTTCGACCACGGCCGTCGTCTCCGCCACCGCCTGGGCCAGCGGCGAGCCGCCGGCCGAACCGCCGCCGGCGACCGCGCCCGTCACCGAACCGGCCGCGCCGGTGGCCAAGCCGACCAAGAAGCCGACCGTCAAACCGGCCCCACCGCCGGCCGCGCCAACCATGGCCGACAGTCCGGTCTGGCAGCCCTCGGGCACGCCGGCCCCCAATCCCACGCCCAGCCCGACCCCGACGCCGACCCCGACTCCCACGCCCACGCCGACGCCAACCCCCAGTCCGACGCCCTCCCCGACGCCGACGCCGACTCCTTCGGGCGACCCGTCGGACCAACCCAGCGGCAAACCCAGCTCGGACCCGACCGGCGGCCCGACCGCCAGCCCGTCGCCGACCCAGCCCGGGCAGCCCAGCCAGACGCCCACTCGGCCGTCCACCTCCACTCCGACCCAGTCCCACCCGCCGACCGAACCGCCGGTCGACCCACCCTCGTCCGAGCCCTCTCAGCCGCCGCCCAGCCAACCCTCCACGCCGCCGACGCCGCCGCCGACCACCACCCAACCGACGGCCGACCCGGGTCCGCCGCCGGTCCCGGCCGACACCTGTCTGGTGACGTACTACAACCAGGGCATCCAGACCGAACAGGGTCAGATCACGGCCAACGGCGAGGCTTTCAGTCCGCACGGCATGACCGGGGCGCACCGCAGCCTGCCCTTCGGCACCTTGGTGCGCGTCACCAACGCTGACACCGGCCGCTCGGCGGTCATCCGCGTCAACGACCGCGGAGCCACCTCCGGCGGACGCTGCTTCTCGCTGACCGTGGCGGCCTACTCCGCCATCACGCCGATGACGCAGAAGTCCTTCAACGCCACCTGGCAGATCATCTGACCGTCGGCCGGCCCAGCCGGTCGGACCGGCTTCAGACCGTCAGTCGGCGCTCAGCTCGACCGGCTCGGGCGGGGTGAGACGCCCCACCAGGTCGATCGCCTGGGCGATCGAGGGCAGCACCCGCGAAGGCCGGTAGGGGAAGGTCTGGATGTCGGACTCCTGAGTCGACCCGGTCAACACCAAGATGGTGCGCAGGCCGGCTTCCAAACCGGAGATGACGTCGGTGTCCATCCGGTCGCCCACCATGACGGTGGTCTCGGAGTGGGCCTCGATCCGGTTCAGCGCCGTCCGCATCATCAACGGGTTGGGCTTGCCCACGAAGTAGGGCAGCCGCCCGGTGGCGGTCGAGATGAGGGCCGCCACCGCCCCGGTGGCCGGCAGCGAGCCGTCGGTCGAGGGGCCGGTCGGGTCGGGGTTGGTGGCGACGAAGCGGGCCCCCGACTCGATGAAACGGATGGCCTTGGCGATGGCTTCGAAAGAGTAAGTCCGGGTCTCGCCCAAGACGACGTAGTCGGGGTCCCGGTCGTTCAGGATGAACCCCTTCTCGTGGATGGCGGAGGTCAGGCCGGCTTCGCCGATGACGTAGACGGTGCTGCCCTCGGCCTGGTCGGCCAAGAACTCAGCGGTGGCCAGGGCGGAGGTCCAGATGCGGTCCTCCGGCACGTCGATGCCGGAGCGCAACAGGCGCGCCCGCAGATCACGGGCGGTGAAGATTGAATTGTTGGTCAGGACGATGTACGGCCGGCTGAACCGTTCCAAGGCGGCGATGAACTCGGCCGCGCCGGGCAACGCAGTCTCCTCGTGCACCAATACGCCGTCCATGTCCGTCAGCCAGCAGGTGATCGGTCGTTCCCATGTCATGGGCCCAAGCCTGTCAGATGGGACCGGCCCAGGTCACTTCGAGGTCGCGTCTCGCCGCCGCCGCCCCCCGGTCGGCCAGCGCCGTCCGGCCGGTCGCCGGACACTAGAGTGGCCCCATGAGTTCCCTCGACCCCACCGCCACCCGGGCTTGGTCCGCCCTCGACCGGCTGGCCCGCGATCTCACCTGCGATCTGGGCCAGTGGTTCGCCCAAGACCCGGGCCGGGCCGCCAAATTGACCTTCCAAGCCGGCGATCTGTCGGTCGACCTGTCCAAGAATCTGGTCACGGACGAAGTCATGGCCCACCTGCTCGACCTGGCCCGGGCGGTCGACCTGGCCGGGCGGCGCCAGGCCATGCTGACCGGTCAGCGCGTCAACCTGACCGAGCGGCGGTCCGTCTTGCACACCGCGCTACGCCGCCCCAGGACCGACTCCTTGATGGTCGAAGGGGTGGACGTGGTGGCTGAGGTGCATCAGGTGCTGGATCGGATCTACGCCTTCGCCCAGCAGGTCCGGCAGGGGGCCTGGACCGGTCTGACCGGCCACCCCATCCGGGCCGTCGTCAACATCGGCATCGGTGGGTCGGATCTGGGCCCGGCCATGGTCCACGACGCCCTCAAACCGTACGTCCACCCCGACCTGACCTGCCGGTTCGTGTCCAACATCGACCCGGCGGACCTGTTCGAGCAGACGCGCGACCTCGACCCGGCCACGACCTTGTTCATCGTGGCCTCCAAGACTTTCACCACCTTGGAGACCTTGACCAACGCCCGGCTGGCCCGCCAGTGGCTGTGGGACGGCCTGGCGAAGTCCGGGGCCATGGCGGACCACGAGCAGGCCCGTCGGGCCGCCGTCTCCCGCCACTTCGTGGCCGTCTCGACCGCTTTGGACAAGGTGGCCGCCTTCGGCATCGACCCGGCCAACGCCTTCGGTTTCTGGGACTGGGTGGGCGGACGCTACTCGGTCGACTCGGCCGTCGGCACGGTCTTGGCCGTGGCCCTGGGCCCGGAACGGTTCGCCCAGTTCTTGGACGGCTTCCACCAGATCGACCAGCATTTCGAGGAACAGCCCTTCGAGCGCAACCTGCCGGTCCTGATGGGCTTGATCAACGTCTGGCACCACAACTTCTTGGGGGCCGCCACTCACGCTGTGTTGCCGTATTCGCAATACCTCCACCGTTTCGCGGCCTACCTGCAGCAGTTGACCATGGAGTCGAACGGCAAGCGGGTGCGCCTGGACGGAGCGCCGGTCGACGTCGCCACCGGCGAGATCTTCTGGGGCGAGCCGGGCACCAACGGCCAGCACGCCTTCTACCAGTTGATCCATCAGGGCACCCAGCTGATCCCGGCCGACTTCATCGCCCCGGCCAACCCGGCCCACGCCCTCAGCGACGGCGACCAAGACGTGCATGAGCTGCTGCTGGCCAATTTCTTCGCCCAAACCAAGGCCCTGGCCTTCGGCAAGACCGCCGACCAGGTCCGGGCCGAAGGCACGCCCGAGGAGTTGGTCTCCGCCCGCGTCTTCCCCGGCAACCGTCCCACCACGTCGATCCTGGCCGAAGCCTTGACCCCGTCGGTGATGGGCCAGCTGATCGCCCTCTACGAGCACATCACCTTCGTCCAAGGCGTCGTCTGGGGCATCGACTCCTTCGACCAGTGGGGGGTTGAACTAGGCAAGCAGCTGGCGCTCCAGATCGCCCCCGCCCTGACCGGCGACCGCGCCGCTCTGGCCGCCCAAGACCCTTCCACCCAGGCCCTGATCGAGCGCTACCGGGCCTGGCGGCAGCGCTGATCGCAAGGTCGCCGGCCCGGTCGGGCGCCGTCTGGGGCCGAGACCTGGCTGACGCACACCACGGCGCCGGGCCGAGAATCCGCCGACCTCCGCTGGGGCAGACCGTCGGCGGCCTCGGACCGGACAATCTTCTGTCGCCGCACGGCGACTATCTGATAAAGTCGCCGTATGACGACAGTGACTGTGCGCGACGTCGCGGGGCTCGGCTCAGCCGTGCGCTCGGCCCGATTGAGCCAAGGCCTGTCCCAAGCCGAATTGGCCCAGGCGGCTGGAGTCGGGCGTCAATGGTTGGTCGGCCTCGAGACCGGTCACAAGACATCACCCCCCCTGGACATGCTTCTACGTCTGCTGAACCGGATCGATTTAGAAGTCGTCTTGGCTCCCGGCCGGCCCGCCCGGTCCGAGCCGTCCATCCCCATCCCCGTCATCACGGCCGACGCGGTGCTAGCCCGCCACAGCCAGGTCCGACATGGTTGACCTGACTGTGGTCATGAACGGGCGGGTCGTCGGCGATGTCTTCGGCAACGGTTCCCGTTTGCGTCTGCGCTACGAGCCAGCAGCCACGACGACCCCCGATTTCACCGCCCTGTCGCTGTCCCTCCCGGCCGACCGGCCCCGCTGGCGAGGCCGGACCGTCTCCCATTGGTTGGCCGGCGTGCTGCCCGACCGCGAAACGGTCCTACGACGATGGCGGACCCAGTTCGGCGTCGCCAGCCTGGCTCCAGAAGCACTGCTCGAGCATGTGGGCGAAGACGTGGCCGGCGCCGCCCAATTCGTGCGGAGGAACCGATTGGAAACCGTCCTGGCCCAGAATAGTGATTTGCATGACTTGACCGAGTCGGAGATCGCCGAGGTGGCCCGATCAGCCAAACGAGACAGTCTGCCTTACGACTTCGACGCTGGAGTCGGCCGTTTCTCCCTGGCCGGGGCACAGGTTAAGTTTGCTTTGCAAAAGACGGCACAAGGTTGGGCGCTGCCCTCTGGCGCCGAGCCGTCCACCCACATCTTCAAGCCGGCCATCCCCGGCTTGGAGGACCAAGACGTGGCCGAAGTCATGTCGCTGCGCGCCGCCGCCGACCTCGGCCTTCCCACCGCCACCGCCTGCCTCGCCAGTTTCGAGGATCAGCGGGTGGCTGTGGTGGAGCGGTACGACCGGATCTCGCTGGCCGGCCGCTGGTGGCGGGTGCATCAGGAAGACCTTTGCCAAGCCCTCGGTCTCAGCCCCCAGCTGAAGTACGAGAGTCAGGGCGGCCCTGGAGTCGCGACCTGCGCCGATTTATTGTGGCGGCACTGCGGCCGAGCCGACGTGGAAAGATTCGCTGACGCCTTGATCTACAACTATCTGATCCGCGGCTCCGACGCCCACGCTCGCAATTACGCCATCCTGCTGACACCGGGAAACGCTCGCCTGGCTCCGCTCTTCGATCTCAACTCGACTCTTGCCTTCGGTCAAAATTGGGCGAGCCAGCTAGCCATGCGCATTGGCGGTGAGGACCGCCTCGACGCGATCGCCTGGCCGCATTGGCGCGACTGCTCCGCTCAACTCGGCTTGGAGCCAGATCAGATCAGGGATCGCCTGACCACTATCTGCCATGACCTGCCGGATGCCCTGGCCACAGCGGCGGCCGCCCTTGACTTGACCGGAGCGGCTGGCCTGACCAGCCGGATTTTGGTGGAACGAGCCGCCGTCTGGTGCGCCGAGGCCGCCGACCGCTGCCGACTGGTTTGAGAATGGCTTGAGCGTCGGCGCCCTCGGTTACGATGGCGTGATGGCTCGTAAATCCGCCCCACCGCCGCCGACCCGGCGCCACCTCTGGGGTTGGCTGGTGGGCGGGTTGGCGTTGGTCCTGGCCTTCCCTCCGCTGGCCACCTTCATCTTGGCCCGGGGCCGGACCCAAAGCCTGGAGGAGGTCGAGGAGCACGACGTCGCCATCGTCTTCGGGGCCGGGGTCTACGCCTCCGGGCGGCCCTCGCAATACCTCCGGGCCCGGCTCGACGTGGCCCGCGACCTCTACCGGGCCGGCAAGGTCAAGGTCGTCGTGGTGTCGGGCTCGAACCCGGAGGACCACTACAACGAGCCCGAGGCGATGCGCCGCTACCTGGTCGACCAAGGCCTGCCCGACCAGGCCATCGTGTCCGATTTCGCCGGCTCCGACACGTACGCCACCTGTGTGCGGGCGCGCCAGATCTTCGGCCTCCAGCGGGCCATCTTGGTGTCGCAGACTTATCACCTGCCCCGCGCCATCGCGACCTGCCGGGCCACCGGCTTGGACGCCGTCGGGGTGGGTGACGAGACCATGCGCGCCGGCCAGCTCTGGTTCAAATATCAGCTGCGTGAGGTGCCGGGGTTGTACAAGATGGCTTGGGACGTCGTCTCCCACCGCCAGCCCGTCCTGGGCCCGGCCGACGACTCGGTCGAACGGGCTTTGAACGGCTGACGGCCCCGCCCTTCCTGAGCCGGCCGCGCCGCCTGGGTCGGTGTGCGCTACGCTCCACTGCGTCGCCCGGTGGCGGCCGGGCCGATGACGCGCCGACCGCACCCGGACTGGAGCCTGACTTGGGGGTGAGCGTGGACCGACCGACGCTGGACGGAACGGCCGAGTTGGAACGGATCGACCAAGCCACGGCCGCCCGACGGCATCCGGCTTTGCAGACCTGGCTGGTCGGGGCGCCGGCCGGCCCGGCCTGGCGTTTGGGCTCGGCCACGGCGGCCGAGGTCTATCTCGACAACGGACCGGGCCAGGTCTTGGTCGGGCCGCCCGACCAGGCCGGCCAATTGTTACGGTCCTTGTGGGCGGCCGGCGACCTCGGCCGCGACCGGGTGGCGACCGCTCCGGTCGGGGCCTGGCAGGCCTCCGGTCTGAGCCACCAGGAGGCTTGGTCCGCCTGGGTCTGGATGTACCACGACGCCAACGTCCATCCGCCCCTGACCGTCGCCAGCCCACCGGACGAAGTCGAATTGGTCGACCTGGACCCGGTCCGATCCGCTCCGGAGCTGCTCGACACCCTCCAAGCGGCCTACCCCCGGGCCAGCCACCGGCCCGGCGACCCGGCCCTGATCTGGTGGCAAGGCGCCCGCCAGCGCCGCGACGGCCGTCTGCTCGGCCTGGTGGCGGCCAGCCTCTCCCTGCCCCAGGGCGTGCCCCAACTGTGCTCCCTGGCCGTCCTGCCCCGGTGGCGCGGCCGCGGCCTGGGCCAAGCCCTGCTAACCCGGGCCGCCAGCTCCGCCCAAGCCACTCCCAACGCCGCCGGCCTGCCCCGCGTCAGCCTGGGCGCCTGGGCCAGCCAGAGCGCCACCGTCGCCTTGTACGCCCGTCTCGGCTTCGAGCCCGTCGCCCATTTCGAGAGCTGCCGCCCGATCCCTTGAGGGATCCGCCCGACCTCGACGAGCGATTCTTCGGCCTCCCCGCCCCGGCCATCCCGGCCGGCCCGACCGATCGGTCCGCTTAGGCGGGGCGTGGAAGAATGTCCCCCATGCCGTCTCTCGCCGCCCAACTGGGCCAACGTTTGGCTGACGCCCTCGGCCTCGATCCGGAGCTGCGTCCCGCCACCAAGCCGCAGTTCGGGCACTACCAGACCAATGTGGCTTTGCGGTTGGGGCCGCTCCAGGGCACGCCGCCGCGCCAGCTGGCCCAACGGATCGTCGACCAGGTCGATCTGTCCGACCTCTGTCAGCCGTTGGAGATCGCCGGGCCCGGCTTCATCAACCTACGTCTGCGCGACGACGTCCTGGCCGAGCAGGTCCGGGCTCAGCTGGCCGACCCCCGGGTCGGCCTGCCCCAGACCGACCAGCCGCTGCGCGCGGTGATCGACTACTCCGCCCCCAACGTGGCCAAGCCGATGCACGTCGGCAATCTGCGCTCGACCATCATCGGCGATTGCCTGGCCCGCGTGCTACGGGCGGTGGGGCACCAGGTGGTGGCCCAGAACCACATCGGGGACTGGGGCACCCAGTTCGGCATGCTGGTCGAGCAGATCTTGGACGAGGGCATCGAGGCGGCCGGTTTGACCTTGGACAGCTCGGTCGAGCTGTACCAGCGGGCCCAGGCCCATTTCCGGTCCGACGACGGCTTCGCCGACCGTTCCCGCCTCCGCGTGGTCGCCCTGCAAGCCGGCGATCCGACCACGCGCGCCATCTGGCAGGCCCTGATCGACGTCTCCAAGGCCGGTTTCAACCGGGCCTACCAGCGCCTGGGCGTCCTGCTGACCGACGCCGACCTGGCCGGCGAGTCGATCTACAACGACGCCCTGGCCACCGTGGCGGACGACTTGGAGCGAGCCGGCATCGCGGTCCTGGACGCCGGCGCCCTAGTCGTCTTCGTGGAGGGCGACCAGACCCCTCTGATCGTGCGCAAGTCGGACGGCGGCTTCGGCTACGCCGCCACCGACCTGGCGGCCATCCGTCACCGGGTCGACGACCTGGCCGCCGGGCGTCTGATCTACGTGGTCGGCGCGCCCCAGGCCCACCACTTCCAGCAGGTCTTCGCCGTCGCCCGCCGGGCCGGTTGGCTGCCGCCCGAGGTGACGGCCGAGCACGTCGCCTTCGGCTCGGTGCTGGGCCCGGACGGCAAGATGTTCAAGACCCGCGACGGCAAGTCCGTGACCCTGGACTCCCTGCTCGACGCGGCCGAGGAGCAAGCCGCCCGAGCCATCGCCATGGCGGCGGTCAAGTACGCCGACCTGTCCAACTCGCTGCACAAGGATTACGTCTTCGATGTCGACCGCATGGTGGCCACCACCGGGGACACCGGACCGTACTTGCAGTACGCCCACGCCCGGGCCAATCAGATCCTGCGGCGGGCGGCGGCCGAGGGCGATCTGGTGGACGACGCCCGCGCCCTGCGCCCGGAGCTGACCGAACCGGCCGAGCAACAGCTGGCCCTGCTGCTGTCCCGCTTCGGCGACACCGTGGCGGAAGTGGCCGACCAGCTCCAACCGCACCGGCTGTGCGGCTATCTGTATGACTTGGCGACCGCCCTGAGCGCCTTCTACGAGCAGTGCCCGGTGCTGAAGGCGACCGGCCCGACGCGGGCTTCGCGGCTGGTCCTGTGCCGGGCCACGCAACGGGTCCTGGCCACCGGCCTCGACCTGCTCGGCATCGTCGCCCCCGAGCGGATGTGAGGGGCGGGCCGGAGCCGGGTCTGTCTGCCGATCAGATGTCTTCTGACGGCTGAGCGGCCGCCCAGGCCGCTCCCACGATGCCGGCATGGTTGCGTAGGGCGGCCGGCACGATCTGAGTCTTGAGCTGGAGCAAGGGCAAGAACTTGTCCGCGTTACGGCTGACGCCGCCGCCGACCACGAAGAGGTCGGGGGAGAACAGGAACTCGACCGTGGCGTAGAACTCTTGTAGGCGTTGGGCGAAGTCGGCCCAGCTCAGGTCCTCTTTGGTGCGGACGGAGGCGGCGGCCCGTTTCTCAGCCTCGAAGCCGTTGATCTGGATGTGGCCCAGCTCGGCGTTGGGCACCAGCACCCCGCGGTAGATCAGGGCGGAGCCGATGCCGGTGCCCAGAGTGGTCACGATGACCAGTCCTTCGTTGCCGCGGGCGGAGCCGTAGTGGACTTCGGCCAGACCGGCCGCGTCGGCGTCGTTGAGGACGGTGACAGGGCGGTCCAAGACGGTCGAGAAGATCTCGACGATGGGGGCGTCGATCCATTTCTTGTCGATGTTGGCGGCCGAGCGGGTGTGGCCGTGGGTGACGATGGCGGGCACGGTCAGGCCGATCGGCAGCGTGGCGGCCTGGGGGCCGAAATGCTCGATGACCTTGGCCACGACTTTGGCCACGGCTTTGGGAGTGGCCGGTTGGGGGGTGGGCAAGCGAAAACGTTCCCCCAGCGGGCGGCCGGATTTGAGGTCGACCGGGGCGCCCTTGATGCCGGAACCGCCGATGTCGATGCCGAAAGCGTGCGTCATGCGGTCAGCGTACAGCCTCGCTTTCGGGCGCCGGCCCCGGTGGCGACGATTTATCGAGGGCCGGACCGATCGGTCGGCCGGGCTCGGGCGCAGGCCGGATCGGCCGGACTCATTTGACGTTGACGGTGACGCCGCCGAAGCAGCACAGGCCCTTCACCACCAAACGGCGGGTGCGGCGGTCCGAGCCGACCCCTTTGACGTCCACGCCGCCGAAAAAGGAGATGGTCTGATTGTCGATCTCGACGTCGGGCGGGGCTTTGATGTCGATGCCGCCGAACAGGGCCAAGACGGTGGTCTCGATGACCGGACTGGACCAGTCAGCTTGCCTGAGGTCGATCTCGACGCCGCCGAACACGGCCACGGCCGAGATCTGGCCGGGGGCCCGCCAGCGGCCACGCCGGACCGAGCCGGCGAAGACGCCGACCAGGACCACCCGGTCGCCTGAGGCGGACATGTCGGGTAAAGCCAGGCCGGGCAGGGTCAGACCGGTCGAGGAGGCCGGCCGGATCGGATGGGCCGCCCCGGCCGCCACCAGGTCGCGAGTCAGAGGAATGAGATCGTCCAAGACCTGGGCCGAGAGGGCCGCCCGACGCCGATCGCGATGGTCGGGGCCGTCGATCCGTCCGTCGGCGTAAGCGGTGTCCAACAAATCCACCACTAGGTCGCGGTCGCCCTGGTCGACCGGTCTGTCGCCACCGGCCCGGGGACCGACATCGCTCGGTTCAAGTGCGCTCACGGCCTCAGCCTAGATTCGACCTCTCCGGACTGACTAGGGTCCGCCCTCCGAATCGAGCCGCTCTGGGGGAGGAATCAGGGAAGTCCTGGATTTCTCGAACGCTCCGCCCTTGTGGGGCGCCCCACCGGAGAGGCTATGCTGAGGGAGCGCGCCAGCGCCCAGCGGATGTAGTTCAATGGCAGAACATCAGCTTCCCAAGCTGACAGTGCGGGTTCGATTCCCGTCATCCGCTCGCTTATTGTCGATCTTGTCGCCCTCTCCCATGCCCGTCCCTCGAATGAGCGGATGACGGGAATCGAACCCGTCAGGGCGCGAGCGTCGGTGGACGGCGCCAGGCCGGACCGGTGGTCAGAGGGCTCTGAAGCGGGGGCCGGCTAGGAGGCCGGACTGGCTGAGGAATTCGGCGGTGGCTTCGGCGGCCGGCAGGATGCGGACGGCGGACTCGGAGTAAGCCTCCAGGGGGCGGCCAAAAGGGTCTTTGACATCCAATTCGTCCGGGTCGATGGCGGCGGTGGACAGGCCTGATTTGGCGCCGATGGCGGCGACGGCGGCCCGCAGGACGGTTTGGTGGCTGTCGGAGCCCAGGCGCTCGACCGGCAGGGACAGCCGGGCTTCGACGATGTCGGCCGGGTCGACGTGCTGGCTGACGAATCCGAACTCACGCAGGGTGAAGATGCGCTGGGCCGCTCTGGGCTCCAGCTCGGCCACAGCCCGCCGGTGCGCCCGCGTCAGGGCCAGCACCAGGTCGGCTTGGCGCACCAGTTCGCGGTCGAGCTGGCGGGCCCGGTGCGACTGGCTGTCCGGCAGACCCAGGGCGGCCAGGACGGCGGCGGTCTGCGGCGTCATGGGCAGGCCGACCAAGGCTTCCGTGCCGGCGCTGGAGACCGCGAAACCGGGCATGTCTTTGAGTCGATCACGCAGGATCACCTCGGCCATCGGCGAGCGACAGACATTGCCGGTGCAAACGGTCAAGATATGGAACACGACTCGAGCCGATTACTTGGACGGCGTTTTACGCGAGGCCACCGGCCGCAAGGAGACCGCCGACGGCTGCCGGGAGTCTTCGGTCGGGGCGACATCACGGTCGCTGCGCTCGCCCTTACGCGATTCGGGGCCGTAGCCGTAGCCATATCCGTAGCCATAGCTGTAGCTGTAACCCGACCGGAAGGAACCGATCTTCTTGGGCGGCACCTTGGTCAAGATGATGCCCAGCAAACGCGAATCGACCATGGCCAAGGCGTTGACGGCGGCTATCAACTGCGGCCGCCGGATGATGTCGTAGCCGGCCACCAGCATGACGCCGTCCGCGATCTTGGACAACACCACGGCGTCGGTCGCCACCAGCAGAGGCGGCGAGTCGATCAGGACGTAATCGAAGGTCTTGATCAAGAAACCGACCAAGTCCTGCATCAGGACCGAGCCCAGCAGTTCGCTCGGGTTGGGCGGCACCCGCCCGGCCGGCAGGATGAACAGATTGTCACCGCCCCAGCGTTGCAGGACGTCGACCGGCTCGGCCCGACCGACCAGGATGTCGCTCAGACCGGCGCCGCCTTCGATCCGCATGTAGCGGGCCACGGCCGGCCGACGGAAGTCGCAGTCGATCAGCACCACTCGGGCCCCGGAGTCGGCCAAGGCGATGGCCAGATTGGCCACAGTGGTCGATTTGCCCTCGCCCGGGTTGGCGCTGGACATGACCAGGCACTGACTCTTGCCTCCGACGTTGGTGAAGACAAGATTAGTACGCAGACCTCGGTATTCCTCGGCCGAGGGCGAACGAGGTTCCTCCTGCACGATCAAGGGCCGGGCCGGAGCGTCTGGATCGAAGGGGATGGTCCCCAGCAGGGGAGCGCCAGTGCAGTTGCGGATCTCATCCATCGAGCGCAGCCGGGTGTCCAAGGTGGAGCGGATCCAGGCCGCGCCGACGCCGACGGCCAGGCCGGCCACCAGGCCGACGGCCAGGTTGAGGACTGGTTTGGGGCTAGCCGGATTGACCGGAAGCACAGCCCGCTGTGTGATCGTGACCCGCATCAGGTCGGGGGTGTTGGGATCCGCCTTCTCCAAGTCGGTCGGCACCACCACGGTCATGACCCGGGCCACGGCGTTGGCGATGTCGGTGGCCCGCTGGGGGATGGTGTCAGTCACCGTGATGGTGATCAAGACGGTGTTGGTGGGAGAGGCGGCGCTGATGCGGCTGGCCAACTGGCTCGGCGACATGTCCAGGTCGAGTTGTTCGATGACCTTGTCCAAGACGATGCCGGTGGTGACCACCCGGACGTAGCTGAGGACGGCCTGGCGGGCGTAATTGCCGCCGGCTTGGGCGTCGGCTGTGCCGCTCTGGCCGCCGGGGGTGCGGGCGGAGAAATACAACTCTGAAGCGGCTTGGTATTGAGGTGTCATGATGAACGTGGCGGCCAGCCCGCCGCCCACGCCGAGCACGAGACACAAGCACACTGTGATCCAGTGCTTGAGCAGCATGCCCACGAACTCACGCAGGTCCAACCTTCGCTCCTAGCTTCGCTCTCCGTGCCAAGCAGGGCCTCGACGGCACGGAAGACGTCCTCTGCCTTGGCTGCCCCCAGTCCGCTACCAGGCGCACCGACGACCAACCGGGAGTTTATCCCATTGGCAAGCCCCTTCCGGTCCAGGCGCGCGACCGCTCCGGGGCGGGAGCCCGACGGCGGGTCGAACCGCCCGATCCCCCGCCGCTGGGTCCGGGGCGCGAGCCCGTCCGAGCTACCAGCCCCCGAGCCAGCCACCGGGTCGGCCAGCGTCGGAACCCGCTTCAGCCCATCCTTCCCTAGACTGGGCCCAGTCGGACGGCCCGGCCTGACCGCCGGTCCGACCCAATCCGACGGACGGAGGGACCGATGGACGACGAGCGCCCGGACAATGTGACGACCGGTCAGGACGGGCCAGATTCGGGCGCCGGCCGTCCGGCTCCGGCTGGCGGCTCCCACCGTTTTCTAGCCACCTTGGGCAAGGTTTTGGCCGGTTTGACCCTGGTCGCCGCCGTGGTGGCGGTGGCGATGGTCTGGCGCAGCGGCCTGGCCCCGATCTGGTGGCTGGTCGGCGGCGCCGTGGTGGCGCTGGCCTTGGCCGCCGCGGTCGGCCTCAGCCTGTGGCGCACTCAGCCGGACCGCCATCCGGTCCGTTTCGGCCTGTTGACCGGCCTGAGCGTGGTCTTGATCGCCGCCAGCTTGGTGTTGTCCCATGTCATGGTGGCCCTGACCGATTTCACCAACGGCATCCAGCCCACCACCGCCGCCACCGTGCGCTACGACGTCATCGCCCTCAAGACCCACAGCCCAGACATCGCCTCCCTGGCCGGCCAAGCGGTCGGGCAGTTGGAGGGCGACCCCAACCTGGATCTGGTGCGCGCCGAGTTGAACCGACTGGTCCAAGTCAATCTGGTCGATCTGGCCGACCCCGGCTTGCTGGCCGAACTGGTGCAGGACGGCTCGGTGGCCGGTGCGGTCATCAACGACGCCTACCTCAGTTTGTACGAGGAGAACCTGCCCGACTTCTACGACGCCATCTGGATCCTGCACAGCTTCGACATCGTGCCGGTCGGGCCGACCCGCTCCCCGACCTGGAGCCCGACGCCCGCCCCGGCGTCGGCCAGCGCGCCCTTCGTCTTGTACATCAGCGGCGTCGACAGCTACTCCTACTCCGGGCGCAGCGACGTCAACATCCTGGCCGTGGTCAACCCCGGCAGCGGCCGCATCCTGCTGGTCTCGACCCCCCGCGACTACTACGTCCAACTGCACGGCACGACCGGACTCAAAGACAAGCTGACCCACGCCGGCATCTACGGCGTCGAAATGTCGGTGGAGACCCTGCAAGACCTCTACCAGATCCCGATCGACTACTGGCTGCGCATCAACTTCGGCTCGGTCGTCCGTCTAGTCGACGCCGTCGGCGGCATCGAGGTCTACTCCGACCACGCCTTCACCTCCAGCCACCAGCACTACCCCTTCGTCCAGGGCTGGAACCACCTCGACGGCGACCACGCCCTGGCCTTCGCCCGCGAGCGCTACAGCTTCGCCGGCGGCGACCGGGTGCGGGGCCAGAACCAGGAACGGATCATCGAGGCGCTGGTGCGACGTTTCAGCGATCCCACCATCCTGCTGCGCTACGGCTCCATCTTGGATTCGCTCCAAGACGCCTTCTTGACCTCGACCCCCGGCGACGTCATCACCGGCTTGGTCAACCACCAACTGTCCCAGCGGGTCGACTGGCAGATCGAGTCGATCTCGGTCAACGGCTCCGACGCCATGGAGCCGACCTATTCGATGGGCAACCAACGCTTGTACGTCATGGTTCCCGACCTGGCCACCGTCCAGGCCGCCCGCGACCACATCGCCCAGGTCCTGGCCGGCTGAACCCGGGGCCTGGACCGCTCAGGCCAGCGCCCAGCGGGAAGACTACTTTTGAGAACCGGGTAAACTCCTTTCGGCATACCATTCAGGCCCCGGCCAACGGGCCTGAAGCGAGGCTGGGAGGGGATTCTTGGCGACCGGACGAAGGGCCTACGACGGAACCGTCGACGACCCCACGGCGAACCCCGCCGCGCCCGCCGCGTCCGACCCCCCGGACGGCCTCGGTCCGACCCCCCGTTTCGTCGACGACAGCCCGGGCCGGGTCGCCCGCGGGCTGATGCTGGCCAGCAAAGTTTTGATCGTGGTCTGCCTGGCGGCGGTGGCGTACTCCGTCTGGTCGGTCGCCCGCAGCGGCATCTTGCCGATCTGGTGGCTGGTCGGCGGAGTGATCTTGGCGCTGGTCTTGGCGGCGGCCGTCTTGATCGGGCTGTGGCGCACCCGACTGCCCCGCCACCCGGTCCGCTTCGGCGTCTTGACCGCTCTGACGGCGATCGGCCTGGCCCTCTGTCTGGGGCTGAGCCACTTCACGGCCGCTCTGCTCGACTTCACCCACGGCATCCAGCCGCCCCCGCCCGGCACCGTGCGCTACGACGTCATCGCCCTCAAGACCCACGACCCGGACCTCGCCTCCCTGGCCGGCGCCATGGTCGGGCGGCTGGAGAGCGACCCCAACCGCGAGGTGGCGGCCCAGAGCCTGGCTCAGTTGGTCCAAGTCGAGTTGGTCGATCTGGAGGACCCCACCCTGCTGGCCTCCGTCCTGACCAGCCAGGCGGTGGCCGGGGCCGTCATCAACGACGTCTACCTCAGCTTGTACGAGGAGAACGACCCCGCTTTCTTCGACTCCATCCAGATCCTGCACCAGTTCGACGTCATGCCTCTGCTCCCCAGCGCCACCCCGACCTGGTCGGCCCCGCCCCAGCCGGTCGACCAGCCCTTCGTGCTCTACATCAGCGGCGTGGACAGCTTCACCGAGCAGGGCCGCAGCGACGTCAACATCCTGGCTGTGGTCAACCCTCGCAGCGGCCACATCCTGCTGGTCTCGACCCCGCGCGACTACTACGTCCAACTGCACGGCACGACCGGGCGCAAAGACAAGCTGACCCACGCCGGCTTCTACGGCATCGACATGTCGGTGGAGACCCTGGCCGACCTCTACCAGGTCCAAATCGACTACTTCGTCCGCCTCAACTTCGGGGCCATGATCCAACTGGTCAACGCCGTGGGCGGGATCGATCTCGAGTCGCAGTACACCTTCACCACCCACGACGGGCTGTTCCACTTCGAAAAGGGCTGGAACCACCTCAACGGCGACCAGGCCCTGGCTTTCTCGCGCGAGCGCTACAGCTTCGCCGGCGGCGACCGGGTGCGAGGCCAGAACCAAGAACTTGTCATCGCGGCGCTGGTGCGCAAGGCCAGTGACCCCGCCATCCTGCTGCGCTACAACGCCATCTTGAACTCCCTCCAAGGGTCTTTGCAAACCTCGATGCCGGCCTCCATGATCACCGCCCTAGCCAACCAACAGTTGTCACGGGGCACATCCTGGCAGGTCGAGACCATCAACGCCGACGGCTCGGACGCCATGGAGTACACCTACTCCTACGGCAATCAGCAGTTGTACGTCATGGTCCCCGACATGACCACCGTCCAGGCCGCCCGCGACCGGGTCGACCAAATCTTGGCCGAGTGAGGGCGGCTCCCCGGTTCGGTCCCGCCGCCAGGGGCGGCGCCAGTCGGAGCCAGCCCTAGATCCAGTAGGTCTGGAGGTGCTGGCGGGAACGGTCCAACCGCCAAGGGCCGCGGGCCAGGGCCCGTACCGTCTTGACCAGGTCGCGCTGGCCGGCCGCCCAGAGCCAGTCCTGATCCGGGTCGACCGCCCAGTCGGCCAGGTCGGCGGCGGTCAAGCGGTCCAGCCAGGCCACGCTGGCGCCGGGCCGGTCGTGGTCGAAGACCAGTTCCCGGTCCGGACGGGGGTCGACCAGGACGACCTGGGCCGGGACGGCGGCGGGCAGCCGGTCCAAGATCGAACGCAGGGCCGGGACCGCCGCGCTGTCCGCCACCAGCCAGGCCTGGGCCAGCGGCTGGGGCAGCTCGAAATGGTACGGCGGGTCGGACACCTGGATCCGGTCGCCGGGCCGGGCCTGGGCGGCCCAGGCCGAGGCCGGGCCGGCCGGATCGTGCAGCACGAACTCCAAACTGAAACGGTCGAGCTCGGACTGGGCGCGGGCTGGGACCGGACGGACGACGGTGTACGCCCGCTGCGTCGGGCGGAGGCCGGCGGGAGCGGGCGGGCTGACCATGAGGTAGGCCCCGGGAGCCAGGGCCAAACGCGACAACAGTCCCTCGGCCACGAAGTCGATCCGGCGGTACCAGGCGGTCAGATCCGTCACCCGGACCACTTCGACCGTCCGATCCACCACTCGGGGGGCCGCCGCCAGCGGCGCCTCCCGGGCGTCGTCCCCGCCAGTCAGCATCGGGCCCCTCTCCGCGTCGTCCCGGTCAGCGCCCGCTGCCGGCGTAGACCACGGCCTCGCCGTCGCTGGAGTCGAGCCCGAAGGCGGTGTGGGCGGCGCGCACCGCCGCTGCGACGTCGTTCTCGTCCACCACCACCGAGATCCGGATCTCGGAGGTCGAGATCATCTCGATGTTGACCCCGGCCTGGGCCAAGGCGGTGAAGAAGCGGGCCGTCACGCCGGGGTGGGAACGCATGCCCACGCCGATGATGGAGACCTTGCCGATGGCGTCGTCAAAGGTCACGTCGGTGAAGCCGATCTCGGCTTGGACGTCGCGCAGGGCCTCGATCGCCTTGGGCCGGTCGGCGTCGGCCAGAGTGAAGGAGATGGCGGTGGACTGGTCGGTGACCGAGGCGTTCTGGACGATCATGTCGATGTTGACGCCGGCCTCGGCCACGACCGAGAAGACGCGGGCCGCCTTGCCGATCTGGTCGGGCACGCCGACCACCGTGACCTTGGCTTCGCTACGGTCGTGCGAGACGCCGGAGATGAGAGCCGCTTCCATGGCCTCGCCTTCCTCATGTTGGGTGACCCAGGTGCCGGGCCGGTCGGAGAAGGAGGACCGGACGTGGATCGGCACCATCTCGCGCCGGGCGTATTCGACGCAGCGCAGATGCAGGACCTTGGCCCCGGTGGCGGCCAGCTCCAGCATCTCCTCGTAACTGATCCGAGGTATGCGCCGGGCCTGCGGCACCATCCGAGGGTCGGCGGTGAAGACGCCGTCGACGTCGGTGTAGATCTCGCAATGGTCCGCCCCCAGGGCTCCGGCCAGAGCCACCGCCGTGGTGTCGGAGGCCCCTCGGCCCAAGGTGGTGACGTCTTTGGTGTCCTGGGCCACGCCCTGGAAGCCGGCCACGATCACGATCCACCCTTTGGCCAGGGCCTTCTCGATCCGGCCGGGGGTGATGTCGATGATACGGGCGTCGCCGTGGGCGGCGGTCGTGATGACGCCGGCCTGGGAGCCGGTGTACGAGCGGGCCTGGGCCCCCAAGTCGTCGATGGCCATGGCCAAGAGGGCGGCCGCCATGCGCTCTCCGGCCGTCAGCAGCATGTCCAACTCGCGGGCCGGGGGGTCGGCCGCCACCTGTTTGGCCAGATCGAGCAGATCGTCCGTGGTGTCGCCCATGGCCGAGATCACGACCGTCACCTGATGGCCGGCCCGTTGGGTCTCGACCACCCGCCGCGCCACCCGGCGGATGCCATCGGCGTCGGACACAGAGGAGCCGCCGAACTTCTGCACCACTCGGGCCACTCGGCCACCTCTCTTCCCGGCCCCCGCCGGAGGGCGGATGCCGGACCCATCATAGGCGGCCGGCCCTGTTCCCGGCCCGGGTAGTCTGAAACTCGATGTGGTCTTTGACGATCGTCTGGTCGGCCGTCTTCGCTTTCAGCGTCTGGCGGGACCCGCGCAAGCTGCGTAACGGCATCTATCTGCTGTCCGCCCTGCTCTGCCTCGGCCTCGGTCTGGGCCGGCAAGTCTCCCCAGAACTGTCTCAGACCAATCAGCGGTTCTGGCCTTACCTGATACTGGCGGGGGCGGTGGCGATAGTGCTGCTGGCCCTAGTGCTGGGGGTGGTGTTGGTCCTGAACGGGGCCACCATGCTGCGGCGCGAAGGGACCCGGCCGGCCAACCTGCTGTCGCTCGGACTGGGCCTGGCCATCCTGGGCTACCTGACCTTGAGCCTGCTGTCGCTGTCCGACCCCACCAACCGGCTGCTGGTTTGGACCATCCTGATCGGCCTGCCGGTCGGCTACCTCGGCTTCTGTTTCTTGGCCTACGTCCTGTACTCCGGGTTGTACCAAGGCTGGACCCGGCGCCGGAACGGACCGGTCGACGCCGTGGTGGTGCTGGGCTCCGGCCTGGTCGACGGCCGGGTGCCGCCGCTGCTGGCCAGCCGGTTGGACCACGGCCTGTCCCTCTGGCGCCGGGCGCTGGAGCAGGGCGGCCGCCCCGCCCTGGTGGTGTCAGGCGGGCGAGGCCGGGACGAGCCCCGCTCCGAGGCCGCCGCCATGGCCGACTATCTGGTCGAGCACGGCGTCGAGCCGGATCTGATCTGGCGCGAGGAGGCCTCGCGCAACACCGAGCAGAACATCGCCCACAGCCAGGCGCTGCTGCGGGCCCGTGGCGTCGTTGGCCCGGTCACGCTGGTGACCAATAATTTCCACGCTTTCCGGGCCGCCCTGCTGATGCGGCGGGCCGGGCTGCCGGGCCAGGTCGTGGGCTCCCCCACGGCGGGGTACTTCTGGCCCAGCGCCACCATCCGCGAGTTCATCGCCATCTTTTGGGACCACAAGGTCCTCAACGCCGCCATGCTGGGGCTGTCCGTCCTGCCCCTGCTGGTCTCGTCCTGGGTCTGGGCCCGAGCCTGACCGCCCGCCGGCGGCTCCCGGGCCGCCGGCGGCGGGAGCGCGTAATCTGGACGGACCATGACGACTGCCAGCCCGAGCCCGGTCTACCTCGACCACGCCGCCACCACGCCGCTGCGGCCGGCCGCCCGCGCCGCCTGGCTGACGGCAGCCGATCAGGTCGGCAATCCCTCCAGCCTGCACCAGCCCGGGCGGGCTGCCCGCCGCCTGGTGGAGGAGGCCCGCGAGCAGGTGGCCCTGGCCTTGGGGGCCGAACCGGCCGAGGTCGTCTTCACCGCCGGAGGCACCGAAGCGGACAATCTGGCTGTCATCGGCACGGCTTGGGGACGGCGGTCCGAGGACCCGGCCCGGCGCCGGGTGTTGGTCAGCCCGATCGAGCATCCGGCCGTCTTGGAGTCGGCCGACCATTTAGGCCAGTCCGGTTTCGAGGTGGTCGAGTTGGCGGTCGGACGGGACGGTCGAGTCGACTTGGAGCGGGCCGACCGACTACTGGCCTTTGACCCGGCCAGCCTGGCCCTGGTCACCTGCCAAGCCGTCAACCAGGAGACCGGCGCCATCCAGCCGGTGGCCGAATTGGCCGCCCTGGCCCGGCGCCACGGCGTCCCGCTCCACTGCGACGCCGTCCAAGCCATCGGCCACGGCGCCCTGGCCGCCGGCGCCAGTCCGGCTCCCCTGCTCGACCAGTCGGACGCCCCGGCCAGCCTGACCGCCAGCCCGGCCGGCCCCCCGTCCGCCGTCGTGGCCTGGACGGCCGACTTGGCCGCTCTGACGGTGTCGGGCCACAAGGTGGGCGGCCCGGTCGGCGTCGGGGCCCTGCTGGCCCGGCGCGACCTCAAACTCAAACCAGTCCTGTTCGGCGGCGGCCAGGAGCGGCGGGTCCGCTCCGGCACCCTGCCGGCCGCCCTGATCGCCGCCTTCGCCGTGGCCCTGACCGAGCAGATGGCGACCCAGGCCGAACAGAGCCGGCGCCTGGCCCAGCTGGCCGCACGGCTGGGACGACGTCTGACCGACCTGGGGGCGGTCCTGGTCGGGCCGTCGGATCCCGCTCAGCGGGTCTGCCACATCGTCAACGCCCTGTTCCCGGGCTGCGAGCACGACGCTCTGCTGCTGTCCTTGGACGCCGCTGGCCTGGCTTGTTCGACCGGCTCGGCCTGCACGGCCGGAGTGGCCCAGGCCAGTCCGGTGCTGTCGGCCCTGGGCTACGATCCGGCCCAAGCCCGCTCCGGCTTGCGTTTCAGCCTGGGCTGGACCACCGGTCCGAGCGACCTCGACGCCCTCGACCGCGCCCTGCCCGAGGCTCTGGCCCGGGCCCGGGCGGCCGGGCAGCGGGACTGGCCGTCCGCCGACGCCCCCCGCCGGCCGACCACGCCAGCGACGGCCTCGCCCGGCTGGCCGGCCCCTCCCTCGACGGCCGCCGCCAGTCCCGACCCGACCGGCGGCCGACCGTGAGCCGCCTGATCGCCGCCTTGTCCGGCGGGGTCGACTCGGCCGTGGCGGCGGCCCGGATGGTCGAGGCCGGGCATCAGGTCACCGGCGTCCATCTGGCCCTGTCCCGTCACCCGGCCGCCCAGCGGACGGGCGCGCGGGGATGCTGTTCGCTGGAGGACGCCAACGACGCCCGCCGGGTGGCCGACGTGCTGGGGCTGCCTTATTACGTCTGGGATTTCTCGCAGGAGTTCCACGACAGCGTGGTGACCGATTTCCTGGCCCAGTACGCCGCCGGCCGCACCCCCAACCCTTGCCTGCGCTGCAACGAGCTGGTCAAATTCGCGGCCCTGCTGGAGCGGGCCTTGGCGCTCGGCTTCGACGGTCTGGTGACCGGCCATTACGCCCGCCTGCGGCGCCGGCCGGACGCAGTGGTGGAGTTGTGGCGGGCGGTCGACCAGGCCAAGGACCAGTCCTACGTGCTGGGCGTCATGACCCCCGAACAGCTGCGCCATTGCCATTTCCCGCTGGGCGATTCGACCAAGCCCCAGGTCCGGGCCGAGGCGGCACGGCGCGGGCTGACGGTGGCGGACAAGCCCGACTCCTCCGACATCTGCTTCATCCCGGACGGCGACACCCAAGGCTGGTTGTACGACAAGCTGGGCCGCGCGCCCGGGGCCATCCTGGACGCCGACGGCGTCGTGCTGGGCCAGCACCAGGGCGCTTTCGCGTACACCATCGGCCAGCGCCGGGGACTGCGCCTGGGCCGGCCGGCGGTCGACGGCCGACCGCGTTACGTCACCGCCGTCGACCCGGTCCGCGCCACCGTCACGGTCGGCTCGCGCCAGGACTTGCGGGTGGACCGCCTGTGGGCCGTCCACCCGCTCTGGTGCGATCCTCTAGGACCCGGGACGGCCTGGGCCGAGCGGGGGAGTCCGACCCCGGCGGAGGTCGACCACGAAAGAACGACCCGGCCCGAGGCCGACCCGGGTGGAACGACCCAGGCGGAAGTCGACCCCGATGGAACGATCGCGGTGGAAGACGGTCCCGCCGGAGGGCGGGAAAGTCCGAACAGCCGCCCACACGGTCCGGCCCATCCGACCGCTCCCCCGCCTGGCCCCGCCTTCGCCGCCCAAGTCCAACTCCGGGCCCACGGCCAACCCCTGCCCGCCCAGGTGCGCTGGCTGGGGCCGGACCTGATCGCGATCGAGTTGGCCCAACCGGCCCACGGCGTCGCCCCCGGCCAGACCGCCGTGATCTACGACGGCGACCGGGTGCTGGGTTCGGCCACCATCGACCGCACCGGTCAGGACGTGGCTTTGGCCAGGGCGTAGGCCAGTTCCAGCTCCTCGTCGCGGGCCCAATCGGAGTCGGCCCGGTCGACCCGGATCAGTCGCAGCGCCAGCACCTCTTGAGCGATTTGGGGGCCGGCCGCCCCGATGGCGTCCGCCACCGGGCCGTCGCCCTGCCAACGCAGCTCGATACGGTCGGACACCTCCAGGCCGGACTGTTTGCGTAGCTCTTGGACGTCACGGATGAATTGGCGCACCTGTCCGGCTCGCACCAGTTCGTCGGACAGCTCCAAATCCAAGGCGATGGTCTCGCCTTGCTCGTTGACGACCGACCAACCCTGGCGCGGCCGTTCCGAGACGATGACCTCGTCGGCCGTCACCTCGACGTCCGAGCCGTCGGTCAAGCGGACCCGGCCGACCCGGGCCAGCTCAGCGGCCACCCAGGCCGGGACGGCCTCGGCGATGGCGGCCGCCACGGCAGCCGTACGCTTGCCGAAGCGCTTGCCCAAAGCCCGGAAATTACCCTTGACCGAGTAGTCGACCAGGTCGGAGCCGGCCGCGAAGGACTCGATGGCTTCGACGTTGAGTTCGGCCTTGATCTCTTCCACCAACTCGTGGCCCAGCTGTTCGAGGGCGGTCGAGGAGATCAGGGCTCGGCCCAGGGGCTGGCGCAGCTTGACCTTGGCCTGGGAACGGGCCGAGCGCCCCAGCTCGACCAGTCGGCGGGCCAGGTCCATGGCTTGGCTGAGCCGAGGGTCGATCCGGGCCGGGTCGGGCTTGGGCCAGGTCGCCAGATGGACCGAATCGGGCGCCGTCGGGTCGGTCGCCAGCACTAGGTCTTGCCAGACCCGCTCGGTGATGAAGGGGGCGATGGGAGCCATCAAGCGGGTCAAGACGTCCAGGGTCTCGTGCAGCGTAGACAAGGCTGAGTTGTCGCCGTTCCAGAACCGGCGACGCGATCGGCGGATGTGCCAATTCGACAACAGGTCGACGAAGTCGGTCAACAGGGCGCCGGCTTTGAGGGTGTCGAAGTCTTCCAGGGCCGCGGTCACCCCCGCCACCAGATCTTGGGTGGCCGAGGCCAACCAACGGTCCAGGACGTGTCGGCTGGCCAAAGGCGGCGGATCGCCCGGGGTCCAGTGGTTGACCCGGGCGTACAAGGCCTGGAAGGAGACCGAGTTCCAGTACGTCAACAGGACTTTGCGCACGGTCTCCTGGATGGTGTTGTGACCGACCCGGCGCGAGGCCCAGGGCGAGCCGCCGGCCACCATGAACCAGCGCACGGCGTCGGCCCCGTGCTGTTCCAGCAGCGGGATCGGCTCCAAGGTGTTGCCCAAGTGTTTGGACATTTTGCGGCCGTCCTCAGCCAGGATGTGTCCTAAGCAGAGCACGTTGCGATAACTGTTGGTCCCGTTGACCAGAGTCGAGACCGCCATCAGGGAATAGAACCAACCCCTGGTCTGGTCGATCGCCTCGCAGATGAAATCAGCCGGGAAGGCCTGCTCGAAACGTTCGGCCGAGCCCTCCACGAAGGGATAGCCCCACTGGGCGAAGGGCATCGAGCCGGAGTCGAACCAAGCGTCGATCACCTCCGGCACGCGCCGGGACTCCTGCCCACAATCCGGACAGGGGAAGACGACCTCGTCCACGAAAGGCCGGTGGGGGTCGAGCTGGGATTGGTCGACGCCGGTCAGCTGGCTCAGTTCGGCCAGGCCGCCGACGCAAACCTGGTGGCCGTCGGAGCAACGCCAGATCGGCAGCGGCGTGCCCCAGTAGCGCTGGCGCGACAAGGCCCAGTCGATATTGTTGGAGAGCCAATCGCCGTAGCGACCGTGCTTGATGTGCTCGGGGTGCCAGCAGGTGGCCTCGTTCTGAGCCAGCAACTCTTCTTTGATGACGGTGGTGCGGATGTACCAAGAGGGCTGGGCGTAGTAGATCAGGTGGGTGTGGCAACGCCAGCAGTGGGGGTACGCGTGCTCGACGGCCTGGGTCCGGTAGAGCAGGCCCCGGGCCCGCAGGTCGTCGATGATGGGCTGGTCGGCGTCTTTGAAGAAGAGTCCGCCGACCAGGTCGAGGCCGTCTTGGAAGCGGCCGGCCAAGGTGATCGGGTTGACCAAGGGCAGGCCGTTGGCCCGGCACAGGACCAGGTCGACCTCGCCGAAGGCCGGCGCCTCGTGCACCAGACCGGTGCCGTCGTCGGTGGTGACGAAGTCGGCCAACAAAACGTAGTTGGCGTCGCCCGGCAGTTCGACCACCTCGAAGGGACGGCTGTAATGCCAACCGGCCAGTTCGTCCCCGCGCAGGCGGGCTTCGACCTGGTAGTCCTGGCCCAGGACTTCCTCTTTCAAAGCCTCGGCCACGATCAGGCGCTCCTGACCGTTGGAGGCGACCACGTAGTCCACCTCGGGGTGGACGGCGGCGGCCGTGTTGGCGATCAAGGTCCAAGGCGTGGTGGTCCAGACCAGCAGGGCGGCCCGCCCGGCCCAGGGGCCGTCCAGCAGGGGCAGGCGGACGTAGACCGTGGTGTCGGTGTCGTCTTCGTAGCCCTGGGCCAGCTCGTGGTCGGACAAGGTGGTGCCGCAACGCGGGCAGTACGGCGTGACGCGGTAGTCCTCGACCAGCAGGCCCTGGTCGTGGATGCGTTTGAGGGCCCACCAGACCGACTGCACGAAGTCGGGCGACATGGTCCAGTAGGCCTGGTCCAGGTTGACCCAGTAACCCATCCGGTTCGTCAGTTCAGTCCACATATCGACATAGCGACCAACCGACTCGCGACAGCGTTGGTTGAAGGGGCCGATGCCGTAACGCTCGATGTCCGGCTTGCCGTTGAAACCCAACTCCCGTTCGACCGCCAGCTCGACCGGCAGGCCGTGGCAGTCCCAGCCGGCCTTGCGCGGCACCCGGTAGCCCTGCATGGTCTTGAAACGAGGGAAGACGTCTTTGAAAGCCCGGGCCTCGATGTGGTGGGCGCCGGGCACGCCGTTGGCGGTCGGCGGCCCCTCGTAGAAGGTCCAGGTCGGGGCCTGGGGCCGGTCCAAGGAACGGGCGAAGGTGTCGCGCTCTTCCCACAGGCGCAAGATCTCATGTTCGACCTGGGGCAGGTCGACCTGCGGCGGCACGGGATTGTAAGCGGTCCTGGACATGGGCTCCCTCATTCGATCCGGTGAAGGGACGAACCGGCCTCGGCCGAGTCCGCGGTACCACCCTTCTTGGGAGTCATTCCCCACTTCATCAGCCCGCCGACCGCCAGGTCTAATGGGTCCAGGACCGTTCTTCTGGCGGCTCCGAGGTGATTGCCTCATCGTCGCCTTGTCGACGAGCGGGCAACAGCATACCTGGCGCCAGCGGGTCGGGGTCGGGCCCGGCCGGGACCGGACCCGGGAGGGAGGGAACTTGGTGCTGAGGGGACCCGGGACAGAAGGGACTCGGGTCCGTTCCGAGCGGATGTGACCCGATCTGAGGAGCCGGGGCAATAGGCTCGCCGCATGGACGTGCGTAGAGGAGCCCGGCGCGCCGCCCGGCGGCGGCCCGGCCGTGACCGACGGCTTTGGATCATCGGCGGCGTCGTGGTGGTGGCGGCCAGTTTGGTGGCCGGTTCGATCTGGTTCGTCAACCGGGATCGGGGGAGCGACCCGGGGCCGACCCCGGTCGTGACGCCGGATTACGTCCCGCAGTCGCCGGTGACGCCGGCCGGAGTGCAGACCTGGCCCCTGACCGGCCTGACCGGCCCGGGCGAATCGCGGCCGGCCGTCGCCGTCAAGGTGGAGAACTCGACCGAGGCCAGGCCTCAGATCGGCCTGGAGTCGGCCGACCTGGTCTACGAGCAGATGGTCGAGGGCGGCATCACCCGTTACATCGCCGTGTACCACTCCCAGCTGCCGTCCCAGGTCGTGCCGGTGCGTTCGTTACGGCCGATGGACGGCCCCATCTTGGCTCCCCTGCACAGCGTGCTGGCCTTCTCCGGCGGCCAGGCCCGTTTCATCGACCGGGCCAGCGGGCTGGGATCGCAGGTGATCTCGCACGACGGCGGCGACGCCGGCTTCAGCCGCGTCTCCAACCGTTCGGCGCCGCACAACGTGGCCGGCGACGTCCCCATCTTCTTGGCCCAGGCGGACGCCAACCACCAAACGCCGCCCCCAGCGGTCTTCTCCTACGCCCGGGCCGGCCAGTCCAGCTCGGCCCAGCTCAACGGCCAGCCCGCCTCCCTGCTGTCGATCCGTATCTCGTCGGCGGCCACGCCGCGCTGGGAATGGAACGTCGAGCAAGCCCGTTGGCTCCGCTTCGAAGGCACGAAGGCGGCCGTCAACGCCGCCGGCCAACAATTCGGAGCCGCCAACGTGGTCGCCCTGACGGTCGAGGTACGCAACGAAGGCGGCTTGGACCCGGCCGGCAACCCGATCCCGGAGTCCATCGTGGTCGGCCAAGGCTCCGGCCTGTTGGCCAGCGGCGGAGCGGTCCAGGCCATCACCTGGTCGAAAGCGGACGAGGCGGCGCCGATGTCGTTCCGCGGCGCCGACGGCCGCCCCATCCGGCTGACCCCGGGCAACACCTGGATCGAGCTGGTGCCGACCGCCGGCGAGTACACCTACCAGTAGGCCGGCGCTCAGGCTCCGACCGTACGACGACCGGCGAAGGCCCGGCCCAGGGTGATCTCGTCGGCGTACTCCAGGTCGCCGCCCACCGGCAGGCCGGAGGCCAGCCGTGAGACCTCGAGGCCGAGCGGCGTCAGCAGGCGCGACAGGTAGGTGGCGGTGACCTCGCCCTCGGTGTTGGGGTTGGTGGCCAGGATGACCTCGGTGACGGAGCCGTCCTCCAGCCGTTGGACCAGTTCACGGATGTGCAGGTCGGCCGGACCCCGGTTGTCGATCGGGCTGATGGCGCCGCCCAGGACGTGGTAGAGACCCCGGAACTCGCGCGTGCGCTCGATCGCGACGACGTCTTGGGACTCCTCCACCACGCAGATCTGGCTGCGGTCGCGGCGCGGGTCCTGGCAGACCCGGCAGGTCTCTTCCTCGGTCAGGTTGAAGCAGACGCCGCAGAAATGGACCAACCGCTTGGCTCGGACGATGGTCTCGGCCAGGCTGGCGACCTCGGCCGGGTCGGCGTCGAGCAGATGGAAGGCGATGCGCTGGGCCCCCTTCGGCCCGATGCCGGGCAGGCGGCTGAGTTCACCGATCAGATCTTGGATCGGACCTTCATACACGCGCTCTCCTAGCTTCGGTCGGCTGGACCCGGCTTCGCGGCGACGGCCCCGGCTCGACCCTTCGAACCAGTCCGTCCGGGCCGGGACCCCACTGACGCCGGCCGGGGCCGAACCGAGTGACGACCCGCCCCGGAAGCAGTAGCCACTGTAGCCGAGTCACCCCAGAAGAGCCGGTCAATCAGGCCGTCGGACCGTGGGCGGAACCTTGAAGGGCCGGCCGGTCAGGGCCGACGGACAGTGGGCCGAGCCCTGAAGAGCTAGTCGGTCAGGGCCGCCGGCGGGAGCGATCCGGCGGCTTGGTCTGTTCCGCACGCACGAACTCGGCCTCCAGCACCGTGCGCACCAGTTCGTCGGCCACCTGGCCGATCTCGGACGGCGGCATCACGACGTCGTCCGGCGCCACCCCCTCGTAATCGTCGACCGGCTCGCCCGAGCCGCCCTCGGACAGCGGGCCACGGGCCGGAGACGACTGCCCGGAACGCCTCGGAGCAGAAGGACGGTTCCGGTTGATCGGACCGGCCGCGGCGGCCGTCGGCTCACCAGCGGTCGGCCGGGCCTCGGGACGGCCGCTCCGGCTGGGATCGGGGCGGCCTCTTGTGGAACCCTCCTCAGAGTCGCCCGCGCCCTCCCGGCCGGAGGCCGAATCAGAGGCGGACGGGCCGGAACGACCGGCCCCGCCGGGCGGACCGCCTTGGGAACGGTCGCCTTGGCTGGCCGGGGGACGACCGGCGGTTTGGTCCAGCGGCTTCGGATCGGAGTCCGGCACCACTCTGAGATGACGGGACGGGGCGCCTTTGGAGGACTCTCCCCCGGGGCCGCCCGGGCTGGGATCGCTCGCCGCGGGGGCGGCCGGGCCGGCGGCGACCGCCGGAGCCGGCCCGGGCGGGACGACCAAACCCAGTCGAGCGGCCGCTCCAGACTTGGGACCGGCCGCCGCTTCGGTCGGACCAGTCGCTCCGGCCGAAGCGGCCGAACGACCCGGGCCCAGGTCCGCCGACTCGGGCGCCTCGACTGAGACGACCACGGCCAGACCCTCCGCCCGGGGCGGCGGATCGGACTCCAACCGACCTCGTACGACCAGGCTGAGGCCGAGCAGTTCGGCGATGACCGCGCGCAGATTGTCTTCGCCGCCGCTGCGGGAGAAGTTGTCGCGCGCGCCGGCGTCTTTGAAGGTGAGCCAAAGGACGTGGCCCAGCAGATCGGTCACCTGGGCGAACTGGCTGACCGTCATCCAAGCGAATTTGCGCCGCTGTTTCAGCTCGTCCAAGATGCGGGGCCAGTCCCGTCGGATCTCGGCCACCGTCAGGCCGCCGACCGTCTCGGCCACCGGACCGTCTCCCACCGGCGGGGGACTCGGCCGATCGGCTGGCCTCGCGACCGGTTCGGAAACTCGGTCGACCGGAGCTTCGGCCCGGACGTCGTCTGGACCAGGCGCGGCCGGACCGGGCGCGGCCGGACCTGATGTAGCCGGACTGGACGCAGTCGGACCAGGCACGCTCGGACCGGGTGTGGTCGGACCAGACCCAGTCGGACGGGGCGCGGTCGGGGACGGGCGACCGCTGGCGGCGGACTGATCGTCCGCTCGCACCTCCGGCGACGGGGTTGGAGTTGGAACCGAAGCGCCGCCTTCCCCAGTGCTCCAGTCGGGGTCGGTTCGGCCAGCCGGAGCTGCCCCCGTCCCAGCCCTCGGCCCGGATCCCGTCGGCGCAGCCACAGCGTCCTCTGGCCGAGGCGGCGCGACGCGCTCCGGCGGGATTCTGGCCGCCCTCTCAGCCGTCCTCCCGACGCTGGTCTCACTCGTGGTCGCCGACGGGGAAGCCGGCGCCGGAACCTCGAACGAAGTCAGATCGAGACGGCGCTCCAGCCGCTCCAAACGGGCGTGCAGGCCACGGCCGCCGGCGTCCGCCCCCGGCAGCAGCATCCGGGCGCACATCAATTCCAACTGCAAGCGCGGGGCGGTCGTGCCGCGCATCGAGAGCAAGCCGGCCGCCAACACCTCGGCCGCCCGCGTCAGTTCGCCCGGCCCCAGCCCCCTGGACTGAGTGACATAACGCTCGCCTTGGTCTTCGGGCACGTCGATCAGCCCGGAGGACAGGGCGTCGTCCACGGCGTTGACGATGATCAGGTCGCGCAGGCGCCGTAATAGGTCTTCGGCGAACCGGCGCGGGTCTTGGCCGGCCTCGATCACCTTGTCGACGGTGGCGAAGACGCCGCCGGTGTCATGGGCGGCCAGCGCGTCGACGAACTCGTCCAACAAGGAGTCCGGCGTGTATCCCAGCAAAGCCGAGGCCTGGGCGTAAGCCACTCCGTCCGGCCCGGCCCCACCCAGCAGTTGGTCCAAGACGGACAGGGCGTCACGGACCGAGCCGCCGCCGGCCCGCACCACCAGGCCGATGACACCGGGTTCGACCGCGACCTGTTCCTGCCGGCAGATGCCGTCTAAGTGGTCGGCCATCGTCTTGGGCGGCACCAACCGGAACGGATAGTGGTGGGTGCGGCTGCGGATGGTGCCGATGACCTTCTCCGGCTCGGTGGTGGCGAAGACGAATTTGACGTGCGGCGGCGGTTCCTCGACCAGTTTGAGCAGGGCGTTGAAACCGGCCGAGGTGACCATGTGGGCCTCGTCCACGATGTAGATCTTGTAGCGCGAGTGGACCGGGGCGAAGAAGGCCCGTTCGCGCAGGTCGCGGGCGTCGTCGACCCCGCCGTGGGAGGCGGCGTCGATCTCGATGACGTCGATGCTGCCCGGCCCGCCCCGGGCCAGATCGAGACAAGACTGACAGGCGCCACAAGGGTCGGGCGTCGGCCCCTGCTCGCAGTTCAAGGCGCGAGCCAAGATGCGGGCGCTGGAAGTCTTGCCGCAGCCGCGCGGCCCGGAGAAGAGATAGGCGTGGTTGACCCGGTTGTTGAGCAAAGCCCGACGCAAGGGCTCGGTGACATGGGCCTGGCCGATGATGTCGGCGAAGACATCCGGCCGATAACGCCGATACAAGGCCAAAGGCGGCTCGGGCCGTGTCACCGCCGGCTCGGCCGGGGCCGGCGCGACCGGCTCGGGCTCAGATAGGCCCGGTTCGACCGGACCGGGTTCGACCGCCGTCGATCCAACGGCAGCAGGCTCGACCGGACCGGTCTCGACCAAGACCGGCGCGGCCGGGGCCGATGCGGCGGCCGGAGCCGCGGTCACGGCGCCTTCGGCCTCCGACTCTTCACCCGGGCTGTCGACCGCCTGGGCCGCTTCCGGGGCTGGAGCGACCTCCGAGGCCGGAGCGGCTTCCAGGACTGGAGCGACTTCCAGGACTGGAGCGACTTCCGGAGCCGGTGGACGGGCGGGCGGACGCTGGCGGCCGGGCCGAGCGGCCGCCGCTGGCGCCGAGGCGGCCGGTTCGACGTCGAACAAACCGGGGCCGGCCTGGACGAAGAGGTCGGGCTCCTCAGTCGGGCTGTCGTCGTCTATCACAGAGTCAACGATAGGCGCAGCCGCCGACACTTTCCCAGATCGGCCGTCAGACCGCTAAAGTGGAGCCGGGTCCTCCGCGCGGTGGCACCCTCCCCCAACTCCCCCAGGGTCGGAAGACAGCAAGGGTAAGGGAGCTCTACCAGGTGCGCGGAGGACTCTTCGCCGTCCCGGCCCCATTAGCTTCGCCGCTGGACGGCCTGCCCGCCGGTCGCGCGCCACCGTGGACGGGTTAGCTCTCCGGCAGCACGATGATCGTCTTCTCACCCGCCACGGCCTGGACCGAGGCGGCCAGGGCCTCGGCGTAACGGTCGAAGGGCCAACTACGGGGGCGGGGCGGGACCAGCTGGCCGGCGTCAACTGCGGCCAGGAGCCCGGTCAAGGCTTGCCGGTACCGCTCCCGCCGGGTGGCCACCAGGATCGGCGTCGAGCAGATTCGTTCGTCGGGACGGGCCCACCGGCGCAGCGACGAGGTCAAGAATCCCGCCGCCGTGGCGGCCCGCTGGGCCCCGGGCGCGCCACCGAAGGCGGTCCGGACCAGGCGTCCGCCGGGACGTACGACCCGACGCAGGGAGTGGTCGCCGGTGTGGTCGATGACGCCGTCGACACCGCCCCCCGAGGCGTCGAGCAGTTGGTCGATCCAGCCGCCGTCCCGGTAATCGAACACGGTGGAGGCGAACCGCTCGGCCTGAGCGCGGGACCTGGGCGACGCCGTGCCGAAGACGGTGAGCCCCCGGGCGGCCGCCAGCTGGGCCGCCCAGGCCCCGACCGCGCCCCCGGCGCCCTGCACCAGAACCGTCCCCGACCTGAGGGCCAGGGCGTCGAGGGCGAACCAGGCCGTGACCGCGTCCAGCGGGATGGTCGCGGCGGTCGAGCTGTCCAGGCGGTCGGGCAGGGGCGCCAACAGCGACGGCGGGACTCGTACGAGGCTGGCCTGCGCGCCCATCTCCGGCCGGACGCCGGCCACCCGTTGCCCGATCCGGAGCCGGCCGCGACCACCTGGGGGCAGGCTCTGGACCGTGCCGACGAAGTCGTAACCGGGCACGAACCCTCGCCCCGGCCGCAGCAGGTAATCTCCCCGCACCGCCATCGCGTCCGTCACCCCGACCGAAGCGTGGGTGACGCGCACGATCGCTTGACGGCCGCCGCGCCGCCACGGGACCCGCTCCTGGACCGGCGCCGCCCGATCGAGCCCGGACCTCGCGACCCGGATGGCCCAGCGTCGGGATGTGTCACCCGCCGCCCCGCCCCCTTCGCAGCTTACGTTGTTCATCGGGGTGTATTCGACCGGTCCATAGGAGGATCGGTGACACAGACGTGAATGCTGTCGGACGGTCGCTCCGCCAACCAGTCGAGCGCGTCGGGCTGGAACAGCACCGCTCGCTCATACCGGAAAACGGGCTCCCGACCTGCGGTCGGGCGGGGCAGCGTCGACGCCATGTCTGTCCCCCTCTCGACTGATACCCCAGCCTAGACAGTTCGGCCGACATTGGCCGGGATCGTCTCGCTCCGGGGAGAGAGCCGGCGCCCGTCCGAACCGCCCCGGTCATGGTTCTCTCCCGCTCGGCCGCCTCCGGCCAGCCATCGGACGGCTGCCGCCGGCTCTGTCCGGTCGATCGGCGTCGCCCAGCGATCCGGCGCCGTCATCACCGTTCCGACAGCGGTTTCCTTGGCCCGGTCGGGGCCTGTATTCTCTTCGGCGGAGGATTCGCCTAGAGGCCTATGGCGCTCGCTTGGAAAGCGAGTTGGGTTCACGCCCTCACGAGTTCGAATCTCGTATCCTCCGCCATCTCAGTTGGACCATGCTCGTCGGTGGCGGGCCCGGCTCGGCCGCCCTGTTTCGTGTTTGACCCGGGTCAAGGCGCTGACTTCCGGCGTCGGCTCAACACGTTTAGCCCGACCGCCAGAAATTAGCTCGACTGCTACACTGATGGCCGCTTAGCCATGACGGACAGGACAAACGTCACTTAGTTTTTCTTTGCCAATGGGTAAAGCGTGATGATTATTTTAGTTGTCATTTATTAATGATGTTACTTGTGTAAGGAGTGAGCATGGGAATGCTGCGGGTACGAATCCCTCTGGACAATCCTATCGGTGTCATCATTGTCTCTATTATCATTGTGGCAGTGGCCTGTGGCCTGGTCTATGCTCTGCTCAGCGCGATAGTAGAGAAAATCCTACTTCCTATTATGCGGGTGCCAGCGGAGAAGCGCGATAGTCATATACTCAGCAAAATTGCACTCTGGATCACCCTCCTCGTGGCAGTGGCTGGCGTCGTCATGGTCATCCTCCCTGCCTGCGGAGTCGACACCGGGCCATTGAGCCTGCTGGACATCCTGGGGTCTTAAAGCCCAGCGGGGCGCTCCTGGCTCGCTCCCGGCAGCGGCGGCCCGGTCGCGTTAGACGTCTACGCCGAGCCCCGCCCAGGCGGAGCCGGGATCGGCCGACCCTCACCGCGCCGGAGCCAAGGCTCTGGTTTGGTCACGGGTTGTAGGCGCAGAAGTCCGTCATGTCCTGAGTGTCGGAGGCGTTGGCCGGGGGGTCGACGCTGGCCGGAGGGTCGGGCGGGACCGGCTGGCCGGACGGGTCGATCGGCGGGGCGCTGGTCGACGGGGCCGGGGCGACGGCGGTGGAAGCCGCGATGGCCTCGGCGAAACGCTGGGCCATGAGGGCGAAGTCCGGGTTGGAGGACCGGAAGCCGTTCTCGCCGCTGGTGAACTGCATCCCGCTCAACTGGCCGTCGCGCACCCGCAGGGCCAACTGCAGCAGGGCCGGCAGCATGGTGGCCGGGATGTCGGTCCGGACCATCTGCGTGCCGGCGGTGGCGATGGCCTCGTACCTAGTCAGGATGGTGGCCATGTCGGCTTGGCGGACGATGGCGTTGATGACGCAGCGCTGCCTCGACATGCGATGGAAATCGTCGTCGGCTTTACGGCTGCGGGCGTACTGCACCGCGTCCGTGCCATTGAGGTGCTGGTCGGGGCCGGGCTCGAGCCAGCCGAAATCGGTCGGGATGCGCTTGTTGATGTTGATGGTGATGCCGCCGATGGCGTCGATCAGTTGGGTGGCGCCGTCGATGTTGACCAAGATGTAATAGTCGATCTTGACCCCCAGGGCCTGGCCGACCGACAGTTTGACGGCGTCGGCCCCCAGATTGGCGGTCGGTCCGATGACGTCGTCCGAAACCAACCGGGGCAGATTGTGGTACATCGTGTTGAGCATCCACTCCAGGTTGTCGGCGTCGTAGCCGTTGTACCAACCACGGGGGAACTCGTCGTACAGGGGCGAATCCGTCGGGAAGGGCATCCGGGCCGTGTTGCGCGGCAGGGATGTCAAGACCGTGTTGCCAGTCTTGGTGTCGATGCTGGCCACCATGATGGTGTCGGTCAAACCGCCCTGGGCCTCGGTCCGGCCCAGGCTCAGGCCCCGGTCGTATCCCAACAAGAGGATGTTGACCCTCGGGGTGTTGGCCCAGGGGTCGCCGTCCGTGCCGGGGGTGAAGGTGGGCAGCGTGACGGACTGGTTGAGGCTGTCGCCGAAGACGGTCGAGATCAGATTGGCTTGGACCAGGGCGTACCTAGCCCCGATCGCCATCGGGGTGGACAGCCCCAGCACCAGGCAGAGCACGACCGCCCCGGCCGCCAGACGTTGGGCGACCGACAGGCCGCGGGGGGCCAGGCTGCGATAGGTCACGACGCTGAGGGCGGCCCAGGCCAGCGCCAGCAGCCCCAGGCCGCCGGCGGCCAGACGCAGCCAATCGGCCTGAGCCAGGAATTCCACCGCAAGTTGGCGATGCCGCGCAAGATAGACCAGTCCGGCCCCGGCCGCCACGGCCAAGAGCAGGGCGGGCGCCCCGGCCCAAGGCCGTTTGGCTCGCAGCAAGCCCAGGCCGGGCAGGATGGTGCCCCAGACGGTCCAGCCCAAGGCTCCGGCGTAACGGACCGAGTCGACCCTTGAGACCGGCCCGGCGACCCGGCGACCGGACGACCGACGGGCTGGCTCGGCTCCGCCCGGGGCCGACTCCTCGTAGGGATTGTGGGCCGGATCGGCCCGTCGGGCGCCAGGCAGGTCGACCCGGGCCGAGGCTCCGGCCGGCTCGCCGCCCAGCTGAGCCGCCGCGTCGGACCGGCCGCCAGCTCCCGATGGACTGGGCGAATTCTTACGCTCCACCATGATGTTGTCTGACGAGGTCACGGTCGGGCCCCTCCAAGGAGACTTACGGATGCCCCATCGTAGCGGGCGCCGCCAGTCGCGTCCGCCGGCCAAGACCGGCCGACCAGCCCGGGGTCGGGCTCAATCCGGCCAGGCGTACAAGCGGGCGCCGGCGGCCGAGCGGATCTCGACCCGGGGGGCCGGATCGAGCGCCAGCTCGACCTCGATCCGATCGTCGCCGGCCTGGCTGAGGTAGCGACACCGAGCGCTGGCCAACTCGAGGGTGCGGGTGCGCGCCCCCACCAGCCAAGGGTGGCGCCGGCGTAGCCCGATCAGGTCTTGATGGGCTCGGAAGACCCATCGGCCCAACTCCGACAGTTGTTCGGGCCGGGCCGGGAAAGCCGGCCGGATCTCGTCGTCGCCGCCCGGCCGGTCGTACTTACACCCGGTGAACCCTTGTTCGTCACCGTAATAGATCGAAGGCACCCCGCCGGTCGTCAACAACACCGCCAAAGCCAATACGATCTTGTCTGACCCGACCATCGTGGCCAGCCGGGTGACATCATGATTGCCGATGAAGGTGAGTGGTTTGAAATGGTCCAGGAAGGCGTTGTGGCGCCCCAGGGTCCAATCCAATTCGAAGAAGTTGGCACTGGCCAGGGCGCTCCAAATCGACTTCCACAGCTCGTACTGCGTCACCGCGTCGAGACCCGACTGAGCCACGTATAAGGCGTAGTCGCCGTGGATGACCTCGCCCACGAACCAAGCCGCCGGGTGGCGCCGCCGCACCGGGGGCAGGACCTGGCTCCAGAAGGCCGGCGGCACGCGATAGGCGGCGTCCAGGCGCCAGGCGTCGGCCCCCCGGTCCAGCCAGGTCGTCATGACGCGCTGGACCTCGGCCGCCACGGCCGGTTCGGCGTGGTTCAACTCGACCAACTCAGGGTGGCCCTCGAACAACCAAGGGTGGGGTTGGTTAGGGTCGCTCCAGTCGATTTTGAACCAACTGGCCCTAGGTCCGGCCGGCCCCTCGGCCAGGGCCTGGGCCAACCAGGGGTGGTCGGCTCCGACATGGTTGAAGACGCCGTCCAGCATCAGGCGCAAACCCCGGCGGTGGCAAGCCTCGGCCAGGGCCTCGAAATCGGCCCGTTCGCCCAGCCGAGGGTCGATGGCCAGGTGGTCGAGGGTGTCGTAGCCGTGGGTCGAGGCGGTGAAGATCGGCCCCAGAGCCAAACCCGAGGCGCCCATCTGGACGGCGTAGTCGAGCCAGTCGATCAGTCCAGCCAGCCCCCGGCCGGCGCCTGGCCCGTCGGCCAGCCGAGCCCCGGCGCCGCTGAAGCCGAGCGGATAGACCTGCCACCAGAGGCAGTGGTCGACCCAGGCTGGGCCAGCCGGGGGATGGCCCAGCGGGCTCACGGCTGCGCCAATCTCGCGACCGGCTCGACCCGGTTGGTCTCGGCCCGGCCGAACCACCAGCCCGACAGGCCGACCGGCAGCCGGTGGCGCCACCGGCGATAGGAGGAGAAGAAGAGGGTGAAACCGACGACGGCCGCCGTCATTTGAACGCCCACCAGAAGCACGTCTGGCCTCCTCCGTCGGAAGATGACGGCCTCACCAGCGTAGCGACCGACGGCCCGGTCGAATCAGGCCACGAATGGCCAGACCGAACCAGAAGGGGTACACTAATCGAGCCTTTGCGCCTGTAGCTTAATGGATAGAGCAGCTGACTACGGATCAGCAGGTTGGGGGTTCAAGTCCCTCCAGGCGCGCTCGTCCGGTCCGAACCTGTGACCGCCTCACCCGACCGCCGATCAAACTGTTTTGAGCGGTCGCTGCGCCCACTGGGGCGGTGGTGGGTGTGGGATGGTCCGGGCCTCTCCTCCCCTCCCGACTCCGCTGAATCCGCCGCACCGGCCCCGCCGGCGGTCCGCCCGCGACTCCGCGACGGCCCCGAGTGGGGCTAGCCCCACCCCGGAATCGGGGGGTTGGCCGGGCTGTGCCGCGGCTCCAGAACCGAGAGGATCGCAGCATGACTGGAAATCTGACTCGTGCCGGCGCGCCGCTGGACTCGGTATCGTCGTTCGACGTGAGAAGTGATCGCCCCTCCCGTGGTTTTCGGGGTTGGCTGCTGGACCTGGCCTACGTCAGCTTCAACACCGGCATCGGCTTGGCTGTCTCGATAATCGTGATCGTCTTCTTGGCGGTCGGCTTCCCCCTCGTCCTCATCACCGTCGGGGTGCCGCTAGTCGCCCTCGGTTTCATCTTGGCCAATCTGTACGGAGAGGCTCAGCGGGGCTTCCTGGCGCTCCTGGGCCGGCCGCTGGCGGGGCCGCTCCCGCCCATCCAGCCCCGGGGCAAGGGCCTGCTGGCCTGGGCCGGGGCCCATCTGGGCAGTTCCCAGCGCTGGCGCGAGGCCGGGCTGGCCTGCTTCGGCGCCCTAGCCCAGAGCATTTTGTCGTTGATCGGACTGTCTTGGGTCGGTTTCGGGGCGCAGGAGGTCATCGGATTCTTCTCCAGCAGCGTCCATGTTTTGTTCGAGGAGGTCCTGACCCGTTTCCCGAACTGGTTCGACCTGGCCGTGGGCATTTTCTTCATTTTAACTTGGCCGGTCGTGATCTGGGGCTGCGCCCGGGTCGACGTCGCCATCGCCCGTTTCTTCCTCTCCACCGACGGCCAGGCCATGGCTGAGCGCATCGAGCATCTGCGTGAGACTCGGGCCGGCGCCGACAAGGCCGAGTCCCAGCGTCTGCGTCAGCTCGAACGCGATCTGCACGACGGCCCCCAGCAGCGTCTGATCCGGACCGGCATGGACTTGGCCAGCGCCCAACGCCGTTTGGCCAGCGGCGAACTGACCGACGCCCAGGCCTTGTTGGCCGAGGCTCAGGCCCGTAACGACGAGACCATCCGCGAACTACGCCAGCTGTCCCGCGGCTTCGCCCCGCCCATCTTGGCCGATCATGGCTTGGGGCCGGCTCTGACTTCGCTGGCCAGCAGCGCCCCTCTGCCGGTCCAACTCGATTTGGATTGGCGCACGCCGCGCTACTCGGAGGCGGTCGAGCGGGCGGTCTATTTCGGCGCCACCGAGGCCATCGCCAACGCCGCCAAGCACGCCCGGGCCGACCGGGTCGAACTGTCCTTGCACGAGTACGGCGATCAGGCGGACGGCCCGAAGCAGTTGATCTTGTTCGTTCAAGATGACGGAGCCGGCGGGGCCGTGCCCCTGCCCGGCCACGGCTTGGACGGTCTCAAAGCCCGTGTCACCAGCGTCGAAGGGGTTTTCACGGTCAGTTCTCCGCCCGGCGGCGGCACCACCGTCACCATCACCATCCCGCTGGCTTGACCATCCGCCAGCCGCTGGGCTGGGATCGCCGCCCGCTCTCGGCCGGGCCCTAGGATCGACTCATCGGGAGGGAGAGGCCATGCGGCTGGTGGTGGCGGAGGACTCGGTCCTGTTGCGGGAGGGGCTGGTGCGTCTGTTGGAGGAGGCCGGACACGAGGTTTTGGCCGCCGTGGGCGACGCCGACGCTCTGCTCGAGGCGGTCCCGGCGCTGCGGCCCGAGTTGGTGGTGACGGACGTGCGGATGCCGCCGACCTCGACCGACGACGGGTTGCGCGCCGCCGTCCGGCTGCGTCAGGACGACCCCGGCTTGGCCGTGCTGGTGTTGAGCCAATAC
>JAIRYW010000041.1 GCA_031267645.1 Propionibacteriaceae bacterium
GCCCAAGCGGTCGAGCTGCTAGACGGGGCCATCGCCGCCCTGGCCGAGGTCGAGCGCTTCGAGGCCGAGGACATCCAAGCCGGTCTGCGGGCCCGCTTGGTCGACCAGGCCGGCTGCAAACCCCGGGTCGCCTTCGTGCCGGTCCGGGTGGCGATCTCGGGCAAGCGGGTGTCGCCGCCGTTGTTCGAGTCGATGGCCATCTTGGGTCGAGCGGCTTGCCTGGCCCGCCTGCGCGCCCTGCGCGACCGTCTGACCGATTGAACCGTTCGACCGGTCGAGCGGCTCCCAGCCTCCCTTTCCGGCCGTGACCGCCGACCGCAGCCGACGGTCGGGCCCGTGGTAGCTTGTACGCCATGCCCGCGTCCGACACCCCCGCCGCCGGCGACTTCATCGCCGACGCCGTTAGAGCCGACAACGCCGCCGGGACTTACGGCGGGCGAGTCCAGACCCGCTTCCCGCCGGAGCCGAACGGCTACCTCCACATCGGCCACGCCAAGGCCATCACGGCCGACTTCGGCATCGCCCAGCAGTTCGGCGGCCTATGCAACGTCCGCCTGGACGACACCAACCCAGACACCGAGGAGACCGAATACGTCGAGTCGATCGTCGAGGACATCCGCTGGCTGGGTTACGAGCCGCACCAGGTGCTGTACGCCTCGGACTACTTCGAGGCCCTCTACCAGTGGGCCGAAGCCCTGATCGAAGCCGGTTTGGCCTACGTCGACGAACAGGACGGCGACACCATCTCGGCCCAGCGCGGCGGCTTCGGCCAGCCCGGCGTCGAGAGCCCCTGGCGCGACCGTCCGTCGGCCGACAGCCTGGATCTGTTCCGTCGCATGCGCCGCGGCGAGTTCCCGGACGGGTCCAAGACGCTGCGGGCCAAGATCGACATGCAGTCGGACAATATGCAGCTGCGCGACCCGGTGATGTACCGGATCCGCCACTCCCCGCACCACCGCACCGGCGACCAGTGGTGCGTCTATCCGACCTACGACTGGGCCCACGGCCAGTCGGACGCCTGGGAGGGCGTCACCCACTCCATGTGCACCCTGGAGTTCGTCACCCACCGGCCGCTCTACGACTGGTACTTGGCCCAGCTCGACCTGCCGCACGAGCAGCCCCGGCAGCTGGAGTTCGCCCGGCTCGAACTGACCCACGTCATCACCAGCAAGCGCCGTCTGATGCGTCTGGTCGAGGGCGGCTCGGTGTCGGGTTGGGACGACCCTCGGATGCCGACTCTGCGCGGACTGCGCCGGCGGGGCTACCCGGCCGCCGCCATCCGGGCCTTCTGCCAGCACATCGGCGTCAACAAGACCAACTCGCGCCACTCGATCGAGGAGTTGGAGTCCTTCGTGCGGGCCGAGCTGAACCGGGTGGCCCAGCGCCGGATGGCGGTGCTGCGCCCGCTCCAGCTGGTGATCGACAACTGGCCGACCGACGATCAGGGCGCCGAGGTGGTGGAGTGGTTCGAGATCGCCAACAACCCGGAGGACGCGGCCGACGGAACCCGGTCGGCGCCTTTCAGCGGTCGGCTCTGGATCGAGGCCGAGGATTTCGCCGAGACGCCGCCGCCCAAGTTCTTCCGCTTGACGCTGGGCCGGGAGGTGCGCCTGCGCGGCGCCTACCTGGTGACCGCCACCGGTCTGGTCAAAGACGAGGCCGGCCAGGTGGTCGAGGTCCACGCCACCTACGATCCCGCCACCCGGGGCGGTGACGCGCCGGACGGGCGCAAGGTCAAGTCGACCATGCACTGGGTCTCGGCTGAACACGCCCACCCGATCGAGGTGGCCCTCTACGACCGACTCTTCAGCGCCGCCGTGCCGGGGGAACGGACCGGTGAGCCGCTGGACGACCTCAACCCGGACTCGCTGGAGACTCTGACCGGCTGCCAGGCCGAGCCGGCCCTGGCTCAGACGGCGCCCGGCCAGGTGGTCCAATTCGAACGCTTGGGCTATTTCGCGGCCGACGACCGGCAGCCGGGCCTGTTCCACCGCACGGTCGGTCTGCGCGACGAGTGGGCGGCTCAGCGTCGGCGTCAGGCCGGTTGAGCCATGCCGGGCCCGACCTCGGGCCAGCCGCCGGCCCCTGAGCCCTCTTCAGCTCGATCCGGCGGAGCCGGAAGCCAGGCCGGGTCCGGTCCGGGCCGGCCGCCGGAAGCTGAGGCCCGCCCGCTGGCGGCGGACCGCCGGACCATGGTGGCCGACCGCTGGACCGCGCCGGGTCCCGTCAACCAGTGGTCGCGCCGGCGGGCCGAGTTGGGCGCCGCCGGGGTCGAACTGATCGATCTGACCGACACCAACCCGACCCACTTCGGCCTGGAGTGCCCCCAGGTGGCGCCGGCGTTGGCCCGGGCCGCCCAGGCGACCCGACGCTACGATCCCAGCCCGCGCGGCCCCCGGGCCGCCCGCCGCGCCCTGGCCGACCGTTACGGCGGCGGCCCGGACGACTACTGGCTGACCAGCAGCACCTCCGAGGCCTACGGCTGGCTCTTCGCCCTGTTGGCCGACCCCGGCCAGCAGGTGGCGGCCCCGGCCCCGGGCTACCCTCTGATCGAGCCCTTGGCCCGTCACGCCGGGCTGAGCGTCCAGACCTACCCCTCGCATTACCTCCACCCCTACGGCTGGTGGCTGGACCGGGACCGCTTCGAAGCGGTGGCGGCCCAACCCCGGACGCGGCTGGTGACGGCGGTCAGCCCCGGCAACCCGACCGGGGCCTACCTCGACCCGGCTGAGCTCCGGCATCTGGCCCAGGTCTGCCAGCGGCGACGGCTGCCCTTGATCGTGGACCAGGTCTTCGCCCCGTACGACCTGGACCGGACCGATCCGACCGGCCCGACGGACTGGGACGGCCTGGGTCCGACCGTGACCTTCGTCTTGGACGGGGTGTCCAAACTGCTCTGCGCCCCCGGCCTCAAATTGGCTTGGATCCGGTTGGGCGGCCCGGCCCGGCTCAAGGCCGAGTTGGCGGCGGCTCTGGACCAGGTGGCGGACACCTTCTTGCCGGTGGCCGGCGCGACCGCCGCCGCCCTGCCCGACCTGCTGGCGGCGGCCGACCAGCAGGTCGCCGCCACCCGTCGGCGCCTGGCCGCCAATCTGGCTCGGGCGGCCGCCGACCTGGCCGGCGACCGGGTCCGGCTGCGGCGGGTCGAAGGCGGCTGGATCGCGCTGATCGACGTCAATTGGGCCGGTCCGCCCGACCTGGCCTTGGCTTTGCTGGAGCGTCACCGCCTGGCCGTCCACCCGGGCTGGTTCTACGATCTAGTCGAACCGGGCTGTCTTGCATTATCGTTGTTGCCGGAGCCGGATCGCTTCGCGGTCCACTGCCGAGACCTGCGGCAGGCTCTGGAGTCGCTCAAGGAGGTCTTCGATGGAGTTCCGAATCGTCCATGACCAAGCCGCCCACCGCTTTCGGGCGGTCAACGGGCAGCTCGAAGCCGGCTACATCGAATATCGTCAGCGGGGCGACGACCTGGCCCTGACCCACACCGTGGTCGATCCCCTGTTGGAAGGTCGCGGGGTCGGCTCCGCCCTAGTCGCCCACGCTTTGGGCGAGGCCCGCCAGCAGGGTTGGGGCGTGCTGCCGTACTGTCCCTTCGTCTTCGCCTACCTGCTCAAACACCCCGGTTTGATCGACATGGTGCCGCCGCAGCGGAGGGCTGACTTCGGCTTGCCCGCGGTCGAACAGACGCCCGCTCCGCCCGCCTCGCAGGTGGCCTGATGACCCGCCGGGCCTATTTCGGGCCTCACATCACCGTCACCTTCGACGGCAGCCGTTGCCTGCACGCGGCCGAGTGCGTGCGCGGGCTGCCCGAGGTCTTCGACACCAAGCGCAAGCCTTGGATCCTGCCCCAAGCCGGTTCGGCGGACCAGATCGCCCAGATCGTCCAACGTTGCCCGGCCGGGGCGCTGGAGTACGGTCCCGGCCAGCAAGACTTCGGGGCCGCCCCGGAGGAGCCGGCCCAGCCGACCCAGGTCAAAGCCACTTTGGACGGCCCGATCTGGATCCGGGGCGCGGTCGAGGTCATGACCGAGCAGGGGCCGGACCATCTCAGCCGGGCCGCCCTCTGTCGCTGCGGGCGGACCGACAATAAGCCGTTCTGCGACGCTTCGGGCGACTGCACCGGTTGGCGCGGCTGAGCCAGCCCGAGCCCCGGCTCAGTTCAAAGCGATGGTGACCCGGGCCGTGACCGAGGCGCTGGCCAGCAGGGTGGCGGTCTCGGCGCTGACGTCGACCAGGATGTGGTCGGGGCCGCTGTTCCCCAGCCAATCGTCCGTGCCGGCGGGTGACGCCATCGCCACCAGCACGTCCGAGGCCACCGTGGTCTGACCGGTGGCTCCGTCGGTCACCAATAAGGTGATGCGGTCGCCCGGTTTGATCAGAGCCATCAGATCGGGCTGCTCGACCGCCAGCGGCAGGATCAAACGGCCTTGGCCGGAGGTCCGCCCGCCGCCCGAGACCAGGGCGTCGTCCGTCACGATGGACCCCCGCGGCAAGGTGGCGGCCGTCATGCGGTCGACCGCCTGGGCCGGGTCGGTCAGGGCGCCGTCCGGGACCAAGCCGGCCGGGACCGCCACGGCGGCCAGATCGGCGGCCGTCAGCAAGCGGCCGGCCTCGACCCGGTCGGTCGTCACCAAGACGGTGGTTCGGGGCTGGTCGCGCCCGCTGGCGATGACGGCCAGGCAGAGCACGCAGGCCATGGCGGAGACGGTGGCGACCAGGCGGCGGTGCCCGATCAAGAGCCTGGTCGAAGCGGTCAACAATGTCGTGCGCATGCCTGGACTATGCGCCGGGCGCCCCCGGTCAGAGGCTTATGCACAGGCCGGTCCGGTCGGTCTGGGACGGAGCCGGGGCTGGGGACGGCCTTTGTTACGATGGGGCGTCCCGCTTTCGACCGAAGGGTCCGACCATGCGTTCTCTCCCTGCCGTCGCCGCCTTGGTGGCCGGCTGTCTGACTTTCTCCGCACTAGCCGGTTGCTCCGAGGGAGCCGATCCCAACCCGGACGACTCGCTGACCGAGCTCTCCCTGGCCATCCAACCCTGGTTGGGTTACGGCGCCTGGTACATCGCCCAGGACCAGGGGCATTTCACAGACAATGGTTTGAGCGTCCGCCTGGACGATTTCGAGGCCGACGCCGACATGGTGGCCGCTCTGATGGCCGGCCGGGTCGACGCCCTCAACGTGGCCGCCCACACCGCCCTGCGGCTGGCCCAGAGCGACGACGTCGACATCAAGATCGTCCTGCTGGAGGACGCCTCTACCACGGCCGACGCCATCATCACGACCGGTCAGATCGCCTCGGTGGCCGATCTCAGGGGCCAGGAGGTGGCCTACGAGGAGGGCACCACCTCGGATCTGCTGCTCAACTTCGCCTTGGCCCAGGTCGGCTTGACGGTGGACGACATCGTCAAGGTGCCGATGGGGGCGGCCGAGGCCGGCGCCGCCCTGATCGCGGGCCAGGTCCCGGCCGCCGTCACCTACGAGCCGTACATCACCGAGGCCAAGGCGGCCGACCCGGCCGTGCGCTCGATCTTCGAGGCCAGCGCCCAGCAGGGCTTGATCTCGGACGTGCTGGTGGTGCGGTCCGAGGTGTTGGACCAGAAGGGCCCAGCGGTGCGGGCTCTGCTCAAGTCTTGGGGCCAGGCGGTCGATTTCTACAACGCCAACCCGGACCAAGGGCGAGCCATCATCGCCCGGGGAGTGGGCGAGGAGCCGGAGGCCTTGGCCTCGGCCTTCGACGGCGTCCACTTCTTCGACCTGGCCCAGAACCGGGTCGAGTTGACCGGCGACTACGTCGACCGGGTCCTGCCCGAGATCGCCGCCGCCGCCATCGCGGCCGGTTTGCTCGACCTCTCGGATCGGCCGCTGGACGTGGTCGACGCCTCGTATCTGAGCTGACCGCCGGCCGAGCACGATCCCGATGGCGGTCTCACGGGCGCGGGTGCGCCAGCCGATCACGCGCCGACGCTACTTGGCCATCACCGCGATCACCTTCGTCGCTCTGGTGGGGCTGTGGGCCGCCGTCACCGGCGGCGGCCTGGTCTCGAAGCTGTTCCTGCCCTCGCCCGGCGCCGTGTTGGAGCGCTTGCTGGAGCAGGCCCGGTCGGGCCAGCTGTTCGAAGACATCTCGCTGTCGGTCTACCGCATCACTCTGGGATACCTGATCGCCACCGCCATGGCTCTGCTGCTGGGTCCGTTGATGGGCATGTCGCAGCGGGTCGAGGCCATGATCGAGCCTTTGGTCGACTTCATCCGCTACATGCCGGTGGTGGCTTTCGTGCCCTTGACCATCCTGTGGATCGGCACCGGCGACGCCCAGAAATTCCTCATCATCTGGATGGGCACCTTCTTCCAGCAGGTCCTGATGGTGGCCGACGCCGTCCGTCAGGTGCCGCAGCCGATGATCCACTTGGGCGAGACCTTGGGGATGGGCCGGGTCGCCATCTTGACTCGGATCGCCTTCCCGGCCGCCTGGCCCCGGATCTGGGACGCCCTCAGGGTCACCTTGGGCTGGGCCTGGACCTGGTTGGTGGTGGCCGAACTGGTGGCCGCCCGCGGCGGCATGGGCTACCGCATCACGGTCGCCCAGCGTTACTTCGCGACCGACACCATCATCGGTTACGTCATCGTGCTGGGCTTGTTGGGGCTGATCTTCGACCAGGCGATGCGGGCCGCCGGGCGGGCCATGTTCCGTTACCAGAGGAGTCGCTGATGGCCCCCAAGGTGGAGATCAAAGGGGTGGCCAAGCGGTTCGGCTCGGTCGAGGCGCTGGCCCGGATCGACCTCGACCTTCAGGCCAACGAGTTCGTCAGCCTGGTCGGGGTGTCCGGTTGCGGCAAATCGACCCTGTTGTCGATCATCGCTGGCTTGCAGCGGCCCAGCCAGGGGGAGGTTCTGATCGACGGCCAGCCTGTGGTCGGGCCGGGCCGGGACCGGGGCGTCGTCTTCCAGTCCGCCACCCTGCTGCCTTGGTTGACCGCCCAGGGCAACGTCGAATTCGCTTTACGGGGCGAGGGCTTGGCCCGGGCCGAGCGCCGTCAGGTGGCTCGGCGGCACCTGGCCCAGGTCGGTTTGGCCGGTTTCGAGGAGGCCTGGCCGGCCCAGCTGTCCGGCGGCATGCAACAGCGCGTGGCCTTGGCCCGGTCGCTCTGCTATCGACCCCAGATCTTGCTCATGGACGAGCCCTTCGGGGCCCTCGACGCGCTGACCCGTCACGACATGCAAGAGTTGTTGACTGAGGTCTGGGAGACCCATCGTTTGACCGTCTTATTCGTCACCCACGACATCGAAGAGGCCGTCTTCATCTCCGACCGGGTCGTCATCATGTCGCCGCGGCCGGGTCGGATCGAAAGCGCCCGCCTGGTCGACCTGGCCCGGCCCCGCCAACCCGAGGTCCAAGCCGATCCCCGTTTCCACGAGCTGGCCGACGACCTGTTGCGCAGCATCCGCCACCCGGAATAACGTCAAGATTTAATTGACGATGTCTGACCAACCTCCGGCCGTTCCCGCCCTCGACCCCGAGCGGGCGGCCCTGTTGGCTCTGGTCGATCCGGTTCAGACGACGGCTTGGCTGCGGCAGCTGGTGCGGGCCGACTCGCAGAACCCGCCCGGTCGGGAGGCGGCCGCCGCCGCCGTGGTGGCCCGAGCCATGGCCGGGCTGGGTCTGGAAGTCGAGTTGGTCGAGGTCGCCCCCGGTCGGCCCAACGTCATGGCTCGGCTGCCCGGACGGAGCCCGGAGGAGTTGCTGCTGAACGGCCACCTCGACACCGTCGGCGTCGGTTCGCCCGAGGCCTGGCGGCACGATCCGTGGGGCGGCGAGACGGTCCAAGGCCGGCTGTACGGGCGCGGGGCCTGCGACATGAAGGGCGGTCTGGCCGCCCTGATGGCGGCGGTGGCGGCGGTGGTCGGCAGCGGCGTCGAACGGCGCCGTTCGATCCTGTTCACGGCCGTGGTCGACGAGGAGGTCGACTTCCTCGGCACCAAAGCCCTGATCGCCGCCGGGCGGCTGGCCGACTGCCGGCGGGCCTACGTGGCCGAGCCGACCGCTCTGAGCTTGGCCACCTCTCTGCAAGGGGCGGTCGAAGCCACCGCCGAGACGCGGGGCCGAGCCGCCCACAGCGGTCTGGCCGACCAGGGTCGCAACGCCATCTTCGACATGGGCCAGCTGGTGGCGGCCCTGGACTCGTACCGGCGCTGGTTGGCCGGGCGCGGCGCGGAGCTGGGCTGGTCGGTCGATCCCAGCCTCAATCTGGGACTGATCGCCGGCGGCCAGGGCGTCACCATCGTGCCCGACCGCTGCCGGATCGGCTTCGACCGTCAGATCCTGCCCGGCGAGTCGGTGGACCAGGTCACGGCCGAGCTGGCGGCGGTGATCGACCAGGCCCGCCGGCGACACGACCTCGACCTGACCTGGCGGGTGGAGCAGTCCTTCAGCCCTTGGCGGATCGACCCGGCCGATCCGGCCGTGGTCAGTCTGGCCGACTGCCACCGGGCGGTCACCGGCCAACCGGCCAGCCAGAGCGTCTTCCGGGCTTACGCCGAGATCGAGCTGTTGGCCCAGATCGGCTTGCCCGGCCTGATCTACGGGCCGGGGTCGATCGTCCAAGCCCATGGCCCGGACGAGTTCGTGCCGTTGGACCAGGTGGTGACGGCGGCGCGGACTTACGCTCTGGCCGCCTACGACTTCGTCAGCGCCCCTGAGATCGTCTGACCGCCGAGGGCGCGGGGGCCGGGATAGCTCAGGCCGCCACGCTGGCGGCCGGTTTGGCCTCGGCGGCCGGCTTGGCCGGGGCGGTCGGAGCGGCCGGCGGAGCGCTCGGGGCCGGGGCGGCGGCGGTGGACGAGCCGGTCTCAGCGTTGGGGGCGGCGGCCGGCTTGGCCGCGGGGTCGGTCTTGGCCGCCGCATCGCTGCGCTTGCTCCGGTTGTCGGTGGCGTAGAAACCGGAGCCCTTGAAGACCACTCCGACCGGGGAGAAGATCTTGCGCAGACGGCCCTGACAGGTCGGGCAGACGGTCAGGGCGGCGTCGGTCATGCGTTGGACCACCTCCAGATCGGCTCCACACTCGGTGCAACGGTACTGGTAGGTGGGCATGTCTTCCTCCCCGGCGGCGGTTTACGGGTTGGCACTCTACCCCATCGACTGATAGCCGGGCTCCGACGAAGCCGGCTTGGGCGCCGCCTGCGCCCGACGGGCTGGACCAGGACGCGGCCGATCAAGCCAGCGGCAGCGGGAGTCGGCCGGCCGAGGCTCGGCTGGCGCGGGGTCGGCCCAGCCGGGTGAGGGCGAACAGGGCCAGGGCGAACAACGGCAGCCAGGCCAAGCGACCGACCAGCCAGACGGCGGCGGTGGGGTCTCCCACCAAACCGGGCAGGTCCAGGCCGGGGAGCAGCCAGCAAGCCAGCAAGGCCGGCGCCAAGACGATGGGCTGGTGCCAGGCCAGGATGACGACCGGGTGGCGCGAAGCCCAAGCGATCAGTCGGTTGTCCTGCCAGCGCTGGGCCAACCGGGTCAGCCGGTCTTGGCCCAGCCAGACGGCGGCCACCCAGATCACCATGACGGTGACCACGGCCAGCGAGGGCGGGTGGGTGTTGGAGCGGGTGATGTCGGAGCCGCCGGCCATGGACAGCGCCACCGGGTAGCCCAAGCGGCCGACCAACAGGGCCAACAGGGCGCCGGCAGCGGCCAGCAAACCGGCCGCGGCCGGTCGCGAGACCGGGCGGACGGACCAGGCCACGCCCAGCTGGAAGGTCAGCCACCAGCCGGGCAGTACGGCCAGCCAAGCCAGCCAACCGGCGGCCGAGCCGGCTCCCGGGCCGAAGCGACCGAAGTCGATCAGGGCCAGGGACAGCCCCAGAACCACCGGCACCGCCCAACCGGCCCAGCGGTCGAGTCGGACCGCCCAGGGCGTCAGAGCGGTCAGGCCGGCGTAAGCCAGCAGGAACCAGAGCGGTTGCAGGCCCAGCCCCAGGACGGTGCCGATCAAGCCCGGCTCGACTCCGGCCGCCCCCGCCGCCAGAGCGGCGGCGCCGACGACTGCGCCGACGGTCAAGGCCGGCCCGACGAAGCTGCCCAGACGACGGGCCAGCCAGTGGCGGTAGTCAGAGCCGGTTCGACCGGTCCGAGCCCAGGACTCGGCGGAGAGCCGCCCGCCGACCAAGAAGAAGACTCCCAGCACGCCGACCGCCCAGGTCAAGGGCGCGGCCCAAGGATGGGTCTGGAGCGGACTGGCGGCGTCCAAGCGGAGCCGCCCGCTGGCCGGATCGAGGCCGGCCGCCAAGCCGGAGGCCAGCCAATGCCCGCCCACCACGACCAGCAACCCGCCGCCGCGTAAGAGGTCGAAGAGGGGCTGGCGGGGTCGAGGGCCTCTTCGGGCCAGGTCGGGGATGGGGTCGGCCACAGTCGGATTCGAGTTCACAGCTCGAACCTATGTTGTCAGATGACTCCCCGTCTTCGCCCTGAGGAGTGGACTTGGCCCTCCCTCTCAAGAGTGACCGCTAAGGCCCGGTCTCAGGGTCCCGGGGAGGGCCCGTCGAGCCGAGCCCGGCCGATCCGCCCGGGACGGGGGTCGGACTCAGGGTCGACCCCGAGCCGGGGCTGGCTTCAGCCGGCGGCGACTCGGGGTCGGCCGGGTCGTCGTGCGGTTCCTTAAGTCGGTCGGTCGTCGTTCGGTCCCGGCGCCGGCGGGTGGTCGGCGCTCGGGGTCGGTCGGACGGCCGTCGGGGGGAAGGCCCGTCGGGCCATTAAGACGATCACCGCGCCCACCAGACTGAGCGCCGCCCCGATCCAGGGCAGGGCCGACACGCCCCAGTGGTCCAGCGCCACACCGCCGATCCCGGCCCCGGCCGCGATCCCGACGTTGGAGGTGGCGTTGATCCAGGCCCCGGACAACTCGGGCGAGAAGGCTCGGGCCCGGATGGCCGCGCTTTGGAAGAGCGAGCCCACCGGGCCGAAGGCCGTTCCCCAAACCGCGGCGGCGATCAAGACCGGAACCAGAGCGGGCAGCCCGGCTCCGACGCCGGCCAGGCCGACGGTCAAAGCGATCAGGATGGTCAAGGCGCTGGCCCGCGGGCGACGGTCGAGCTGAGGGGCGGCCCGCCAGATGCCGAGCAGCCCGAGGGCGCCGAAACCGAACAGGATCGGCGCCAAGCCGGCGCTGGGCAGGCCGGATCGCAGCAGTAGCAAGGTCACGTAGGTGTAGGCCACGTAATGTCCGGCGAAGGTGACGGTGTTGGCCCCGATCGCGGCGCCCGCCTCGCGCCGCCGTCCCTGGACGCCGTCAGCGCCGGCCGGACCGCGGCGCAGGTCCGGTAGGAACAGGACGATGCCGACACCCGCGACTGCCATCAACCCCACCAAGACGGCGAAGGCCCACCGCCAGCCAGCGGCGTCGCCCACCGCCGTCACCATCGGCACCCCGAGGAGGAAGCCGGCGGACCCCCCGGCGGAAGCCAAGGCCAGGGCGCGGCCGGTGCGATCGGGCGGGACCAGGCGGGCCGCATAGCCGATGCAGCAGGAGAAGAACAGGGCATGGGTGACGCCCCCGATGGTCCGCCCGGCGGCCAGGGTGGCGAAGTTGGGGGCGATGGCGCAGACCAGGCTGCTCAGGCCGTAGGAGGCCGCGCCCGCGAACAGGAGGTGTTTGACGGGCAGGCGTCGGGTGGCGTGCGTGATGGGGACGGCCAGCAGCGCGACCAGCACGGCGTAGAGGCTGACCAGCAGACCGGTCTGGGTCTCAGAAGTCGTGAAAGCGGTCGCGATCGCTGGCAGCAGCCCGACCGGCGCCATCTCGGTGCTGACCCCGGCGAAGGCGCAGAAAGCCAGCGTCGCCAGACCGACCGTGGGTGTCTGCTGGCGGTCTCCGCGTCCCATGGTCCCGCTTCCTAGCTCGGCCCCGTCTTTCAGGGGGTTTACTCGGATTCCGAGTATATTGGCGACGTGACAGGATGGCGAACCGTGACCAGACCGCCGCCCGACCCGCCGGACCGAGTCGCCCGCCAGCGCTGGTCCACCGCCTCGGACCTCCTCCGTCTGGTCCACGCCCAACCCGGCATCACCCGCACCGAGGCCTGCCAGCGCCTCGGGCTGGCCAGCGGAGGGGCGGCCGAGTTGATCGAACGGCTCCGTCGCGCCCGCCTGATCGGCCAGCGGCGGGCCGAGCGCGACGGCCCCGGGCGTCCCACCTCAGTCCTGACCGCCCACCCGGCTGGCCCTTTGGCGCTGGTGGTCGAGTTGACCATGGCCGGTTGGCGGGTTTGGCGCGGGGACTTGGCCGGCGCCGTGGCCGAGGTGGCGGCCGGTTCGTACGGCGGGCGGAGTCCGGCTGGCTTCCTGCCCGACCTGGCCCACGGCGTGGCGGCGGCGGCACGGCCGTACGGCGGTCGGGTCCGGACGG
>JAIRYW010000051.1 GCA_031267645.1 Propionibacteriaceae bacterium
GGCGGCCCGCTTGGCCGCTTGCTCGACCGGGTCGGGCACCGGCACGGCCGCGATCAGATCGCGGGTGTAGTCCTGGCTGGGATGGCGCAGCAGCGTGCGGTCGTCGCCCAGCTCGACCAGCCGGCCCTGCCGCATGACGGCGATGCGGTCGGCCAGCAGGTCGACCACGGCTAGGTCGTGGGTGACGAAGAGGCAGGCGAAACCCATCTCGTGTTGGAGTCGGACGAAGACGTCCAAGACCCGGGCCTGGACCGACACGTCGAGGGCGCTGGTGGGCTCGTCGGCGACTAGGAAGTGTGGGCTCAAGACCAGGGCCCGAGCCAGCGAGACGCGCTGGCGCTGACCCCCGGACAACTCGTGCGGATAACGTTGGGCGAAGTCGCCCGGCAGTTCGACGGCGTCGAGCAGCTCGGCCACCCGGGCCCGTCGCTCGCTCGGGGTCCCCACCTGGTGCACCCGCATCGGCTCCGCCACGCAAGCTCCGACCGTCATACGCGGGTTGAGCGAGGCGGCCGGGTCCTGGAAGACGAAGCCGATGCGCTGCCGCAGCTGGCGCAGCTCGCGCCCGCCGGCGTTGACGATGTCGCCGCCCAGCACCCGGACCTGGCCCCGGGTCGGCTTGACCAAGCCGACCACGCAGCGGGCCAAGGTCGTCTTGCCCGAGCCGGACTCCCCCACCAAGGCCAGGATCTCATGCTCGCGCACGGTCAGGCTGACATCGCGCACGGCGTGGACCGGGCCTTGGCCCAGCCGACCGTGGAAGTCGATCGACAGGTCGTCGATCTCCACCACCGGCCGGTCCGTCACGATCGGCGCGGCCGTGTTCATCGACTCCGGCCGGGGGCGGCCCAGATGCGGCACCGAAGACAACAGGTGTCTGGTGTAGGGGTGCTGCGGCTGGCTGAAGAGGAGCCGGGCCTCGGCCTGCTCGACGATCTCGCCCCGATACATCACCGCCACCCGGTCGGCCAGGTCGGCCACCACCCCCATGTTGTGGGTGATCAAGATGATGGCGGTGCCCAAGCGGTCGCGCAGATCGTGCAACAGATCCAAGATCTGGGCCTGGGTGGTGACGTCGAGGGCGGTGGTGGGCTCGTCCGCGATGATGATCTCGGGGTCGCAGGATATGGCCATGGCGATCATGACCCGCTGCTTCTGCCCGCCCGACAACTGGTGCGGATAGGAATGGGCCCGAATCTCCGGCTCGGGGATGCCGACCAAGTCCATCAACTCGATGGCTCGGGCCAAAGCTTGGGCCCGGGTCATCTTGGGGTGGTGCACGCGCAGGGCTTGACTGATCTGCCAGCCCACCGTCCGGACCGGGTCGAGGGCGGTCGAGGGCTCCTGGAAGATCATGGCGATGCGGTCGCCCCGCACCCGCCGGATGGCCTCGCCCTTCAGGCCGATCAGGTCTTGGCCGTCCAGCCAGGCCTGTCCGCGCACGGCGGCGCTGTCCGGCAAGAGCGAGACCATGGCCCGGGAGCCGACCGTCTTGCCCGAGCCGGACTCCCCCACGATGGCCAAGGTCTCACCCGGCGCGACGTCGTAACTGATGGCTTTGACGGCCTGGACCGGAGCGGCGTCGGTCCGGAAGGAGACCGACAGGTTCTCCACCCGCAGCAACGCCGGCCGTGGGCTGGGGCTGGTCGCTGTCATGGGGTCTCCTCCCCGCCGCTGGACGCAGCGTCCGGCGGCGGCGCGGCGACCGCGGCGGCCTCGGCCGGCTCGGCCCCGCTCTCGTCGCCCTCCAGCAACTCGGCCACTTCGGCCTCGTCCGCCGTGCTGGCCCCGCCCCGGGTGCGCAGCAAGGGGTTCAAGACGTCGTTCAAAGACTCGCCGATCAAGGTCACGCCGGTGACGATGGCGACGATGGCCAAACCGGGGAACAGCCCGGTCCACCAAACGCCGCTGGAGACACCGCTCATGGCCTTGTTCAGGTCGTAGCCCCATTCGGCGGCCGAGGTCGGCTCGATGCCGAAGCCGAGGAAGCCGAGCGAGGCCAGGGTCAAGATGGCTTCGGAGGCGTTCAGAGTGGCCAGCACCGGGATCGACTGGGAGACGTTGGACAAGACGTGGCCGAACATGATCCGGGTCGGCCCGGCCCCGACCACGCGGGCGGCCTCGACGTAGGGTTCGACCTTGACTTGGACGGTGGCGTTGCGCACCACCCGGAAGTATTGCGGGATGAAGATGACCGTGATCGAGACGGCGGCCGAGATGATGCCGGACACCACCCCGGAACGTCCGCCCGCCACCACGATCGAGACCACGATCGCCATCAACAAGGAGGGGAAGGCGAACAGGGCGTCCATCACCAGCACCAGCACCCGGTCCAGCGGGCCGCCGATGTAACCGGAGATCAGCCCCAGCGGCACGCCGATCAGGACCGACAAGGCGATGGCCAAGGCGATCACCTCGATGGCGGTGCGGGCCCCCCAGATGATGCGCGACAGCACGTCGTAGCCGCCCACCGTGGTGCCCAGCAGGTGCTCGGAGGTCATCGGCAGGTTGCCGCCGAAGAGCTCGGCGTGGCCGTACGGCGCCAGCAGGGGCGCGAACAGCGCCACCAGCACGAAGATCGCCACCAAGAAGACCCCCAGCAGCAGCATCACCCGCTGCAGGCCGTGGGTCGAACGCAACAGGGCCAGGCCGGGCAGGCCCCGCCTGGGCCGGCTGAGCGGGGTCTCAAGGGCCAACAGGTCGGCTGACATGTCAGTACCTCACCCTCGGGTCGATCAGGGCGTTGATGATGTCGATCACGAACGAGGCCAGGGCCACGATGACCGCCACCGCGCTGACGATGCCTTGGACGGCCACGAAGTCGCGCGAGGTCAAGTATTTGGCCAACCAGAAGCCCAGGCCCTGCCATTCGAAGGAGGTCTCGGTCAAGATCGCCCCGCCCAGCATCAAGGCGATCTGCATGCCCATGACTGTGACCACCGGGATCAGAGCGTTACGGAAGGCGTGCTTGCGCACCACCGTGCCCTCGTCGACGCCGCGGGCCCGGGCGGCGGTGACGTAGTCGGCCCTCAGGGTCTGCAGCAGGTTGATGCGGATCAAGCGGATGAAGACGCCGGCCGTCAGCAGACCCAAGGTCAAGGCCGGCAGGACGGCGTGGCGCAGGACGTCGACCACATTGCCCATGTCGCCCGTCATGATGGCGTTGACAATATAGAAATGGGTGTCCGGCTCGACCCGGTCCAGGACGACTTGGACCGGGATCGAGGCCCGTCCCGAGATGGGCAGCCAACCCAGCCGTTGGGCGAAGATGAGCTTCAAGACCAAAGCCACGAAGAAGACCGGGGCGGCGTAGAAGAGGACGGCGAAGGCCCGGATCGAGACGTCGGCGCCCTTGTTGTAGCGCCGGGCCGCCAAGCGACCCAGTGGCAGACCGACGGCGAAGGCCACGATCAGAGCCCAGAAGACCAATTCGAGGGTGGCCGGGCCGTAAGTCACCAGGATGTGGCTGATGGTGTGGTTGCCATTGGTGACCGAGGAGCCGAAGTCGCCGTGCAGGATGCCCCAGAGGTAGTCGCCGTACTGGACCAAGATCGGTCGGTCGTAGCCGGCGGCGTGGCGCCGGGCCGCCACCTCCTCTGGACTGGCTTTGCCGCCCAGCATGGCGGTGATGGGATCGCCGGTCAGACGCATCAGGAAGAAGACCACGGTGACCAGGATCCAGACCGTGGGAATGATCAAGACGAAGCGAATGGCCAGATAGCGGATCAGGGCGGACCAGCGCGATCTGGATTGACCTGAGGCGGGCGCGGCCGAGGCGGCGGTCTTGGGGCCAGTCTCAGCCGGGGCCGGCGGGGCGGCGGAAGGGTCGTTCATGGGGCGAGCTGTGGGGCCGCCGGTGGTGGGCCTCAGACCAGGTCTGGGCCCACCACCGGAGCGACTCACTTGGACAGGGAGGCGTATCGGAACTGGAAGGAAGCGTCGAGAGTGACGTCGACGCCCTTGACCTCGTTGCGAGCCACCGCGATCGAGATGCCCTGGAGCAGGGGCAGGGTCGAGATGTAGCGCTCGGCCATCAGGTCCTGGATCTGCTCCAGCGCCTGCACCCGGGCGACCGGATCAGGTTCGGTCGACTCCTGCATGATGAGCCCTTGGATGTCGGCCGCGTCGAAGTGGTTGTTGACGAAGTTGACGGCGCTGAAGAAGGGCGACAGGTAGTTGTCCGGATCCGGGAAGTCCGGGAACCAGCCCAACTGGTACATCGGGTAGACGTCGGCCACCCGCTCCTGGGCGAAGGTCACCCATTCGGTCGCCTGCAGGTTGACCGTGAACAGCCCGGAATTGTCCAGCTGGGCCTTGATCCGAGCGTATTCCTGGTCC
>JAIRYW010000059.1 GCA_031267645.1 Propionibacteriaceae bacterium
GGCCGTCGTCGCGGCGGGGGAGGCGTCGCCTGGGGTCGGATCGGCGCCGAGGGCGTCGACCGGAGCCGGCGCGGTCGGGGCGGGGCCGGCGGAGAAGGGGTCGTTGGGGATCGGTCCGGTCGCGGTCGATCCATTGGGGAAGGGATCGACGGCGGTGACGAGGGTGGGGATGGGGCCGGTCGGGATCGACGCGACTGGGCGGTCGTCGCCCAAGGTCGCCCGGTCGGGGTCAGAGGCCGGTCCGCCGATCCAGGACGAGGCGGAGTCCGGCTGGAAGGCCGGGGCGGCGCCGGTCCAGTCAGAGGCGGGTCGGCCGGGGGCCGGCTCCAGCGGCGGCGGGGCGAAGAAGGAACCTTGGCCGGGCTGGGCCCAAGCCGGAAGGACTGTGGCGGGCTCGGCGTTCTGGAAGCGGTCCATCCCAGAGGGAGCGGGTGGGACCGCGGCGGCGGGCTGCGGCGGCGGGGGACCGGCCGGGTCCAGCTCAGGCGCCGGCGCGGCCGTCTGCGGGCTGGGTTGGCCGATCAGGGCCAGGACCGCTCCGACCGGGGCGGTCTCGTCCTCGCGCACCAAGATTTCCAGGAGCACCCCGTCGGTCGGAGCCGGGATCTCGGTGTCGACCTTGTCGGTCGACACCTCCAGCAAGGGCTCGTCCGCCGCCACGCGGTCGCCGACTTGTTTGAGCCAACGTGAGACCGTGCCCTCAGAGACCGATTCGCCCAACGCTGGCAGTGTCACTCTGGTCGTCATGACGACCGGCTCCTTCCTCGCTGCGAGCCCGCGGTCACCCTCCGGAAGAATTCATTGACCAGTGGGGCCGACCGCGACCACGCGGGATGGGCGCGGCCCAGGTCGGACCAAGCCCACTGTCGAACGACACTAGCGGACGGCTCCCGGCCTTGGTTCGAGCCGCGCCCGGCCTGACACGGTCGGAGCGGTGGTGGGTGTTTCGGGCCCGGCCACCACTGACCTTGGTTCGGAGTCGCGTCCGGCCTGGCACATTCGGAGCCGTGGTGGGGCGTTTCGGCCCGGCCACTTCCGGTCCAGGTTCGAGCCGCGTCCGGCTGGGCTCAGCCGGCCAACGAGGTGAGCAGGGCGATCAGGCTGCGCACGCCCGCGCCGGTGCCGCCGACTGGAGTGTGGCCCTGGGGCTCGCCCTCGTTGAAAGCCGGTCCGGCGATGTCGAGGTGGGCCCAGGGAATCGACTCGGTGAAACGCCGCAAGAAGGCCGCCGCCACCAGGGCGCCGCCCTCGCGCGGGCCGCCCGACCTGAGGTCGGCCACCGTCGAACGCAAAGCCCGCTCGGCTTCCTCCGTGATGGGCAGGTGCCACATCGGCTCGCCGGCCGCCTCGGCCGCGTCCATGAGCTGGTCCGCCACCACGTCGTCGCTGGCCATCAGGCCGATGGTGGACAAGCCCAGGGCGACCATGCAAGCGCCGGTCAAGGTGGCGATGTCGACCATCAGATCGGGCTTGTCCTCGGCCGCCCGACGCAGGGCGTCGGCCAAGACCAGGCGGCCCTCGGCGTCGGTGTTGTAGTTCTCGACCGTGGCGCCGCCGTAGAGCTGGATGACGTCGCTGGGCCGGTAGGCCGAGCCGGAAGGCAGGTTCTCGGCCAAGGGCAGCCAGGCCGTCAGCTTGACCTTGAGGTCGAGCCGGGCCGCGGCCGCGATGGTGGACAGGCAAGCGGCCGCTCCGGCCATGTCGCAACGCATGGTGGACATGGACTCGCGCGGCTTCAGATTGACGCCGCCGGAGTCGAAGGTGATGCCCTTGCCGATCAAGGCGACGTGACTCTTGGCCCCCCGCGGCCGCCAAGTCAGCTGGACCAGGCGGGGGCCGCGCTGGGAGCCGCCGCCGACCGCCAACAGACCGCCGTAGCCCTGTTCGGCCAGGGCGGCCGGCTCCCACACCTGGCAGCCCAGGCCCCGCTGGGTGGCCACCTTTTGAGCGATCTCGGCCAGGACGGCCGGGTAGAGCTGGTTGGGCGGTTGATTGACCAAGTCACGGGTGGCGCAGACCGCCTCCGCCACGGCTTGGGCCAGTTCGACCGAGCGCTGGTGGAGCGGGCTGGCCTCGACCAACAAGGTGATCTTCTGGACACTGGGTCCGCTCGGGGCCGGGGCCTGGGCGCCGGGCTGGCCGGCGTAACGGTACAAGCCCAGCAGGGCCCCTTCGGCGATGGCCTTGAGGTCCTCCGGGCGGTCCCAGCCCAACGACAAGACAACATGTTTGGCTGGCTGGCGGCGCAGGGCGCCCAGGGCGCGCAGAGCCGCCCCGGCGGCTTGGCGCAGTCGTTCCGAAGTCGGTCGCTGCGGCCCCAGACCGGCCAGGACGACGCGGGTCGAGCCGACCGGCACGATCTTGACCTGTCCGACGGTTGCCTCGGCCTGGACTAGTTCGACCGCCTGAGACAGCTCGCGCCGGGCCTCACGCTTGGCCCAGGCGGGGGGCAAACCGACCAGCTCGGGGCCGTCGGCTCCCTCCACCAAACCGACCACCAGGGCGTCGGCCGCCCGGGGCCACGAATTCGCCAACACTAGCTTGACCATTTCTCAGCCTTTCTCGTCTGAGGCCGGCCCCCCGGCCTGGGATGTCGCCGGATCCAATTCCATCGGCCCGAGCAGCACGGCGCCGTCCTGCCACAGCGTGACCCGCTCCACACCGGCCTGGGCCAGATCGGCGTGGAAGGCTCCGAGCCATTCCTCGGCCTCGGCCAACTGGTCGAAGCCGAGGTCGAGATCGTCCGTCAAAGCGGCCTGGCGCGGGGCCGGTTCGGCCTGCCAGCGGTAGCGGCTCACGAGGGCCGTTCCAGCGGGCTGGCGCCGGTGCCGGCCGGGTCCCGGTTGACCACGTCGCCCAGGGCGACGTCGATTTGGGCCATGGTCTCGGCCGACAGGGTGCGGTCGGCCGCTTGGGCGGCCTGACTGATCTGTTCCGGCCGGGAGGCGCCGACGATGGCGGCGGCCACGTTCTGGTTAGTCAGCACCCAGGCCAGGGCCAGCTGGGCCATGGTCAGCCCCTGGTCGGCCGCGATCGGAACCAAGCGCTGGACCCGGCTCAGGAGCTCGGGCCGCGACAGCCAGCGGTCGATCATGGCCGCGCCGCCCTTGGGGTCGGCCGCCCGGGAGTCGGGCGGGATGGGCTGCCCCGGCTGGTATTTGCCGGTCAGGACGCCTTGGGCCAAGGGCGAGAAGACGACCTGGCTGATCCCCAGCTCCAAGCTCAAGGGCACCAACTCGGCCTCGATCGAGCGGTGCAGCATGGAATATTGCGGTTGGCTGGCGACCAGCGGCACTCCCAGTTCCTGGGCCAGGGCGTGGGCTTGGCGGATCTTGTCCAGCGGCCATTCCGAGACGCCCAGGTAGAGGACCTGTCCGGCGTGGACCAGGTCGGCCAGAGCCGACATGGTCTCCTCCAGTGGAGTGGCGCGGTCGTAGCGGTGGCACCAGTAGACGTCCACGTAGTCGGTCCGCAAGCGGGCCAGCGAGCCTTTGATCGACTCCCGGATGTGCTTGCGCGACAGGCCGCAGTCGTTCGGCCCCTTCGGCCCGGTCGGCCAGAAGACCTTGGTGCACAG
>JAIRYW010000006.1 GCA_031267645.1 Propionibacteriaceae bacterium
GTTGGTGTGGCGGCCGAGCAGCACCACTCCGTCGGCCGCGCTCAGACGACCCAAGCCGGAGGACAGCAAGCGATGCCCGTCTCCCTCGACGGCGGAACTGGTGAACAGCAGCAGATCCAAGCCCAAAGCGGCGGCCTGCCGCTCGATTCCCACCAGGAAGGGGTAGTAGAAGTCTCCGCCCGCGGTTGGGAAGGTCTTCTCGTAGGTGAAGACACCCAGGATCGAGGAGGTGCCGCCAGCCAGGCGGCGGGCTACCGGGTCGATGGCATAGCCAGTCATCGCCACCGCGTCGAGGATGCGAGCCCGCACCTCGGAGCCCACGCGGGTCCGCCCGGTCCGCTCGCCGGCCAGCGCCAAGGAGACGGCGGCCTGCGAGACTCCGGCCAAGCGGGCCACATCGGCTTGGGTCACCCGGGTGCGTCGAGCGTCGGTCCTCATGGCCTCCCACCAGCTGATCGGCTTGTTCCAATCGACCGTAGCAGTTATCGCGGCATCATGCGTATGACAAAACGGGCGGGTCAGCGGAGGGGCGCCGAGCGGAACCAGGCTGCGATCGCCATTTCCGTGCTCCAAGGCCTTGATATACGTTTTCAGGTGTGTCAGACTGTCCTCAGTCGGACTCAGTCAGCCGGCTTTCCAACGATGTGAAGTCATGCGCATAACCCACCTTTGACGTGGCGTCGGCTTCCCTAACAGTTAGGAGAAGAGTCAAATGAACAGACCCACGCCGCGTCGGCTATCGGCGGCGTTGGTGGCCGCCAGCCTGGCCCTGGCCGGCCTGGCGGTGTCGGCGCCGCCGGCCGCAGCCGCAGGCGTCAACCTGCCAGTGTTCGCTTACAGCGGCACCATCACAACTCCGAGCGCCGTGGCCTACAACCCGACCGGCGAGTTCATCTTCCCCTCGGTCTTCCACGCCGGGGAGTATTTCGACGACCCATTGGGCGAGTGGTACCTCTACTACGCCCCGCATGACGCGCCCGGCGGCATCTCGCTGATGTACGCCGACTCGTTGACCGGGCCGTGGACCGAGTACGCCGGCGGCAATCCGCTGATCGGCAAAACCTGGGCCCCGTACTACAGCGTCTCCCACGTCTCGACCCCGGACGCCTACTGGTCCGAGGAAGAGGGCCAGATGTTCATGTACTTCCACGGCGAGAACTCGACCACCCGCTGGGCGACATCGACTGACGGCATCACCTTCACCTATGGCGGCGTCGCCTTGAACACCAACATGGTCGGCGCGTCCATCGGCAATACCGTCACCGAAGTGTCCTACGCCCGGGTGTTCGATCATCCCGACACCGACGGCGACTGGGATTACGCGATGTTCTTCATGTGCAACAAAGTGAACAACGTTCGCGACATCTGCCTGGCCTTCTCCAACGATCTGAGGACTTGGCAGACCCAAAGCCGACCCATCGTCGAACCCGGCACGGCCGAGGGCCAGAACGTCTCCAGCGCGGATCTACTGGAATGGGACGGGCAGTACTTCATCGCCTACCACTCCTCCGCCGGTGACATTTTCGCGCGCGAGATCAACCCGGAGCTGACCGAGGTGGGCTACAAATACGTGCTGCACGAGCCGATGAGCGCGGCCCCGGATTCAGGCCGGGCGGCCTCACCACAGGTGGTGGCCGACCAGACTGGGACCTACTTGTTCTATGAGGCCGGAGCCAGGCTCTCGGCCACCATCGCCTACGCCACTTTGGACCCTGATCTGCCCCGTCCGGCCGACCCAGTCCAAGACGGTCCTAATGAGCCTAGCCAACCTGGCGAACTGGCCGATCCCCGCCTCGATTGCGCGGGGGTTGGATCGGATGATTTCGAGGGCGCCGAACTGGACCAGTCGATCTGGCCGACTCTGACCAATCCGGGCAGCGCCCGCCACACGGTGTCCGAAGGAGCGCTGCGCGTCCCCACCTACAACACGGGCATGGCCGGGGCTTCGATTCCTCTCCAGCCCATGCCGGCCGGAGCTTGGGAGATGACCGCCGCCGTCACGCTGACACCCACCGCCGGGTACCACCAAGCTGGTCTGGTGCTTTACCAGGACGGAACCAACTACGCCAAAGTCGACATCGAACGCAGCGGCACAGGGGCCATGGTGGTGGAGTTGATCAAACGAACCAACGGCACCGATCGGAACGCCGGCGGCACTGACAGCCAGACCATCGCGTGGTCGGGTGGCCAGTTCTGGGTCCGGTTGATCTCTGATGGCGCGAACATCACCGCCGCCTATTCGTTGGACGGCGAGAAGTTCATCTCCATAGGACGTCCGGCGTCATTGAGCGCGTCATTCGCGCCCATCGGCGTCGGCCCGTTCGCGATGCAAGGCCCGACCTCCGTAGGAGAGCTGACGGCCGTCTTCGACTGGGTCCAATTCGCTCCCAGCGCTGACGAGCTGGCCGTCTGCGAGGCGGAGCAACCGGCTGTCGCCGACGCCGTCTCATTGACGGGACCCGAGACGGCGACCGTGGGCACGGCGTCGGAGGAATTCACTGTCACGCCCAGCGGGCCCTTCAACGGGACGTTGACGCCGGCGGCCGGTTCCGGGACCTTCAGCCCCGCCAGCCTGACTTGGGTCGATTCGGCCTCGCCGCAGACCTTCACCTTCACGCCGGACGCACCGGGGACGGTGTCCATAACCCTGGACGGCCTAGGCGGCCTGGCCTTGGACCCGCCCGCTGGCGTGGTGGTCGAGGTGGCGGCGGGCGAGGCCCTGGCCTTGTCAGCGGAGTTCTCGACCAAGTGCATGGCCGGGAAGGCGTATCTGTCGGTCAGGGCCTTCAATGACAGCCAAGTGCCGGTCGAGTTGACGATCACCACCTTGTACGGGGCCAAGACGTTCGCGTCGATCGCCCCGGCGAAGTCCGGCTTGCAAGCCTTCACCAGCCAAGCGGGTTCATACCCGGCGGGTGAGATCGCAGTCTCGGCGACCGCTCTGGGCGACTCCGGGCTGACTGGCCAAGCGACCTTCGCCTACCCGGCGGGGTCCTGCGGCTGACCCTTGTCTGGGGTCCCGTCGCCACCGCGGCGGGACCCCAGAGCCCAGACTTCGAATCCGAATCGAGGTCTATGACTGGCATGCCTTGACTATCGACCGGACTCACCGGTCGGACCGATCTGAAAGGAAATCTCAAGAAATGACCAATAGCAAGATCGCCCGGGCGGCGGCGGCCGGACTGGGGGCGCTGCTCCTATGCGGGGTTGGCGCGATGGCCTGGGCCGACGACGGCACCCACCTGGACGACCAGGACCAGAACGTGGCGCTACTCCTCAACATCGAGTCGCTGGGCGCTTTGACGCTGAGCGTGGCGGAGGACGAAGTGGAGCTGACGGAAGGCGTCTCCCTCGACCCGACCCAAAGGGTGTTCACCGGCACACTGCACAACGTCACAGTCACCGACACCCGCGACCCGGCCGCTATCGACGACGATGTGTACTGGTACGTGGTAGGTCAGGTGACGGACTTCAGCGCCGTCGGCCTGCCGGACATCCCGGCTCTCAACCTGGGCTGGGCGCCGTTCCTCGACTCGGACGTCGATCCGGACGAAGTCGCCGCCGGTCCTGGGGTCACCCCGTACCTGGACGACCCGACCGGGGGCTTCGGCACGGTCGGCGGCAAAGAGATGTTCGCTTACACGGACAATTCCAATGGCGTCGCTCCCGGGTCCTGGACCGGCTCGGCCGACCTGACCTTGAAGACTGGTGTGGCGGTCGCCGCCGGCGACTATGAGGCGACGTTGACCCTGTCCCTCTTCGAGTGACAATGGGGCTGATTCCCGCTCTCCTCAAGAGGGCAGCGGCGCCGGCGGGCGTACTGGCCGTCGGCGCCGCGATCAGCCTGGCCTGGGCGGTCTGGCCGGCCCAGGCTGACGACGGGGACAGCCAGGACGTGCCCATAGTGTGGTCGGTGGCGCCGTCCGACGAGTACGGCCCCGACGGGAGGCATTGGATCGAATTGCGGCTCGCCCCGGGCGAGCGCGCGCTGGAGCGGATCGCGGTGCGTAACCTGTCCGGCCGGGACGCCGTCTTCGAGTTGCAGGCGGCGGACGGGTTCTTCACTCCGGAGGGCCGGTTCGACATGCTGGCCCGCCCGGAGGATTCGACGGCGGCCGGGACCTGGATCCGCCTGGACGCCGAGGTGGAGGTCCCGGCCGGCGAGACCCGGATCGTGCCACTGGAGATCGTGGCGCCGCCTGACGCGGAGCCCGGCGACCACGCCGCTGGAGTCGCCGCCGCCTTGGTCAGGACGGGCGCCGCCGACCGAGGCAGTTCGAACATTGGAGTGGTCTCCCGTTTCGGGATCAGAGTGATGACCCGGGTGACCGGCGAATTGGCTCCCGGTTTGGAGATCCGCGACCTCGAAGCGGCCTATGACATGACCTGGAATCCATTGCGGCCGGGGCGCGTGGCGGCGTCGTTCGATCTGGTCAACACGGGCAACGCCCGTCTAGTCGTGACCGGGCGGGTGGCGGCGGCCGGCGAACTGGTGGCTTGGCCCGGTGAGGACGCGCCGCGGATCGAGTTGCTGCCCGGTGATGTCCGCCGAGTCGAGGTCCAGATCGAAAGGGTCTGGCCGCGGTTCGCCGTGCGGACGGAAGTCGAAGCGGTGACTGAGGTGTTGGCTTTGGAGGGCGTGGCCGCACCCGACCTGCCCGCGGTCACCGCCCGCCGCTGGGTGGCGGCCGTCCCCTGGCCCCAACTGGCGGTCCTGGCCGGACTGGTGTTGATCGGGTTCGCGGTGCTCGCGGGTCGGCGCCGCGCGAAGCGGCGCTTGGCGGCACTGCTGGCCGCCGCCAGAGCCGACGAGCGAGCCCGCCTGGCCGGAGGAGATGAACGGCGAAGCCTCGATCCGCCCGTTGTGCGACTCGACTCCCAGCCCGGCGGAGCCGATGGCGGCCCCGCTGGCGCCTCGTAGACGCAATTCCAGAACCAGGCTGTCCGCCCAAGCCGGATCGACGTGCGGCAACCGTCGCTGGAACTCCCGTGCCAGAGCATCAGTCATGGCCGTCTCCTTCCTCCTTCGACAAGACGAGCCGGGTCGCAGTCCGGCTGAAGCGACCCCAGCGGGCCGCCTCAGACTCCAGCCACCGACCGCAGCCCAGCCCCTGCCACCTGGTCGACAACCACTCCGCCAACCGCTCGCCTGATCGCGCCGGAACGTGACCGGGGCGTCACCGGTCATCCCCCCGAAGGCCTGGATCGACCCGACGACTCCGATCAGACCCGGCGGACCGACTGAGATTGGGGCGCCTGGGTAGTCTGATCCATAAGCGGTGGGATTAGGAGACTAAAGAGTCGACATGACCATCCTGCAAGCAATAACACTAGTGCTTATCGGAGTCGGGGTCGCCGGCTTGGCGCTGTCCGAGATGTCCTTCTTGATTCGAGCCGCCGCCAATAAGCAGGCTTGGAACGGACCGACCCGACCCTTCCTCCTGATCGGCCTGGTCAGCATCGTGGCCGGGCTGGTCACGGCCTATTTCGCCTTCCGCTGAGACCGCAGCCGAATGGCCTAGGCGGTCCGACAGAGCGTCCGGGTCGCGTAACTCGATCACACCGGCGTCCAAGTCGACGTGGATGGGGCCGGGCCCGGGGGCGGGCACGACGATGGTCTTCTGCCGGTCGGACTCCTGCTGCTCGCGCCAATGGCGCAAGCCCGGCTGAAAGATCTCTTCCCAACTCATCGGGACCAGCATACGGGCGCCGCCCGGCTCGACGCGCCGGGATCCGACTGGATGCCGCGACTAGGCGCAGCATGACGGGGTCAGGCCGATGGCACGGGCCAGACCGACGACGAAGTCACCGACGACGAGGCCCCGACCAACGACGACGGCACGGCCGGTGACAAGGGCCAGACCGATGGCACGGCCCGACCGCCGCTCAGTCGGGAGCCGGCCCGCCGGCCGGTCGGAAAGCTCTCAGATTGGTCAAGACCACCCCGACCACGATGACGGCCCCGCCCAGCAATTGGGCCAGGCTGAAAGGTCGACCGGCCAGGATCGTGAACAAGGCCGTGAAGACGGTGATGAGGTTGAGGAAGACGCCGCCCCGACCGGCCGGCAGTCGGCGGAGGGCGTAGTTCCACAACAGATAGCTGCCGACCGAGGGGAAGACGGCGATGAAGAGCAGAGCCGACCAGGACTGTGAACCGCTGGGCCAGGTCGCGCCGCCGGTCCCGGCCACCCAGAGGCCGGCCAAAACGGTGGTGACGACGGCCTGGGCGAAGGTCGAGGTGATGGGGGGCACGGGCAGAGGCCGCCGACCGCTCAAGGTGTACACCGTCCAGACCGTGATCGCGCCCACCATCAGCAGGTCGCCGCGGCCGAAACCAGTCTTCAGCAGGGCGGCCGGATGGCCGTCGCTGATGACGTACAACACGCCCGCCAGGGCCAGCCCCAGACCGACCAGGCCGGCCCGGTCCAACCGTTCGCGCAGGAAGACCAAGGCCGCCAGCGATATCAAGGCCGGGTTGAAGGCGTTGATGAGGGAGGCGTTGAGGGCGTCGGTGTGCTGCAAGGCGGTGTACAGGAAGGCGTTGTACCCCAGCAGTCCGCAGACCGACAGCCAGGCCAATCGAGGCCAAGCCCGCAACACGACGCGCCAGTCCGGCCGCTCCACCGTCTGGGCGATCAAGAACAAGGGGACCAGCGCGATCAGCCAGCGCAAGAAGACCAAGGACAGCGGTGCGATGTCCGTCACCGCGGCCTGGCCCACGATGTAATTGCCGGCCCAGAACAGATTGGCCCCGACCAGGGCCGCGACGGCGCTCCAGCCGGTATTGGCCATGCCTCCTCCTCAACGGCCCGACGCCGGGCCCGGGCCCACTTTAGTGTCCGCCGGCGCCGGGGCGAACCGCTCTGGCCCCGCCCCGGGGAGCGCCTCCCGATCGCCTGGTCCGACCGAGTCCCACCCAGAGACGGACTGCCGCCGACGCCGCGGCGCCGAACCTGATGGATTGGACCTAGTGGATCGGGAGGCGCCCCCGACCGCCCCTCGGCTGACCCCGGACGGCCGGAGCCGGACTGATAGCGTGCTGACCGCCAGGAGGTGGTCCGATGCGTCAGTTGATCGCACAAGGGCTGGCCCGCGCCAGCGACACCCGTGTGGTCGAGGTCGGCCGCGGCTTGCTCGAAGACAGTGGCGCGATCTTGGCCCGAGCCCTGCTGGACGGCAGCCGCCCCGCCCTGGTGGTGGCCGACGAACGCACCTTCGCAGCCGCCGGAGCGGCCGTCGTGGAGTCCCTCAGACGCGCCGGCCAGCCCCTGGCCGAACCCCTCGTCTTCCCCGGCCGACCGGCCCTGTACGCCTCCCACGACCAGGCCGAGACCGTCCAGCGGCGCTTGGCGGACGACCGGGCCGTGGGCGTGGCGGTCGGATCCGGCACCATCAACGACCTGGTCAAATTGGCTTCGGGCCAGCTGGGTCGCCCTTACGCGGTGGTCGGCACGGCCGCCTCGATGGACGGTTACGCCGGCTTCGGGGCCCCGATCAGCCGCGACGGCGTCAAACTGACCCTGCCTTGCCCCGCTCCAGCCGTGGTCCTGTTCGACCTCGACGTGGCCGCCGCGGCCCCACCGGCCATGGTGGCGTCCGGTTTCGGCGACCTGGCGGCCAAGATCCCGGGCGGGGCGGACTGGATCCTGGCCGACGCCGTCGGCGTCGAAGCGATCGACCCGACGGCTTGGGAATTGGTCCAGACCGGCGTCGGCCGGGCCCTGTCCCAGCCGGCGGCGCTGGCGGCCGGCCAGCCGGAAGCCTACGAGGCTCTGGTCCAAGGTCTGATCTTGTCCGGCCTGGCCATGCAGGTCTATCGCGGCACCCGGCCGGCCTCCGGAGCCGAGCACTACTTCAGTCACCTATGGGAGTTGTCCCACCTCGGCCAAGACCAAGATCCGCCCTTGTCCCACGGCTTCAAAGTCGCCATCGGCAGTTTGGCCATGTGCGCCTTCTACGAGCGTTTCCTGGCTCGGCGGCCCGGTCCCGGCGACGTCCGGGCGGCGGTGGCGGCTTGGCCCGAGTGGGACCAGGTCACAGCCGACGTCCGCCGTCTCTTCAGCGGCCCTCTGGCCGACAACGCGGTCCGAGAGACCAAGATCAAGCGGGTCGACCAGGACGGCTTGCGCCAGCGCCTGGAGCGCCTGGTCCAAGGCTGGGACGACACCCAGTCACGCTTGCGGGCCCAGTTGACGCCGGCCCGCCGTTTGCAGGACCAGTTGCGGGCGGCCGGGGCTCCGACCGGGCCGGACCAGATCGGCCTCAGCTTGGATGCGCTGCGCCAGACCTTCCCCCGGGCCATGTACTACCGTTCCCGCTACACCGTGCTGGACCTGGCCCGTGAGCTGGGCTGGTTCGAGCAACTGACGGAGGAGGTCTTCGCCCCCGGCGGATTGTGGACCTGACCCGGCTCGCCCCAGCCTTTGGGGCCCAGCGGTACAATCCGACTGGCGGTGATCGACCCCCTTTCGCCGTGGAAAAAATTGGGCTACCACTGGAATGGAGGATCGATTGGGTCCCCTGGCGCACCACCCCCACGTCGCGGACGAGGAGAATCTCGGAGCCGAGGCGCACGCCATCGTCCGCACCGGCAAAGCCTTGTTGAACGCTGGAGCCGAGTCCCACCGGGTGCGGTTGTCGATGGAGCAGGTGGCGGCGGCGATGGGGATCCAGTGGCTGCAATCCCAAGTCACCTTGTCTGAGGTCTCAGTCACCCTGTTCAAGGACGCCCAATTCCGCACCCAGGTCGGCCAGGTCCACTCCATCGGCGTGAACGCGGACAAGATCACCCGCTTGGAGTTGATGACGGACCAGCTGCGGCCCGGGACCACCCCCCAAGCGATCGAAGCCTTGCTGCAGGAGATCGACGACCGGGGCAGTCGATACTCCCCTTGGTTCAGCTCCCTCAGCGCCGCCCTGGCCTGCACGGCGGTGGCCTTCCTGAACAACGCCTGGTGGTTGGAGACCGTGGGCGTGCTGTTGGCCGCCTTCCTGGGCCAGTTCTTGCGCGTCTTCCTCCTCCGTCGGTCCATCAACGTCTATCTGACCGCCCTGCTCGCCACCATGCTGGCGGCCTTCACCTACATCGGGGTCAGCCGGGGCCTGGCCCAGCTCTTGCACGACTCCTCTCCCCATGGGGCCGGCTGCGTGCCAGCGGTCCTCTTCATCGTGCCGGGCTTCCCCTTGGTGACGGCGGTGCTGGACCTGGTCAAATCCGACATCACAGCCGGGGTGTCCCGCATCGCCTACGCTTTCATGATCCTGGCCTCGGCCGCCGCCGCCCTGGTCACGGTCACCTGGGTGTTCGGCATCTCCCCGTCTCCGCTGCCCCCTCCCCCGCTGCCCTGGCCTTGGCTCTGGCTCTTGTCCGCCCTGGCCAGCTGGCTGGGCGTGGCCGGCTGGGCCATCATGTTCAACACCCGCCTCCGCGGCGCCTTCATCGCCGGCGGCGTCGGCCTGGTCGCCAACCTGGGCCGGTTGGCCCTGTTGGAGTTGGGGGCCCCGACCTGGGCCGCCGCCACCTTGGCCTGTCTCATGATCGGCTTGTCAGCCCACTTCTGCGTCGTCCGTCAACGTCTAGCCGAAGTCACCATCGCCGTCCCGGCCGCCTTGATCATGATCCCCGGGGCGCCGGCTTTCCGGGCCTTGGTGGCTTTCTCCCAGGGCGACGCCAACTCCCTGTTGGCGAACAGCGGACAGGCCGTCTTCACCATCATGGGCATGGCCATCGGCTTGTCCCTGGCCAAGCTCTTGACCGACCGGGACTGGGTCTTCGACAAACGCCACGTCCTAGGATCGTGAACCGGCTGAGCCGTTGGAACCGCCCTTGGACCGACCTCGGTCCGTCAATAACCTCCGCTCTGATTCACCCGAGACGATCGGCCACCCCGCCGGAGCACCCGCCGGCGTCCCCTTCGGTCCCACCCGGCCGAGAGTCGAGTCACTCTGATCAACCTGGTCTGGTCTGGTTAGTCAAACCTCGTTATAGTTACGGCATGACGACGAGTGTGAACGTGCAACAAGCCAAGACCCACTTGTCCCGGCTGCTCAGTCTGGTCGAATCTGGCCATGAGGTGACGATCGCGCGGGCCGGGCGACCGATCGCGGTCATCAAGCCGCTCGGGCCACCGGCCCGCCGCCGGCTCGGTTTCGTGGCCGGGACACCAGACCTGACCGACGCGTTCTTCGAGCCGCTGCCCGACTCCGAATTGGCGGCCTGGGAGGGATTGTGAGACTCCTGCTCGACACCCACACCTTGTTTTGGGCCTTGACCCGGCCCGCCCGCTTGGGCGAGCAGGCGCGGCCTCTGCTCGAAGACCCCGCCAACATCGTTCTGGCCTCGCCCGTCAACGCCCTTGAGATGGCGCTCAAACATCGCCTCGGCAAAATGGACCAGGCCGGCCCGGTCCTGGACGCCTACGAGTCGCATCTAACAGAGATGGGCATCGAAGAACTGCCCATCACCACCGCACACGCGCTGTTGGCCGGATCGATGAGATGGGATCACCGCGATCCCTTCGACCGCCTGTTGGCGGCTCAGGCCATGATCGACCACGTCACGTTGGTGACCGACGACTCCCAGTTGAAAACCCTGCCCGGGTTGGCCACTGTTTGGTGAGGAGCCGGGCCGCCCTGAGCTCACCCCCCCCCCGCCGTCTGACCGGGCTGTCCCGAAGCGGCGCCCTCCGGTTCGTCCATTGACTGTCCGGACGCGCCTTCGACAAACGCCCCATCATCGGCTCGTGACCACCACCGGGCCGGGCCCGGGAACCACCCCGGTCGACTGGTCCGAGACCAGGCGGCCGTCACCGTCGACCGTTCGAACCGGACCCTGGAACCGCCCCGATCAGCCCGTGCCGCCCGAATCCGGTCCGGCCGACTCAGACCGGCCGGTCGGAGCGCACCGTGACCCGATGGGCTTGACCGGAGTGGCGGAAGCCGAAGGTCACCGAGCGCCAGCTCCGGGGCAGACGCGGCTCCAACCGCCAGCCGGTGTCGTCCAGGCGCAGGCCGGCGAACCCGAACACCACGGCCTGCCACAGCCCCCCGGCCGAGGCGGCGTGGATGCCGTCGCCGGCGTTGTGTCTGACGTCGAACAGGTCGGCCTGGGCGGCCCGCCGGAAATGCTCGTACGCTCTCTCGTCATCGCCGACCCGGCAGGCCACGATGGCGCTGACGGCCGGGCCCAGACTGGAGCCCAGCTCGTGGTCGGTGCGGGGATCGTAATACCGATAGTTGGCCTGTAATTCCTCTTCTGAGAAGAGATCGGGCAACAGATGGGCCAGCATGAGGACATCCGGTTGCTTGATGTTCCGCGTCGACTGGGTTCCGACCAAGCCGCAGATCTGTTGCATCGACTGACGCCGAGCCGGGTCCCGAGCCAGATCGAAGTCGACCTCGGCCAAGTCGAAGTAGCCGGCGAACTGCTCCCAGGCGCCGTCCGACCGCCGTGGGGGCGCCATCCGGTCCGCCACCTGGAGCCAGGCCGCCTCGACCGCCTCCCCCAGACCCAGCTCGGCCCGCAAACGGACCGCCCGGTCCGGGAAACGCTGGCTCAGCCAGCCCAAGGCGCGGACCGCCAGACGCAGGTGCCAAGCCGCCATGAGGTTGGTGAAGGCGTTGTCGTCCACGTGCTCGTGGTACTCGTCCGGCCCGATCACGTCGCGCAGGTGGTAGTGGCCGTCGTCCTCCAGCTGGGCCGCCTCGGCCCAGAAGAGGGCGGTGTCGCAGACGATCTCGGCGCCGTGGTCGCGCATGAAGGCGTCGTCTCCGCTGGCCCGCCAGTATTGGTGGCAGGCCCAGGCGAGGTCGGCGTTGAGGTGGAGTTCGATGTCGCCGGTCCAGATCCGAATCAGATGGGTCGGGTCCTGGGCGTCCTCCACCCAGCGCGGCGTCACCTCGTCGCCGGAGCCGGCGCTCTCCCAGGGGAACAGGGCGCCGGCCCGGCCCGACTCCCGGGCTTTGCGCCGAGCCCCGGGCAGGCGGTTCCAGCGGTACTCCAACATGCGCCGGGCCAGGGCTGGTTGAGTGTGCGTGAACAGGGGCAGGGCGAAGACCTCGGTGTCCCAGAAGACGTGGTGCCGGTAGCCGTAGCCAGACAGGGTCTTGGCCCCGATGCTGGCGTCGGCCAGCCGGGGGGCGGCGATCAGCAGTTGGAAGATGTTGTACCGGAGCGCGACCTGACTGGCCGGGTCGCCCACGATCTCGACGTCGGCTTGGGCCCAGGTCTGGTCCCAAGCGGCCCGGTTGGCCCGCCTCAGATCGTCCCAGGCGCCGGTCAGGTCCGCCGGCAGGGCACCGGCCACGACGGCCCCTGGATCCGGCGACTCCGCCGTCGAGGCGCAGGCCACCACCTTGAGCGCCGTCAGGGTTTGGCCCGTCGTCAGCTTGGCCTCGCCCCACAGCGCCGGCTGGCCGTCGGCCTGGCAGGGTCGCAAGGCGGCGCCGCCCAGACTGAGGCGTCCGGCCAGGGCCAGTTCGACGCCGCTGTGGCGGGTCCGGACCAGCAAGCCGACCGTGTCGGCGGCGGCCGACTGCTCCAATAGATCCCAGTGCCGCAGCCCCTGGTTGTCGACGTGGGCGTCCAGGCCGCCGCGCAAGCTCAGATCGGCTTCCCCCCGCCGGACTTCGATCCCGACCCGGAGCGCGCCCAGATGGGGATCGGCCAAGCTGAGGAAGCGCTCGAAGCGGAGCGCGATGTCGGTCCGGTCGTCCGGCGACCAGACCAGCTGGCGGGTCAGGACGCCGTCGCGGAGGTCCAAACTACGGACCAGGTCGGTCCGCTGGCCTTGGCCGGGACGGAAGCGGACGCCGTTGGCCCACAGGTCCAGGCCCCACCAACGGGGCAGATTGGCCAATTCGGTGCGCGAGACGGGCATGTCGTCCCAGACGCCGTGCATGAAACTGGCCGACTCCTCCCCCGCCCCGCCTTCCTCCGAGCCGCCGCGCAGCGACAGGTGCCCGTTGCCGATCGTGAACAGGGTCTCGCGGTGGCGTCGCGATTCGGCCTGGTCGCCGACCCGTCGGACGGTCCAGGCGGCGTCTTGGGCCCAGCCGGACAGACGCTCGAGGGTGAGCGCCGACCAATCCGGCGCCACCTGGCCGGCGTCGCCCAGCGGCCCGATCGGCCCCACCCCCAAGGTCCACATCCCGGCCGCCGAGCCGGCTTCAAGACCGGCCGCCGTGCCTTGGACGGCCAGGATCAGGCCGGCCGGCAAGCCGAGCAGGCGGGCTCCTAAGAGCAGGGCCGCCGGGTCGGGTTTGGGGCGGCTGACCAGGGTGGCGTCCACCACCGCGTCCACCAGGGCCAAGCCGTCGCCCGGCCAGGCCTGGGCCAGGGCGGGGGCGGACCGGAGGCTGGACTCGACGGCTGTTTTGACCCCGGCCGCTCTGAGTTCCGCCAGCAGCGCCACGAAGGCCGCTCGGGCCTGGTCGGGAACGCTGTCCAGATCGAAGATCACGGCGGCGACAGTGTCCATCAGTTCATCCTCAGGCTTGGCGGAATTAGTTGATCGTTCTAACTCACATCATCCTATAACCGCCCTAGACGGACTTCAAAGACGGTGTCTCACCTTGACACAGGTCCAGAAATGGCATCAGAATTCATTTGAAGGTTCAAATACACTACGGCAACCGGGAGGTGAACTGTGGCGTCTCGACCCCGCCCGACCCAGGCCAGCATCGCCGCTCAAGTGGGCGTCTCCATCCAGACCGTCTCCAACGTCATCAACAGCCCCGAGCTGGTCAAACCGGAGACCCGGAGCCGGGTCGAAGCGGCCATCCGGGCCGCCGGATACCGGCCCTCGGCGGCCGGACGGGCCCTGCGCACCCGCCACGCGGGAGCCATCGGCATGCGCCTCCACCCGGTCGTGGACGGCATCAACGGCGAGGTCCTGGACCGCTTCTTCCACGCCGTCACCCAAGCCGCCCAAGACCAGGGGTACCGCATCAACCTGTTCACCGCCCCCGACGCTCCCGCCGAGGTGGAGAACTTGGTGGGCGCGCACCAGGCCGGCGTGATCGACGGCGCGATCCTGATCGACACCGGCCTGAACGACCCTAGGCCGCAACTGTTGACCGGAGCCCACCTGCCCTTCGCCGCCTTCGGCCGGCCTTGGGGGGAATTGTCGACCCGGCACTCCTGGGTGGACGTGGACGGACGGGCCGGCACCTACCAAGCCACTCGACATTTGATGGCGGCCGGACACAGCCGGATCGGGTTCATCGGCTGGCCCACCTCATCGGCCGTGGGCGAGGACCGGCGCCAGGGCTGGCTGCTGGCCCAGGCGGAAGCCGAGCCCGAACCGCTGCAGGCGCTGACCGAGAACCAGGTGCGGGACGGCGCCGCGGCCGCGATGGAGCTGAGGGCCCGGGGAGCCAGCGCCGTGGTGTGCGCCTCGGACGCGCTGGCCTTCGGCGCCATGCCAGTCTTCGCTGACTTGATCGAGCCCGGCCAAGAGCTGCCGGTGATCGGCTTCGACAACACTCCCGTGGCTCGGGCGGTCGGCCTGAGCAGCGTGGAGCAGCCGGTCGAGCAGGCCGCGGCGGCGGTGGTGGCCCAGCTGGCGGAACACATCAGACAACCAGATGGCTTTTTGGGGCAGGGCGTCATCCTCACCCCGACGTTAGAACTCCGCAAATGGGAGTCGATGGTCGCCTCCCGTCCAGACAGTTAGGAAAAGCAATGAAAATTCAAGTCAGACGTGGCTTGGTCGGGGCGGCCGTCTTCGCCCTGGCCCTGACCGGCTGTTCGCAGAACACCCCGTCCCAACCCGAAGACGAGACCCAGAACACCATCTCGATCCTGATCGGCTCCTCCGGCCAAGCCGAGACCGACGCCGTCCGTCAGGCGGCCGCCGCCTGGTCCGCGCAGTCGGGCGTCCCGACCGAGGTGATCGCGGCTTCGGATCTGAACCAAGAGGCCGCCCAGGGCTTCGCCTCCGGCCAACCGGCCGATCTGCTGTACGTCTCCACCGACAATCTGGCCGGTTGGGTGGCCAACGGCTCGCTGGAGGCCTACGGCGACCAATTGAGCAACCGAGCCGACTTCTACCCCGGGCTGAGGGAGGCCTTCACCGTCGACGGCGTGTTCTATGCCGCGCCCAAAGATTTCTCCACCTTGGCCCTGGTCGTCAACACCGACCTGTGGGCGGAGGCGGGCCTGACCGAGGCCGACTATCCCACCACCTGGGCGGAGTTGACCACTGTGGCGCAGCGGCTGACCACCCCCGAGAGGGTCGGCCTGTCCTTCGGGGCCGAGTTGCAACGGGTCGGCGTCTTCCTGGCCCAGAACGACGGCGGCGTGGCGGTGGACGGCCAGGCCACGGCTGACTCCGAGGCCAACGTGGAGGCCCTGACCTACGTCAAGGATCTGATCGCTTC
>JAIRYW010000011.1 GCA_031267645.1 Propionibacteriaceae bacterium
GGCGGCCAAGAGTTCGTCTCCTTCGACCGCACCGCCGTCCGCCTCCTGACCGCGGCCGGACAAGCGGCCATCCAACTCGACCGATCAGCCCCGAACCGTCAGCCGTAGCGCGCGATCAAAGCCTGTGCGTTGGCCACCCACTGGGCGGTCGCGGCGACGTACACCTGTAAGGCCGGCAGGTTCTCCTGCACCATGGCCTGACGAATCTCCATCAACTGCTGCTGCCACAACCGGGGAAACCCGATCTCCGCCTTGCAAAAAGCGTCCCGCACCGCCGTCTCGATCTCTGTCGAAGCGGCCGTGGAGTCCCCCGCCTCGGGAAATTCAGTCGTGACAGCGAACCCACGGAAAGACCGGTAGGCCTCCTGCGGATCGGTGAAAGCGTAACCCTCCTCAGCCATGCAGGAACGCCACTGCACCAGAGCAGACTCCACCGCCGGACTGGCCCAAGCCTCCGCCAATGAACTCTCATCAATCTCGGAAGCCAGTCGGCCGGCTGTAGAAACCACGCCTTCCGCCAAAGCATCATCAGACACGAAGACGCAGCCGCCGTCGCCCTTCAAAGCCTCCTCGTACTCCCGGGTCCACTCCGGATACAGCCCTGCGCCACCAGTGTCACCACCAGTCCCGAAGTCATCCTTCCGCAACTGATAGCCGGTCTGCCGAGCCCGCTCCCCAGACATGATCCCGATCCGGACGTCATAACCCCGTGCCCGCGGCACCACCGGAACAGCGGCCGGCGGCGCATCGAACAACTTGAAACCACGCTCAGCCATACAATGCCGCAACAAAGCGTAGCTGCCCTGCGCGATCACCACCTCCTGCTCCGGCGTCGGACCCAACATCTCATAGACATACGGCACCAACCAGCCCAACGGAGACAGCGTCAAGGACTCCCAACCCTCCTCCGACCGATCATCCGGCCCCGGCGTCTGATCGGTGTACAAATCAGTGGCCTCAACCACTGGCCCGGACGAATCACCACCCGGGTCAACCGAAGAACAACCCGAAGCCAATAAAGCGATCAGACCCAGCGTCAAAGCCATTCCGCGCCGCGCAGCGCCCGGCGAACCGTCCGTCCTCATGACGAAACCCTAGCCGTAGAGCCGGATCATCTCCTGAGCGTTGGCCAAGCGCAGCTCGGTGATCTGCTGATAGACCTGCAAGACGGGCAGATTAGCCTGCATGGCGTCGTACCGGATCTGCCACAGGTTGCGCCGCCAGACCGGAACCAGACCGGATTCCTGCTTGCACTGGACGTCACGCAACGCCGTCTCAATCTCCCCCGGGGCCGGCGGGGCCATACCCGGGATCGGGTACCGCGACGTGACGGCGAACCCGGTGAAAGACTGATAGGCGACTCTGGGGTTCTCAAAGGAATAGCCTTCCTGCGCCATACAGGACCGCCAGTCAAACAGAGCCTCCGCCACCTCCGGCGCCAACCAAGCTTGATCGACCGAACCATCCTCGATCTGAATCACCAAGTCTTGGGTCGATCGGGGCACATCCACCTCGTACTCTTCGAGAAAAGCGTTCGTCTTCAAAGCGCAGCCATCATCGCCCTTCAGAGCGGTCTCATAGGCGGCGGTCCAACCCGGCACTGGCGGCTTGGGCTGGGTCAGCTCTGGCCGGGTTTTGAGTTGGTACCCACGCTCGGCGGCGTAATCCCGGTCCAAGATCCCCAGGTAGCCGTCATAACCCGGGCTCGACGGAACCTGCGGCGTCGTACTAGGCGGGTCTTCCAGCATCTCGAAACCACGCTCCGCCATGCAGTGGCGCGTCATGGCGTAAGTCGCCTGCTCGATCACTACCTTCTGCTCCGGCGTCGGTCCGAAGTAGTCAGTCACATCCGCCACCAACCACCCGGTCCGACCGCCCGGCACATCCGCGTCAATCGGGGCCTGGGTCGGCTGATACAAGTCCGAAGCCGCCGGTTGGCCGACTCGATCGGACGGTTCGACGGCAGGGCGCTCGGCCGCGCAACCAGTCGATAGTCCAACCAAGACGATCACGATCGACCAAACAACTAATTCTCCTAGCCTACGCGAAACCACACCGTCTCTAACCACAGTGACCAGCTTCGGGTACAGTGAAAATACCCGTCTCACCAGTTGTTCCTAAAGCATTGATACAGCGCCCATTCATCGATGTGATTACGACAGGCCCAGCGTATTGGTAATACCAACCGAAATCACCATCGGACTCTGGGCCAGAAGTGCAGTGACTGCTCGGAGACGTCTCGAGGCAACTCATCACCCAGACTCCCAACTGAGACTCATGATCGGTCTGTGTGGTTTTGTTAGTCCTAGCGCAATTTGTCCCAGAATTCGAAGAGCTGTAGTACACGCGAAGATTACTAAAACCAGGGATTACATCCTGATATTCGATCTGACTACCTGGGCATGGACCCGTGGCAGCCAGAGCTTCTGGCGCTGAAGCCACTCCAAACACTGACAGACCCGCCAGTGTCAGGACTGTTGCTAGAAAAACTACAATCGAACGAGCCTTACTTTCAAGCTGATTCATTCTTAAACCTCCGAGGTTGAGATATAGGAACACGCGGACAACTTCACTGATTATCCATTGTTCAATTTAGTCCCCCCCCCGCAACCGTGTCAACCCGACCAGCCTGGTCGGTTCAGGGGTCTCACCTCTCCAACCGGACCGGCCATCTTCTCATCCTGTCGGTAGCCGGCGACTCCCTAGGGGTTGTCACCGTCGATGGCTCTAGGGCAGACTGCACCCAAACCTGTCCGAAGTCGATCGGTCCGCCGACGACTACGACGGATCGATGGCACACCGGACCAGCAGTGCGGTTCAACCCCAGGGGAGGCCCCGTGGCACGACGTCCGGCCCAGCGCTCGGAACCGGCCGGTCCTGGGCGGCCGGGCGCCGTTGACCCGACCGGGGACGAACCGACGGGTGGGCCGGACCGACGCGACCTGACGCTAGCCGCCCGTTTGCGGGGTCGCCGCTGGTTGATCACCTTGGTGGCGGTGGCGGTGGCGGCTTGCGGCCTCGGCGTGGTGGCCGGACAGTTGATCATCTCCCCCCGCCAACTAGCGGCCACCTCCCAACCGCCGGCTCCGACCGTAATCACGGCCGAGGTGGTCGAGCAGCGCATCGAACGCACCATCGTGACCCGGGGGCTGATCACGGCCGTCGAGGTGGTCCGAGTCGGCCAAGGCGTCCTGCTGCCCCCGGAGGAAGAGAACAGCCGGGGCGGCGAAGGAGTCCTGACCGGGGTCTTCGCCGCCGTCGGACAACAGATCACAGCCGGCCGGGCCGTGGTCGAAGTGTCCGGCCGGCCGGTCGTGCTGCTGCCCGGAGCCAAAGCCGGTTGGCGCGACATGCGGCCGGGCATGAGCGGCGCCGACGTCGGCCAACTCCAAGAAGCCCTGCGCGGCCTGGGATTGTTCTCCGGAGCGGCCTCGGGCAGTTTCGACGCCGCCACCAAACGCGCTTTGGAGAAGTTGTACGCCCAACTGGGCTACGCCACCCCCACCACCGACTCCGGCGACGGCTCCGACGCCCAAGCCATCCAATCCGCTCAAGAGGCCGTGGCCGACGCCGAACGAGCCCGACAGAACCTATTGGACGACCAGACCCGGGCCGAACAGGCCTTCGCCGACGCCATGGCGGCCTGGGAGCAGGCCCAACAGGGCGCCACGCCGGCGCCGACCACACCCCAGCCGACCTACCAAGGCCCCAGCGCCGCCCAACTGACCCAAACCGAACTGGCCCTGCAAAGGGCCCGGCGCGCGCTGGAGAACGAACAGGCCCGCCGCGGCCCCATCGCGCCGCGCCAAGAACTGGTCTTCGTGCCCCGCCTGCCCGCCACCTTGACCCAGATCGGCCAAGGCTTGGGCTTCGCCCCCGACCACGTCCTGTTCACCTTGACCACCGCCGCCCTCGAACTGACGGCCAAGGTCGAATCCGCCCAAGCCGGCCTGCTGCGCGTCCAGGGCCCAGTCGAGATCCAGCTGCCCAGCGGTCCGTTGGCCGGGACCATCGCCGCCTTGACCCCGGACCCGGCCAGCCCCGCCTCCACGGCGGTGGCGATCACCCCGGCCGCGCCCCTCGACCTGTCCTTGGCCGGAGCCGACGTCCGGATCACCTTCGTGGCCGCCGCCACCGCCGGGGCAGTCCTGGCCGTGCCCCAAGGGGCCATCGGCTCCGACGCCTCCGGCCGTCTGTCCGTCATCGTCCAACGCGGCGAGTCATTCGTCCGAGTGCCGGTCACAACCGGCGTCAGCGGCGACTCCCTGGTCGAAGTCACCCCCGCCGAACCCGGCGCCCTGAGAGCCGGCGACCAGGTGGTGATCGGCGGATGATCGGGTCTCCCCGGCCGTTTCGAGCGACAGGCGGCCCGACCTTCGACGGCTGGGCCGGGATCGATCGAACCGCTCTCCCCTGGTCGCCGGGAATGACGATGGCGCTGGCCGCCGCCGACCAGGCCGGAATCGGCCCATGACCGACCCGGTCGTCGAGTGGCGACAGGTGGCCCGGACCTACCCCGGACCGCCGGCCGTCCACGCCCTCGAACCGACCGACCTGACGATTTGGCCGGGCGACTTCGCGGCCGTGGTCGGCCCCTCCGGCTCAGGCAAATCCACCCTGCTCAACGTGCTGGGTCTGCTGAACCAGCCGACCGCGGGCAGCTACCGCTTGGACGGCGTCGCCACCGAACAGTTGACGCCGGCCCAACGGGCCGGGGTGCGGGGCCGGCGCATCGGCTTCGTCTTCCAGTCCTTCCACCTGCTGAACCACCGCACTGTGTTGGACAACGTCGCCCTGGCCGGCACCTACGACAAGACGCCTCGCGCCACCCGGCTGGCCCGGGCGGCCGAAGTGATCGACCTGGTCGGCCTGACCCCCCGGCTGGGGGCCCTGCCCTCCACCCTGTCCGGCGGCGAACGCCAACGGGTCGCCATCGCCCGCGCCCTGGCCGCCCGACCGACCGTGCTGCTGTGCGACGAGCCGACCGGCAACCTCGACTCGGCCCGCTCCCAAGAGATCATCGCCTTGTTCGAGACCATGCACCAAGCCGGCTTCACCATCGTCATGGTGACCCACGACGAGACCTTGGCCGCCCGCGCCCGGCGCCGCCTCGACGTCTTGGACGGCGTCGTCCGTGAGACCGAACGGGTCCGCCCGTGAGATGGCCCCGACGCCGCCAGCCAACCGGAACGGCCGCTGCCCCGACCGAGGAAGTCTCAGTGGCTAAGGACGGCGGAGAGCGGTGGAACCAGAGCTCGGGGACGGCCGGGTCCTCTGAACCCGTTCCAGTGGCGGGCGCCGGCCGGCGGCGCAGCCTGGAACCGGCCGTCTCCCGGGTCTCCCTGCGCGACCAGTTGCGCGAAGCCATCGCCTCGATCGCCTGCCGACCGGTCCGTTCCCTGCTCACCATCACCGGCACCGTGCTGGGCTGCGCCGCCTTCGTCGCCATCCTCGGTCTGACCGACACCGCCCGGGGCCAGATCACCAACCGCTTCAACGAGCTGGAGGCCACCACCGTCACGGTGGTCGACGCCGCCGCCCAGAACAACCCCTCGGGCCAGCCCTATTCCTTCCCCGACGACGTCGGGGCCCGGCTGCGACCGCTCAACGGCGTGGTCGACGCCGGGGTCTACTTCTCGGTCTACGCCACCCGCCCGGTCCTGGTCCCGGGACAGCCGGCCGAGGCCGCCACCATCGCCAACCGGCCCCAGTCCGACGGCCTGGACCGGGCGGCCGGGGCCAGCCTGACCGTCTGGGGGGCCGAAGGCGGCACCCTGGCCGCCGCCGGAGCCCAGCTGGCCTCCGGCGTCTGGTTCGACGACTTCCATCTGCTGACCGGCCAACCGGTGGCGGTGCTGGGGCCGGCAGCCGCCGCCAGCCTGGGCGTCGCCACCGTCCGGACCAACCCGACCGTCTTCGTGGGCGACGACTCGTACACCGTCATCGGCTTGTTGTCCGACAGCGGCGCCCTGCCCGAGCTGGGCAACGCCGTCTTGCTGCCCGCCCCCTTGGCCCGCCAACGCTACGGCCCGCCGCTCAACCCGGCCCACGCCTTGATCCGGACCGACCTGGGGGCGGCCCGTCTGATCGCCCGCCAAGCCCCCTACGCCCTCGACCACTCCTACCCCGACAATCTGGGCGCCATCCCGCCGCCGGACTGGTCGATGGTGACCGACGACGTCAACGCCTCCCTCAACGGCCTGCTGCTGGGCCTGGCCGCCATCGCCTTGGTCATCGGCTGCGTCGCCATCGCCAACACCACCTTGGTGGCGGTGATGGAACGGGCCGGCGAGATCGGCTTGCGCCAAGCCCTCGGCGCCAAACCGGTCCACATCCTGGCCCAATTCCTGACCGAGTCGGTCATCCTGGGGGCCTTGGGCGGCGTCCTGGGCGCCGCCGTCGGCGTGGCCGCCGTCCTGATCGGCTCCCTGGCCCGCCAATGGACCCCCGTGCTCGACCCCTGGCTGCTGCCCCTGGCCCCCGCCGTCGGCGTCCTAGTCGGCGCCCTGGCCGGTCTATACCCGGCCTGGCGGGCCTCCCGCGTGCCGCCGGCCGCCGCCCTGCAACGCCTCTGACCGCAGCCGCCCGTCACCGTTTTTCGACGCCGCCGGACTCGCTCGGGAGATGGATCGGCCACCGCCGCCCGGCCCCCGTATCACCTGATTCCACGCCATCTGAACGACACATTGGATGCAGTAGGGTGAAGTCGCTCATTGGCCGTTCGGCCAGCGGCGACGCCCGCCGGGATCGCATTGGATCACACCCAGCGGGTGGAACGAACCAACCTGGAGGTAGACCCATGTTTGGCATCCGACGTCCCCTGCGCCTGGCAGCGGGGGCGGTCCTATTGGCCGCCACCCTGGCCCTCGGCGCCTGCGCCCAACCACCCACTCCCTCTGACAGCCCCGGCCCCGACGGCTCCCAGATCGTGCTCGACGTCGCCTTCGACCTCAAGACGGTCGACCCGGGTCGGGAGTACGAGCCGACCGGACAGATCGTGGTCAAGGCCCTTTACGACACCCTGCTCACCTTCGCCGACAATGACTCCACCAAGGTCATCCCCGACCTGGCCACCTACGAGGCCTCGGCCGACTTGACCGAGTTCACCTTCACCCTGGTGCAAGGCCGGGTCTTCTCCGACGGCTCGCCGGTGACGGCCGACGACGTCGTCTTCTCGCTGGAACGCCTGCAAGGCCTCAAAGGCAACCCCAGCTTCCTGCTGGACGGGGTCGCCGTGACCAAGGTCGACGACCAGACGGTCAAGCTGACGACCGAGGCGCCCAACCCGGCCCTGCCCTCGATCCTGGCCACCCCGTCGGCCGGCATCCTCAACGCGGCGGTGGTCAAAGCCCACGGCGGCACGACCGACGAGACCGACACGGCCGAGGAATACCTCAACGCCAACTCGGCCGGCTCCGGCCCGTACACCCTGCGCAGCCTGGACGTCGCCAGCCAGGCCGTGTTGGACAAGAACCCGCAATACAACGGCTCGCAGCGGCCGACCTATGACACTGTCATCCTGCGCAACGTCGACTCCGCCACCCAGAAGATGAACGTCGAACGGGGCGAGTCCCAAGTCGCCCTCAGCCTGTCCGGCGACCAGGTCGCCAGTTTGTCCAGCTCGGTCAAGCTGACCTCGGCCTCCTCGGCCACGGTCATCTTCCTGCTGGTCAACGCCAACCCGGCGGTCTCGACCTTGACCAGCAACCCACAGTTCGTCCAGGCCGTCAAGTCGGCCATCGACTACGACGCGCTGGTCGAACTGGCCGGGGCCGGGGCGGCCCAAGCCACCAGCTTGATCCCGACCCAGTTCCTGGGCACCCTGCCCGCCAGCCAGGCCCTGACCTTCGACCTGGAGAAAGCCACGGCCGACGCCGCCGCCGCCGGAGCCACCGGCCAGACGGTGACCTTGAGCTTCCCCAACGACGCCGACCCGACCGGACTGCCGCTGGCCAACGTGGCCCAACGCCTGCAGACCCAGCTGGCCGCCGCCGGCATCACGGTCGAACTGGCCCCGGCCCCCTTCGCCACCGAGATCGACGCCTACCGCACCGGCACGGAACAGATCGGACTGTGGTACTGGAACCCGGATTACATGGACCCGGCCAACTACCTGGCCTTCGGCCCCGGCCAGACGGTCGGACTGCGGGCGGGCTGGCCGACCGAGGCCAACCCGGCCATCGCCGACCTGGTGACCCAGGGTTACACCACCGGCGACCTGGCCCAGCGCAAGGCCTTGTTCGAGGCTTGGGGCCTGGCCATGAACGCCGAATCGCCCTTCGTGCCTCTGCTGCAACCGGCCAGCAACGTGGTCTCGCAGCCGAGCGTCACCAACGTCTACTACAACCCGACTTGGATCATCAATGTCGCTGGGCTCGGTCGCGCCTGACCTAGCCCCGCCGACACCGGTTGGGGCCGAACCGCCCGTGGCCATCGCTGACGCTGGCCACGGGCGGCGGTCCCATGCCGCCCTGCTGCGTTACATCGCCCGCCGGTTGATCATCGCCTGTCTGTTGGTGGTCGGGCTGACCCTGGTGACTTTCTCTTTGACCAACCTGGTGCCGGGCGACCCGGTGGCCGCCGCCCTGGGCCAGCGGGCGGCCGACGACCCGGCCATCGTGGCCCGGTTCCGGGCCGAATACGGCCTCGACCAGTCCTTGCCCCAGCAATACCTGTCCTATCTGAACCGGCTCCTGCACGGCGACCTGGGCACTTCCTGGCAAACCCACCATCCGGTGGCCGAGGACCTGGCCCGCGCCATCCCCGCCACCATGGAGATCGCGCTCTGCGCCATCGTGGCCTCGGCCCTGATCGGCTTGACCTTCGGCGTCTGGTCGGCCTACAAACGGGGCCGGGCGACCGACCAAGTCTTGCGTCTGGTCTCCCTGATCGGCATCTCGGTGCCGACCTTCTGGATGGCCATCCTCTGCTTCTCCACCTTCTATTACCGGCTCGGAATCTTCCCCGGCTCCGGGCGGCTCTCCCCCGGCCTGGCCGCCCCGCCCCACCGCACCGGCTTGTTCACGCTCGACGCCCTGCTGGCCGGCGACTTTCGGACCTTCGTCGACGCCGCCAGCCATCTGGCCATGCCGGTCATGGTGCTGACCTTGTACACCGTCGGTCTGCTGACCCGCTTCTCGCGCAGCTCCATCCTGGAAGTGTTGGAGACCGACTACGTCCGGGCCGCCAAGGCCAAAGGCCTGAGCGGCTGGACCGTCTTCCGGAAATACGTCCTGCGGGCCGCCGCCATCCCCATCTTGACCATCATCGGTTTGGCCTTCGGCTCCTTGCTGTCAGGCACGGTCCTGGTCGAATCGATCTTCAGCTGGCCCGGCCTGGGCACTTACGCCTACCAGTCCGCCTCCAAACTCGACCTCTTGGGCGTCATGGGAGTGGGGCTGTTCGTGGGCCTGGTCTATCTGACCATCAACTTGGTGGTCGACCTGATGTATGGCCTGATCGACCCCAGAGTCAGGGTGGGCCGATGAGCCGACCGACCACGGCCGACCTGACGGCCCCCCGCAGCCTGCTCGGCCGGCCCCGGCGCCGCCGCCTGTGGCGGGCCATCCCGAAGGCTTGGCGCACCCCCTTGGGAGTGGCGGCCGGCCTGATCGCGCTGGGCTGGCTGGTGATCGCCTTGATCGGCCCGGCCATCGTGCCGCACGACCCCCTGGCCCAAGACCTGCCCCGCTTCCAGGCCCCCTCCCGGGCCGCCTGGCTGGGCACCGACGAGCTGGGGCGGGACGTCTTCTCGCGCGTCCTGGCCGGCGCCCGGGTCACCATCTTGCTGTCTTTGCTGCTGGTCCTGATGTCCATGCTGGTCGGCTCGCTGCTGGGCGTGGTGGCTGGTTTCTTCGGCCGCTGGGTGGACGAGGTCATCATGCGTCTGACCGACCTGGTGATGGCCTTCCCGACCGTCATCTTGGCCATGGTGACGGCGGCCGCCCTGGGAGCCTCCCTCTTCAACGCCGTTCTGGCCGCCCTGGTGGTGTCCTGGCCCAGCTACGCCCGTGTCGTGCGCTCGATGGTGCTGTCGCTGAGGTCGAGCGAGTTCGTGGCCTCGGGCCGCCTGCTCGGCTTCTCCCCGGCCCACTCGATGCGGGTCGACATCTTGCCCAATGTGGCCGGCCCGACCCTAGTCATGGCCAGCCTCGACATCGGCACGGCCGCCCTGCTGCTGTCCGGCTTGTCCTTCCTCGGCCTGGGGGCCAAACCGCCCATGCCGGAGTGGGGCTCGATGGTGGCGACGGCGGTGCAGAACTTCGACCGCTGGTGGCTGGGATTGTTCCCCGGCCTGGCCATCCTGACCGTCGTGATGGCCTTCAACTTCTTAGGCGACGCCCTGCGCGACCACCTCGACCCGGGAGCCGAGCGGGCATGAGCGACACGACGCCGCGCAGCGGCACGACGGTCCGGATCGAAGGCCTGACCCTCGACATCCCATCCGAGGACGGTGTCAACCACATCTTGCGGGGCATCGATCTGAGTTTCTCGGCCGGCGAGATCCAAGGCCTGGCCGGGGAGTCCGGCTCGGGCAAGACCATGACCGGCCTGGCCATGATCGGCTTGGAACCGCCGACCGCCCGCATCACCGGCCAGATCTGGCTGGACGACGTCGACCTGGCCCAGCTCAAGGGCGGCGCCCTCAACGCCATCCGGGGCCGGCGCGTCGGCACCGTCTTCCAAGACCCCTCGACCTCGCTGCACCCCCAGTTGACGGTCGGGTCGCAGCTGACCGACCACGTCCGCCACCATCTCAAGGTGTCCCGGGCCGAGGCCCGCGAACGGGCCGTGGCCGCCCTCGACCGGGTCGGCGTGCCGCAACCGGCCGCAGCCCTGACCCGCTATCCGCACGAGTTCTCCGGCGGCCAACGCCAACGGGTCGCCATCGCCATCGCCTTGGCCTGCGCGCCCGAAGTCCTGATCGCGGACGAGCCCACCACCGCCCTCGACGTCACCGTCCAAGCCGGCGTCCTGCGCCTGATCCGCTCCCTGGTGGACGACCTCGGCTTGGCCGTCCTGTTCATCACCCACGACCTCGGCGTGATGAGCGCCGTGGCCGACCGGGTGGCGGTCATGCGCCAGGGCCAGATCGTCGATCACGGGCCCCGCTCCGAGGTCCTGACCCGTCCCCAGCACCCGTACACCCAAGCCCTCCTGGCCGCCCTGCCCGGCGCCCGGGGCGGGCTGAACTCCCGTGACGACCTGGCTCGGCTGGGCTCCTTCTCCCCCGCTCCGACGACGGGGGGCGCCGATGTCTGACCAACCGTTGTTGAGCGCCCACGACGTCGTGGTGGAATACCCTGGCACGCCACCGGTGCGGGCGGTCGACGGCGTCTCCTTCGATCTGTGGCCGGGCGAGGTGGTCGGCCTGGTGGGCGAGTCCGGCTGCGGCAAATCGACCATGGCCCGGGTCCTGACCGGCTTGATCAAACCTCGATCTGGCCAAGTGTTATTGCGTGGCCGGCCGCTGCCGCCGCTCGGGCTGGGCGGCCGTTCGCCGGAGTGGACCGGCGTTCAGATGGTCTTCCAGGACCCCGGCTCCTCGCTCAACCCCAGACGCCGGGTGGGGGCCCAGATCGCCGACGGCATCGCCACCGCCCGCCTGCGGCAGGCCTACCAGCGGCGCCACCGCGCCGAAGCGGCCGACGCCGACCAGTCGGCCGACGTCCAGCGGGCGCCCGCCACCCCGGAGCGATGGTTGGAGCGGATCGGCCTGACCGCCCGCGACGCTGACCGTTTCCCGCGCCATTTCTCCGGCGGGCAACGCCAACGCATCGCCGCCGCCCGGGCCCTGGCCGCCCGCCCCACCGTCCTGATCGCCGACGAGCCGATCTCCGCCCTGGACGCCTCGACCCAGGCCAAGGTGGCCCATCTGATGTGCTCGATGGCGAGCGACCTGGGCGCCAGCCTGCTCCTGATCTCGCACGACCTGTCGATCGTGCGGCTGGTGGCCGACCGCCTGATCGTGATGTACCAAGGCCACGTGGTCGAGCGCGGGCAGACCGAACAAGTTTGGTCCGACCCCCTCCACCCGTACACCAAAGCCCTCTTGGGCGCCATCCCGGCTCCGGACGGGGCCGGCCGCCTGCCCGAAGCGGCCGGGCCCGACGTCGCCTACCCCTTGGAAGAGGCCGTCCGGCCCGACTGAGACGCCCTCGGGCCCCGACCCTGAGTCACAGTCCCAGATGGAGTCGGATGGCGGCCTCCAAAGACCGCATGACCGACTCGTCGACCAGGCCTATGGGCTGGGTCAGACGCGACACGCCGACCGCCCGAATCTGCTCCGCCTGGGCCTTCGACGCCTCCGCCAAACCGGTTCCTGCGTCAGCCGGCATCAAAACTTGAAAAGGCCGTATCACCTTGGTGTTAGTGGTCAGAGGGACCACCGTGACGACGCCGCGCCCTGACTCAAGGGCGGCCTGATTGGCCATCGTGCGACTCACAACCACCACTGGCCGGGTCTTGTCCGCCTCCGATCCATGACTCGGCTCCGGCCTGGCCCACCAGATCTCACCTCGGCGCATCGCCCAGCCCATCGCCGCTCACGACGTCCCACAACACTGCTTCCCCTGACTCGTCCCACTCCGAGAAAGCGGCTAAGTAATCGGCTTTGAGAACCTCATCGCGCAATTCCTCGATGGCACGCCGCAGGACCGCCGACCGCGACTCCAAATCCGTCCGACTGGCGTACTCGTCCAAAAAAACCACATCACGCTCAGGCAGACTCACACTCAATCTCATACCGAATCATGCTACCAATTGGTGACACCACTCATGGACATGCTAGGTATTACTCGATCGGCGATCAGAGAACCTGAGCCTCCATCCTGGCCGCCCGAACGAGACTTGTCCGACCAGCGACCGGGGCGAAGAAGACGAAGCCGTCTCACCAACCCCGGGCGGCCCATTCGCCCAGATGAGGACGTTCGGCCCCCAAGGTGGTGGGCTTGCCGTGGCCGGGGTGGACCACGCTGTCGTCGTCGTAACAGTCGAACAAACGCTCGCTGACGTCGGTCCAAAGCGACTTGAAACGGGCCGGGTCCCGATTGGTGTTGCCGACGCCGCCGGGGAAGAGGGAGTCGCCGGTGAACAAGTGGGTCGGCTGGTCCGGTCGCTCCACGGCCAGGGCGATCGAACCGGGGGTGTGGCCGCGCAGACCGATCACCGGAATCAGGAACCCCTCCAGCTGGAGGTAGTCGCCGTGTTCGACGTGGCGGTCGATCTTGAGGCCGCAGGTGACTTCGATCTGGCCCACGTCCTCGGTTCCGGCCACCGTCGTCGCGCCGGTGGCCTGGGCCACCTCTTTGAGGGCCCGGATGTGGTCCCAGTGGCTGTGGGTGGTGACGATGGCGTGCAAACGGGGAGCGACGGCGGCGTCGGCCTTGGCCGAATCGATCAGACGCAAACAAGTGCTGGGCTCGTCGGCGGCGTCGATCAAGATCTGGGCCCCGCTCGACTTGACCGTGATCAAGTAAACGTTATTGTCCATTTCGGAGACGGCGACCTGCCGGATCGTGAACTCGGGCAGATCGATCAGAACGGAATTCCTTCCCATGGCATCACCTTAGTCCGGCCGCGGACGGCCCGGGAAGGCGGCACGGGCCGGCCCGACCCGCCCCGGACGAGGACCGGTTCCGAAACGGGACAGACGGGCCGACGGCTTGGTCTCGGCTCAACCGCGGTCGAGGTGGCCCAAAGTGCGCAGGCCGCGTTCGAGTTGCCAGTTGGCGAAGGCCGCCACCAGACCGGAGGCCAGATGGGCGGTGGTCGGCGAGACCTGGCGGGTCTCCTCCCACTGGCCGGACAACAAGGCCCCCAGATAGGCCACCGCCGCCGGCGTCACCGAAGCCGAGCCGGGCGGCCGGCAGCGCCGGCAGACCAGACCGCCGGACTGGGGGCTGAAGAAATCCAAACCGGCTTGCGCCCCGCAACTGGCGCAGCCGGCCAAGGCGGGCGCGTAACCGGCCGTGGCCAGGGAGCGCAATAGATACGAGTCCAAGACCATGGTGGCCGGGCGCGGCCCGTCGCTGGTCTCGGAGCCGAGCACGCGCAGAGCCCCCACCAGCAGTGAATATTGCCGTGGGGCCGGTTGGCGTTCCTCCCCCACCAAACGGTCGGCCGTCTCGACCATGACTTCGGCGGCGGTGTAACGGGCGTAGTCGTCCAGCCAGGCCCGGCCCAGCAAACGGCGGCTGACGGCCTGGGACACGATGTCGAGGCTGCGGCCCTGCACGATCAACAGGTCGCATTGGCTGAAGGGCTCCAACCGGGCGCCGAAGCGGCTGGAAGTCCGCCGCACCCCTTTGGCCACGGCCCGGATCTTGCCGTGCCCCCGAGTCAAGATGGTGACGATGCGGTCGGCCTCGCCCAGTTTATGGGTGCGCAGCACGACCCCCTCGTCGCTGTACGTCGCCAACTACCCTCACCCCCGACCGGTTTGGAAGGGCCGTTGGAACGGCCTCCCGCCATCGGCGCGATGATAGCGCGCCCGCCCCCCGGGACCCGGTCCGACTCGACCGCCTGGCCACTATGCTGTTTGGTCGGGCCGGCGCCCCGGCCATGACCTTTCACCGGCCCGTCACACCTGAAATGGGAGAGGACGACCATGCCCCGTTTGGACCTGCCCGCCGCCGAGCTGCGCGCCTACCGGCCCGAGGTGGCCGAACCGGCCGACTTCGACCAGTTCTGGGCCAGCACCCTGGCCGACCACTGCCCCGGACCGGCCCGGGCCGAACTGACCCCTTGGGCCGGCCAGCTCCAATTGGTCGACGTCTGGGACGTCAGCTTCGGCGGCTTCGACGACCACCCTGTCAAAGCCTGGCTGGTCGCCCCCCGAGCGGCCACCGGCCCCCTGCCCGGGGTGGTCGAGTTCATCGGTTACGGCGGCGGGCGCGGTCTCCCGCACGAGCGGCTGGCTTGGGCGGCGGCCGGGTACGCCTACCTTTACGTCGATGTGCGCGGCCAGGGCAGCGCCTGGGGAGCCGGCGGCCAGACGGCGGACCCGGTCGGCTCCGGGCCGGCCGCGCCCGGTTTCATGACCCGGGGCCTGGAGAGCCCTCAGACGTACTACTACCGCCGGGTCTTCGTCGACGCCGTCCGGGCGGTCGAGGCCATGCGCCAGCTGCCCCTGGTCGACGCCGATCGGGTGTCGGTGACCGGCGGCAGCCAAGGCGGCGGCATCGCCATCGCCGCCGCCGGTTTGAGCGCCGGATTGCTGGCCGCCCTGCCCGATGTGCCCTTCCTGTGCCACTTCCAGCGCGCGGTCGGTTTCACCGACCGAGACCCCTACCAAGAGATCGTGCGTTACCTGTCCGTCCACCGCGGGACCGAGGACCAGATCTTCCACACTCTGTCCTATTTCGACGGCGTCAACTTCGCCCGCCGGGCCAGCGCCCCGGCCCTCTTCTCAGTCGGCCACCTCGACCCGGTCTGCCCGCCCTCGACCGTCTACGCCGCCTTCAACCATTGGGCCGCCCCAGCCGAGATGGTCGAGTACCCCTTCAACGAGCACGAGGGCGGCGGCCCGGCCCAATGGCTGCGCCAAGCCGACTGGCTGGCCCAGCGGATTTGAGGCCGGGCTGATCGAGGCTGTGGCGACGACGGCGGCCGGGCCCCCTAACGCCGACGCACTATGCTCCCAGACATGTCCCAGCTCGACCGACCGGTCCAAGCGCCCCAGCCGCATCCCAGCGGAGCCCGGCCGCCGGCCATCGCGTCAGATCGGGCGCCGCGCCACGTCGCCATCGTGATGGACGGCAATGGCCGGTGGGCTAAGAGCCGGGGGCTGCCCCGCACCGAGGGGCACGCCCGCGGCGAGGCCGCCCTCTTCGACGTCATCGAGGGGGCGCTCGAGATCGGGCTGCCTTATCTGTCGGCCTACGCCTTCTCGACCGAGAACTGGCACCGCTCGCCGGCCGAGGTGCGCTGGTTGATGGGCTTCAACCGGGACGTCATCCACCGCCGCCGCGACCAACTCGACGCCCTGGGGGTGCGGGTGCGCTGGGCCGGGCGCCGGCCCCGGCTGTGGGCCTCGGTCATCAAAGAGTTGGAGCAGGCCGAGCAGCAGTCCCGCCACAACTCCAAGCTGACCTTGCAGTTCTGCGTCAACTACGGCGGCCGGGCCGAGATCACCGACGCCGCCCGCCAGATCGCCCGCTTGGCCCAAGCCGGCCGGCTCGACCCCGACCGGCTGACCGAAGCCCGCTTCCGCCAATTCCTGGACGAGCCCGACATCCCCGACGTCGACCTCTTCGTGCGCTCTTCGGGCGAGCAACGCACCTCGAACTTCCTGATCTGGCAGTCGGCCTACGCCGAACTGGTCTTCTTGGACCGGCTCTGGCCCGACTTCGACCGCCGCGACCTGTGGCGGGCCATCGAGATGTACGCCGACCGCGAACGGCGCTACGGCTCGGCCTGATCAAGGTCCGCCATGGATTCTGCGACTCCGCTGCGCTCCGCGCAGAATGACGGTGGTGGGCTCACCGACGCCCACGCTGAACGACGGCAGACCGCCACGCGCGGTCAGTTCGCCCATGGCGTCGGCGGACTGTTGGAAGACCGCCAGCCGGGATGGGCGGCCGCGCGGCTGGACAGATTTTGTCGTAGGTCGAGCTTGCCTTAATTAACTGAACACTTTCTAGTCCAGCCGGACTCCGTCCCTGGGACCGGCTGGGCCTACTCGACCACCGACTGCTTGAGGATGAAGCCCAAGATGGCCGAGGACAGCTCGGCCGGGCGCTCGAAGATGGCGACGTGGCCGCAGCGCGGCACCAGCAGGAACTCGGCCCCCGGGATGCGCTGGGCGATCAGACGGGAGAAGCGGGGCGGCTTCAGAATGTCGTCCTCGCCGCACAGGACCAGGGTGGGACAGGTGATCCGAGCCAGCTCCTCCGTCATCTCGACGTCGTTCACGAAGGTGTCGTAGAGCGTCTTCTGGCCGGTGAAATAGTCCGGCGGAGCGGATTTGAAGGCGGCCGCCCGCTGATCCAACATGGCCTTGTTCTGGGCCATGAAGTCGGGCCCGTAGATGCTCGGCGCCATGCCCTGGAAGAAGACCTCGCCGTCGCCTTGGTCGCACAGCACCTTCCATCCGACCACGAAACCGCGCACCACCTCGTCCAGCTCCGAGACCGAGTCGATCACGGTCAAGGAGCGGACCTGGTCGGGGAAGGCGCTGGCGTATTTCATCGCCACCTCGCCGCCGTAGGAGGTGCCGACCAGGTGCGGCCGGTCGACGCCCAGGGCGGCCAGCAGCTGGCGGGTCTCGTCGGCGTGCTGAAGGAAGGAATACGGCCCGGCCGGCTTGTCCGACTTCATCTGCCCCTTGAAATCGTGCAAGACGACTCGGAAGCCCATCTGGACGAAGACGGGACTGAGCAGGTCCCAACTGGTGGTCGAGGCCATCACACCGTTGAGGAAGGCGATGGTCTGGGAGGCTTCGGGGTCGCCCCGCTCCTCGTAGAACAGGCGGACGCCGCCGACGGTCAACTCTGGCATGGACGGCAGCGTAGTCTGGGGCCCACCCTGGCACAACCTAGGCGGGGCGATGGATTCTGCGACTACGCTCCGCGCAGAATGACGAGGGGAACCCACCCCGCGCGGAATCACGGAAGCTCGACCGGCGGCGACTAGGGGACTGTCAGGCTAGGACTGGGCGGAGGCCCGCCAGGCCCGACAGATGGCGCTGCAGATGGCTTTCATCGAGGCCGTGATGATGCTGGGGTCGATGCCGACCCCCCACCAGACCTGGGATCTCCCGTCGATCGTGACCTCGGTCTCGACGTAGGCGGCGGCCTGGGCGTCGCCCCCGGCGGCCAGGGCGTGCTCGCTGTAGTCCAAGACGTTGACCTGGTGGCCCAAGGGGGCCAAGGCGTCCACGAAAGCCGACAGCGGACCATTGCCGTGGCCGGTCACGTCGACCAGCTGGCCGCGCTGGCGGACGGTGGCGGCGACGGCGTGACCGCCGTTCTGAGTGGTCGAGGTCGAACGCACCAACTCGATCGGACTGGTGTTGGCGAGGTACTCGTCGGCGAAGATCTGGCCCAGCTCCGAGCTGGAGACCTCGCGCGAAGTCGAGTCGGAGTAGTCCTGGACCACCCGGGAGAACTCGATCTGGAGCCGACGGGGCAGCTCGAAATGGTGGTCGGCCTTCATCAGATAGGCCATGCCGCCCTTGCCGGACTGGCTGTTGACCCGAATGACGGCTTCGTAGGTGCGTCCGACGTCGAACGGATCGATGGGCAGGTAGGGCACCTCCCAGTCGATCTGGTGGATAGTCTGCCCGGCCGCGGCGGCGCGCAGCTCCAAGGCCTCCAGACCCTTCTTGATGGCGTCCTGGTGGGAGCCGGAGAAGGCGGTGTAGACCAGATCGCCGGCGTAGGGGTGGCGGGCGCCGACCGGCAAACCGGTGCAGTACTCGACCGTGCGCCGGATCTGGTCCAAGTCGGAGAAGTCGATCCGGGGGTCGACGCCCTGGCTGAACAGGTTCATGCCCAAGGTCACCAGACAGACGTTGCCGGTCCGCTCGCCGTGTCCGAACAGACAGCCCTCGACCCGGTCGGCCCCGGCCATCAGCGCCAACTCGGTGGCGGCCACGGCCGTGCCCCGGTCGTTGTGCGGGTGCAGCGACACCGCGACGTGCTGACGGTGCGAGATGTGGCGGCAGAAATACTCGATCTGGTCGGCGTAGGTGTTGGGGGTCGAGCGTTCGACCGTGGCCGGCAGATTGAAAATGATGGGGCGCCCCGGCCCGGGCTGCCAGACCTCCATGACGTTCTCGCACACCTCCAAGGCGAAGTCGGTTGGGGTCTGGGTGAAGATCTCGGGACTGTACTGGTAGCCGAACTCGACCTCGCCCAGGTGGCGCTGGGCCGACTCCATGACCCAGGCCGTGCCCTGGCGGGCCAGTTCGACGCACTGGGCGGCGCTGATCTGGAAGACCACCCGGCGGAACAGTTCGGCGGTGGCGTTGTAGAGGTGGATGTTGGCCCGTTTGGCCCCGATCAAAGACGAGGCGGTGCGGTCGATCAAGTCCGGCCGGGCCTGGGTCAGCACCGAGATCTGGACGTCGTCCGGGATCAGATCGCCCTCGATCAGGGAGCGCACGAAGTCGAAGTCGGTCTGCGAGGCGGACGGGAAACCGACCTCGATCTCTTTGTAGCCCATCTTGACCAACAGCTCGAACAACCGCCTTTTGCGACCTGGCGTCATCGGGTCAATCAAAGCTTGGTTGCCATCGCGTAGGTCGGTCGACAACCAGCGCGGGGCTTGGGCGATCCGGTGGTCGGGCCAGGTCCGGTCGGGCAAATCGATCGGCTGGAAGGGTATGTAGCGCTGGTACGGCATGCCGGAGGGCCGTTGGACCGGCGGGGCCGCTTGAGGCCGGGGAGCGGATTGAAATGACATGGTTCTTCCTCGCGATGAAGGGTCGGTGCCAGGCGCGTCACGACTCCGCAGCGAGGGGTCTGGCTCTAAAGGCGAGCCTCGCTGCGGCCACGAAGAAGCAGATACGTCCGTGCCACGCCGGCCATGCTAGCCCATCGTCGGCACCTGGCACCGGTCGGGTGGCGGCGGCGGACGCCGTGTCGAAATTGACACCTCGAATCGGGAATGCTCCGACGCCGGACGGCGTTGTCTGACAGTGATAGGCCGTCGACCGGATTCCGGTCGGCTTTCTCGCGCCGTCGGTCCGACCCCAGGTCGCCGACGGAGGGCGGGAACGACGCCAGGCCCGGCGGCCACTGACCGAATCGGACTCGGAGGGGTTTCAGTCCGATCCCGGTCGATCCGTCCGGCTCTGGCTTTGGGCGGCCTAGGTTCGGAATTCATGGGTCGAACCTGGGCCGTCCTCCTTAAATCAGACGGACCTCAGAAACCGAGACGACGCAGCAATTTGGCGTCGGACTGCCACTGCTTCAGCACCTTGACCCGCAGATCGAGATAGACCGGCGTGCCCAGCAGGCGAGCGATCTGCTGACGGGCGGTCGAGCCGATCAGCTTCAACCGTTGCCCGCCATGGCCGATCACGATCGGCTTCTGGGAGTCGCGCTCGACCACGATGGAGGCGAAGACGTCGAGCAGGGGCGACTGGGGCGGGCGTCCTTCCCGGGGGCCCATCTCGTCGATCTCGACCGCGATGGAGTGGGGCAGCTCGTCATCGACCAGGCCGAGGGCGGCCTCCCGGATCAACTCCGCCACCAGGGTCTCGGTCGGCTCGTCGGTCGACTGACCGTCCGGGTAGTAGACCGGTCCGGCCGGCAGCGAGGCCACCAACAGTTCGACCAGCAATTCGATCTGGAAGCCGGTCAGAGCCGAGACCGGCACGATGTGCTCCCAGGTCAGCTCCAACTCCTGACCCATCCGCTCGATCCCGAGCAGGTGTCGCCGCAGCCGTTCGGATGAGACCAAGTCCGCTTTGGTAGCCAAGGCGACCAGGGCGGGACGGCGCTTGAGAGCGGCCAGTTGCTCGGCCAGGTAACGGTCGCCCGGGCCCAAGCGTTGGTCCGCCGGCAGGCAGCAGACCACCAGGTCGACCTCGTTGAAGGCGTCCCGGACCAGAGCGTTGAGGCGTTCGCCCAGCAAGGTGCGGGGCCGATGCAGACCGGGGGTGTCGAGCAGGACGAGCTGCGCCCCGGGCTGGTTGACGACGCCCCGGATGGTGTGACGGGTGGTCTGGGGCCGGTCCGAGGCGATGGCGATCTTCTGTCCGACCAGGGCGTTGACCAAGGTCGATTTGCCAGCGTTGGGGCGCCCCACGATGGAGGCGAAGCCGGAGCGGAAGCCCGGGCCGGGTACGATCCGATCGGTCACGCCGGGCCCCCCGCTTGATCGGCCGGGCTGGTCGTCGCGGCGGGCTGGGACCCGTTCAGCCGCCGCACCAGCACGGTGCCGACCTGGTGGCGCCGGCCCAAGGGCTGATCGGCCCGTAGCTCCAACCCCTCCCACTGGACCTGCGAACCGGGGATCGGCACCTGGTTCAGCAACTTGGCCAAGATGCCGCCCACCGAGTCGACCTCCTGGTCGTCCAATTCGAGCCCGAAGAGGTCGCCCAGGTCGTCCAAGGACAGGCGCGCCACCACCCGGTAAGTGCCGTCGCCCAGATCGGTGATGGGGGCGATCTCGTCGTCGTACTCGTCCACGATCTCGCCCACGATCTCCTCCAAAATGTCCTCGATGGTGACGATGCCGGCGGTGCCGCCGAACTCGTCCACCACCACCACCAGATGGATGCGGTCGGTCTGCATCTCGCGCAACAGGTCGTCGGCCGGTTTGGAGTCGGGGCAGCAGACGGCCGGCCGCAGGATGGCGGTGACCCGCTCCGAAGCTTGGGCGTCGGCGTGGTCGAAACCACGTTTGACGATGTCCTTCAGGTAGGCGATGCCGACCACATCGTCGATGCCGCCCGGGCCCACCACCGGGATACGGGAGAAGCCGGAACGCAAGGCCAAGGACAGAGCTTGGCGCAGAGTCTTGGTCTGCTCGATGCAAACCACCTCGGGCCGCGGCACCATGACCTCGCGCACCAAAGTGTCGCCCAGGTCGAAGACGGAATGGATCATACGTCGCTCGTCGGCCTCGATCTGGTTCGAGGCCTCGGCCTGGTCGACCAGCTGGCGCAGCTCGTTCTCAGAGGTGAAGGGGCCCTCCGGGTAGCCCCGCCCCGGCGTTATGAGGTTGCCGATCCAGATCATGATCTGGGGCACGAAGAAGAAGACCGTCGTCAACAGGCGCATCAGACCGGCCGTCTTGACCGCCACCTGGGTCGAGTGTTGGCGGCCCATGGTGCCGGCCCCCACGGTCACGCCGGTGAAGACGACCACCACGGCCAGACCGCCCGCCAGCAGATATCCCCCGACCGGTTGGGCGACCCCCCGGCACAGGTCGACCAGCGCCACGATCAGGCCGACCTGGCCGATCAGAGCGAAGAATCGGATGGTGGACAAGGTAGGGGCCTTGTCGGCCGCGATGTCGACCAAACGGTCGGCCCGCGGCGCCTGCTCGGCCACCAGCTGGGCCGCCCGGCCCGGGCTGAGCCGGGTGAAGGCCTCGTTGACGGTGGCGAAGAAACTGGCCCAGGCCAAGGCGGCCACGGCGATGACGAGATCGACCATCCAGCGCGTCACCGGACCCGCCTCCCTCGGGCGGCGGCGCCGGCGGACGGGTCGGGACGGTCGGTCACGGTTTCGGTCTCTCCTCGGCCCAGGCCGCCACGATGGCGTCGGTCAGGTCGAACATGGTCTTCTTCTCGGCCGGCTCGGCGTGGTCGAAGCCGAGCAGGTGGAGCAGGCCGTGGACCAAGAGATACTCCGCCTCCTGGTCCGGGGTGCGGCCGAACTCGGCCGCTTGCCGCTCGGTCACGGCCGGACACAGCACGACGTCGCCCAACAAGCCGATGGGCGGCTCCTCGCCCTCGGAGGGCGGCCGCAACTCGTCCATGGGGAAGCTGAGCACGTCGGTCGGCCCCGGCTCGCCCATGAAACGCTCGTGGTAGCCGGCCATGGTCTCCTCGTCCACCAACATGATCGAGACCTCGGCCTCGGGATGGATGTGCATCCGCCGGAGGGCGAAGCGGGTCAAGGCGACCAAGCCGCTCTCGTCCGCCACCCGGCCGGACTCATTGGTCAAGTCGATCATCGCCGGGCCCACCGATCTTGGCCCGTGGCGGCCTCGTAGCGATCGTAGGCGGCCGCGATCTTCCCCACCAGGCGATGTCGGACGACGTCGTGGTTGGTCAGCCGACAGAAGGCCACGTCCTCGATCCCGTCCAAGATGGCGGGCGCCTCGCGCAGCCCCGAGCGGGCCCCGGAGGGCAGGTCGACCTGGGTGACGTCGCCGGTTATGACCATGGTGGAACCGAAGCCGAGACGGGTCAGGAACATCTTCATCTGCTCCATCGAGGTGTTCTGGGCCTCGTCCAAGATGATGAAGGCGTCGTTCAAGGTGCGGCCGCGCATATAGGCCAAGGGGGCGATCTCGATGGTCCCGGCCGTCAGCAGACGGGGCACCGCGTCGGGGTCGACCATGTCGTGCAAGGCGTCGTACAACGGCCGCACATAGGGGTCGATCTTCTCCGACAGGGTGCCGGGCAAGAAGCCCAGCCGTTCGCCGGCCTCGATGGCCGGGCGGGTCAGGATGATTCGGTTGACGCGCTTGTCTTGGAGGGCTTGGACGGCCTTGGCCATGGCCAGGTAGGTCTTGCCGGTGCCGGCCGGCCCGATGCCGAAGACGATGGTGCAGGCGTCGATGGCGTCGACGTAGCGCTTCTGGTTGAGGGTCTTGGGCCGGATCGTCTTGCCCCGGTGGGACAGGATGCGGGCCGTCAACAGGTCGGCCGGACGGATGGCGTCGTTCTCGCTCGATTCGATGACGCGCTCGACGTCGGGGCCGCTCAGGCCTTGGCCGGTGCGCAGGATGGTGACCAATTCCTCGATCACCTCGGCCCCGTGCACGACCGCCGCCGGCGAACCGGTCAGGGTGACTTCGTTGCCCCGGACGTGGATGTCGGCCTCCAGGCCACGCTCCATCAGACGCAGGAACTCGTCGCCGGGGCCGAGCACGCCGACCATGGGGATCGAGGAGGGCACGGTCAGACGCTGGCTGACCGGACTGGGCGGTTCGGTCAGGGGCGGGGCGGTGGTAGTCAGAGATTCCTCCGTATCAATGGTCCGACGTTGGCATTCTAATGCCCCGCCCGTCCGGTCCGTCCATCCGCCGGCCCGGCGTCAAGACCGGGGCCCGGCCGCTGGGACCGGCCGCCGGTCAGTAGTCGAAGCTGCGGCCGGGCTGCTCGAACTCGGCCAGCCGGGCCCGGAAGGCGGCCTCGATCTGATCCTCGAAGACCAGGTGGGGGTCCTCCACCCCCATCAGGGCCAACAGCCGGCGACCGAACTCGGGGTTCATGACCACCAACGGGCCGAGCAGGTAGGTGGCCATGAAATTACCCCGGCGCAGGCCCTCGCCCGGCCAGCCCGGATGCAGGCCGACTCCCCGGGTGACCTCGAACAAGGGGTCGGGCTGGGCCCCGGGCAGGGGCCAGGAGTGGGAGAACTGAGATTTGAAGCCGACCACCGGACTGTCTTGGAAGCGCCCCAGGAACATCGAATTGTGGCGTCGCATGAGGTCGCGTCGGGCCACGGTCGGGAACAGGCCGACGCCGTCGAAGCCGGACCCGTCCTCATGCTCGACCCGGGTCCCCAGCACCTCCAGGGCGTTACCGGTGGCGAGCAGGCAGACGCCGTCCGCCAGCAACTCCTCCAGCCGGTCGCGCCAGGGCCGCAGGCGGGCCGCCACCAGGGCTTGGGAGGACTCGGTCATCGAACCCAGACTGATCAGAGCCGGCCGGGTGGTCAAGAAGATCGGATCGGCTTTGAAAGAAGTGGGGCGCGCCTCGATCTGGGGGCAGGAGCGGGCCAGGTACTGGACGTTGACGGCGTCGGCGAACAGGGAGCACAGCTCCGGGAAGAGGACTTCGACGATCACGGCCGCACCGCCTCGGCCTCGACTCCGGCCGGGTCGGCCGACCCGGCGGGGGTCCCGGCCCTAGGCCCGGCGGCTCGATCCAGACCGCTCCGGGCCTGGGCTTCGGCACGGGCCAACAGGCGCCGACAGGTCCGCTCGGCGAAGGGCAACCCGTCCATGCTGTACAAGACGAAGACCGGCTGGTCCGGGTCCAAGATGGCCCGCTCGGCCGCTTCCGCCTCGCTCCGGGCCACCACCACCTTGGACATGTCGCAGCCGGCCCAGAGCAGCCGCAGCACGACGTCCTCGATCCGGGGCGACCACAGCACCAGCTGGGTGATGGAGGGGTCGGCCAGGAACTCGAAGTCGGCGCACCACATCCAATAGGTGTTCTCCGACCAATCCTTGGAGTAGGCGAAGTAGTTGGTGGCGGCGACCACCACCTTGCGTCCGGGGTAGCGCTTGACGTGGTCGAAGACGCGCGAGCAGGCCAAGGCGTTCTCGTCCTTCATCAGTTGGGTCATGACAGTCACCCCGCCGGCTTCGAAACGGCCGAAGCGGGTCGACACGATCGAGACCTGGGCCATCAGACGGGCAATCTTGGCGTGGTCCAAGCCGAGCCAGCGCAGGGCGGCCAGGGCCGCCATCTGGTTGTAGGCGTTGACGATGGAGTCGGACACCAGCGGGTAGTCCCAAGCTTGGCCGTCCTCGACCACCGTCATGGTCTGGCCGACCAGGTCGACCGACTGGCCCAGGTAGTCGGCCGTCGGCGAGGCGAAGTCGCAAGCCGGGCAGTGGGCCCGGCCGATGTGGTGGTAGCGCCGGTAGTCGAAGACCAGTTCGGTCTGGCACCTCGGACAGCAGGTGATGTCGACGATCAGATTCTCCGGCTCCACCTGGTCGGAGTCGAGCCGGCCCAAGGCGAAGTGGCGGCGCCGGTTGGCCGGGGCCAGGCCGGACGAGATCAAATCGTCGGCGTTCAGGATCAACTCGGTCTGGGCCGGGATGGCCGAGTCGAGGAAACCGGCGATGAACTCGGCGTGGGCGTTGCGCATGATGGTGTCGCGGAAGAGGTTGGTCACGACCAACAGATCCGGCGCCAGGTGGGGGTAGATCAAGCGGGAGGAGCGTTCGTCGACTTCGAAGACGGCGATGTCGTGGCGCGATCGGCCGTCCAGGCCGGCGCCGGCCGCCAGACAGGCGCACAGCCCGACCACGGTGTTGGAGCCGTAGTCGTTGGCCAGGACGCGCCAGGAGTCCAGCTTCAACAGGTCGATGATCAGGTTGCAGACGGTGGTCTTGCCGTTGGTGCCGGTGACGGCCAGGACGCGGGCCGGCCGGCCCACCCGAGCCAGGAAATCAGGGCAGAGCTTGAGCGCCACCCGGCCGGGCAGCTGAGTGCCCCGCCGACGCAGCAGTCTGAGCCCTGAACGGGTGGCCTTGGCCGCCCACAGGGCGATCAAGAAACGCAATCGACCCACTGTCCTCCTCCATCGCCCGATCAGCCTAGTGCCGTGTCTTGGTGTCGGTCGCCGCCCGACCAGCGGCCCGCCCTCAGCCGGCCGCGAAGCGGTCGGTGGCGCGCACCAGTTCGTCCACGGTGGCCGGTTCGAAGACGGAGTGGCCGGCCTGGACCAGCCGCAGGTCGGCCTCGGGCCAGGCCTGGGCCAGGTCCCAAGCGGTGCGGGCCGGGCAGCACAGGTCGTACCGGCCCTGCACGATGACGGCCGGCAGATGACGCACCCGGTCGACCTGGTCGATCAACTGTCCCTCCGCCAGCCAGGCGGCGTTGACGAAGTAATGGTTCTCGATCCGGGCGAAGGCCAGGGCGGAGCGCGGATCGCTGGACTGGGCCACCCGCTCCGGCGCCACTGACAGGGCCGAGGTCATGGCCTCCCAGACCGTCCAAGCCACGGCGGCGGCGCTGGCGACGGCCGGGTCCCGATCCCACAGCAGCTCGTGGTAAGCCGCGATGTTGTCGCCTGGGTCGGTCCGGCCGGCTCGACGGTCCACCTCCGAGGCCAGCCACTCGACCGGCTGGCGGCCGGCCCGTCGCAAGGGCTGGCAGAAGACCTGCCAGGCCTCGGGGGCCATCCGGCCGGCCGGGCCGTTGTAGAACCAGTCCAGCTCCCAGCGGCGCAGGGTGAAGACCCCGCGCAGGACCAGTTCGGTCACCCGCTCGGGGTGGGCCTCGGCGTAGGCCAGGGCCAGAGTCGACCCCCAGGAGCCGCCGAAGACTTGCCAGGCCTCGATCCCCAGGGCGGACCGGATGGTCTCCAGGTCGCGCACCAGGGCCCAGGTCGTGTTCAGGGACATGTCGACGTCGGGGTCGCTGGCGTGGGGGGTGGAACGGCCGCAACCGCGCTGATCGAAGCAGATGACACGGTAACGCGCCGGATCGAAGAAGCGACGCTGGTCCGGGGAGCTGCCGCCGCCCGGTCCGCCGTGCAGGAAGACGACCGGCTTGCCGGCCGGGTCGCCGGATTGCTCGACCCACAGGACTTGGCCGTCGCCGACCTCCATCCGCTCCGTCGCGTAAGGCTCGATCGGATCGTACAGACCACGCTCTTTCGTCATACCGCCTCCTGGACTCGGGGCCCGGTCACTGGTCCGAGTCGTCAGCTTCGCTGGCCGAGTCGATGATGTGCATGGCGGCCTCCTCGGCGGAGGCCCCACCGCCGTCGATGCCGACGTCGGTGGCCACGGTGTCGGGGGCGGTCGCGTCCGGTCCGCCGACCGCCACCAGACGTCCGGCCCGCCGGCCGCCGACCTGTTGGGCCTGGCCCGGCTCGGGCCGCCAGATCTCGGCTTCGGCCGCCGGCTCCGGCTGCTCGGCCGCCAGCTGGCGTTCGAACGACTCGCCTTGGCGCATCTCGGCCGCCGTGTTGCCGTAAGTCTGCAGCACGGACCATTGGTCGGGGGCGACGTAGCCCTCGTCCAAGACGTCGTCGACACCACGGTCGATCAAGGACTGGCCGGGCTGGATCTGATCCAGCTGCTCCGCGGCCTCCGGGACGAAGGGGTTGTCGCTCATAGTCCGATCTTGCCACATCGGCCCAAGTCCAACCAGAGCCGAAGCGGCCCTGGCCCGGTCTGAGCTGCGCGGCGACGCCGGGCGGCCCTCCATTGGTTAGGCTGGGAGCGGGTCGGCGCCGTCTCCGACTGGCCATGACCGGCCGGTCGGCGGGTCCGCCCGCCCCGCCCGAGAGGAAGGCCGCCCTTGTCCGACGCCAGCACCCCCGGCTCCGCCCGACCCCGACCAGCCACCTTGGACGAAGTGGCCCGCGCGGCTGGTGTGTCGCGGTCGACCGCCTCCCGCGCCCTGACCGGCGGAGTGGCCTCGGCCGCGACCGCCCAAGCCGTCCGGCGGGCCGCCCAAGAGCTCGGCTTCGTGCCCAACCGGGCCGCCCGCGGACTGGCCCGGAACTGCACCGACGCCATCGCCCTGGTCATCCCGGAGACGCCCTCCTTCATCTTCTACGACCCCTTCTTGGCCATCGTCACCAGCACCGTCTCAGCCGCCTGCTGGAAGGCCGGCTTGCAACCCATGATGGTGTTGATGGACCCGGATGACCCGGTCCACACCATCGAACGCTTCCTCCACAGCGGCAACGTCGACGGGGCCATCGTGGCCAGCTTCCACCACAGCCTCCAGCTCGAACAGCTGTTGACGGCGGCCGCGCTGCCGACCGTCTTCATCGGCCGCCCGCCGGCCGGGGGCGACTTCCCCTACGTCGACGTGGACAACCGGGCCGGGGCCCGTAGCGCCACCGAGCATCTGCTCGGCTTGGGCCGTCGCCGCATCGCCTGTCTGGGCGGCGCCCTCGACATGACGGCGGCGGTGGACCGCCGAGCCGGCTTCTTGGAGGCCCACCGCCAGGCCGGGGTCGAGCCCGGTCCTTATCTGGAGGGTTCTTTCACGGCTCGTTCCGGTTTGGAGTCGGTCGGCCGGCTGTTGCGGATGGACCCTCGGCCGGACGCCATCTTCGCCCAGTCCGACGCCCTGGCGGCCGGGGCCATCCAAGGTTTGACCGCCGCCGGCCTGACGGCACCGGACGATCTGGCCGTGGTCGGCTTCGACGACTTCGCCACCGCCACCGAGATCTTCCCCAATCTGACCACGGTGGCCCAGCCGGTGGTCGAGCTGGCCCAGGCCGCCGCCGACCTCATGGTCGGCCACCTGAAGACCGGCCAGTGGGGCGCTTGGCCCCAGATCCTGCCCACCCGCCTGGTGGTCCGCCAGTCGGCTTGAGGCCGAGCCAGCGGTCCCGCTTCGGCCCAGCCGTCCCCCCACCGGCCCGCCCAGGCCCGTATAGCGGTCATAGAACGAATCGCGGTCACTAGTGGAAGCGCTTCCAGTTCCACTTGACAGTCCTCCGACAGCCTCTTAAAGTTCCGACTGGAAGCGCTTCCAACGACTGCTCGCCCGACCGGCCGCGCAGTCGCCCGCCGAGACGATGGGACACCCCGCACATGACCCGACGTGACTTTCCGGCCGACTTCGTCTGGGGCGCCGCCACCGCCTCCTACCAGGTCGAAGGCGCCATCCGTCAGGACGGCCGGACGCCCTCGATCTGGGACGTCTTCTGCGACCGGCCCGGCGCCATCGCCGACGGCAGCAGCGGCCAGGTGGCCTGCGACCAGTACCACCGCTACCGCGACGACATCGCCCTGATGGCCGAGCTGGGGGTCGAGTCCTACCGCTTCTCCATCGCCTGGCCCCGGATCCAGCCGAGCCCGGACGGGAAGGTCAACCGAGCCGGTCTGGACCATTACGCCCGCCTCTGCGACGCCCTGCTCGAAGCCGGCATCGCTCCGGTCGCGACCCTGTACCACTGGGACCTGCCGCAATACCTGGAGCAGGCCGGCGGCTGGCCCAACCGGGCCACGGCCGAACGCTTCGCCGACTACGCCGGGGTGGTGGCCCAGTCGTTGGGCGACCGGATCGACACCTGGACCACTTTGAACGAGCCCTGGTGCGTGGCCTACCTGGGCTACGCCGCTGGCGAGCACGCCCCCGGCCGCCGCGACCACCCGGCCGCCTTGGCCGCCGCCCACCACCTCAACCTGGCCCACGGGCTGGCCGTCCAGGCCATCCGGGGCCAGCTCGGCCCGGCCGCCCGGACCTCGATCACCCTCAACCTGCAAGTCCTGCGTCCGGCCACCGACTCGCCCGAAGACTTGGCGGCGGTGGCCCAGCTGGACCGGATCGGCAATCAGATCTGGCTCGGCCCGCTGTTGGACGGACGCTACGACGAGCGTCTGTTCCAAGACACCGCCCACGTCAGCGACTGGTCCTTCGTGCGTGCCGGCGACCTGGCCCAGATCCACCAACCGTTGTCCGTCCTGGGGCTGAACTACTACTCCTCCAGCACGGTCCGGCACCGCCCCGGGGCCGTGCCGCCGACCTGGAGCCAAGCCCGCCAGCAGCCCTGGTGCGGCCCTTGGCCGGGCGCGGAGACGGTCGAGTTCCTGCCCCCGGTCGGGCCGCTGACGGCCATGGGCTGGAACCAGGACCCGGCCGGACTGACCGAGCTGTTGCTGGCCACCCACCGCCGTTGGCCCCAGTTGGAGCTGATGGTGACCGAGAACGGCTCGGCCTTCGAAGACCAGGTGGCCGTCGACGGCACGATCCACGACCCCGAACGGGTGGCCTACCTGGCCGCCCACATCGAGGCCTTGGGCCAGGCCCTCGACGCCGGGGCCCCGGTCCGGGGCTACTTCGCCTGGAGTCTGATCGACAACTTCGAATGGGCCCACGGCTACACCAAGCGGTTCGGCCTGTTCGGCGTCGACTACGCCACCCAAGCCCGCCTCTGGAAAGACTCGGCCCGCTGGTACCAAAGTCTGATCGCCGCCGGAGCGACGCCTGACTGAACCGACCGGGGCCTCCACCCCTCCACCCCGCCCGGGCGCCACCGGCCGGTCGACCAGTCTGAACCGGTTCGGTCCGGCCAGTGGCGCCCGACGGCTACGATCTTGACGTGTCCGAGGCCAGCTTGTCCCCCCGTCCCGTCCGGGACGACGGCTCGGGCTTGATCCAGACCGTCTTCTGCGCCCTGCTGCTGGTGGCCAACGTGGCCGCCACCAAGTTGATCGCCCTGGGCCCCGAATGGTCGCCCGGCGGCTGGTCGGTCCTGCCCCTGGTCTTCGACGGCGGGGCCATCGTCTTCCCCCTGACCTACCTGTTGGGCGACGTCTTGGCCGAGGTCTACGGCTACCGCGCCGCTCGGCGGGCGATTTGGATCGGCTTCGCGCTGTCCGGCTTGGCGGCCGGGACCCTGGCCCTGGTCGACCTGGCCCCACCGGCCCCGGATTGGCCCAACCAGCCGGCCTGGCACGTCGTGTTGGGCTTCGTGCCCCGGATCGTGGCGGCTTCCCTGATCGGCTACCTGGTGGGCCAGCTGTTGAACGCCCGCGTCCTAGTCGCCTTGCGCGACCGCTCCCGACCCGGCTCGCTCTGGTTCCGTCTGATCGGATCGACCGCCGTGGGCGGGGCGGCCGACACCGTCTTGTTCTGTGGCATCGCCTACCTGGCCCTGGTGCCGACCGCCACCCTGATCAACTACATCGTGGTCGGCTACCTCTACAAGCTGGCTTTGGAGGCCCTGCTGCTGCCGTTCACCACCCGGGTGGTGGCGCGGGTCCGCCGCCGGGCCAGCGGAGCGGCCTGAAGCGACCCCGGGACGGCTCAGCCCCCGCCTTCGACGGCCGCGACGGCGGCGGCGTAAGCCTCGGACTGGAGCTGGTTGAGCAAGTCGAGCAAGTGGTTGCGCTCGGTCCAGTCGCCGCCCGCCTCCGGCACGGCGATGGTCAGATAGGGGAAGACCGGGGCCGGGTAGTCGGTCTCGCCCCGAGCCCAAGCCTCGGCCGCCACGGCGTACCCAGCCGCGTCATAGGCCGGGCAAGCGGCCATCAGGGCGCGTAGACCGGCCTCGTCGACCCGGATCGGGATGACGACCTCGCTCAGCCCGCCGTCGACCGGGGTGACGTCGGCCACGTCGGGCCAACCGTTGGCCCGAGCGCAGGCCGCCCACTGGTTGGATTGGTCCAAGACGGCCTGAGCCTCGTCCGACAAAATCACCGGATCGGCCACCGCCATCGGCAGATGGTAGCCGGAGGCGTCCAGACAGGCGGCGTAGGCGGCCGAGTGGTCGACCCCGTCGATCACCAGCACCACCACCGTGCCGTCCTCGGTGGTCTGGCCGGTGGCCCAGGCCGCCGCCAACGCCTGATCGTCCAACTCCTGGCCGCCGGGCACGTTGTAGACCAGCTCTTGACCGTCACGGTCTCGCGCCACCACCGAATCGGTCGGCTCCCACACCACCGAGTCGCCGGCCGGCCCCAAGTCGCGCAAGCTGGCCGGGACCGAGAAATCGGCCAGGCAGAGCAGGAACTCGTCGGCCGAACGCCTTTGCTCGGCCAACTGGGCCGAGGGATCGTCGCTGGAGATGGGCGGCCCGGCCGAGCTGCCGCAGCCGGCCAGGCTCAAGCCGAGACAGAGGGCCGCGCCGACCCACCGGATCAGACCTGGTCTCGTCATGCTGGTGTCCTTTCCAATCGGGGACTCCGGTCCGCGCCCAAGGCTGGACCGCTGGGCGCTCAGACGGCCGAGCTGACGGCCGCTTCGGACAGCCCCCGGGCCGGGCCGAGCGTTCCCAAACTGACTTCGACGCCGGACCGGGTGCCCCAACCGATCTTACGCAAGGTCAGAAGGGCGTACAGCCTGAGCCATACCAGCACGAAGACGTGCAACACGGCGTACAGGGGCGAGATGGCGAAACCCAGCCAACGGTCCCGCTGCGACCTCGGCTCCGGCTGCTCCAAATACGTGAAGCAGCGGGCGTACATCAACAGAATCACATAGCAGGCGTAAATGGCGTACAACGAGAAACCGAAGATGAACGGCACCACCACCAAGGCCATCATCACCGGGAAAGAGACACAGGTCCAGGTCAACTCGATCAAGGTCAGCCAGAAAGCCGGCCGCCGCATCGACAGATGGTGCAAGACCCACAACGACTCCCGGAAGAAGGACCGCCCCCAACGCACCTGCTGACGCAGGAAGTGACCCATCCGCTCCGGCACCATGGTCTGAGCCATGGCCGTCTCCTGCAACACCGTCCGGCCCTCCAACAGGCCGTAATTGGTCAGCCGCCGATCATCCCCGGCCACCGCCTTCTGACCCAAGAAGACCTGATTCAAGAAGTCGTCCTTGTACTTGCGGACCACGTCCGCCCGGTACAGCGCCAGACAGCCGCAAGCGCACAACATCGAACCCAGAGTCGAATAAGCCGCCCGCTCCCCCATGAAAGCCTGGCTGTAACGCACGTCGATCAAACGCGACAGCACCGTCGCCCGGTAGTTCAAAGCCATCACCAACCCGGTCACCACCGTCGTCTCCGGGTCTTGGAAGGGCAAGATCAGCTCCGCCACCGCGCAACGGTCCAGCTGGGTGTCGGAGTCCACCCCCATCAACAACTCGGTCTCCGGATGCAGATCCAGACCGGCCATCATGGCCTCCCGCTTGCCCCGGTTGACCGGGAAGGCCAAGACCTGGAAATCGACCCCCCGGGCCGCGAAACGATCCACCCAGCGCCTGGCCTCGGCCCAAGCCCGCCGATCGGTCGAACAATCGTCCACCACCACGATCGACTGCGGCAGCCGGCTCTGGTCCAGCAAGGACTGCAAACAGGCCGCCAACATCTTGGGATCCTCGTTGAACACCGGCACCACCGTGTTGACCCAACGCCGGTCCAACTCCGACGACCCCGACGGCCCCGCTGAGCGCGGCTTATGTCCCCGGGCCATGACGATCTTCATCGCCAGCAGCCCGATCGCGATCAATCCGTAGCCAGACGGCCCACCGGCCCGGTACCACAGGTAGGTCACACCGCAGGCGGCCAACAGCAACACCGTCAGACCGATTCTTTTCATCTTCCACTCCTTCGGCGGCGCCGGATCAGACGCTGTCTGACCCGGCCCGCCGCCACCACCGTGGCCAGGACCAAGACCACTGCGGCTATGATCAGCCAGCGGACTTTGGACCAGGTCCCGGCCACGGTGAGGCTGGCGGCCAACCAGGACTGAGTTGTCATTTCAGGGGCGGACGACCCGCCTCGATCGACCCGGGCTAATGGCCCGGGCTGACCACCCGCAGAGGCAGCGAATAACGCACCACGGAAGCGAAGTCAGGCGCCGAAACCGTCACCTTGACCTTCAAATCCGCCCCCACGTCCTGCGCCTGCACGGCGTAGGACAGACCGGTCACACCGTTCAGATAGGTCGTCCCGCGGTACCAGTCGTATCGCACCGAGGCCCCGGGCGGCAGAGTCAGATCGACCGTGGCCTGAGCCACACCGCCGTTCTGAGCCAAGACCACCGAGTTGACCGCCGGAGCCGGCTGGCCCGGCACCTGGTCGCTGGCCAGCGAATAACGCACCACTGGGTCCATGCCCTCGGCCGACAAAGTCACCTTGACCTTGATGGTGTGGGTGGCGTCGGCCGCCCGCACCAGGTAGGTGGCCGGACCGGTCACGATGAAGACCGCCGTGCCTTGGTCGTTGACCCGGTACCAGTCGTACCGCGCCTCGGCCTCAGCCGGCGTGAACCCGATCTGGGCGGTCAAGGTCGAACCGATCTCGGCCGCGCCGGACAGGGTCGGGGTGGCCGTCACCTTGATGAGGTCCTCGATCAGGACGGGGTCGGTGTAGCGCACCAACGTCCAAGAGCCCTTGCTGAAGGTCACCTTGACCTTGATCGCCTGACCGGCGTCGGCCGCTTGGGCGGTGTAAGAGGTCGCGTCTTTGGCCTGGCCGATGTAGCTGACGCCGCGGAACCAGTCGTACGCGACCGTGACCCCGTCCGGCGTGGCGGCGGCCGTCACCGTCAGCGGCGAGCCGATCTGGCCCGATCCGCTCAAGGACAGCTCCGTCACGGTCAGATACTGGCCGACCGTGACCCAGTTGGAGTACTTCGTCACCGTCTCGCCCTGCGGCAGACTGGCGATGACCTTGACCTGGATGATGGCGTTGGCGTCGGCCGGCTGCAGGACGTAACTCGACTGGCCGGTGGCCGCCCCGATCACCGAGGTTCCGCGGAACCAGAGATAGGTCAGATCGGCCTCGACCGGATCGACCGTCACCGACAGCGACACGGTGTCGCCCACCTGGCCCCGCAACAGGCCGTCCACGACCTGCCCGGAGGCGACGCTCAGAACCGGCGGCTGCACGGTCACGCGCAGCACCAACCCGGCCTGGGCGGCGTTCAGCTGCTCGATCTGAGCCGCCACCACGTCCCGGGTGACCGGTTCGCCGTCCAGCACCGCCCAAGCCTGGGCCAGGGCCAAGGCGAAGGTCTGCCAAGGAGCGAAGGTGTACGTCGTCGGGGTCAGACCGGACAGTTGGTCGACCAATTCGGACAGCGGCTGGCGGGCGTCCACCAGTCCGCCGATGGCCTCGGTCAGCTGCGCGATGGCGGCGGCCACCTGGTCTTTGCCGGCCCCCGGGTCGTCCAGCAAAGCCTGGGCGGAAGCCAAAGCCTGGGCCAGGGGCTCCCACGAGTCAGCCGTGTGGAGCTGCTCGTCGAGGGCCTCGGCGGCGGCCATGGCGGCGGCCAGGCCAGCCCGGTCGACGGTGGCGGAGACCGCCACCCAGCTCAGGACCGGCAGCTGATTGCCGCCCGGCACCATCAAAACTTTGAAGGTGGCGTAGCCGGGTTCGACCAGGGAGAAGCTGATGTCGGAGGAACCCTTGGCCCCGATCCCCTGGACGGAGACGTCCGGACCGGTGCTGGTGACGTTCTCAGCCGTCACGCTGGGACGGATGTTGCGGCCGTTCCACCATTCGCAGAAGCCGGCCGTCAGCGTCCAGTCGCCGGCCGGCAGCCAGATCTTGTAGTCGGCGGTGGAGTTGCGATAGGTGGAAGCGGAGCCAGCCACGTACCAACCGGTGGTGCAGTACTTGTCGTAGAGCCCGCCGGCCGGCGTCTTGGGATTGGTGTTGCCGTTCGTGCTGCCCCGGGTCGAGGACAGGCCGAAGCTCTGCCCCGGGTCCGGGTCAGGGAAGAACTGGTCCGGCGTCTGGTTGATCAGCTGCTCGCCCAGCAGGGACTCCACCGCCAGCCAAGCCGGCGAGTCGGCCCCGTAGCCGTCGGTGTGAGAGCCGGGGAAGGCGTTGGCGTCGATGAAGTAGACCAGATCCTCCGGCACCACCTCGACCACCAGAGTGACCGGGATCAGCCCGGCCTGGCCGGTCAGGCTGACGGCGCTGTAGGGCGTGGCGAAGGCGGCCGGGTCGACCGACTGCCAAACCACTGGGATCTCTTCGGTCTGCCCGGAGATGGTGCGCAAGGCGATAGTGCCGGGCAGTTGTGGCGCCTGGCCCACGTAGGCGGCGATGCGGTAGTCGGGCAAGGTCTGGTAGGCCACCTCGACCAGTTGGTCCAAGGCCTGGCCGAGGACCGTGGCGGCCTGGTCGATCTGGCCCTGGGTCGCGGCCGGGTCGTCATGGACGGCCTTGGCCGACAGGGCGACCTGGCGCAACGACTGCCAGGACTCGGCGGTGTAGGCGATGGCCGGCGAGTTCTGGGCCTGTTCCAACAGTCCGGCCAGGACCGAGCGGTCGACCGTCGGGCTGGAGGTGGCCAGCGCCGCGATGCCGATCCAACTGAGCGCCGGGCTCTCAGTCGAGGTCTTGACGTTGGTGTAGACGATGGTGGTCGGCTGGCTCAGGCTGAACTGGCCGGACAAGACCTTGCTCTGACCGATCGAGCCGTTGGGGAAGGAGTACGAGCCCAGGGCGGTCTCGCTGACGCCGTCCGACACCTTCACATCGGCGGCCCGCGTCTTGCCGGAGCCGACCGTCCACCACTCGGTGTGGGCCGAGGTCAGGACCCAGTCGCCGGCCGGCAGCGTGAAGCGGCAGACCATATTGTCGCCGTAACGGCCAGTCTCACGAGTCTTGTCGTAGGGCTGCTCGTTGAGCCGGCCCTTGGCCGAGGTGGTTTCGCAACCCCAATCCGCTCCGGTCGACCAGTTCTGGTCCGCCACGGTGTTCAACAGTGGCGTGCCGGCGCCGGCCAGCAGGGCGGCCACGGCCGGGTAGGCCACGGCGTCGGCTCCGACGGCGGGGGCGTTGGCGTCCAGGAAGTAGACCGCGCCGGGCGGCACGACCTCGACCTGAGCCAGCACCTTGAGCGTCGGATTGTTGACGAAGGAGCCTTCCACGGCCACCTGCGCCCAGGCCGTGGCGAAGGCGCCGGCCGGGATCTGCCAGGTCACGTCGGCCGCGATGGCGCCGCCGGCGGCGGAGGTGGCCTGGACCTGGGCCGGCAGCTCGAGCGTGCCGTCGACCAAGACGGCGTAGCGGGGCAGGGTCTCGGTCACCGTCACCGGGCGCTCGGCGTCCGGCACGTCGGGCGGGGCGACCGTGGCCCCGCCGTGCAGGATCTCGACGCTGTCCAAGGTGAAGGTGCCCTGGGTGACGGTGGCCGAGAAGGTGTGCGGGCCGTCGCTCAAGCCGCGCAACCAGTACGAGGTCCGACGGTCGCCGACCTGGGCGATCTGGACCGTCTGAGCGGCGCCGCCGTCGACGCTGACGGACAGCTGAGAGGCGCTGGTGCTACCAGTCAGGTTGATCCCGGTGCCGTCGAAGGCGAAGCTGAAGGAGCGGCCATTGCTGACCAGGTGCCGGGTCCGGTTGTAGTGGGCGTAGCCGGCCTGCTCCCAGGTGAAGGCGGAGTAGGTGATACGGGCGTCGGCGTCGTCGATCTTGGTCGCCTCCCAGGCCGCGTCGGTGATCGGCGTGACTTCGAGGTTGTCGAACAAGGTGTTGTAATAGCCGGAGCCCAGGGCCAGTCGTCCAGCCATGGTCGGACCGGCGGCGGTGTCGGTGTACTGAGCCAACTGCTGGCCGTCGACCCAGGCCGTGATGACGTTCTCGTCAGCCGAGATGGCGAAGTCGTGCCATTGGCTGGGGTCGAACATGAAGACGGTGCCGGAGGCGACCGGAGAGTCGTAACGACGCAGCTGCCAGCGGCCGTCGCTGTAGACCCGGATGGCGTAAGAGGCCTGGTCGCCGCCCCGGGCGTAGGTCTGACGCAGACCCAGCGAGGCGTAGTTGGCCAGGTTGGAGTTCAGCACCACCAGGTCGTGCTTGAAGTCGGCGCTGACCTTGTAGTTGGCCCACTCCTGCTCGCCCAGCACGGTGGTCGGCTCAGTCGTGACCAGCGAATTCTGCGACCCGCCGCTCCAGACGTTCCAGGCGTAGCCGCGGGTGACGGCGGTGTTCTGCTGCCGCAGGACGAAACCATGCTCGGCCTGGCCGCTGTCGACCACCTCGAAGGCGCCGTTCTGGTCGGCCGTGTAGCGCGGGCTGCCGCCCCGACGCTCGATGTAAGTCATGTCCTGGCCGGCCACCTGGACGGTGGGATAGTCGGCGTACTCGAAGTCGTCGCTGTAGGGCAGGGCCAGCGGAGTGTCGGCCGCACTGGGGGCGAAGTCGCCCGGTTGGTAGGACTCGGTGGAACCGTTGAGGCCGTCCGGCAAGGTCGAGACGGTCAGGATCGACCAAGGCTTGACGTCGATGCGGTAGACGTCCCAGATCACGCCGTCGATCTCCTCTTGGTCGACCGGCGCGAAGTAGCCGATCTTCTGGAAGTAGTTGGCGTCGTAGCTCTGTCCGGCCTGGGGGCCGACGGTCTGCCAAGCGTGGAGCGGACGGCCGGTCTCGCCCAGTCGGGCCACCTTGACCTCGTAGTAACGCTGCTTGGAGGTGTTGTTGGGATAGACCTGCGAGAACTCGACCGGGCCCGGGTCGGCGGCCGGGGTGCGGGTGGTCATGACCGCCGTGGTGGCGGTGTCGACGTTGACCCCGCCGTCGCCCTTGGTCCCGTCGGCCCAGGTGGCGGACTCGATGTATTCCCAGCCCTTGTCCATGAACTGCTGGTAGTGGCGCACCGCCACCAAGCCGACGTCGCCCTCCCAGTAACCGGACCAGGGGTCGGAGGCCCGCATCAGATGCTTGGGCAGATATTGGGCGCCCTCGTACATGGCCGAGATGGCGGGCTGGAACAAGAAGGTGGTCATGTGGGCCGGGTTGGCGTCCGAGGCGGCGTTGCCGCCGGTCCAGCGGTAGGCCGCGATGAAACGCTCGGCGATGTCGACCGCGCCGACCGTGCCGCCGATGCCGCCCCGGGTGGGGTCGACCGTCAGGCGGTACTGCGGGTCGATCATGGGGGCGACGGCCTCGGAGTCGATGATCGGCATGCCGTACTGCTTGTTCAAGGTCGTGATGGCGGCGGCGCCCTCGATGTCGTAGTGGTAACCGAAGGCGTCGACGTACTGCAGGGCCTCGGCGTTGGCCAGGACGGCCGCGGCGGCGGCGGCCCCGCTGCGGTAGGAGTCCATGGCCACGATCTGGATCTTGTTGTAGTCGTAACGGGCGTCCGGCGCCGTGGCGTCACGCTCCAGCCACTTGGCGAACTGGACCACCCAGCGCAGTTCGGCGGTGTAGGCCGATTGCGAGGTGGAACCGCCGCCGATCTCGTTCTGAGACGGGCTCATCCAGTCGAATTCGACGCCAAAGACGTCATAGGCCGCGTCGATGGTCTCTTTGTACCACTGGTACCGCTTGGCGTAGTCGTTGCCGGTCCAGCTGGGCTCGCCCCAACGCAGGGCCTCGATCTCGATCTCGGGGTTGATGCTCAGGGCGTCGGCGATGAACCAGAAGCCAGCCCCGCGTAGCACGTTGGCGGGCTCGTCCTGGGTCCGTTTGGTGGCCGGCTCGGCGCCGGAGGAGGAATTGGAGTCGGCCCCCATCTCGACCTTGATGTGGCGCAGGCCGGCGCCGCTGTCCGGGTTGAACAGCGCGTTCATGATGGCCCAGTAGGCCTCCGGACTCTCCTCCTTGTAGTCGATCAACAAGTTAGATGTGTTATTGCAGGAGACCGCCCCGAAACCGCCGAAGGTGTTGTATGGAGTGCCGTCCTCGCCGCGCTCGACGTCGTCGCCGTCGACCAGTAATTCTTGCCAGGTGACCGTGCCTTCAGGCAGAGTCAAATCGGTCAGGGGGGGGGGATCGTCAGCGTGAGCAATTCCGTTTGGCGCAATGGCCAGCAGGCCGACCGCCAAGGCGAAGGCCGATAGGACGCTGAGGGAGGCTTTGGTGAGCCTGGATCGCTGGAACAACACGAAACAACCTTCTTTACTCTGTTAGAGGTCGACTTATGTTTGATTTGGTTCGAGTCGGGACGCGGATGGGGCATGATCGGCGGTGACCATCATGGGACCGAATCTAGAGGATAAGGACAAGCTAGCGCAAGGTATTCCAGAATAGAATTTTTTCGAACATTTTCAGACATCAGATCGCGGCTGGCACGCTCAGCCGGGCGTAGCGGACCACCGGCTCGAAGCCCGGAACCGTCAAAGTCAACTTGACGATGATGTCATGGCCCTGGTCGGCCGCCGTCAAGACGTGGCTGGGACCGGTCGTCGAAGCCAAGAAGAGACTGTCTCGGAACCAGGCGTAGGCGACCTGGGCCGAGCTGGGGCTGGACTGGGCCTGGGCCGTGACGGCCCGCCCCGGAGCCAGCGCCCCGGCCACGGCCAGAGTCAAGCCGGACACGGTCGGAGCCGGGACGCCGTCCACCTGGGCGCCGCTGCTGTAACGCACGACCGGGGCTGAGCCCGGCGCCGTCACCGTCAGTTTGACTTTGACGATCTGACCGCCGGCGTCGGCCGCGGAGACGGTGTAGGAGGGGCCGGTGGCCCCGGCGATCAGCGACTGGCCCCGGAACCAGGCGTAAGTGATCTCGGCCGTGGTCGGCAGCAGCGCCAGGTCCAAGGTCAAAGTCTCCCCCACCTGGGCGGTGGGCGGCAGATTGGCCCGCGTCACCAGCGTCCCGCGCACCACGACGTGGTTGGAGTACTTGATCTGCTCTTGGCCAGGCGGGCCGGCCAAGACCTTGACCGTGATGTCACGGCCCAGGTCGGACGGGCGGATGGTGTACGAGTCGCCCGAGGCGCCGGACAGCAGGTGGCCGCCGTCGCCGAACCAGAGGTAGCTGACCGGACTGTCGGACGGAGTCACGGTCAGGTGGACCTGACAGATCTGGCCCGCCTCGGCCGTTTGGACGTCGCCGTCGCAGATCAACGTCGGCTGCGACAGCGTGACGGGGTCAGGATCGGGTTCGGGATCGGGATCGACCGGTCGGCCCGGAATGGCCAGTTCGGCGATCTTGAGGTACGAGCCCGGCGTTTGGAAGACCAAGCGCAGCCCGGTGGCCGGAACCGGGTCGAAGTGGATCGTGGTCAGGCTCTGATTGGCCGCCACGGCGGCGGCCTGGGCGCTGGTCGGGGACCAGAGGCCGGCGGCGTCGCGCCACAGCAGCGCGACCGCGGCGATGGACCCTTCGGTGTTGGTGAAGGCGACCTGGCCGACCTGGTGCGGGTCGGACCATCGGGCCGACCAGGTCACCTGGTCGCGTCCTTGGCCGGACGAGGCCCAGGTCGACCAAGCGGTGGAACTGTCGCCGTCGCAGGCCAAGCCAGCCGGGAAGGTCCCGTAGTTGGTCTGATGGAAGTCGGCCTCGACCACGGTCCCGAGCTCCTGGCAGAGGTTGACCAGGCTGGCCTGGCCGATGACCTGCAGCTCGGGGATCTTGAGGTACGAGCCCGGCGTCTGGAAGACCAGCCGCAGACCGTCGGCCACCACCGGGTCGAACTCGACCACGGTGGCGACATCGTTGGGTTGGGGCGTCACCGAGCCGGCCGAACTGGCCCGCCAGAGACCGTCGGCCGAGTCGCGCCACTCCACGGCCAGACTGGCGATGGTCCCCTCGCTGTTGGTGAAGGCGACCTGGCGCAGGTCGAAGTCGGCGGCGAACTCCAAGGTCAAAACGACCTGGTCCGGCCGAGCGGCGCTGGAGGCCCAGGTCGACCAAGCGGTGGCGGAGTCGCCGTCACAGGCCAAGCCGGCCGGGAACTCGCCGTAGGAGGTCTGGTGGAAGGAGGCCGAGATCAAGACGGCCTGGCCGCAGACATTGTCGGAGGCCACTTTCAACGAAGCGGTCAGGTAACGGCCGAGCAAGGGCCCGGGAGTGTCGACGTGTCCCACGATGGTGCGCCAGCCGCCGGCCGCGAAAGCGGCGTCCAAACTGGCGGCGGACCAGGTGGCGGTCAGGTCGGGGTGGGTCTGGCCGTCCAACTCGACGGCGAAGACCGGGTCGAAGCTGGCCCGCTCCTCCGGCCGGGCTTGGAAGGCCAGGGGTTGGGAGGTCCCCAAGGGGCGGTACAGGCTGGCGTTGGCCGGATCCCAGGGGCCGACGTTCTCGACCGTGATGGAATCACTTCCGGGGTCGACTTGGATCGGCGCCCAGACGTAACGCGACCGCTCGCCGGCCGAGCCGTTCGACTCGGTGATCCAGCGGTCGCCCATGTAGATGAACTGGCCCTGGTCTTGGTCGAGGGCGATCACGAAGGTGGGTTGGGAGTCGAAGCAGCGACCGGGGTCGGCCACGCCGACGCCGGAGCGGCCGGTCAGGCCGACGCAGGGGTTGGCCGGGTCGAGCCGGGTCCACTGGCCCTGGGCCGGGTTGCCGTTGTTATTCCCCAGCACGGCCTCGGTGGGAGTGATCATGGATTGGGAACGGTAGGCGACGACGGCGGTCGAATTCCAGCCGTCGGTGCCGGAGGTCAGCATGTAGTACCAGCCGTCGTATTTGAAGACGCTGGAAGCCTCACGGTTGACGTCGGGCAACACCCGGTTGGAGAAGTCCAGCCCCAATTGGGCGGCGTCGCCTTCCGCCAGCGGGCCGGTGTACTCGGCGTTCAGGCGGGAGATGTACATCCACTTGTTCATCTCCGAGGAGTAGACGGCGTAGGCGTCGTCGGCCAGCGGGTCGACCGTGTGGACGCCGGCGTCCTGGAACACCGTCATGTCGCGCGAGTCGCCCTCGCGGCCGGCGTTGGGCACGCCCGGCGCCCAGTTCATCTTGGTGGTGTTGACCAGCTTGAACGGTCCGAAGGGCGTGTCCGAGACGGCGAAGCCGATCTCGGCCAGGGAGTATCGGCTGCCCACATTCTGATCGGCCGGGTCGCCGCCGCCGGCCACCCAATTCACCAGATCGGCGTTGTCCGGCAGCGGACCGTCGGCGTGGTAGATGATGACGAACTGGCCGGTCTTGGCGTTCCACAGCAGCTTGGGCCGCTCCATGATGTTGACATTGCCGTTCAACCGGTAGCTGGCGTTGGCCAAGTTGGCCTCGTCGTAAGTGGCGGCCACTCCGGCCGCTTGGTCGGCCCAGCTCTCGACGTAGGGGGCGACGAAGGCCCGGGCCCGGTCGATCTCGGCTTGGCTGGTCTGGCCGTCCGGAGCCGTCTTATTGGCGGTGGTTTTGATGGCGTCGACCTTGACCGAGTCGACTTCGACCCGGGAACCGGCCACCTTGAGGGTGAAGAACTGGTGGGTGGGCAGGACCAAGCCCATGTCGTGCCAGTTCAACAGGTCGGTCGACCAATAGCCACGCACGCCGTTGACCGGACGGGTGGCGTCGGTCTTGTCCTCTCCGTACCACAGCCAGACTGTTTGGTCCTGGGCTCCGTCGCCGGTGATGTCGAGGCCGACCCGGGCCTCTTCGACCGCCACCACCGAGCCACCGTGGGCTTTGATCGGCTGGCCGTCCACATCGAGCCAGACCGAACCGTCCGGAGCTGGCGCCAAAGCGACCGGATCGGCCGCGGCCGGGGCGGCCGACAACCCGGGAGTCAGCAGACCGGCCACCAGGGCCAGCCCGAGACCGGCCACCAGCCGGCTGGCCGAACGCCGCGACCGCGGGGAGGAGCTGGGCCCGGCGCCGGGCCGGGGCGGGGAGGTCGAGAACATGGCACCGCTTCCTTGCGATATGTACTTTTTTGTCCACTAATGGCGTACTTTGCGGATTAGTGGCTCTGGTGTTCAGATTAGCCATAACCTGACCTCGAATGGAAGCCTGTGGCCATGGAGCGGACCCAGATCGAGACCCGGGGCCGACGCCGGGCGAACCCGGCCCGGCCTGAAAGGGATCAGCCGGCCCGGCGGCCGGACAGGTAGCGACCCAGGAAGTCGGCCCGGAAGTCTTTGAAGAAACCTTGCTCGATGGAATGGCGGATGTCGTCGACCAGGCGGACCGTGAAGCGCTCGTTATGGATGGTGGCCAGGGTGTAGAACAATAATTCCTTGGACTTGGCCAGGTGGTGCAGATAGGCCCGACTGTGTTGGGCGCAGGTCGAACAGTCACAACCCGGCTCCAGGGGCTCGAAGGCGCGCCGGTTGGCCAAGGTGTCGACGTTGTAGCGCCCGGTCTGGGTGTAGATGGCGCCGTTGCGGGCGGTGCGGGAGGGGTTGACGCAGTCGAAGGTGTCCGCCCCAGCCTCGATCCCGGCGAAGAGGTCCTCCGGAGTGGCGATGCCGAGCAGATGGCGCGGCTTGTCCGCCGGCAGCTGGTCCGTCACCCAACGGCAGATCCGACCCAAGTTCTCCTTCTCCAGGGCCCCACCGATGCCGAAGCCGTCGAAGGTCTGGCCGTCGACCTCCAGCTCGGCCAGCCGCCGGGCGGCACGGCGTCGTAAATCCTCGTGTTGCGCCCCTTGGACGACTCCGAAGAGCCCTTGGTACGGCCGCGCCGCCCGTTCGGCCGTCAAGCGGGCGTGCTCGGCCAGACAGCGGCCGGCCCAAGCCTCGGTCCGTTCCAGCGAACGCTCCTGGTAGGCCCGGCTGTTCATCAAGGTGGTGCACTCGTCGAAGGCGAAGATGACGTCGGCCCCCAGCTGGTGCTGGATCCGCATCGAGACCTCGGGGGTGAAGCGGTGCGACGAGCCGTCGCGGTGCGATTTGAAGGTGACGCCGTCGTCGTCCACCCGGGCCAGACGGTCCTTGCCCGGGGCGATGACGTCGTCGTCGACCAGACCGGCCGTGTCCATGGCCAACACCTTCTTGAAACCGGCGCCCAGGCTGAGGACCTGGAAACCGCCCGAGTCGGTCATGGTCGGCCCGGGCCAGCCCATGAAGGCGGCCAGGCCGCCGGCCTGCTCGACCAACTCCGGGCCGGGCTGGAGGTAGAGGTGGTAGGCGTTGGCCAAGACGGCCTGGGCCCCCAACTCGACCAAGTCACGGGGCTGGACCGCCCGGACCGTGGCGCGGGTGCCGACCACGATGAAGGCCGGCGTCGCGATCGAACCGTGCGGGGTGCGGATCAGACCGGTCCGGCCGGGCTGATCGTCCAGCCTGACGCCGACCTGGAAACCGAATCCGCCGGGAGGGGCCGGGGCCGTCTCCGGTGGCGGTCCCGTCTCCGGCTGGGGTCGGACCGGCGAACCGCTCATCGGCCCAACTCCGTCAGCAGACGCAGGGCGGCGACCGCCACCGCCCCGGCGGTCGAGGTTCTGAGCACGGTCGGGCCCAAGCTGACGACGACGCCCCCGGCCTGGGCCAAGGTGGCCAGCTCGTCCGGGCCCAGACCACCCTCCGGGCCGATGACGCAGACCAGCGGGCTGTCCGGCGCCGGCCGCAGCTGGCTGATCGGCTGTTGGGCCGCCTCGTGGCAGACCACGGCCTGACCGGCTCGGGCCACCAACTCGACCACCTGGGCGGTCGAGGCCAGCTCGGCCACCGTCGGCACAGTCAAGCGGCGGGCTTGTTTGGAGGCCTGGCGGGCGCTGGAACGCCAGCGTTCGAGGGCCTTGTCCGCTCTCGGGCCGGACCAACGCACGACCGACCGGGCGGCCTGCCAAGGCACGATGACGTCGACCCCGACCTCGGTCATGAGATCGACCGCCAACTCGGCTCGGTCCTGTTTGGGCAAGGCCTGGACCACCGTGATGGGCGGCCGGGCGACCTGGTCCAGCAAGATTTCGGCCACGCTGAGGCGGACCGAACCGGGCGCCACCTGTTGGACCGGCCCGCGCACGCCCCGACCAGCCCCGTCGGCCACGGTCGCGACCTCGCCCGGCTGGAGTCGGCGCACGACGCCGGCGTGATGGGCCTCGGGACCGGTCAACTCGACCGTCGAACCGAGGACCAGCCGCTCGGGCAGGTCGGCCAAGAAGAAGCCGTCGCTCACCCGGAGAAAGCCTCCTTCAGGCGGCTGAAGACGCCCTTGGCCGACTTGGGGCGCAGGATCGGGGTCTGCTCGCCGCGTAGGTCGGCCAATTGGTTGAGCAAAGCGCGTTGGGGCTCGTCCAATTCAGTCGGCGTGCGCACCATGATGGTGACGCCGAGGTCGCCCCGCCCCCGCCCGCGCAGCTTGGGCACCCCGCGGCCTCGCACCACGACGCGGGCGCCGGACTGGGAGCCGGCTTTGATCTCGATCTCGACCAGGGTCTCCTCCGGCTCGGCGTCCTCCCGTTCGGCGTCCAGGGTCGGCATCTCGACCGTGGCCCCCAAAGCGGCGGCCGTCATCGGCACCTCCAAGGTGGCCTCCAAATTGTCGCCCTGGCGGGAGAACAGCTCGTGTTCGGCCACCGCCAGCTCGACGTAGAGGTCGCCGGCCGGACCGCCGCCCGGGCCGACGTCGCCGTGGGCCTCCAAACGGATGCGGTTGCCGGTCGTGACACCGGCCGGGACCTTGACCGTGACCGTGCGCTGGGCCCGCACCCGCCCCTCGCCGTAACAGTCCGAGCAGGGGTGCTCGATGACGCTGCCGAAGCCGCGGCAGGCCGGGCAAGGGGACGAGGTCCGGATGTCGCCGATGAAGGAGCGTTTGACTTGGCTGATCTCGCCCCGACCGTGGCAGTGCGAACAGGCCACCGGGGCGGCCCCGTCGGCCGAACCGGCCCCGCCGCAGGTCGGGCAGACCACGGCCGAGTCGACCCGCAGCTCGCAGGTGGAGCCGAAGGCGGCCTCGACCAGCGACAACCGCACCCGCTCCAGGCGGTCCTGGCCCCGGGCCACCCGGGAACGGGGGCCGCGGGCGCTGGCGGCGCCGCCGAACATGGCGTCGACGATGGTGGAGAAGTCGAAGCCGCCGAAGCCGGGCGCGAAACCGCCGCCGCTCTGCAGCGGGTCGCCGCCCCGGTCGTACAAATCGCGTTTGGACGGATCGGACAACACCTCGTAGGCCTCGCCGATCTGCTTGAACTTCTCAGCCGCCTCCGGCTCGCTGGCCACGTCGGGGTGGTACCTCATAGCCAGTTTGCGGTAGGCCTTCTTGATGTCCTCCGGGCTGGCGTCACGCCCGACGCCCAGCGTGGCGTAATAGTCGGAACTCATCTCATCCTTCGGCCAAGATCTGGCTGACGTATCGGGCGACGGCTCTGACCGAGGCCATCGTGGAAGGATAGTCCATGCTGGTCGGGCCGACCACGCCCAGACTGGCCCAGCTCTCGTCCGAGTCGCCGTAGCCGCTGGCCACCACAGAGGCGGCGGCCAAGTTGGCGTGCTCGTTCTCCTGGCCGATCCTGACCGTCACCTCGCTGGTGGCCTCGCCCAGCAGACGCAACAGCACGACCTGCTCCTCCAAGGCTTCCAGAACCGGTTTGATGGCGGTCTCGAACTGATCGGCGAAACGAGCTAGATTGCCGACTCCACCCACCACCACGCGGGTGGTGGGGTCGCCCCCCAGCAGGTCGGCCAGGCCGGCCACCAGATTGGCCGTCAACGGGCGCGACTCCGGCTCGACTTGATCGATCAGGCCGCCCAGCCGGTTGGCCGCCTGGCCCGGCGTCAGCCCGGCCACGGTTCGGTTCAAACGATCGCGCAGGCCGACCAGGTCGCCGTCGTCGCAGTCGCCTAAGTCAACGTGATATTGCCGCACCGCTCCGGCCGAGTTGACCAGCACGACCAAACCCCTGGAGCCGTTCAAACGGATCAGGTCGACCTGACGGATGACGGCCGAGGCCACCACGGGATATTGCACGATGGCGACCTGGCTGGTGACCTTGGCCAGCAGGCGCACCGTCCGAGTCACGATGTCGTCCAGGTCGACCGCCCCGGCCAGGAAGGCCGAGATGGCCCCCCGCTCGGCCCGCGACAGCGGCTTGACCTGGGCCAGCCGGTCGACGAAGAGGCGATAGCCCTTGTCGGTCGGGATGCGGCCGGCCGAAGTGTGGGGCTGGGCGATGTAGCCCTCTTCCTCCAGGGCCGCCATGTCGTTGCGGATGGTGGCCGGCGAGACGTCGAGGCGGTGGCGCTCGACCAGGGCGCGCGAGCCGACCGGCTCGCGACTGCGCACGTAGTCGGTCACGATGGCCCGCAGGACGGCTAGCTTGCGATCGTCCACTATGGCCTTCCTCCTGGCACTCGCACTGATCGAGTGCCAGTCTACCGTTCCCGCGACCGCTGTCGGCGCGACGCGGCGGCCCGGTGGCCCGGTCACCGGGCGGACCCGGTCGGAGGCACTGCGATTAGGCTGACGGGGTGGAGTTCAAGCAGGTGCGCCCTGGCGTCCATCTTCTGGTGGCCGAGCCCGAGTCAGTCAACGTCGGTTTGGTGGTGGGCCCGGAGCGGGCTTGGTTGATCGACTGCGGCTCCAGCCCGGCCCAGGGCGAGTCGATCCGGGCGGCGGCGGCCGCCGTCAGCGACCGGCCGCTGGCCGGGGTGGCGCTGACCCACGGCCACTGGGACCACAGCTTCGGCTTGGCCGCCTTCGCCGACCTGGAGACGATCGGCCAACAGGACTGCCAGTCGGCCCAACGCGGCGACGAGGCCCAGCGGGCCGCCCGTTCCCTCGGCCTGGAGCTGGACCGCCTGCCCGGCCCCTCCCAGACCATCGGCCTGATCGCGGTGCGCGATTTGGGGGCCGGGCAGGTGATGGAGCTGGCCCATTTCGGGCCGGCCCACACCCGCGGCGACCTGGTGGTGGCGCTGCCCGGGGCCGACGTCATCTTCGTGGGCGATCTGATCGAGACCGCCGGGCCACCCCAGTTCGACTCCGAGTCCTCGGTCGACGGCTGGGTCAAGAGCCTGGACAGCCTGTGGGCCATCCTGAAGCCGAACACCCTGGTGGCGCCCGGCCACGGCCCTGTGGCCGAGCCCTGGCAGGTCGGCCATCAGCGCGCCGGCCTGGCCGCCATCTGGGGACAGACCGAGTGGGCCTACCACCAGGGCCTGGCCCCAGAGCAGATCTACCACCACGACCAGTTGGAATGGCCCTGGGACCGGGCCACGGCCGAACGCGGCATCGCCTTGGCCTACGCCGAACTACGCGCCCGCGGACCCCGGCGGGCCCCTTTGCCCTTGATCCAGACTCGCCGTCGGAGCGATCCCGCGCTCTGACCGCCCCACCCAACCCCGGCCGGTCCGACCGACGTCGCCCAAGTGATCGGCCCCGATCTCGATCGAACCGCTGAGTTCGGAAATGATCACAATCGCACATCGGCCGCCACTGCCAAGCTAAGCTGTCCTGACCAGACCGACGGATCGAGGAGTGGCCGATGACACCCGCTGGGCGCGAGTTGCCGGACCAGCGCCGGGCCGTGATCTGGGACACCCTGGTCCGCAACGGCTCCAGCCGTATCGCCGACTTGGCTGGCGTCCTCAACGTCACCCCCACCACCGTGCGCCGCGACCTGGCCTTGATGGAGGAGGCGGGTTTGGTCGAACGCCTGCACGGCGGCGCCAGAGCCATCGTGACGGCCGATCCGGCCGCCGGGATCGAGGGCAGCTTGACCCAGGCGGTGGCTTGGAACGGGCGTCCGGGGGCCCGTTTGGCCATGTTCGTGCCCGCCCTCGACTTCTACTGGCCGACGGTGGCGCGCAGCGCCGAGGCCATGGCGCGCAGCCACGGTTTGCAATTCCTGCTCCGGGGCGGCTCCTACGAGAGTGTCGACGAGCGACCCACGCTGCGGCCGATCTACGACTCGCCCGACTGCGTCGGCGTCATCATCGCCCCCAACATCGACGGCCCCCAAGCCGAGGAGGTGCTGGAATGGATCCATTCCCAGGCCACCCCCTCGGTCCTAGTCGAGCGTCAGGCCGTCTTGACCTCGACCGGGCTGCCGCTGGAGTCGGTCACCACCGATTTTCCCCTCGGCGCCGCCATGGCGGTGCGCCACCTGTTGGCCCTGGGCCACCGCCGCTTGGCCTTGGTCTCGACTCCGACCAGCCCCCACGCCGAGGGCATCGCGACCGGCTTCGGCCAAACCTGCGCCGAACAGGGCTTGACCGCCCGCCAGGCCCTGGCCTTCGACATTCCCGACAACCGCCAAGCCGGTTTCACCGCCGCTTTGGAAGAGGTCATCGACCGGCTGACGACCGCCGGCGTGACCGGGCTGTTAGTCCATTCCGACCGCGAGGCCATGAATCTGGTCCAGCAGTTGGAGGCCCGGGGCCTGACCGTGCCTCAGGACATCTCGCTGGTGGCCTACGACGACGAGGTGGCCTCCCTCTTCAGCCCGGCCCTGACCGCCGTCCGCCCCGCCCGCGAGTCCATCGGCCAGACCGCCGTCGCCCTGATGGTGGCGCGCTTGGCCGAACCCGCCCGCACCGTCCACCGGGTCCTGATCAGTCCTGAGTTGTTCGTGCGCGACTCGACCGCGCCGCCGCCGGACTGACCGCCGCCCGTCGCGCTCACTCGGCCTTGGCGTCGTCCTCCATCAACCGGCCCACCGAGGTGGCGCAGCTGTCGCCCCGCCAGGCCTCCCACCCCTCACGGACGGCGAAACCGGCGATCACCAAAGCTGCCACCGAGTCGGCCCAGAACCAGCCCCAAACCAGGTTGAGGAGCAGTCCGACCAGGACCGCCACCGACAAACTGGCGCAGATCAGGGTCTGTTTGGAGTCCGCCACCACCGTGGCCGAGCCCAACTCCCGTCCGGCCCGGCGCTCCAGCCCGGAGACCACCGGCATGATCAAGCTCGACAGCCCGGCGATGACCAGCCCGACGGCCGAGTGCTCGGCCCGGGTCACCCCGGCCAGAGCCAAGACGGCCGAGACCGTGACGTAGGCGGCCAAGGCGAAGAAGGCCACGGCGATGGCGCGCAGGGCCGGCTTCTCCCAGCGCTCCGGGTCGGGCTGGGCGAACTGCCAAGCCACCACGGCGGCGGACAGGACCTCGACCAAGGAGTCCAAACCGAAGCCGAGCAGGGCGGCCGACGAGGCCTTGGACCCGGCCCAGATCGAGACCGCCGCCTCGATCAGGTTGTAGGCGATGGTGAAGGCCACGATCAGACGCACCCGCCGACGCAACACCTGGCGCCGGCTCAGGGCAGCCGCCGGAGTCATGGGCGGGAGACCGGGGACGACAGGCCGCGGCCCTGAGCGGCCGAGGCGCCGGACCGAGCTCGGCGGACCGGCGCCGCCAGCGCCCGGATCGACCCCGACCGATGGTCGGCCGCCCGATCTGGACAAGGCCAGGCCGACTCCACCACCAGGTCGACCTCGGCCAGGTCGCGCAAGGCGTGGGCCAAGCGACCGTGGGTGATCTCGTACCTGGTCCGCCGGCCCTCCGGCTGAGCCACCACCAGACCGCAGCCCCGCAGACAGGCCAGATGATTGGAGACGTTAGTCCTAGTCAAACCCAGTTCACGGGCCAGTTGGGCGGGATGGCTGGGAGCCACCAACAAAGCCAGCAGGATGCGGGCCCGGGTCGGGTCGGCCAATGCTTTGCCGAAGCGGCCCAAGACCTCCAACTGGGAAGCTATAGTCAGCATAGGATGACTATACAGCCGTCACTGACCATTCAAGACCACTGGACGCCGTCCTCCGGCTCCGCCCAGCCGGGCTGGAGATGGCTCCGAAGGGGCCGCCCACGGTCGCTCTGGCGGGCCCGGGGCGGGGAGTCCTACCCCTGGCGGTCGCCCCGGCCTGGCACTAATTTGGGCGTTGAAGCGGGAGCGGTCCATCATCGCCGCGCCGCCCCGCCCGTCACGGAAGGAGGCGCCATGACTTGGTCAGGCATGAGCCCCGCCCAGATTCAAACCGTCGCCCGTGAGATCTCCGGCCAAGCCAGCGACCTGTCCGCCATCCAGCGTCGCCTCGAGTCTTTGGTCAGCCAGGCCAACCGAGCCTGGCAGGGCCCCGACGCCCGTCGCTTCCAGAACCAATGGCAGTCCGATGGACGATCCCAGATGACGCGGGCCCAGGCCATGTTGCAAGAACTGTCGAAGAAGCTCTTCAGCGAGGCCCAAGCCCAGATCGAGACCAGCCAGGCTTACGGCGCCGGCCCGCTCAACCCCAACAACACCTACAGCGGTTCCGGCTCCCAGGGCTACTTCACCCCCCAGGCCGGCCCGGGTTCGATCGGTTTCGACGCCGGAGCCGGGGTTTGGGCCGGGGCCGGCGCGACCGCCAAAGGCAAAACCGACCTCGGCCCGTTCCAAGCCGAAGGCGAGGCCGGAGCCTTCGCCGGAGCCCGGGCCGGCGCCAAAGGCAGCGTCAAGCTGGGCCCCACTGATCTGACGGCCAAAGGCGAGGCCAGCGCCATGGCCGGCGCCGAAGCCTCAGCCAAGGGATCGGTCTCGATTGGCGAGGGCCTGGGCCAGAGCAAGCTGTCCGGTGCGGCCAGCGCCATGGCCGGAGCCCAGGCCAAAGCCAATGGTTCCCTGCACATCGACGCCTTCGGCGCCGAAGCGAAGGCCTCGGCCGAGGCCATGGCCGGCGCTCGGGCGGACGCCTCGGTCAAACATGAGACTTTCGGTGGAACCTCCGTCAACGAGATCACCGGCAAGGCCATGGCCGGAGCCGAGGCTTCGGCCAAAGCGTCTGTCGACACTGGTCCGGACGGGATCAAGGCCAGCGCCGAAGCTGGAGCCATGGCCGGCGCCACAGCCAGCGTCGAAACCAGGCAGGAAGCCATGGGCGTCGAAGCTAACGGCAAAGTCGGCGTGATCGCCGGCGTCGGCGCCACCGCCAAGGCCAAGGCCGACCTGAGCTTGGACAAGATCGGCGTAGAGTTGGAGCTCGGAGCCGCCTTGGGCGTCGGCGCCAAGATCAAGGTCGGAGTCTCCTTCAGCCCGAAGGAATTCGGTCGTGATTTGGTGCGCATCTTCACTTGGTAAAGGATCACCGTGGCCACTTTGACATTCCCCAGCGAACAGTTCCCGGCCGTCCCGACGGTCTCTTTCGAACTGCCGTACGGCTGGGCCGGGCAGGTCGTCGACGGCGCCCTGTTGGCCGGCCTGCACGACCGCGGGCCGGAAGTCTTCGCCGCCAATCTGATCGTCGGTTTCACCCGGCATCGCCCCGGTCTGAGCCATGAGCAAGCCGAGCAGAGCCTGCTGGCTTACGCCCAGAGCCTGCCCGAGGTCGAACTGACCGAGATCCAACGGCCCACCATCGGCGGGCGGGTCTGGTCCATCCTGCCCTTCGCCTACGTCCATCCCCAGATCGGCACCATCGTCCAGGTGGTGGCCACCACGGTGGTGGAGCGCGGTACGGTGGTGGACAGCGTGCGGGTCACCGGCACCGCCTTGCCCGACCAGACCGAGGATTTGCAGGCCATCCGGTCGGCCATCGACTCTTTGACGGTGGGCGACTGAGCCACCGCGCCGGGCTTCGGCCACCCACCGGGTCGAAGCCGGTCGGACCGCGGTCGCGCCCTCAGTCGGCCTAGGCCACCGAGCCGGACCCATCGTCGCGGCGATGCCCCATGCCGTCCTAGGCGGCCGGCCTAGCCCGGTCGGACCGCGGTCGCCCTCCTCAGCCGGTCGGGGCGCCGGAAGCCGCCATGACCTCTTCCACGGTCTGGAAGACGCGGGCGTCGGCCGCCACCACCAATTCGCCTCTAGAGACGTCGGCCTGGTACTCGGGGCCGCGGCTGATCCGGACCACGCCGCCCAGCTCGCGCGCCATCAGCGCGCCCGGCACATGGTCCCAGGGTTTGGGCGGCTTGAAGCAGCAGAAGTCGATCCGACCGTCGAACAACATCGGGTAGTCGACCCCGGCGCACCACCAAGACGAGCGGATGGGGTCGGCCAAGGACGGGTGCCGTGAGCCGATCAGACGGCTGATGGTGGCCGTGCCCCGGGGCGGACCGGTCCGCTCCAAAGCGGCCAGGCGGACCCCGTTGCGCTCCACTCCGGCTCCGAGCTCCCCGACCAGGGCGACACCGAACTCGGGCTGCCAGATCCAACCCCGGGTGGCCTGGCCGTGCCGCAGCTCGCCGATCATGACGGCGTAGTTGGGATCGCCTTGGATGTAGTTGCGCGTGCCGTCGATGGGATCGATGACGAAGGCGTGGGCGTGCCCGGCGATGCCCTCCAGCAGAGCCGGCTGGGCGGCCACCGCCTCCTCGCCGACGATGGCGGCGTCCGGATGCCGGCGCCGCAACTGCTCGGTCAGCCAGGCCTCGGCCTCCTGATCGGCCACGGTGACATAGTCACCGGGCTCCTTCTGTTTGATCTGATCGGGTTCGAGGCGCTGGAAGCGGGGCCGAATGAGGTCGTCCGCGACCTGCTTCATGAGGCAGAGAATGTCAGCGCTGTCCATGGCACGACTCTATCTTCCCGGGTCGCGCGGCCGAAGGACGCATCCGATTCCCGGGCCGCCCCTTCGGTCGGCCGCCTCGGCTGCGACCGTTGGGACGGCTGGCCCGGCCCCGGCCGGTCAGCGCCGCCGCCGGTGCTCCTGGCGGCGCTGCTCGATCAATTCGGCCGGGCCGGTCGGCTGGTGGCGTTTGACCCGCCGCGACCAGCGGTAGGACAGCTCGACCACCACGGCCCCGCAGACCCCCAAGACGATGGCCAACAGCAGTTCGCCCCGCGGCAGCGACAGCTGCAAGAAGTCCCGGCAGGCCGGAATCGCGAAAGCCAGCACGGCGCAGCCGGCCATGGTGGCCAGCAGCGTGATCTTCCACCAGTTGTAGGGACGGGCCAGCGCCCCCAGCAACCAGAAGTTGATGGCCAAGAGGACGGCCAAGGCCAAGGTGCTCTGCTGAGCTCGATCGCCCCAGGCCAGGGTGAAGGCCAAACAGACGGCCAAGCCAGCCGCCAGACCGGCCGGCAGCGCCAAGGCCAAGACTCGGGCCAGGAAACCCGGCAGATAACGTCGCTTGTTGGCGCCCAAGGCCAGCACGGCCGAGGGGATGCCGATGGTCAGGACTGAGACCAAGGTCAGGTGGCGGGGCAGGAAGGGGAAAGTGAGACCGAGCAGGGCGGTGGACAGCATGGCCACGGCGGTCATGACGTTCTTGGTCACGAACAGGGCGGCCACCCGTTCGACGTTGGCGATCAGACGCCGCCCCTCGGCCAGGACCCGGGGCAGATGGCTGAATTGGCTGTCCAGCAGCACCAGCTGGGCCACCGCCTTGGTGGCTTGGGCCCCGTTGCCCATGGCGATGCCGATGTCGGCCTCTTTCAGAGCCAGGACGTCGTTGACGCCGTCGCCGGTCATGGCCACGGTGTGGCCGAGGGATTGGAGGGCCTCGACCAGGTCCCGTTTACGCCCTGGGGTGACCCGTCCGAAGACGGTGACACGGTCGGCCACCTGGGCCAGCTGGGCCGGGTCGTCCGGCAGCTGGCGGGCGTCGACCGCTTCGGTCACCTCCAGGCCGACTCGACGGGCCACCGCCGCCACCGTCACCGGATTGTCGCCCGAGATGACCTTGACCGTCACGCCCTGGCTGGCGAAATAGGCCAGGGTCTCGGCCGCGTCCGGCCTGATCGCCTCGGCCAGCTCGACCCAGGCCACCGGCTGGACCGGGCCGAGGCCTTGGTTCGGTTCGGGCAGGCCGTCGACTCGGCCCAGCACGACCACACGACAGCCCTGGGCGGCCCGATCCTGGACCCGCTCCAGCAACTCGGTCTGACCGGTCAGCAGGATCTCGGGGGCGCCCAAGACCCAGGCCGAGCCATCGGCCAATTCGACCCCGCTCCATTTGCGGGCCGAGCTGAAGGCGGCCCGCCGGACCACCGGCTGGCCGGGGTCGGGCACGGCCCGACCGATGGCGGCGGCGGTGGCGTTGGGCCTCGGGTCGTGGGCCAACGCCCCCAGGGCGGCCCAGGCCGAGTCGGACGGCCAACCCTCCAACAAGGTCCAGTCCTGGTAGACGATCTCGCCCTGGGTCAAAGTGCCGGTCTTGTCGCAGCAGATGACGTCGACCCGGGCCAAACCCTCGACCGCCGGCAGCTCCTGCACCAGGGCTTGCTGGCGGGTCAGTTGGAGGGCGGCCAACAGGAAGGCCAAGGTGGTGAGCAAGACCAACCCCTCCGGCACCAACCCGACCAAGGCGCCGGTCGAACGCAAGACCACCGCGCGCCAGTCGTCCCAACCCAGGACGCGGCTCTGGGCCAACACGGCGATCGGGAACATCACGATGACGATCCAGGTCAGCCAGCGCAGCAGCACATTGGTCGAGTGCTGCACCTCGGAGTAGGCCCGGGTGAAGACGCGGGCCTGGCTGGACAGACGTTGGGCGGTGGACTCGGAGCCGACCGTGGCGGCCCGGAACCAGCCCGACCCGGCCACCACAGCGGTGCCGGAGCTGACCTGGTCGCCGACGGCTTTGGCGATGGCGTCGGACTCGCCGGTCAAATTGGACTCGTCGACCTCCAAATTGTCCGAGCTGAGGATCGGCCCGTCGGCCGGCACCTGGGCCCCGGTGGCCAAGAAGACCAAGTCGTCTTGCACCACGTCGCCGGTGTCGACGGTGACCTCACGGCCGTCCCGGCGCACGACGGCGGTGGGGGCGTGCAGGACGGCCAGGGAGTCGAGTTTGCGTTTGGCGTACCACTCCTGCCCGATGCCGAGGGCCGAGTTCAGGACCAGGGCCAAGCCGAAGAGGCCGTCGATGTAGGAGCCGGTCAACATGACCATGATGAAAAGCGCGCCCAACAAGCCGTTGAAGCGAGTCAGAACATTAGCTTTGACGATCTGCCACAGGGGGCGCGAGGTGACTTGTCGGGTGCGATTGACGCGCCCCTGTTCGACTCGCAGTCTGACTTCGGCGCCAGTCAGGCCACTCCCTGACTGGGTGGTGTCATCATCGGGCACGCTCACAACCGTACCAGCGGGTCGAAGACCCCAGCCGATTCGCTCCGGCCCGAGCGGGGCCGTCAGGCGGGGCCGCCGCCCCGTCGCCGGACCCTGGGCCGGGGTCGGTCAAGCGGCCGCTTCGGCCTCCTGCACGAAGTCGATCAGTCGCTCCACCACGGCCACGAAGTCACGGTCCAAGTCGCGCCAGGAGGAGACCCGGCCCAGGATGCGCCGCCAAGCCTGGGCGATGTCCTCGGGCCGGCGCCAGGCCCAGCCCAAGCCCTGGCAGACGGTGGCCTTCCAGTCCGTCCCCGGCGGCGCCTGGGGCCAGGTCGAGATCCCCAAAGCGGCCGGAGACACCGTCTGCCAGACGTCGACGTGACGGTGGCCCAGAACCAAGACGTGTTTCCCCCGGGCCCCCTCGGCCACGTCGCGGGCCAGCCGGCTCTCTTTGGAGCCGGGCTCGAGATGGTCCAGCAGCACCCCCAGCCGGCGGTCGGCGGAAGGCTCGAACAGGTCCAAACGCTCGAGCAGGTGGTCGGCCCCGTTCAGCGGTTCCACCACCACGCCGACGTGGCGCAGGTCGTCGCCCCAGACCCGTTCGATCAACTCGGCGTCATGACGGCCCTCGACCCACAGGCGGGAGGCCCGGGCCACCTGGGCTGGACCGACCGCGCCGGCCAAGGAGCCCGAGGCGGTGTACTTGGGGTCGGGTCGTCTGACCCGGGCCGGCCAAGTCAGTTGGACCGGTCGGCCGTCGATCCAGAAACCGGGCCCGACCGGGAAGGAACGCCGTCGCCCCTGACGGTCCTCCAACACCACCAGGCCGTTCTCCCACCGCACCACGGCGCCGCAGTAGCCCGAGGCGACCTCCTCCACCACCAGACCGAGGCTCAATTCGACCGGCTGGGAGGTCGGCCGCCGGGTGGAGCGCTGGCCCGGGGCCAGCACGTCGGTGGAAGAACGCCGGTTGATCACCGGGCGAGCCTAACCCGGCCCTAGGACAGGGTGGCCGAACGGCACGCCCGGGCCGGCTTGGAAGCGGTCCCGCGGACCAGTCGGGACCAGGGGCCGGCGCCGGCTGAGCCGTTCTTCAGCGCCAGAAGAGGGGACCCATGAAGACAGAGCCCGTCTTGATAAGGCGCCGGCGACGTCTGAGCCACTCTTCAGCGCCAGTCCGACCAGCCGGCCGAAGCCTCGTCGGGTCCTGAGCCGATCTCAGTCGAGCAGGTCACGCACCAAGCCGTCCGCTCGCAGACGGCCGGCCGGCGTCAGGACCAGGCGGCCAGACAACCTGAGCGGGTCGGCCGGCCCCCCGACCGACTGGCCCGACGTCTCGACCGGTCCGGCCGGCTGGCCCGAACCGTCGACCGTCACGACCGGACCAGGCCGAACCCGGTCCGCACCGTCGACCGTCACGACCGGATCGACCCGAACCTGGTCCGAGACCGGCTCCGCCGCCGTGCCCCGCCTCGACCCGGCGGTGGCGGACGGACGGACCTCCATCAGACCTTGGGCCAGGGGGAAGCCCAACCGGCCCCGTTCCGAAGCGGTCAGCCAGACCGGGTCCAGACCGGAGGCCAAGCGCAGGTCGAGCATGATCCGTTCGACCCGGCGTTGTTCGTCGGTCAGCCGCTCACCGGCTTGGGCCGGGCTCAGGCCGGCCTCCAGACGGTCGTTGTAGCGGCGCGGCAGACGGTGGTTCCACCAGCGCAGCCCGCCGACGTGGGAGTGCGCGCCGGCCCCGACGCCCCACCAGTCGTCCGAGCGCCAATAGGCCAGGTTGTGGCGGCAGGCGGCGCCGGGCCGAGCCCAATTCGAGATCTCGTACCAAGGCAAGCCGGCCCGGGCCAGGCGGTCCTCGGCTTGGAGGTACTTGTCGGCCAGGTCGTCCGGATCGGGCCAGTCCAACTCGCCCCGGCCCAGGCGGGCGGCCAGCCGAGTGCCCGGTTCGACGGTCAGGGCGTAGGCCGACAGGTGGTCCGGCCCGGCCGCCAGGCCGACCGCCAGACTGGTCTCCCAGTCGGCCGTCGACTCCCCCGGCGTGCCGTAGATGAGGTCGAGCGAGACGCTGTCGAAGCCGGCCCGTCTGGCCCAGTCCACCGCCTCGACCGCCCGGCCGGGCCGGTGCTCCCGGTCCAAGACGGCCAACACCGACTCGACGGCCGATTGCATGCCCAAGGACAGCCGGTTGACGCCGGTCTGGCGCAGCCGTTCCAGGTATTCCAGCGCCACCGTCTCCGGGTTGGCCTCGGTCGTGATCTCGGCCGCCGGGTCGAGCTGGAAGAGATCGGACACCCGCGTCAGCAGCCAGGCGAAGTCGGCCGGCCCCAGCAAGGTCGGCGTGCCGCCGCCGAAGTAGACCGTGACGACCGGCCGGGGGCCCAGCTGATCGGCGGCCAGCTCCAGCTCGCGTCCCAGTGCGGCCAAGTAAGGCCTAGTGGCGTCGTGGTCGCGGCGGTCCAAGCGGTAGGTGTTGAAGTCGCAGTAGCCGCAGCGGGAGCGGCACCAGGGGATGTGCAGATACAAAGACAACGGTTGGCCTTGGCGGGCGGCCGCCAGACCGTCCGGCAGACGCCCGTCCGGCGGCGCCGGGTCGCCCTCAGGGGGTCGGCCAGCCACCGCCCGACCTCGCCGGCTTCACTTGCGGTCGGTCTCGCCGGCGCTGGACAGAGCGGCCACGAAGGCCTCCTGGGGCACCTCGACCCGGCCCACCATCTTCATCCGCTTCTTGCCCTCCTTCTGCTTCTCCAGCAGTTTGCGCTTACGGGTGATGTCGCCGCCGTAGCACTTGGCCAAGACGTCCTTGCGCACGGCCCGGATGGTCTCGCGGGCGATCACGCGCGAGCCGATGGCGGCCTGGATGGGAACCTCGAATTGTTGACGGGGGATCAATTTGCGCAGCTTCTGGGCCATCTCGACGCCGTAGGCGTAGGCCTTCTCCCGGTGCACGATGGCGGAGAAGGCGTCGACCGGCTCGCTGTTGAGCAGGATGTCGACCTTGACCAGGTCGGCCTGCTGCTGGCCGGCCTGCTCGTAGTCGAGCGAGGCGTAGCCCCGGGTCCGAGACTTGAGGACGTCGAAGAAGTCGAACACGATCTCGGCCAGGGGCAGGATGTAATGCAACTCGACCCGGTCCTCGGACAGGTATTCCATGCCGGTCTGGGCGCCCCGGCGAGACTGGCACAGCTCCATCAGGGGGCCGATGAACTCGGCCGGGGCCAAGATCGAAGCCTTCACCACCGGTTCGAAGATCTCCGCCACCTTGCCGGCCGGGAACTCCGACGGGTTGGTCACCTGGCGCTCGGAGCCGTCCTCCAGCACCACCCGGTAGACCACGTTGGGCGCGGTCGAGATGATGTCGAGGCCGAATTCCCGCTCCAACCGTTCGCGGATGATCTCCATGTGCAGCAAGCCGAGGAAGCCGGCTCTGAAACCGAAGCCGAGGGCGGCCGAGGTCTCCGGCTCGAAGACCAGTGCGGCGTCGTTCAGCTGGAGCTTCTCCAGCGCCTCGCGCAGATCGGGGAAATCGTGGCCGTCGATCGGGAAGAGACCGGCGTAGACCATCGGGTTGGGGTTACGGTAGCCGGCCAAGGGCTGGCTGGCCGGACGGGTGGCGACCGTGACGGTGTCGCCGACGCGGGATTGGCGGACGTCTTTGACGCCGGTGATGAGATAGCCCACCTCGCCCACGCCGAGGGCTTTCTCCCGGGTCGGCTCGGGGGCGATGACGCCGACTTCGAGCACCTCGTGGGTGGCGCGGGTCGACATCATGAGGATGCGCTCGCGGTGCGACAGTTCGCCGTCGACCACCCGGACGTAGGTCACGACGCCCCGGTAGGTGTCGTAGACCGAGTCGAAGATCAACGCTCTGGGCGGGGCGTCGGGCCGGCCCACCGGCGCCGGCACCTGGCGCACGATCTCGTCCAACAGGGCGGCCACCCCGTCGCCGGTCTTGGCCGACACCCGCAGCACCTGCTCCACCGGGCAACCGATGATGTGGGCCACCTCGGCGGCGTGTTTGTCCGGCAGGGCGCCGGGCAGGTCGATCTTGTTCACCACCGGGATGATGGCCAGATCGGCTTCCAGGGCCAGGTAGAGGTTGGCCAGGGTCTGGGCCTCGATGCCTTGGGCGGCGTCGACCAGCAGGACCGCCCCCTCGCAGGCCGCCAGCGACCGCGACACCTCGTACGTGAAATCGACGTGGCCGGGCGTGTCGATCATGTTGAGGATGTGGGTCCGTCCCTGAACCGTCCAAGGCAGGCGCACGGCCTGGCTCTTGATGGTGATGCCGCGCTCGCGCTCGATGTCCATGCGGTCGAGGTACTGCGCGCGCATGGTCCGCTCGTCCACCACCCCGGTCAGCTGCAGCATCCGATCGGCCAAGGTCGATTTGCCGTGGTCGATGTGGGCGATGATGCTGAAGTTGCGAATGATCGTCGGATCAGTCGAACCAGGGCTGGGTGCGGTCAATCGGTGTCCTGTGATCGGGTCGGTCCGGAATCGGACCGCGGCTAGTCGGTCGTCGAGTCGCCTCATTGTCGCATACGGCGGTCCGGTCGGGCCGGTCTTCGGCCCGACCCCCCAATCGGTCGGGCGCGATCCCGACGACTGGTCGCCGGCAAGACAAAGGGCGCCCTGAGGCGCCCTGTCAGCTGTGGTCGCGGCCACGGCCCGGCGGCCGACCCAGTGCGCTGGGGCGAGAGACCCTCACCGAGCGGGCGGCGGCCAGCCGCAGTCACAAAGCGGCGGACCGCTTGGCGATGGCCGACTTACGGTTGGCGGCGTTGTTGGAGTGGATGACGCCCTTGCTGACGGCCTTGTCCAAGGCCCGGCAAGCCGCCCGCGCCAGGACGGAAGCCTTCTCGGCGTCGCCGGCCTCGACCGCCTGGGTGAACTTACGGATCTGGGTGCGCAGACCCGACTTGACGGCCTTATTGCGCTGCCGAGCGATCTCATTGGTCTTGATTCGCTTCAGCTGGGACTTGATGTTCGCCACTGGGCAAGCCTCTTCGTCGGTGGTGGGTCTTCGGTTCGGTCCGAGCACAGTCGTGCCTGGACGCAAGGCGTCAATTTACCAGCCCGGCCGGGCCGGGCCAAACTCAAGCCCGCCACCGGGCCTCGCGACGGCGGAACGCCGCAGCCTGGCGCCAGGCGACCCTATACAATCGCCGGCATGGAAAAGCGCTCCGCCCGCCCCCGCCACACCATCCTCGGCGTCGCCTCGGCCATCGCCTTGAGCCTGGCTTCTTTGAGCGCCTGCGGCAGCAGCGTCCCGAACCTGATGCTGGGCGACTGGCTCTGCGACGCCGGCGGTTACAACTTCTTCGACTACCCGGATCTGTCGAACTCCACCGGGGACGTCGGCGACATGGAACTGAGTTTCCACGACAAGGAGTACCGGGTCCAAGGGACGGCTAGCCCCTCCTGGGACGGCGGCTCGTCGGCGACATTTCCGTACACTTTCAAGCCGCTCAGTCGCGACTCTTCCGGTTTCCAGGAATACGCCGTGACCTTCGAGGCTCAGCAGAACGACGGCCCCACGGTCGAGACGGTCAAAGTTTTCATGCGCGTCGGCGTCAACGACTGGGGCGAGCTGATTCTGACCGACCCTGAACTCCTCGAACGGTCCGCAGAAGCCATCGACCCAGACCACACCTTCGACTGGATGAAGGATTCCTACGAGTCAGGAACGTCTCGATTGGCCTACGACTTGACCTTCATCGTTTGCACGAGGGCCTAGTAGCCGCCGAGTCGACCGTCGGGAACCCGGGACGACCTCGGCCCAATGTCGGCGGCGGTCGCCCCACTTCGGTCGCGTCACCTTCTGGCGAAACCCTTCGGCGAGTGGCCGACCATGGCCTGTTCATTGAAGGGACGCCTGGTCGCATCTCGTCTTCAGGCGATGCCCTTCAACCGTCCGGTGTCTTCCGCCGGGGTCAGTCTGGCTGGAAAGCCTCGACCGGCCGGCCAGGGGCGCGGGGAAGACCCAGTCCGCGACCGTGGAACAGGGCCAGGGCGCGCAGGAGGATGAGGACGGCCAGACCCAGGCCGCACCAACGCAGAACAGGATGGTCAGTCGAGAAGATCAGCAGGGAGGCGATCAGACAGGGCAGCAGCCAGCGGCCGGACCAGGCCAGGTAGCCGAAGAAGCTGGGCATGCGCACGCCGGCGAATTGGGCGATGGAGCGGACCATGAAATTGGGGCCGTTGCCGATGTAGGTCATGGCGCCCCAGAGGACGGCGCCGGTGCTGACCGCCACCAGGTAGACCTCGGGCACGCCGGCCACCAGGGTCACGCCCGGTTGGGCGGCCAGGCTGGAGCTGGCGGCCACCTCGAAGAAGGTGGCGTAGGTCGGGGCGTTGTCCAAGACGGCGGACAACCCGCCGCTGAACAGGTGCAAGGTGATGGCGCTCAAAGGCAGCGAACCGGCCCGTTGGTCGAGTAGGTTGAGGGCCGGCGTCATGGTCAAGAAGATGCCGATGAAGATGGCTCCGACCTCGGCGATGGGACCCCAAGTGAATCGGTTGACCTCGAACCGGGCCACCCGGTCGCCGGTCGCCCAAGACAGCCCGGCGGCGGCCAAGATGACGACCTCGCGTAAAGGTATGTAGTCCAACCAGATGGCCTGGCCGGCGTACACCGCCTCGACGTCGATCGAAGGCAGCACGGCCACGGCGGCGATGATGACGATGAACCAGACGATGCCCCGGCCGCCCTTGAGGCCGAGCGGCTCGACGATGTCGCGGCTGACGTCCTCGTCCACCATCAGAGCCCGGTCCAAACAGAAGTACGTCACCAACAGCAGTCCGTTGACGAGCAGCCACTCCGGCCACAGGCCCAAGGTCCAGGTGAAAGGCACCCCGCGCAACATGCCCAGGAAGAGGGGCGGGTCGCCCAAGGGCGTCAGCAGGCCGCCGCAGTTGGCCAGTGTGAAAATGGCGAAGACGACGGTGTGGACGCGGTGCCGACGGTGGGCGTTCGAACGCACCATGGGACGGATCAACAACATGGCGGCGCCGGTGGTGCCGATCAGAGAGGCCAAGACGGCGCCGGCTGCCAGGAAAGCGGTGTTGACCTTGGGAGTGCCCGCCAGGTCGCCGGTCAAAGCGATGCCGCCGGCCACCACGAACAAACCGAACAGCAAGCAGACGAACTGGGAATACTCGACCAGGGCGTGCACCACCGAGGGCCCCTGATCGATCGCGATCATGACCAGGGCGACCGGCAGGCCGAGCAGGAGCGAGACCATCAGCTGGATCTCTGGCTTCTCCCACCAGTGGGAGGTGGCGGGCAACAGGGGCAGGGTGGCGACCGCGACCAGCATGACCGCGAACGGGATCACACCCCACCAAGGAATCACCGACTCACCGTAACCGATGCCGAGCAGGAGCGAGGTTGACGACCGGATACGGGGACCAGCTCGACCAGACCGATCGCCGGCCGATCGGACCCCCTCACCCCGGATCGACCGCTGATCGGCCGACCCCCTTCCCTCGGACCGACCCCGCCCGGCCGAACCCTTCATCCTCGAAGCGACCGCCGCCGACCGAGCCGCCCCGCCCCTCGCGCCGTCCATCGGGCCGACCGGACCGTCAGCGGATGGGAAAACTGTCCCAGGAGCATGGCATGCTGGGCCTGTGGCAAGTCCAGCGGCCCGCTTCGGCGGCCTCATCGTCATCACCGGCCCGGAGGCCTTCCTGGCCGAGCGGGCCATGGCCGACGCCGTGGCCGCGCTGCGCCAGGTGGAGCCGGACGCCTCCGTCACCACGACGGCGGCGGCCGACCTCGACCTGGGCCGGTTCCAGGCCGTGACCGGCGCCGACCTCTTCGCCGCCTGCACCATCGCTTGCTTGACCGGGATCGAACAGACCCCGGCCGACTTGCACGGTCCGCTCTGCGACTTGGCCGCCGACCCGCCCGACAGCCTGGCCCTGATCTGCCAACACGGCGGCGGCAACCAGGGCAAGGCCCTGTTGGACAAGTTGAGACCTCTGGCCGACCGGGTGGTCGAATGCCCGACCCTGAGGCCGCGTCAGCTGTCCGATTTCGTACGGGCCGAAGCCCGGCGTCTGGGCGGCAGCATCGGCGAACAGGCCAGCCAACAGTTGATCGACGCCATCGGATCGGACAGCCGAGCCCTGGCGGCGGCGGTCTCCCAGCTGCTGGCCGACGCCGAACAGTCGACCATCACAGTGGCCGAGATCCGGCGCTACTTCGCCGGCCGCGCCGCCGTCAGCAGTTTCGCGGTGGCCGACGACGCCCTGGCCGGCCGCACCGGCCAGGCCATCGTCAAATTGCGGTGGGCCCTGGGCTCGGGCACCGCCCATGTCTTGGTCACGGCCGCCTTCGCCAACGCGCTGCGCCAACTCGGCCGCTACTTCGACGCCGCCCGCGAACACAACCGTTCGGGCGACATCGCGGCCGCCATCGGCGCCCCGACCTGGAAGGTGGACGAGATCGCCCAGCGGGCGCGCTCCTGGAACGAGGCCGCCGTGGCCCGAGCCATCCGAGCCACCGCCGAAGCCGACGCCAAGGTCAAAGGGGCCTCGGGCGACCCCGACTTCGCCTTGGAACAGCTGGTGCTGGCCGTGACAGCCTGCCGACGAGCCGCCCAACGGCGCTGACCGGGTCTTGCTCAAACGACCTCCAAGGATCGTCCGGGTCGGGCCCCCGGCCAGACCCACCCGACGGATCGAGCGGAGTCTCGCCGCCGAGCCGGCGCCGGCTGGTGGCGCCGCCCTCCCGGACGACTGACCGCTCAGCGCTGAGCAGCAGGAGGAGTTCGCTCCGTTCGACGGCGTCCGGCCCAACGGCGGGGTCTCGCTGACCGCTCAGCCCAGGACAGCAGGACAGGTTCGTCCCAATCGACGGCGTCCGGCCCGGCGGCGGGGTCTCGTCGACCGCTCAGCGCTGGGACACCAGGACGAGTTCGCCCGCGCGTTGGCTGACGGCGACCGAGCCGTGCTGGTCGGTCCGGGCCACCGTCGCCCCCAGTTCGGCCAAGCGCCGCAGAGCGCTGGCGGCCGGGTGGCCGTAGCCATTGTCGGCTCCGACGCCGATCAGGGCGACCCGGGCCTGGGTCTGGGCCAAGAAGGCGTCATCTTGACGGGCCGAGCCGTGGTGCGGCACTTTCAGGACGTCGACCGCCAGATCGACCCCGGCCGCCAACAGAGCCTGTTGCCCGGCCAGCTCCAGGTCGCCGGTGGCCAGCAGACTGAGGCCGTCTTGGACCACTCGGCAGACCAAGGAGGCGTCGTTGGCGGCGGAGGACTCCTCGTCCAGGTCGAAGGCCGCCGTCGGCGGCGGGGCGCCGGACAGCACCGTGACCTCGGCCGTCCCCAGACTGAAGCGGTCGCCGGCCTGGGCCACCCGCCAGTCCACACCGTGCCCGGCGGCCAGGGCCCGGTACGGCTCCGCCGCCCCGTCGGCTTGGTTGGCCAGGATCAGCCCGACCGGCCAGTCGGACAGCAACTCGGACAGACCGCCGACGTGGTCGGCGTGGAAGTGGCTCAAAATGACGACCGGCACCTGCCGGACGCCGAGGCCGTTCAGGCACCGGCCCAGACCGGATTGGGGCGGCCCGGTGTCGATCACGATGGCCTGGCCCGGACCGGATCGGACCACCAGGGCGTCGCCCTGGCCGACGTCGCAGACCACCACCGACCAGTCCGGCGGCGGCCAGCCCGGCTGGAGCGGCGCCCGACTCAGGGCCAGCACCAATCCGACCGCTAGGAAGAGGACCAACCAGGCTCGCCTCAGCAGCCGGGGCATCAACCAGGCCAGGACCAAGACAGCGGCGGTCAGGACGGCCAAGGCGGCCGGCCGGGCCGGCCAGGGCTGGGCCGCTCCGGGCAGGCTGGCGCAGCGGTGCGCCACCTGCAGGATCGGTTCGACCAACCAACCGGCCAGCCGTCCGACCAACGAGCCCAGGGCCGGGCTGAACGACCCCACCAAGGCCGTCACCAAGCCGAGCACGGTGGCCGGTCCGACCGGTGGGCCGGCCAGGGCGTTGGCCAACACGCCGACCAGGCTGACCGAACCGGACAGCCAGGCCACCACCGGCTGGGTGGCCAGTTGGGCGGCCAAGGGGATGGCGGCCGCCTCGGCCAACCAGCCGGGCAGCCAGCGGCTCAGGGCTTGGCTCCAAGGCCGGCCCCAGACCAGCAACCCGAGGCAGGCCAGGACGGACAGGACGAAGCCGATCGAGTGGGACAGCCAAGGGTCGAGCCAGGTCAACCCCACCACGGCCAGGCAGAGGTGACGCAGACCTCGCCCCTGGATGACGGATTGGCGCACAGCGACCAGGCCGACCAAGCCCATGGCGGCCGCCCGCAGGACGCTGGGTTCGCTGTGGCAGAGCAGGACGAACCCGGCCACGCCGAACACCGCCAGCAGATCGAGCCAACGCCCCCGCACACCGATCAGGCGGGCGGCGGTCGACAAGAAAGCCAGCAGAATGGTCAGGTTGGCCCCCGAGACGGCCGTCAGATGGGTCAGGCCAGTGGTTTGGAAGTCCTGGACCAGCGACTCCGGCATGCCTTGGGTGTCGCCCACCACCAAGGCCGGCACCAGCGCGGCCTGTTCAGGACTGGCCCGGGCCATGGCCTGACGCAGGCTCCGGCGGACGTGCTCGATCGCCCGTCGCCAGAAAGGGGCTCCGGCCACCTGCTGGGGCGGACCCAGCGGTCGCAGCAGCGCGGCCGCCCCGTCGGTCCGCTCGGCCGGGGCCAGGCGGACCTCGGCCGACACCCGGGCCCCCGGGTCGAGGCCGCGCCAGGCCTCCGCCGTCGAACCGCTGGCGAACATCAGAACGGCCAGACCGGTGGTGAAAGTCTGGCCCCGCCCGCTGATCCGTTCCAACTGGGCTCGGATCAGAATGGTCCCGCCTCCTTGGACCGGCAGGCTGTGGCGGATAGTCAATTCGACCGTCGCCACGACCTGCTGGCGAGCCAGCTCGGGCACCGCCCCCTGCTCCAGACTCCACAGGCGCGACCCGCCGATCAGAGCGGTGGCG
>JAIRYW010000015.1 GCA_031267645.1 Propionibacteriaceae bacterium
GGCAACTCCGAAAGGCCACCCAAGCCCAAATCGAACACCCCATCTGGGCCCTCCACCAAGCCTACGGACTCCACTAAAACCACACCCCAGCCACACGAAACACCAACACAACCACAGAATCCGACCACCAACCGACGGATCCCGCGACCACACGCAGGATGACGGGCGGGGCCATCCGCCGTCCGTCCCAGGGAGCCCGCACCCCGCCGTTCCGCACGGAACGCCATGGATCCCGCGACCACACATCGAACGACGGGAACGACCACCCGCAAGACGACGAGAGGAACCACTCCCGCCCGACCCGAGACGCCCGCCCCCGTCATTCCGCGCTAAGCACCCGCCCCCGTCATTCTGCGCGGAGCGCCAGCGCAGTCGCAGAATCCAGCGCCCCGACCCCAAACCCGCCGACCAGAACCAGCCCGAACGGGTGGGGGACAAACGGAGTGGGGGGCGTCTGAGACGCCCCCCACCCGCTTTTTGGACGGGACACTACGCTTGGGTCTTGGCCGCCTCGTGGTCGACCACCTGATGGATCTGCGGGCGCAGAGCCGGGTAAGCCGAGATGTACTGATCGATGTAGAACTGGTACTCCTGGTTGCGCGCGGCGTTGGGCTGCAGGGTGTCGACCTGGCGCACCATGGCGTCGGCCGCCCCCAGCAGGTCGGGGTAGGCCCCGGCGCCGACGGCGGCGCACATCGAAGAACCCAGCACGACCGCGTCGGTCACCTCGTTCAGGACGATGGGCAGGCCGGTGATGTCGGCGTGCATCTGCATCAGCGGCACCGAGTTGGTCATGCCGCCGCAGATCACGATCTCAGAGGCCTCGAAACCGGCCGCCTTCATCGAGCGCAGGATGTGGGCCGTGCCGTAGCAGATGCCCTCCTGGATGGCGTGGTAGACGTGGGCGGCGCCGTGGGCCAAGGACAGGCCCCAGACGATGCCACGGGCTTTGCCGTCGGTGTACGGGGTGCGGTTGCCCTGGAAGTACTCGTTGACGATGAGACCGTCCGAGCCGACCGGGATCTTGGAGGCTTCTTGGCCCAGCAGATCGTAGACGCTCAGCCCGGTCCGCTCGGCCACCGAGTAGACGTCGCGGGCGAAGTTGTCACGGAACCACTTCATGACCGAGCCGGTCGAGACCTGGCCGCCTTCGACCGTGTACTGGCCGGGCACGACCGAGTCGGTGAAGGAACCGAAGAAGCCGGGGCCGTAGACCGGCACGGCCGACTGGCCCGAGATGACGTGCGAGCTGCCCGTGATCAGGACCATCTTGCCGGGGCGGACCACGCCTAGACCGATCTGGCCGGCCCAAGCGTCGCAGGGGCCCTGGGCGACCGGCGTGCCGGCCTTCAGACCGAGGGCGTCGGCCGCCTCTTGGGTCAGACCGCCGACCGGCGAACCCAGATCGAGCACCCGCTCCGGCACCTTGGAGAAGATCTCGCCCACGCCGATGTGCTGATAGAACTCGACCGGCCAGCCGCCGTAATCGCGGTTGTGGTACATGCGCTGGGCGGCCGAGTTGATGTTGACCGTCCACTGGCCGGTCAGCCGGTGGGTCACCCAGTCGGTGGCGTCGACCAGATAGGCCGCCTTGTTGAAGATCTCAGGCTCGTTGTCCTTCAGCCAAGCCACCTTGAAGGGGTAGAACTCGGGCGAAGCCGGAGCGGTGCCGCCACCGTTGTAGAGGCGGGCGTTGTGGGCCGGCGTGCCGGCCTGGATCGAGTTGGCCCGGTCGGCCTGCTCGGTGGCGCGCACGTCCATCCACATGATGGCCGGGCGCAGGGGCTCGCCGTCGGCGTCCGCCGCCACCACGGTGGTGGTGGTGGCGTCTTGGGCGATGGCGATGATGTCGGCCGGGTTGACCTTGGACTGAGCCAGAGCCTGACGGGTCGAGTTCTGCACCGCCAGCCACCAGTCGATCGGATTCTGCTCGGCCCAGCCAGGGCGGGGATGGCTGGTGGCGTACTCCGTGGCGGCCAGACCGATGGCGTGCCCGGTCAGGTCGAAGATGCCGACCCGGCAGGACTGAGTGCCATAGTCGATGCCGAGTACGTATGGTCCAGACATGAAATGTTCTCCTTCGTGTGTCAGCGGCGTCGCTGATCGGTCCAGTTCGGCACGGCTCGTGGCCACGGTCCGCACCGCTGCGAGCGACCACGGACCGGCCGGAGCTTCAGTCCCGACCGCACCGGTCGGAGAAGCCCTGGCGACGAGGCGAGGAGCCGGGAGCGCCTATGCTCCTTCCTGGTTCCGTGCCATTATCACACGACGAGTGCGCCCTTAACAGGTCTATCTGCCCTTTCTGCGGGCAATACTCACATGCCTTCCAGGGGCCAGAAAATGCCTTAGAAGGCGAATTCTGGGACGTTTGCGCAGAATTAACTGACTTCTCTGAACGCCCTTCCAAACGGCCCAATGGGGCCTCCTCGACCCCGCCTCCCCCGCCTGATCAGAGGGTGAAGGGGAGAGCATCCGTGCAGTTTTCAACAAGCCACTGAGAAAACTTTCAGGAACTCGGGGGCATTGCCCGATCTGAGCCCTTGAGCCGACATTTCCAGGCCGCCAATTGACCCCCTCCTCTAAGCCGTGTCCCAGTGCTAGCATCCAGATCGTTCAATACCACTGCAAGGAGGCAGCCTCCCGTGAAAGAGTTGTACGATCCCCGACTGTTCCCTCTGTCTGAAGGAATCAACAGCGAGGACTACGTCATCGCCACTTACTATGTGGCCGGCGGTTCCCAGGCCGACTTGGTGGCCAAGTCCGCCGCCATCGCCATCGAGCAATCCTCCGGCTCTTGGTTCGCCGTGCCCGGCGAGACCGAGGAAGTCCGCGCCCGGAGCGCGGCCAAGATCGTCGGCATCTACTCGGTGCCCAACTACGAGCTGATCGCCCAGGTGCCCAAGGACCAGCCCCGAGCCTTCGTGCTGCGGGCGGCCTTCCCCTGGATCAACTTCTACGACAATATTCCCTTGTTGCTGTCCTCGGTCATCGGCAATATCTCCTCGATGCCCAACCTGAAGCTGGTCGACCTGGAGTTCCCGTCCAGCTATCTGGCCCAGTTCAAGGGTCCCAAGTTCGGCATCGCCGGCGTGCGCGAGCTGCTCGGCGTGCCCACCCGGCCCCTGGTCAACAACATGATCAAGCCTTGCACCGGCATCGAGCCGGCCGACGGGGCCAAGCTCTTCCACGAGGCCGCCGCCGGTGGCACGGACTGGATCAAGGACGACGAGCTGATCGCCGGCTCGCCCAAGTTCTCGCCTCTGGTCGACCGGGTCAAGGCCTACATGGAGGCGGCTCGGCGGGCTGACGCGGAGAAGGGCGAGAAGACCCTCTACACGGTCAACATCACCGACGAGGTGTCGCGTCTGCGCGACAACGCTCTGAGGGCGATCGAGGCCGGGGCCAACGCCCTGCTGATCAATGTCTTCGCGGTCGGCTACTCCGGCCTGCGCCTGCTGGCCGAAGACCCCGAGATCAACGTCCCGATCGGCGCCCACAGCTGCTTCGGCGGGGCCCAGACGGTGGCCCCGAACCAGGGCATCAGCACCGAGACGGCTCAGAAGCTGATCCGGCTGTGCGGGGCCGACATCTCGCTCAACGTGGCCCCCTCGGCCAAGTTCAACGCCCTGCTGGAGAAGTTCGTCCGGGTTTGGCACATCGGCTACTCGCCCATGGGCCACATCAAGCAGACCTTCAGCCACGCCGGCGGCGGCGTCACTCCCGGCATGGTGCCGTATCTGATGGACCAGCTGGGCACCGACTTCATCCTCGGCGTCGGGGCCGGCATCCACGGCCACCCGATGGGCCCGCGGGCCGGAGCCCAGGCCATGCGCCAGTCGATCGAGGCCGTCATGGCCGGGGTCGACCTGGTCGAGGCCGCCAAGTCCCAGCCGGAGTTGGCCGCCGCCCTCGCCACCTGGGGTGTCTACGGCGTGGACGATTACAACAAGCTCTACGACATCGAGTCCTGAATTATCAGGGCGTCCGACCACATGTGTCTCCAGCCCGGCCAGGGACTGGAGACACATGTGGTCGCGTCCGACGTGACGCGGACCGACGAGAACACCCCCGCCGAGCCTTCGTATCCGGCCCGGCGACGCTCCAATGGAACGTCTTGAGGAGTCTCAAGCATTCGTAGTCTAACTCAATGCGTTCCCGCAGGATCAAGGGAGATCCAACATGTCAGAGAAGAAATACATCATGGCGCTTGACTCCGGCACCACCGGAGTCAGGACGATCATTTGGAACGAGCACGGCCAAATGATCGGCGACCAAGCCAAAGAATTCACGCAGATCTACCCGCAGCCGGGCTGGGTCGAGCACAACGCGGAAGAGATCCTGGAGTCTCAGCTCTGGACCGCCCGCAAGGCGATCGAGAAGGCCGGCATCACCCCGGCCGAGATCCGGGCCATCGGCATCACCAACCAGCGCGAGTCGGCCGTGCTGTGGGACAAGGCCACCGGCAAGCCGCTCTATAACTCGATCTGCTGGCAGTCGCGCCAGACCGCCGACATCATCGAGGCCTGGGCCGCCCAGGGTCTGACCGAAGAGATCAAGGACAAGACCGGCCTGGTCATCGACGCCTATTTCTCGGCTTCCAAGATCCCGTTCGTGTTCGACGCCGTGCCCGGTTCGCGTGAGCGGGCCGAGCGGGGCGAGATCGCCTTCGGCACCATCGACACCTGGCTGCTCTGGAACCTGACCGGCGGCAAGACCCACGCCACCGATTACTCCAACGCCTCCCGCTCCATGGTCTTCAACATCCGGACCAAGCAGTGGGACGTCGAGCTGTGCCAGAAGATGGACATCCCGATGGCCTTGCTGCCCGACGTGCGCGACTCCAACGGCGATTACGGCGTCACCGACGAGTCCGTCTTCGGCGTCGCCATCCCGATCCGGGGCGTGGCCGGCGACCAGCAGTCGGCTCTCTTCGGCCAGGCCTGCTTCACGCCCGGCATGGCCAAGAACACCTTCGGCACGGCCGGCGTCTACATGATGAACACCGGCGACCAGATCTTGATGAAGGAAGGCCTGACCACCACCATCGCCTGGGGTCTGGACGGCAAGATCTCGTACGCCCTGGAAGGCGTCATCTTCGTCTCCGGCGCCACCATCCAGTGGTTGCGCGACGAGCTCAAGTTGATCCACAGCTCGGCTGACACCGAGTGGTACGGCTTCCAGGTGCCCGACACCGGCGGCGTCTACCTGGTGCCGGCCTTCGTCGGCTTGTGCGCGCCTTATTGGGACATGTACGCCCGTGGCATCATCGTCGGCTTGACCCGTGGTTCCAACCGCAACCACCTGATCCGGGCCGGCCTGGAGGCCCTGGCCTACCAGACCAAGGACATCATCAACGCCGTCACCGCCGATGGCAGCATCGAGGTCTCCGAGCTGCGGGTCGACGGCGGCGCCGTGGCCAACAACCTGCTCTGCCAGTTCCAGGCCGATTTGCTGGGTGTGCCGGTGATCCGGCCCACCATCATCGAGATGACGGCGTTGGGCGCGGCTTACCTAGCCGGACTGGGTTCTGGGCTATGGTCGAGCACCGACGACATCGCCGGCCAATGGGGCGTCGATCGTCGTTTCGAACCCGAGATGACGGCCGAGCGTCGCGACGCTCTGTACCACGGCTGGCAAGCCGCCGTCGAGCTCAGCCGCGGCTGGGCCAAGAAGGTTTCCGTCTAGGACCGAGGTCGTCAGGCTAAACCCCTGACTCCCAGACGGAACGAGGGGCTGGCGGTGCGAACCGCCAGCCCCTCACCCCTTTCCGGCCGGGTTCTGGGCCCGATCCGATGACTTCGTGCCGTTAAGCAGTTGAGTTCGCAGGCGGACCTTCTTTGGGCACAGGTTCGTAGAGGTCCGCTTCGAGCGCTCGCATCTGGTTCTCAACACCCTGAGTGAGGATGGGGTCATCGATACGCAGGCCGAGTTCGACGTTGAGCTGTTCGGCACTCTTGGAGAAGTTGGCGCTGGTGACGAGCAAGAACTGATGATCGATGGCGATGAACTTGGCGTGGTTACGGGGGCGGTCCCCGTCCGGCCGAGCCCTGGTGCGGAACACGACCGCGCCAGCTAGTTCGGTGGCGATCTCCCGGGTCGACGGCTTCCACGGCTCCGGGCGAGCGTCGGCGGCGTCGCTGTCGACGTAGACGCGGACGTTCACCTCGGCGCGGGCGGCCACTTCGCTGAGCGCTTTCCACAAGGTCGACGAACGCTGGAAGTTATAGGTGGAGCAGACCACAGACTGGCGGGCGGCACTGACTAAATGATGCACGGAGGCGGTCAGCTGTCCGGCCTGGATCAGGCCACCTGGAGCGGTCCAGACCGGGGTGATGGCGGTGGGATGGGCGTGGGCGCCTTCGACGGCCCGCAGCACGGCCACAGTCAGGTCGCGCTCGGCTGGGCCGAGCCCGGCGGTCCGCAGGAGTCGCCTGGTTTGGTCGCGCCTGGCTCGCCCGACCACTCGCAGAGCTTGGGACGCCGTCTCGCCGTCGGCCAGACGGTCGGCCAGCTCTTTGGCTTCGCTGCCCGTCAAATAAGCGGCCAGGTCACGGACGGCGTCACCCGGGGCGGTCATTGGAATCACTGAAGAAGCCGAATTTGGCGTGGCCGCCAGGCAGCGCGACCACGAAGCGCCGGTCGAGGAAGCGGTTGGCGCGTTCACAGGAGGTCTCGGAGACCATGACGCAGCAGTGACAGGCCGCGCCGTGCAAGAAGTCCTCCGGATCGCGGGGCACGCGCCGGGCGCAGACCGGGTCGGACGAGCATCTGGTCAGTCCGCGCCGGGCTTCGCTCACGATGGCGGCCAGCCGGGCCGGTTGGCTGAGAGCGACCAAGCCGCCCAAGGTGCCGTCGGAGTCGGAGGCGGTGGTGGCGATCAGCACGCCGGCGGCGGGCGGGCGTCCGGCGCCGGCCGGCCAGGCGTAGAGGCGTTCGGTCAGGCTGGCCGCGCCGTAACCCGATGACATGGCCATCTGTCGGATGAGGGCGTGGCTGAAGGTGTGCAGCAGCCAGTAGCGGGGCGGGGGCAGTCGCTCGTCCGGGCTGACGGCTTGAGCGGTCTCAGAGAAGCGGCGCTCGAAGTTGCGCTGGTGCGCCTCCTGATGGGCCCGCCACAGCGGCGAGGCCAGAATGAGCGACTCCCAGGCGGCGACCTTGGCTTCGTCCAACTGAATGAAGATGCCTTCGCCGCGGTCCTCGGTGGCGGGCACCCAGGTCGGTTGGCCGGAACGGGTCAGCTGGACCAGCCTGGCCCCCATGTCGTTGACCCGATCGAGGTCGTCGATCCTGGTGAAGCCGAGCACGGCGTTGACCTTCCGCAGGCGGTCCACCGCCAGCACCCGACCGACGCCAGGATGCATGTCACGGTCGAGCTGGCGGGGAGAGACGGTCAGACCGGAGTCCGATTCAGCGTGTCGTTCAGCCAGGGGCTCTTTCTGCAGATAGTTCCACTCGGGCACCAGCAGGTCGACTGGCTCCCACCTGGCTTTGCGGTCCTCCGGTTCGGGGTCGGGCCTGGGCGGAGCCAAGGCAGTCTGAACGGCGGTCTCTAGTCGCTCGTCGGGCAGGTCTGACAGGTCGTTCTCACCCTCCCGTTTGAGCATCTTGCGCAACAACGGCAAGCTGACGGCGAAATCGGCCAGGTCATCGCCGAACAGTGCTCTCAGCCGGTCCGCCTCGTCGGCGGTCCGCTTGGCCGGGTCGAGGCGGGGCATGTCGATGATGGATTGCACGGCGGGGAACCACAGGTTGGAGGCACCCACCAGCATCAGCCTCGAGTCTTGGTCGCAACCACCGTCAGCGAAGCCGTCCAGGTGGGGGAACCGCCCCCGGCACTGGGGCAGCTTCTTGCGCCCCTCGGCCCCCTGGGCCTCCGACATCGTCCGTCTGCTCTGGCAGGATTCGCACACGACGATGGCGTTGGCCCCCTTGCCGGCGGTGCGCTCCACCATTTTGAGCCGCGGGTTCTTCGCTTGTGGGCAGGGCTCGCCGTGGTGGATCCACCATGAATAGGGGAACTCATCTAGATGCCCGTCCGGGCAGGCCAACAGGTAGCGAGCCGGGACGCAGGGGCGACGACCCTTACGTCCGGCGCTTCGTCCGCGTCGGCCGGGGCAGGGGCTGTGTTCGAAGACGGCCTCGTCCGGTCGGTACGGATGGGTGTTCTTGTAGCCGGTTTGGAAGACGCTGATTGGCCCCAGCCGGTCGCAGCCGGTGCAACGCAGCCACTGCGGGAACACCCTGGCCGGCACACCCAGACCTGCCCCTTCGCGGGAGAACGTCCCCGCAGTCGGCTGCCAGGGGAACGGACGCAGCTCGGCCATTTGACGCCCCAGCATGAATTGCACGGCCTCCAGCAGGCGGGGCGCGTGAACCGTCGGGGGTCGGGCGTCGCCGTCGCGATGGGCCCAGACATAGTCCCACTCGTCCAAACCGGTCGGCATGACGGTGAAATGAGGCAGGTCGATGATCGACCCCGGGCCGTAGGTGTACAGCAACGAGGACGGCCGGGCGGAGCCGACCTTGGCGTAGTGCTTCTGGGCTTGGTTCTTTCTCAGGGCGTCGCCATCGCCCAGCGGATCGACCCGCTGGGCGGGGTCGTGCAGGATCACTTCGCTCATGCCGGCTCACCCGCCTGATCTTTCACTTCCCAGCCGGGCGCCCCGTCTGGCTCCTCATAGAACAACTTCTCCGGATCCGGTGTCACCAGCAGGTTGATCTCGGGCTGGACCTCTCGCATCGAGTTGGCGACCACGAAAGGCGCCTCATTGGCCTTGTCCCTGGACCGGACGGTCTCCGCCGACCGGATCAAGGCCCTGAACTTCGACGGGTCGAAGACCCGCTCGTAGGCCAGTTGGAGCTGCCGTTTATCCAGGTGGGATCGCCGGCGCTCCCAATCGTCCAAGCGGGTCTTCAAGCGCAGTCGGGCGGAATCCGCCGACGCGTCGTCCGAGGCCCGTCTGACCCGGGCCACCAGGGCGTCGATCAGATTCTCCATGAAGGGACGTTCGACGTCGACTCGACCGGCCTCCTGCTCTGGCGACAAACCGGAGACTTGGGCGGCCTGCGACACACGGGCGGCGCTGACCAGAACCGCTTCCAGGCCGCGTTCCAAGGAGGTGACCGAGAACGGCGTCACACTCAAAGGCTCCACTTGCTTGTAGAAGGTCTCGTGATAATGCCGGAACTGCTCGTAGTGGGCCAGGTCACGCGGCCTGGCCCAGTTCCCCAGCGTCACCACCAGTCCGGGACGACTGCTGTCGCGGCCCACTCGAGAGGAGGCCTGGATGTATTCGGCGGTGTTCTTGGGTTGGCCCACCACCAGCATCAAACCCAGCCGGGCGACGTCCACGCCGACTTGTAGCATCGAGGTGGCCAGCACCACGTCGAACGGGTTCACCTCATGTCGGGGTGCGTCCTTCCCCTGGGCCCTGGCTGCTCGCGCGGCGGTTCGGGCCGAGGTGGAGTCGATGGCCGGGTCGAACACCGCCGCCATCTCGTCCAGGGTCTTGGTGATCTCCGACGACGCCACCCGCGATGTCAACTCGCCCAAGTTGAGGGAACCGAAATCCGTGCCTGACCGAGTCGGCAGCAGGGAACCTGACTTGCCTTTGGACAGGGCCGTCTGCACGTCGTCCTTGACGTACCGGGCCATGCCAGCCAACTCCCGGGTGGCGGAGAAATAGCCGACTAAGGTCATGTAAGGGTCGGCGGCGGCACCAGCCTGGTCCAGCAGCGACTGCGCCCCCGCCATCAGTGCGATGGCGACTTGGATCTCAGCCGTCGTCAGTTTCACACCGGTGGTGGACAGGCCCACGTAACGGCGCCCAGGATCGCTCGGGCTGGGGGCGACGTCGCGGGAGAAGAAGGTGTCCGACACGTCGATCACCTGGGGTGGGAACACCGTCACGCCCCGTCCATACAGCGCCCGCACCTGGTCCGGGGCGTTTCGGACCGTGGCCGACGAGGCCACGATCACCGGTTTGACCGGTTGGCCGGTGGCGGTTCGCCAGGTCGTCATGACGTCGATGGCGACCTCGAACAGTCCGACCGTGGTGCCCAAAGCCCCGGTGATCAGGTGCAGTTCGTCTTGGATGATCAGATCCGGTGGACGCAGCCGGCTGATGGGACGCATCGCCGCCGCCGGGTGGCCAGCCTTGGCCGGATGCTTCGACCCGTCCTTGATGTCGCAGTTCTTGTAGTCCGGGTGGACAAAGCCGTGCCGGTCGCAGCGTTTACGGACGTAGCCGAACAGTGAAGCCGCCTCGCCTTCCCGAGCCAAACGGGCGAATTTGTCCACCGTGGCGATCACGAAGCAGGGAGCCAAGCGGTAGATCTCCTCGTCCGTGGTCAGGACCGGGATGCCGTCCGCCACCTGACCGCCCTCGGAGAAAGGACAGGAGCCGAACGGGTCGGGGCAGCGGACGAACACTCTGCCCACTGTCTTGTCGATGGTCACATCTTTGTGACTGAGCGGGGAGCCGCACCAAGGGCAGCGGCCCAGCTGCAAGGCGGTGAAGCGGTGACTGGCCACCGCTCCCCGTTCTCGTAGCTTCGTCAGCTCCTCATCGGCCTCGGCAACCCGTTTCGGTGACACGTTCGTGCCCACCCACAAGCCGATCTGGAAAGGCTCCGCGCCCCACCGGTCGGGGGCCTCCTGCCGGGCCAACTCAGCGGCGCAGACCAAGGTGGTGGCGCGCTGGAACTGCTGCGAGGTCAACAGTCGCAGCGTGTAACGCATCAACACGGTCACACCGGCGCTGCCGTCCAAGGGTCCGTCTGGCGTCTCCACCAGGCCCTGTCGGCGGCGGATGGCGAAGGCGTAGGCCGCCAGGCCAAGGTAGGCCTCAGTCTTGCCGCCACCAGTGGGGAAGAACAACAATTCAACCTTTGCCAGGTCGCCCGAACGGCGGCCGGTCGTCGGTTCGGTCAAAGCCCGCAGCTGCATCAAGACGAAGGCCAGCTGGAAGGCCCGCCAGTGATGCGGGAATGGGTTGACGGTCGGGTCCAGCACCTGGGCCTCGGCCTGATCGACCGTCAACTTGGGCTCTTTCGTTCTCAGATCGGCGATCTGAGAGTGGACCCGTTGGTCGGCCATGACCTGGTTCATGAACCCGAAGCAGCGTCGGGCTTCCTCGTCCGCGACCAAGAAATCCAGGCCGTCGCCCAACTGGGCCAACACCTGTCTGGCCTCAGCCACCGCCTCGGCCGCTTCCTCCCGCAGATGATCTGGCAACGTCTCGGCTTGGACGTCCCTATCGTCCAGCCAGGCCGCGTAGGCGCTCACGATCGGCCGTAGCCCAGCCTCGAGCTGGGTGGCGTCGGCCCCGGCCAACTGCCGCATGTCCAGGCTGGCGCCATCGACCTCATAGGCCCGGGTCTGCGGGGTCTCCGCCGTCGGAAGCCAGCAGGTCCGCACCTGGGTGGCTCGGCGAGCCCCGGGGGCGACCGTCCAATCCGCCGAGCAGGTCCGGCCCACCGCGAACTCCAGACGGTCCCGGTATTGCAACTCCAGGCGGCGCAACTCGTCGTCCGGCTCCCAGCCGGTGTCCAACGTCACATCCCGCACCGGCAAGAAGACGTCCCGCCCGTCGGCCTCGACCCAAAGCTGGGTCTGGAACATCCAAGCGTTGGTCGGGATCCGGCGCGGCGTCTCCCGGTCATTGCACAGGGCCGCCTCGATCAGCCAGCGATCGAACTCTGGGTCGTCGTAGGAGTCCACTCGCAACACCACGTCGCCAGTCAGGCGGTATTCCGCCGTCACCCCGGGCTGTGAATCGGCCACCGTGACGACCACCGACTCATCGACCGGCCGGCGGCGGAACCGTCGGACGTCTCGGCCCGACTCGTCCACCTGACCCGTCTTCTCCGAGTTGTACACCCCCCAGGAGCAGCGCACTGTGAAACGGTCCAGATCACGCGGCACTTGGAAACGCAACCCCATCGAGGCCGGGATCATCAAACCCCGTCGCACCGGTTCATCGTCCCGGTCGCCGCCGGAATCCTCGTCGCCGGTGGCCGCCGTGTCGTCCACATCGCTCAGCGGCACGCCCGACGACTCCAAAGCCGCCAGATCGTCGCCCAACTCCAGCGTCGAGCCGTCGTCAGCGTCGTCGGCCGCTGGAGCCTCATTCGACTCGCGCAGCTTGGTCGGCGCGATCCGACCCAAGACGTACTTCGTGTCCGGCGGGACGTCCAACGACTCGGTGTCGCCGCCGTCCGGTCCGAGCAGTTCACGGGCCAAGATGTCGGCCAGGTTCTCCCGCACCGACCACGAGGAGCCATCCAGGCCGCGCCGGAACTCGTACTGGTTTGCTCTAGCGATGGGGCACCGGGGGAAATCCTCATGGCTGTCTACGTCCATCTCTCACCATCCTTGACCTGTCGTCACCTCGACTGGCTTCGAAGGCGGCACGTTGGATCGCCAACTCATCGTTCACCACCGCCTGAAGCTCTTCCGCGCTGGGCAGAGCGGCCCTCGCGTCAACTGGCAGCATGCGCCAGTCGGCCACTGCCAGAGGAGCTGACGCGCTGGCCAGGGCATATCTGACCCAGGCTTCGTTCTTGCCCTGGCATAGGAGGATACCGACTGTCGGAGCGTGAATCTCTGATCTTCTCAGCAGATCGTCGACCGCGACGACATAACTGCCCAGCTGGCCGACGAAACCGGTCTCGAATTCGCTGATCTTCAACTCGATGACGATGTATCGGAGCTGCTCGGTGTGGAACAGGAGGAGATCTATCCATTGGTTCTTGCCGTCCGCTGTGATCCGGACCTGCCGTCCCACTAAAGCCATGCCTCGGCCCAACTCCAGCAATGTGTCCTGAATCCGGTCCATCAGAGCGTCTTCCAGGGCCTGTTCATTCATGGGCCCGGTCAGACCGAGATGCTGGAAGACCACGGGATCCTTGGTCAGCCCTTGAGCTAGGTCTGAATCCGGTGACGGCAGTGTCTGGGCGAAGTTCGAAGGGGCCGATCCCAGACGGTGTCGCAGATCAGTGTCGATCTGGAGCCGCAAGATGGGCAGCGACCACCCTTCCTCCTGAGCCCGGACAGCGTACCAATCCCGCTCATCGCGGCGGTCCAGACGGTCGAGCAGCAGGCGGATGTGGCCCCACGGCAAATGTGCCACGGATCGTGGCACATTTGAGCCCTCGCCAGCCCAGGCCAGAGCCATCGCCCGCATGTATTGGACGTTCCGTGGCGACCAGCCTTGTTGGCCAGGGAACTCCCGCCGCAGGTCGGCCGACAGGCGCTGGAGCACGCCGGCCCCCCATCCCAGCCTGTGTTGACGCTCCAAGATGTCGCGACCGACGGACCAGTAAAGCTGGATGATCTCGGCGTTGGCCGCCCGTAAGGCCTGGAACTGAGTGGCGCGAACTCGCCTCTTCAACTCGACCAGCCACTCCGCGTAACCTTCAGGCGCATCGTCGGCTGGTCGTCCCACGGCCGGTGTGACGACACCGGCGTCGAGAGATTCCTCCACAGATCGTGGAGGAATCCAATCCGGCAAGTTCATTCGGCCTCCTCCTGATCCTGGGCTGGGCGCCGTGCATCATTATCCCAACGAGGTACGACGGTGTCGCTCAGCTGCCTGAGATCCGCCCGCCGTGCCAACCTGGCACCATTTGAGAATGACTCGGTCGGCGTCGAAATAGCGCCCGACGACGCCCCGACGGACGCGCAAAGTGTCGAGTTGGGTGAGGAGAATGTCCCGCTTGGCCAGTTCGTCGGCTTTGACGGCGTTCCAACGGTCTCGCACAGTCGAGTCACCCAAGGGCAGACGGCCCCGTTTCTTGAGCAGGCGGCGGGTGATGTAAGGGTCGAGGGCGGTCCGGCCGATGGTCTGATGGCAGGAGGGGCAGGACAGGACGGGCTTGCCTTGGTTGGTGCCCCGGCACAGGAACACGTCGCAGTCGTCACAGCGCACGACGCGGGACAGGAACGGACTGGTCGCCCTGCGGTCGGCTTTCTTGCGGGCCTGGGG
>JAIRYW010000034.1 GCA_031267645.1 Propionibacteriaceae bacterium
CGGTAGACGATGAGGTCGTCGATGACGCCGCCGTCGTTGGCCAGCAGCAGCGAATACGACGCCCGCCCCACCGTCATGGTCGAGTGCCACGCCGTCAGGGCCCGGTCCAGCCCGGCGCCCGCCTGGGGTCCGACCAGGTCGAACTTGGCCATGTGGGACAGGTCGAACAGCCCCGCCCGGCGCCGCACGGCCTCGTGCTCGGCCAACTCGGAGCCGTAACGCAACGGCAACTCCCAGCCGCCGAACTCGGTCAGACGGGCGCCGTGCCGACGGTGGATTGAGTCCAAGGGACTGATGTGCATGAGCTGGAGCCCTTCTCGAAGCGGGCGCGCCCGCTGGCCGACTAGTCATCCCCCTCTGTCGTTGAACCTGAGAGTTTCGCCCGCCGCTTGGCGGACTTGCCCCGTCGGTGAGCCCGGGCGAACCCGGACTGCTCTCCAGAGTGGCCGGCCAAAGCGGTTCGTGGTGCCTGAGAGATTGTGGGGTGGATTGCTCCTTCGGCGCCCGACGGGGCGGGACTCTCCCGCTTTGGCCATGGGCCTTCGATTCAGTTGTGCTCGGTCGGTCGGACCGCCTGACTGGTTCGGCCGACGGTCCGCCGTCCGGGCACAGGCTACCCCAAGGCGGCCTCAGGCGCGCATGTCCATCTTCTCGCAAACGCCGTGCACGCCTTCGAACTCCCAGCTGGCGTCCTGGCCCCGCAGCCGGCCGGAGTAGAGGCCGTACCACTGTCGGTAGTGGATCTCGGCCAGCCCCAGCTGACGGTCCACCTCTTTGTGGCCCAAGGGAGAGAAACGCACGTCCATCCGACCGTCGGCCGAGACCATGGTCCAGTCCGACATCGGGTCGGATCCCTGCTGGGTGAAGCGAATGGCGGCCAACGGTTCGGCCGCGCTGGGCGTCCACAGACAGGACTCCTCCTCTTGACCGGGCCGAGACGGCCGGATGGCGAAATTGGCCCCCGCGTAACCGCCCTCGACCGGCAGGGCGAAGGTGCCCCAGGTCCAGGTCGTGCGGTACGGCAGGTGGGATTTGTGCTCGTCCAAGATGGCGAAGTCTTGGTCGGGGTCGAAAACGTATTCCTGGTCGCCCACCGTGATCGCCCCGCTGGCGGGGAAGATGATCTTGTTGGTGTACATCGACCCCTGGGGCAACCGGGCCGACACCACCAGGGGTGGGGCGGCCCGGGTCGGGTCCAGCCGGATGCGGCCGTGGACGGCCGGGGCGGCCTTGGTCCGGGCCAGGTCGATGGTGATGACGATCTGGTCGTCCTCGAACTGGTAGTGGAGGTGGTAGCCCCGGGCGGCGAAATCCACCTCGGAGCGCATGATGTCGGTCGGCAGGCGCAGGGCCCCGGCCCTCAGATTGGCGGCCTGCTGGGCCAGGTCGCGCTGGGCGATGTCGTAGAGGTACCACTCCGAGCTGATCAGGTATTTAGCGTCCTGGACGATCAGGGAGGAGAAGAACTGGCGGTGGGTGATGGAGAAACCGACCCACTCCTTGGTGCGGAAGGATTCGAAGACCCCTCTCGGACCGGAGAAGGCGGCGGCTGGATTGGCATTGGTCGGGGTGCGGGCGAAACGCCCCCAGTGGCGCTGGCCGTCCTCGACCACACTGACGGAGGTCAACATGAGCCAACGTTAGCCCGCCTCAGACGGTGGAGTCGCCTCGGGGGGCGGTCCGACGCCGCCGGGCGGCCGCTCGACCGGCTCAAGCCCAAGCCAGGATGAAGAGCCGGGTGAAGGGGAAGAGCAGCCGGCCGTCCGCCTGCGGCGGGTAGGCCTCGACCAAGCGGGCTTCGTACTGTTCCAGGAAGCGCCCTCGCTCCGTCTCGCCCAGCCGGGCCAGGTAGGGGCGCAGGCCGGAGCCGGCGTACCACCGCACCAGGTCTCGGTGGCCGGCCAAGACGTGGTGGTAGTCCGTCCGCCAGACCTCGATCCGACCGGCCGACCCGGCCAGGGCGTCGTAATAGTGGCCCAGAGGATGGGTCGTGAACAGGCCCAGCTGGCCGCTGAGACGCCGCCGCCATTCGGCGGTGGCGACCAGTTGGTCGAGGACGGTCTGGATCGGCATGTGGTCGGTGTTCGGCGCCTGCACCGCCAAGACGCCGCCGGGGCGGACCAGCCCGAGCCACCGGCCCAGCAAGGCGCCTTGGTCAGGCATCCATTGGATGGCGGCGTTGGAGAAGACGACGTCGAACCGGCCCAGGCCGGACAGGTCGCCGGCGGCGTCGGCCTGGATCCAGCGCCACTGCGGATAGCTGGTCCGAGCCCGGTCGACCATGGCTGCGGAACTGTCCAGCCCGGTGATCTCGGCGGCCGGCCAGCGTCGTCCCAAGACCGCCGTGCTATTGCCGGGACCGCAGCCCAGGTCGATGATCCGGCTCGGATCGGCCAGGTCGATCCGGGCGGCCAAGTCGATCGCGGGCTGGGTCCGCTCCCGCTCGAAGTCCAGGTAGAGATCGGGCTGCCATTCCGTCATCTGAGCCTCCTCCGATCGGCTGGCCGGACCGCCCGCCGGTCGACCGAGCGGGACCGTGGTCGAACACCTGATCGCCGGCGGTCCCAGCTAACGGTCGGGCCGCCTTCATCGTATGGGGTAGAATCCCTTCAGTCCTATGGAGTCTCCGCGACCCTGTGTCCGGTGACGCTGCCAAACCAGGCCGTGTCCCCCCAGTGTTCGGGTCCGCTTCGATCCGCCGCCCACCTGGCGTCGGCATCTTGGCTCCTCGAACAACGAACGGCTTGAACCCACCTGATGACGACTGCTGAAGATCTGACCCTGCCCTCGCGCCCTGAATTCGCCGATCTTGGATTGCCCGACCACCTACTGGCGGCCGTCACCAACCTTGGTTTTGACTACCCCACCGAGATCCAGGCCGCCGCCATCCCCGAGCTGCTGGCCGGGCACGACATCGTGGGCGTGGCCCAAACTGGAACTGGCAAGACCGCCGCCTTCGGGCTGCCCTTGCTGGCCGCCATCGACCCAGCGCTGCTGGAGCCGCAAGCCTTGGTGCTGGCCCCGACGCGGGAACTGGCCCTCCAGGTGGCCGCCGCCATCGAGGACTTCGCTCAGACCAGCCCCGGCCTGCGGGTGGCGACGATCTACGGCGGCGCCCCCTACGGCCCGCAGAAACGTGATCTGGCGGCCGGAGCCCAGGTGGTGGTGGGGACGCCGGGGCGCGTCATCGACCATTTGGACCAGGGCACCTTCACCTTGGACGGTCTGCGTTTCTTGGTCCTCGACGAGGGCGACGAGATGCTGCGTATGGGGTTCGCCGAAGAGGTCGACACCATCTTGGCCCAGGCTCCGACCGACCGCCTGACCGCTCTGTTCTCCGCCACCATGCCGCCCGCCATCCGGGCCACGGCGGCCCGACACCTACGCCAGCCGCAACATATCTCGGTCACCCGGTCCGCCACCGTCGCCGTCAACGTCGAGCAGCGTTACACCGTGGTGCCACAACGTCACAAGGTCTCGGCCCTGGCCCGGATCCTGGCCGCCTCCCAGGCTGAAGCCGCCATCGTCTTCGTCCGCACCCGGGCGGAGGCGGAGGAAGTCAGCCAAGCCTTGTTGGCCCGCGGCCTGGACGCCGCCGGCATCTCCGGCGAGGTGGCCCAGCGGGAACGCGAGCGGATCGTGGAGCGGCTGCGGCAAGGTCGCTTGGACGTGCTGGTGGCCACCGACGTGGCGGCCCGTGGTTTGGACGTCGACCGGATCGGATTGGTGGTCAACTTCGACCTGCCGCGCCAAGCCGAGGGTTACGTCCACCGGATCGGACGCACCGGCCGAGCCGGCCGAGCCGGCCTGGCCCTGACCTTCGTCACTCCAGCCGAACGCGGCCGTCTGCGCGCCATCGAACGGACCCTCCACTGCAAGATCGTCGAACAGCCGGTGCCGACCGCCCAAGACGTGGTCGAACAGCGTTACGCCGCCCTGTTGGGGCGGGTCCCCGACCGGGTCGCCGCCGGACAGCTGGGGGCCGCCCGCCGGGCCGTCGCCCAGGCCGTCGAGGACGGCACCGATCCGATGTCGCTGGCCGCCGCGCTGGCCGCCTTGGCCCTGCGTGACGACGACCGCGGCGGATCAGAGTCCGAGGAGGCCGACCTGGATTCGGCCCTGGTCGCCCTGCGCGACCACGACCGTGGTTCCGGGCGGACCGGCCGGGACTGGACGCCGCCGGGCCAACCGCGCCGACGCGGCGACGGCCGGTGGAACCCGGCCGACCGGCCGACCGGCCACCAGCGGCGCGAATCGAACCAAGGCCGGGGCTCCCGCCCCGGAGCCCGGCGTTACTGGATCGGCGTGGGGCGCGGCCACGGCGCCAGCCCGGGCGCCATCGTGGGCGCGATCACGGGCCAAGGCGAGCTGAACGGCGGCGATCTGGGCCGGATCGACATGTTCCAACACTTCTCGCTGGTCGAGATCGGCTCCGACCTGTCCCGCGACACCATGCGTCGGCTGGCCGGCGCCCGGGTGGCGGGCCGCGAACTGCGCATCCGGCCGGACGGCTTCGGCCAGTAAAGCCCAGACAGACGGCTACGGCGACCCAGATCTCGGGTCGCCGTTGGAGCCAACTCCAAGGCCCAGGCTCGACATCACCAGCGGGCCCGGCGGTCGGACCAGGAGAGACGAGTAGTTTGAGTCCATGGATCTTCACGCCGCCATCTCCATCCGTCACAGCGTCCGTAGTTTCGACTCCACCCCGCTCGACCCGGCCACCGTCGCAGCCATCGTCGACCTGGCCGGACGGACCGCGCCGCTGGACGGCCGGCCGGTCGAGGTCGCGCTGGCCGGCCCGGACCAGGTCAAAGGCAGCTCGGCCCCGTATCACCTGCTGGCCTTCACGGCCCAGGACGACGCTGGTTTCGCCTCGGCCGGCTACGTCCTCCAGCTGGTCGACCTGACCCTCCAAGCCCAGGGCTTGGGCTCGCATTGGATCGGTCTGGCCGGCCCCAAGGCCAAACGACCCGATTTCACCATTTTGTTGGCCTTCGGTCCCACCGGCGAGCCGCCCCGGGCCGAGGCCGAGGCCAGCCGGCTGGCCCTGGACCGGATCTCGAACCAGGACGACCCGGTCGCCCGGGCGGTCCGCTTGGCCCCTTCGGGCGTCAACGACCAACCTTGGCGGATCGAATTCGCCGCCGGCGCGGTCCGTCTGGTCCACCAGCCCCGCGGCCCGATGAGCCTGGTCTTGGCCAAGAAGATGGACAAGATCTCGCTCGGCATCGCCGCCCGCCACGCCGCCGTCGCCCTGGAGCACCAGGGCCACCAGGTGACCGGCGCCACCGCCACCACCGCGGCGGACGGTCGTTTCGCCGTCGAACTGGCCTATCGCTGAGCTGACCTGGCCGACCGGAAATTAGACTCATCGGCATGGATCTGCGAGCCCTGCGTAAAAGTTACGAACTGGGAGAACTGGACGAGACCGCCCTGCCCGGCAGCCCCAGCGCCGTCTTCGAGCGCTGGATGGCCGACGCCATCGCGGCCGGGCTGCCCGAGCCCAGCGCCATGACTGTGGCCACGGTGGACGAACGGGGCCGCCCCTCCACCCGGGTGGTGCTGCTGAAGAGCGCCGACACCCGCGGGCTGGTCTTCTACACCAACTACGAGTCCCATAAAGGCCGCCAGTTGGCGGCCAATCCCTGGGCCGCCCTCCAGTTCCACTGGGTCGAGGCGGAACGGGTGGTGCGGGTGGAAGGCCGGATTGAAAAAGTCGACGGAGCCGAATCCGACGCCTACTTCGCCAGCCGCCCCTTGGACTCTCGGATCGGGGCCTGGGCCTCGCCCCAGAGCCAAGTCATCCCCTCCCGCGCCCTGCTGCTGGCCAACGCCGCCAAGGTCTCGGCCCGGCATGGCCTGAACCCGCCCCGTCCGCCGCACTGGGGCGGCTACCGACTCGTCCCCCAGCTGTGGGAGTTCTGGCAGGGCCGTAAGTCCCGGCTCCACGACCGGGTGCGTTACAGCTGGTCGGACGGGGTCTGGAAGAAGGAGCGGCTGGCCCCTTGAGGCTCGGCCCGGCCCGGGTCGGCCGGCCTCGCGCCTTAGTCATCACGGCGGCGCTGGCAGACTGGACCAGACCAGCCAGCCCAGGAGGGTTCTATGATCTTCGCCGCCGAACGCGACCCCAGGCTGATCACCATCCGGCGGGGCGGCTGCCTGACCGAGGCCGACCACCGTCTGTTGGCCTGGTGGGCGGCTGACTGCGCCGAGCACGTCTTGTCCCTCTTCGAGGCGGCCGGCCCTGACGACGGACGTCCCCGCCAAGCGGTCGCGGCCGCTCGGGCCTGGACCCGGGGCGAGGTCGCGATGATGCGCTGCCGGGCCGCCGGCGGCCACGCCAACGGGGCCGCCCGAGCCCTGGCCGGCCCGGCCCGGGAAGCCGCCCACGCCGCCGGTCAGGCCGCCTGCGTGCCGCACGTGGCCGACCACGCCCTGGGCGCCGCCGCTTACGGGATCAGGGCGGCTCGGGCGGCTGTTCCGGCCGAGGAACGCGCCGCGGCCGGCCGCGCCGAGTGCGCTTGGCAACGAGAACAACTGCCCGCCGCCATCCGAGACCTGGTGCTGGACGACCAACGCCGCCGCAACGCCCACTGCTGGGGCTTGTTCGACTTCTAATGTCCCGCGTCGGCCGTTGAAACCCAAGTCCGCCGACCAGGGGGTCGGCCAGTCGGAGCTTGGACCGGTCGAAGAGGCTTCCGTGGGCCGACGAGCCGTCGCACATATCGTAAAACGATGCTAACCTATCGTGAAACGATACGATAAGGATGGTGTCACCGTGCTGACGACCAGATTGCCCCAAGGGCTGATCATCCTGCTGATGGCGCTGGTGGCGCCGATCCAGATCGTGCTCCTGCCTTCGATGTCCCGGGAGATGGCCCGGGCGGCGCCGGAGTTCGCCCACCTGCGCTGGCCCCTGCTGGCCTTGTCCGAGACCATGTTGTTGCTGGCCGACGTCGTCTTGGTGGCGGTGTTGGGACTGCTCGGCCTGGTCGCCCGGCAGATCTTGTTCTCCGGCCGGTCGGTCGGCTGGGTCGACCTGTTACGGGGCGCGATCTGGGCCGAGGCGGCCTGTCTCGTGATCTGGCTGGCGGTGCTTTGGTTCGCCACCGGCGGACCGCCGGCGGCCACCATCGCCGCCGCCCTCGGCCTGCTGGCGGCCGTCACCGTCGCCCTGGTGGTGACCGCCCTGAAGGCGCTCCTGCTGCGAGCCACCGCCCAATCCGACGAACTGGCCGGAGTCATCTGATGGCGGTGCTGGTGAACCTCGACCTGATGATGGCCCGACGCAAGGTGGGCGTGAGCGAACTAGCGGCCCAGATCGGGATCACCCCGGCCAACTTGTCTGTCCTGAAGAACAACCGGGCCAAGGCGATCCGCTTCGCCACTTTGGACGCCCTCTGCCAAGCCCTCGACTGCCAGCCGGGCGAGATCTTGGCCTGGGCCCCGGACGCCTGACCCCAGACGGCCAGCCGCCCAAGAGCCACCGGACCGAGGGGCCCGATCGGTCGCCCTGGGGCGGTGGCTACGGCCTGGTCACATAGCCAGTTCTCGCCCCAGGCGGTGGGCGGCGTCCAGGTGTTCGGCCCGACGCCGTCTCCAGGCGTCGTCAGCCAGAGCCTCGGAGCCATCGAACAGCACGAACCGCTTCGCTTTCGCCCGTTCAGCGATGCGGTCGGTCAGCATGGTGGTCTCCATGGCCTGGTAGCAGCCGGTCGCTCTGAGATGGTCGGCCGTGTGCCCGGCTGCGCACAGCACCAGCGCCTGATCGGCCTGGTTCAAAGTGGTGGGGTGGTAGGCCTGACCGATCGTCCAGACCCGGTCGAACCAGCCCTTCAAGATCGCGGGACAGTCCGTCCACCAGACCGGATAGACGAAGGTCCAGACTTGGGCGGCGTCCAGTTCGGCCTGCTCGGCGGCGACATCGTCGGGGACGGGCCAGTCGACGCCGTGGCTGGACTCACGGAGGTACTCAGCCGGCGTCAGGGACGGCTGGAAGCCCATCCGGTACAGATCGGAGACCGTGGACTGGTGGCCGGCCTCAGTCAGGCCGCGCTGGAAAGCGTCCAGCAGCGCATGGGTGAACGACCCGTCGCTGGGGTGCGCGTAGACGATATGGACTCTCACAGCTGTCCGCCTCCTCGGCTCACGACTCTATCGGCGGCACTGGTTCACAACCTGCTCATATGGCATGACATGGCGCGCCGGGTCGCCGAATTCGAGGAAGCCCGTCGGCCGAGCGGCCGGCGCACGACCAGGGTTAGGCTGTCGTGAGATCGGCCGTGGATGTGAGATCTGAGACTGGATTAGGAGTCGGACATGAGGGAGATCTATTTGGCCGGGGGATGCTTCTGGGGAGTGCAGAGGTATCTGTCGCTGCTGAGTGGCGTGGTCAGCACGCGGGCCGGGTACGCCAACGGCCCCGGCCCGACCAGCTACGAGCAGGTGTGCGCCGATTCTGGCCACGTCGAAGCGGTCCAGGTGGTCTACGACCCCCAGGCCGCCCCGCTCGGATTCATCCTGGACCAGTTCTACCGGGCGATCGACCCGACTTCGCTCAACCGGCAAGGTCCCGACTCGGGCATCCAATATCGCAGCGGCGTCTACTACTCCGATCCGGCCGACCAGACGGTGGTGGAATTGTCGCTGTCGGCGCTGGGCCGCCGCCATACGGCGCCTATCGCAATCGAGAGCGGGCCACTGCTGAACTTCTTCCCGGCCGAGGACTACCACCAGGACTATCTGGACCATCATCCCGAGCAGCACTGCCACATTCCGCAGCAGACTTTCACCCGGGCCGCTCAGGCTCGCCCGTCCTGGCGGACGGCGCCCGGCCGGCCTCAGGCCAGGTTGACGCCGCTGCAAGACGCGGTGGTGCGCGAGGGAGCCACCGAACCGCCCTTCAGCGGCGAGTACGACGACCATTTCGAGCCCGGAATCTACGTCGATGTGGCCACCGGACAGCCCCTGTTCGCCTCCACCGACAAATACGACTCGGGCTGCGGCTGGCCGGCCTTCACCCGCCCCATCAGCCAGGACGCCCTAGTGGAATCCGAGGACCTCTCCCAAGGCCGCAGGCGCACCGAGATACGCTCCAGCCAAGGCGACTCCCACCTGGGCCACGTCTTCCCCGACGGGCCGGCCGAACGAGGCGGACTGCGTTACTGCGTCAACTCCGCCGCCCTGCGCTTCGTGCCGGCGGCGGAGCTGGCAGCTGCTGGCTACGACGACCTGCCAGAGGCTCAACCAGCCGGGTGATCGCGGAGTTCGCTTTCCCCAGGCGCTTCCAACGCCCGGCCTGATCCGGCGTCCTGCCCCGCTGTTGACGCCAGCCTTTAAGGCCGCTCCCCCCACTTCCGAGGACGCTTTCTCGGCGACGGCCATCAGATCCTCTCGCGGGATCGAACCCTCCACAAAATGCTTCAGATAGCACCACGGAGCGCTTGGGTGGACTGGCACCGTCGAGACGAGCATATCATCATCTTGCATATCATCACTGAAAAGATGAGAATAGATCATATGGCGATTCAGAGTGCACTCAAAGCGCCGCGCACCGCGCAGGCCGCCGACTGGGCGCTGTCCAGAGGGATCGCTTCGATGACCACCGCACAGGTCGCGCACATGCTCAATGCGCCGGTCTCCCAGGTGTCGCAACGTCTTAGCGCCGCGAAACGTCGAGGAGAGTGGATCACCCCAGCTCGTGGCCTGTGGGCGCCGGTGCCCCCGGAGTTCAGAGAATGGGGCGGTCCCCCGGCGACGGAGTTCATCGCCTCGCTCATGAAGCACCTCGGGGTGGACTACTACGTCGGCTGGCTCGCCGCCGCGGCACTGTATGGAGCGACGCATCACGCCCCGCAGGTCACCCATGTCGCCGTCTTGAAGCTCGTGCGTGAACGTAAGATCGGCCGCGCCCGGCTCGTCTTCCACGAGAGATCAGCCGTCGCCGACCTCCCCACGGTCGAGCGGATGGCCCGCTCAGGCGCATATCTTGTCTCATCTCCGGAGGTCACAGCGCTCGACATCGCCTCTGACATCACGCTCGCAGGAGGCCTGGACAACGCCACCACCGTCATCGCCGATCTGGCCGAGGAGAAGGGCTTGGACGATCAGACGCTCGCTTCCCTCGCACCTCGGTTCGCCGACGCCGCTGCTCGTCGGGTCGGTTGGATGGTCGAAAGGTTCGCCGAGCACCGCCTCGACGCGCTGGCGGAGCACGTCGCCCAGTCGTCGTCCGCCCCGTCACGCTTGCATCCGTCCTTACCACTGACCGGGACGGTGGACGCGCGCTGGGGCCTTCGCCTCAATGCGACCGTGGAAGTGGAGTAGACCATGCTGTCCGTCAACGACATCGCCGTCTGGGGCATCACCCACCCTTGGGCCAGCGCCGACCAGATTAAACAGGATTTATTGCTATCGCGTGCGATCTGCGCCATCGCCTCAGATGACTACCTCGGCCAAGAGCTAGTGTTTCGGGGCGGCACCGCTCTCCACAAACTACACCTGCCCAAACCCCTACGGTATAGCGAGGACTTGGACTATGTCCGCTCGACCGGGGGGGCATCGGCCAACTCACCGGTGCGCTGCTCGATCTGGGACGTGACTTGGGCTTTGATGTGCGCTCCAAGATCACTGAGCACCCCAAGATCTACTGGCGTGCCATCAGCCACGCGGAAACGCCGCTGCGGATCAAGGTCGAGGTGAACACCCACGAACGCTCACCCGCCCTGCCTCTTGTCAGCCAATCCTTCCAGGTGGAGTCGCCGTGGTGGACCGGTCAGGCCGAGGTACGGACCTTCCAGTTGGCCGAATTGATCGCCACCAAGATCAGGGCGCTGTATCAGCGCTCCAAAGGCCGCGACCTGTTCGATCTGTGGCTCGCGCTCACTACAACCGAGCTGAACCCTGACGACGTGCTGGCAGCGTTCGGCCCGTACCGACCCGCCGGGCACACCTCGCAGGCTGCCATCGCCAACCTGCGAGCCAAACTGGCCACGCCGGATTTTCGCCACGATCTGGACGAACTCACCGCACAACCACCCGCGCTCTACGACCCCGACCAAGCGGCGGCGTTGGTCACCGCGAGCCTGCTCGATCTGGTGTAGCCGCTAAGCGCCCGATGGCACGATGCTGGGCCTTCGGTCGCCCGAGACGGCGAGCTGGCACGCCCTCATTGACACGCTCCCCTCCCGCTGTGGGCTGATCGGGATCAGAGTCTGGCTGACGCGGATCGATCATGAGCAGGACCTGCCCCAGCGATTGGTGGAAGTGGGGGCACGACTCATCGACCGTCCCGCCGTTCTCCAATGCCGCCGTCCGGGAAGGGATCCCAAGAAGACTTAGGCTGCGGCCGACGCTGACTGGGGACTGCGGCTTAGCCCAGGGGATTCCCGGAGACCTAGGCCCGGTGAAGACCAGGGTCGTCCCCGGGGCCCGGGGCCGGGCTGGCACACTAGCCTGACGAGTATGCACGACAAACGACCCGACCCACCTGCGGCTGGCCCGACGCCGCAATCCAAGAGCAGGAAAACGGTGGTGATCGTGGCCGCGCTGCTGGTGCTGACGGTCGCCGCGGCCACGGGATGGGGCGCCGCCTGGTGGCTGAACCACACCCGCACGCCGATTCTCGCCGTCGGCGCCCAAGCGAGACTGGAACTCAACCCAGTGTTCCAAGACAGCGACTCAGCCATCATCGCAGCCATCGAACGCCGCAACTCCACCTTGGCGGGTGATTTCACCGACCGTCCGGTCGCCGAGGACGTCCAGGCAGCCCTCGGGTGGGCGGCGACCGGCAAGAACCGTGATGGCACTGGCTTCGTGGTGCCTTTAGCGATGGGCGCCGAACCCTACGTCTCGGTCTACCTGGCCACCTCCACGGGCGTGTCGCGTTTCGATTGGAAGACCAACGAACTCGTCGTAGTCAGCGCAGACGACGTCCGGTCAGTCTTGGTCACACCGGGCTACGCCAAACAGGCTCCCTGTCTGATGTTGTTCGTGATCGACCAAGACTCGGCCCCCGGTGGCGCTGACAACGGCTACATTGCCGTCGGTGCCATGACCCAAAACGTATATCTGTTGGCCGACGAGCTGAACGTCCAGACCCGTTTCATCGCGTCGATCGACCACGATCAATTCCGCGACCAGCTGAGGCTGTCCTCGACACAGATCCCGGCCGGCGCCATCGTCATGGCCGCCAAGTAGAAACGGCGTTCCCTTGCTCCCAGCGCTTCAACCACCCGGCCCGGATCCGGCGGCACGGTCCCGGCCTCTACCCGGCGGGGCGGTCCAAGACCGGGGTGGCCTGGCCCAGCGGGGCCAGCCAGCCTGATTCGAGGAAGAAGAACGGGTGGCCGAGCCGGTCGTACCGTTCGCCGACGGCGTCAGGTCCCAGGCAGCGCTGGTCGGCCCCGACCCGCCGCACCGTGCCGAAGATGAACACCTCGCCGTGACTGAACTCGACGATCCGGTCGAGCGCGCATTCCAGATGCGCCGGGCATTCCCGGAGCACCGGAACGTCCACTGTCACGCCAGGAAGGGTGGTCAGCCCGGCCAGCCGATCGGGCGCGTCCGGCATCGCCCACGCCATCTCCGCCAAGTCGAAGCCGGGCACATTGATCACGAACTCCCTAGTCACCTCGACATTCCTCGCCGTGCGGTGCTCCCGCGTGCAGCCGAACCCGACCGTCGGCCCGGACCCGGCCGCCATCGTCACCCAGCTCTTCGGCGCGACATCGACCACACCGTGCTCGTCCCGGCTGGTGACGAGCACGACCTGCCCCGGCAACGGCGATGGCGACCACTCCCACTTGTCGAGCGACAGGGCTCGGAACACAGAGTCGGACATTTTTTCAGTATACGAAGCTGTGTCTCGCGCGGGTCACCACCAGGTCGAGCTTCGCGCGCCTGTCTGGCTAGTGGTCTGCGCCCGGCGAACGAGCCGGCCACGATGGAACTAGCATGGCCGGCCTCGCTCCGGAGCAGTCCGTAGACATACGTAGATATTCGGCTTAGAATCGGGCCATGAAAACGATCACCGTCGGCCAACTAAGACAAAACCCGACCGCCATGCTGGCCGATGTCGAGGCCGGGGAGATCTATCAAGTCACTCGTCACAGCCACGAGATCGCCCGCATCGTTCCTCGAGCGCACGCGATCGAGTTGATTCCCCGCAAGAGCCGCACCGGTTCACGCCTGGCAGACCTGCCTCGCCACGACTTGCGCAGCGCGACTTCGGTCGACGAACTGCTCGCGGACGAGCGCGACCGGTGACCACTTTCTATCTCGACACGTCAGTCGTGCTGTGGGCACTGCTCGGCCACTCCCCCTCAGCGGCCGCCTGGATCGATCAGGTCACCGCCCAGGGTGAGCACCTGGTGGTCTCATCGCGCATTCTTCGCACCGAACTAACCCGAGTCCTGCGCCGTGAAGGGCTGCCGGTGAGCCGGCGCGACGAGGTCCTCGACGTGCTCAGCCTGGCACCGATCACCGAAGGGGTACTGGCCGCCGCCGAGGCGATCCAACCCCACGTCAAGACCCTGGACGCGATCCACCTCGGCTCGGTGATCGCCATGGGTCTGGACGCCACCATCGTCAGTCACGACACCGCTATGCTCGCCGCCGCCACGTCGCTCGGCTACCCGACCCACGACCCCGTCGCCGAGCGACAGCCGAGCTAAGTGCACGGCGGACCCCCACCGGACTCATGTTTCAACCGGTCTAAGGCCAAGGCGCCGAGAGAACGATTATGGAACTGACTGGACTCGACCTGGTCGGTCCGAGGCCGCTGGCACGCCCAAGCCTGGCTATAAGGACTGGCGAACCCGGTTCGCCCCGGCGAACACAATCAGCCCGAGCCAGTGGAGCTAACGGGACTCGACGCGGCCGGCTACGCCGGCCACCGTCCTTGCCCGGCCTCCAGCCGGGCGGCGGACCGCTCACCGCTCGGAAGCCAATCATGACTTCCTCCCGACGCTCGCGCCCTCACGGGTCCGAGTCCCATCGACGCCGGTCAGGATGGTCCGCTGGACCGATACCGTGGAGCTAACGGGACTCGAACCCGTGACCTGTTCGTTGCGAAGGTAATCCGAGCAATACGTTCTTGTACTATGGAGCTTTATATGGCCTTGTCAAATGATAATTACAAGTAGCAGTACTACTTCCATGTACGCTTGTCTTCTATGTGAGATGTGTACTGGATGTGTAGCGGAGCCGTGCAGGAGCGGTTGCGAGCGGCGGCCCGCCAAGCCTGGGCCGCCTAAGACGGCGTGCCCGAAAAAAGAAGACCCGGCGCCAGAGACGCCGGGTGGTGTGCGCCCATACTACCGTGCGTCCGGGGGTGGGCTTGAGACGTCCTTGATCGTTCAGGGGAGTCCTCGAGGGCGGCCACTCCGATGGGCGAGTCGAGGACCCCACTTGACACCCCACCATTTAGGGGGGTATAGTTTGAGGTGTTGGGGGAGGAGCCCCCAGCGCCAAGGCCAGAAGGAGCCCGACATGACCACCACCTACACCCCCTACCTGACTAACCTCGACAAGATCGACACCCCCAGCCAAGCCAAAGGATACTTTGCCGCCGGGTCTTGGACCGATGAGACCTGGGACGGAGCCACCGACGCCCACGACATCGCCGTCCTCAACGGCGCCGACGGAGCCACCGTCGTGGCCGAAGACTCCACCGGCCGCGAGTGGATCCACGACCACTGGACTGTCGAGGAGCTGTGACCGGGGCCGGACGGTCCACGGGCGGGCGGGGGCGGGGATCGCCCCCGCCCCAGGGCCGGATGCCCGCCGGCGCGCTTAAAGCGATCCGGATTCGGCTCCACCTTTCCAACCCGGAGCTGGCCGGCCTGCTCCGGGTCGGAGTCGACACGGTCAAAAAGTGGCAGCGGGTCACCGGTGGGGACCCGATCCCCTACCGGGTCCCCGCTGAGCTGGCCGCCGTCGCCAGGCGGCTCAGCCTCGACGCGACGGCGGTGGCTGACGGGATCGACGCCCTGTGGCCTCCCTCCGACAAGGAGGCGTGACAAAATCGGGGGCCGCCCCGAAGGACGGCCCCCGACAGAACCCACAAGGTCAGACGCCCCCGGGCCTGGGCGGCGGCGGGGGCGGCAGCCCCTCCCAGATGTGTCCCTCCAGCTTGTCGATGTGGTCGCCCATGGCCCTGATCGTGAGTGCGTCCTCGCGGCGTTTGTCCCACAGCTCCTTGACCTCGGCCTCCAGCGCCGCGACCCGCTGGAGCAACTGCTCGCGGAAGGCGGTGGAGGCGACGATCTCGGCCGACGCCCGCGACGATTGGCCGGCCACGCGGGCGCAGACGATCAGGGCGACCGACGCGACGACGGCCTCGACCAGAGCGACCAGGGCGGTGACGGTCACTCCTCGACCGCCCGCCTCGGCTGGGCGTCACCGCTGATCAAGTCCAGCACGCCGGTGGGTTTGAGGGCGGTGAAGACGGCTTGGCAGACGCCTATGGCCGAGGCCAAGCTGACGGAGATGGTTTGCCAGGTGGCGGGTGCGGCGGTGGCGAAGAGTCCGATGGCGCAGGCGGTGACGGCGGCCAGGATCGCGATCAGGCGCTTTTGCCCAGATGTCAGGTCGAGTCTGCCCATGAGGGCGGTGGCGAGGGCGCCGATGGCTCCGGCGGCCGCCGGAATCGTGATCTCCATTGTGTCAGTCCTCTCTGATGGGGCGGGTCATGCGATGACCTGGTAGCCGTGGGCGG
>JAIRYW010000010.1 GCA_031267645.1 Propionibacteriaceae bacterium
CGACAGACTGGCCACGCCGAAGGCGATCAGGATCAGCAAGGACCGGTGCGGCGTCGTGACGGGCAGGGTCTGGGCGGCGGCCAAGGTCACCACCCCCCGCATGCCGGCCCACACCAGCACGACGCCTTCCTTGCCGCCGATGGGCTGGCGCACCAGGTAGTCGACGTCGGCGAAGTAGGTCCGGAAACGGGTCCGCATGCGTTTCAGCAACTCGCTGCGGTTCAAGCGGCGGTCCCGGCCGAAGGGCTTGAGGGGCGGTCTAGGGGTCTGGTCGTTCCGCTGTCCCGACTCCAGCAGGAAGGCCTGGCGCTGTTTCCGCCGTTTGGCGGCCTTGCCCCAGAGGCGGTTGCGGAGACGTTGTCGGATCGGCCGGTCGGATGGTTTGGCCAGACCGGCCGTGTTGGTGGCGGCGCGCAGGGCCCCGAAGTCCTCCACCTGCCAGCTGTCGGGGTCCTGGGCGTCGACGCCCAAGGCCTCGCCGACGGTGCGCCAGGAGTCGCGCCGTTGGACCTTGCGTTTGACGGTGCGGGCCAACTGCCAGACCAGGCCGGACACGAACAGGGCTCGTATCGCCACGGTCAAAGCCACTCCCAACAAGGCCATCCACAGAGCCAGGGGCAGGGAGCTGCCCTGGGTCTGGGCGTCGGCGATCAGGGGCGAGACCTCCCAGCCCATGAGCAGGAAGACGCCGCCTTCGAGCAAGAACTCGACCGTGTGCCAGTTGGCCGACTCGGTGGTGCGGTGCTGGGCCGAGATGTGGTGGGGGGCCAGTTGGCGCGACACCAAGCCGGCCACCACCACCGCCACCAGGCCGGAGGCGTGCAACTCCTCACAGGGGATGTAAGCCACGAAGGGGATCAAGAAGCTGACCATGGTGTCGGAGGTGGTGGCGGTGATACGGCGCCGGATCACGATGCCGAGCCAGCCGATCAGGGCGCCGATGACGATGGCGATGACGGCCGAACGCAGGAAATCGACCGCCACGCCCCAGAAGGAGACCGTCGTGGCGGCGGCGGCCAGGGCCGAACGCAGCAGGATCAAGGTGGTGGCGTCGTTGATCAGGGCCTCGCCCTCCAAGATGGCGACCACCCGCCGGGGCAGGCCGATGCCCTTGGCGATCCGGATGGCGACGGCGTCGGTCGGGCTCAGGATGGCCCCCAGGGCGATGCCGATGGGCAGTCCGACGCCGGGTATGAAGAGGTTGAAGATCAGTCCGGCCGCCACCGCCGTCAACCCGACCAGGACCACCGACAAGCCGCCGATGGCGACTAGGTCGCGCCGGAACTCGACCACCGGCATGGACACGGCGGCGGAGTAGAGCAGGGGCGGCAGCACGCCGGCCAGCACCACCTCGGGCGGCAGCACGATCGGCGTCACCCAGGGCAGGAAGCTGACGACCACTCCGAAAGCCACCAAGATGAGAGGGGGCGCGACCCCCAGACGCGAGCCCAACGAGGTCAGTCCCACGATCAGAGCCACCGCCACGACGCCGAGGATGAGATACTCCATCCGCCAATTCTCCCATCGCGGACCGCTTCGGACCCAGCCGCCGGCCCCTGATCCTTCCCTAGACGTCTGACCGGTCGACGCTTCGGCCCGGCCGTCGGCCGGAAGCCGGGGCGGTCGCGGCTACCCGCTCCGGTCCAGCGCGGCCCGGTCCGCTCCTGGTTCGGCGACCGGGCCGAAGGTGGCAGGATTACGGGCATGGCGACGGCGACACCCGCGACTCTTCTACTGCTGCACGGTCCGGGCCAGAGCCCGCCGGTCTGGCAAGACGTGGTCGACCACCTCGATCCCGACCGGCCGATGTTCGCCCCCTGGTTGAAGGGGCTCAAACCGACCGCGCGCAGCCAGTTCGATCTGGGGGAGGCGGCGGCCGACCTGGTCAACACCTTGGAGATGCGGGGCGTCGAACGGGCCGATCTGGTGGGCCATTCGCTGGGCGGCATGGTCGCCCTCCGAGCGGCGGCCGAGGCGCCGGACCGGATCGGCCACCTGATCTTGATCTCGACCCCGGTCCTGCCGCCGACCGACGAGGTGCGCCGGCAGCGCCGCTGGCTGGCCCTGTTGCCGGAGAGCCAATTCGGCGACCTGCCCAAGGCCAGGGTGCTGGAGGCCTTGGACGCCTTGGCCGAGGCCGACGTCAGCACCGATCTGAGCCGGGTCGAGACTCCGACCTTGGCCGTGGTGGCGGCCAAAGACCAAGCCAGCCAGGTGGCGGCCGTATCGTTGCACCGTCAGATCGGGGCTCGGATCCGGGCTCTGCCCGGGGCGGACCCGGCTCTGATGACGGCCTATCCGGAGGAATTGGCGACCATGATCGAGGACTTCTGCGCCGACCGGGCTCCGGCCGGCCCCGAATCCGGGCCGTCCGACCGGCCGGCCGACTGAACGGACCGTACGGCGGGGTCGACCCGGCCGACTGATTGAGAGAGCTGCGCCATGAGAAGAGTCGGATTCCAGCTGCGAGTCGCCCCCGAGTGGATCGAAGAGTACAAACGCCGCCACGCCGCCGTCTGGCCGGACATGCGGGAGGCCCTACGACGGACCGGATGGAACAACTATTCCATCTTCCTGCGGCCGGACGGCCTGCTCTTCGGCTACGTCGAAGTGCCCGAGTCGCTGTCCGCCGCCCAGGCCGCCATGGCCCAGGAGGAGGTCAACGCCCGCTGGCAGACCTGGATGGCTGAACTCTTCGCCGACAACGCCGACGGCACTCCGGCCGACCAGATGATGCTGGAGCTGGAAGAGATCTTCCACCTCGACTGATCGTCCCGTTCGGTCGGGACGATCAGTCGGGCGGGCCTTAAACGGTGGCGCGTTCGGGCGGTGGCCGGCCTCCCGGTCGGTGCGGGCCGATGGCAGAGTCGGCCCCGCGGCCGGAGGCGGTTCTGGCCAAGCTGGCGCACCGGCGCCGATTCCGGTGTCTCGGATTGAGGATAGGCTGGGCTCACCAACCCTCTCAGTTGGCACAGCCCAGGGCTACGCGCGGTCGGGTGCGCGCCAGTCCGACTGACATCGAGGAGACGACAGATGCCTGTTCCCCAAACCAATCCCATCTTGCAGTCCGTCCTGGTCGACCTGATCGACCTTTCACTGTTGGGCAAGCAGGCCCACTGGAACGTTCACGGCACTAATTTCCGCTCGGTCCACCTGCAATTGGACGAGGTGATCGACTCACTACGGATCTGGTCCGACGACGTGGCCGAGCGCATCGCCGCCGTCGGCGGGGCCCCGGACGGCCGTTCCGGCCCGGTCGCCCAATCCTCCCAGGTCGAAACCATCGAGGCCGGCCCGATCGCGGTCGAGGACGTCGTCCGGCAGTTCACCGACCGCCTGACCGCGGCCTCGCGCCGGATCGAGGCCAAGCTGTCCGATCTGGACCAAGATATGCCCAGCCAAGACCTCCTGATCGAGATCGTGACCGGCTTGGACAAGGCCGCTTGGATGTTCCGGGCCCAGCTGTGAGACGGTCGCGCGACTGACGACGGGTCCATCCCGGGATCGTGGGGCTGCGCCGGAGGGCCGGTCGCCGGCCCGCGGCGGGGCTGTTCCAAGTCTCGACTGGCGCCGCATGGATAGGTGGACTGTCGGCTCAGGACACTAGACTGCCGGCGATGTCTGCGGATGAGCGGGAGGTGCCCCGAGCCGTCTCGGTCGCGCCCCGCCGGGTGAGTGACGGCCGGGCTGGTTCGCGCCCGGCGGCGGCGCCCAGTCGGGCTAGCGCCGACTCGCCGGCCCCGCCGCGCCGCCCCGGTCGTCTGGCGCTGGGCCTGGTCTTGGGCCTGGTGGTCGGATTGACGGTCGGATTGGCCCTCTTCCGCACCACTCGATATGCCGCCCTGGCCCAACCGGGTCTGTCGATCGGAGCGGTCGACGTGGGTGGTTTCGACGTCTCCCAGCTCAGACGCACCATCGTCGAGGCGGCGGCCGCGGCTCGCGTCGAGATCGGCTTCGGCGACACCACCCGCACCGTCGACCTGGCCCAACTCGGCGTCACGGTCGACCTGCCGGCCACCCTGGCGGCCGTTCTAGGGGCCACCCCCGGCCAGGCCAGCCTGATCGGCCATGCGTCGGCCCAGACCAACGTGCCCCTCGAACTGCGGATCGACCAAGCGGCCATGCGCCAATGGGTCGGCTCCCAACAGGTCGGATACGCCGATCCGCCGGTCGACGCCTCCATCCGCTTCGACGATCAAGCCGGTCAGTTCACCGTCGTGCCCAGCCGTCGCGGCCGGGTCTTCGGCCTGGAGCCGCTGCGGCGGGCGGTCGCCCAACTGGCGGTCCGGCCCGACCAGCTGGTCCGCTGCGACCTCGACCTGGTCGAGGCCGCCCCCGCCATCACCGACGCCGCCGCCCTGGCGGCGGCCGACGCTGCCAACGCCCGTCTGCGCTTGCGGATCAACCTGACCGACGGGGCCGAACCGGTCTACCAGGTGACGTCGGCCGACCTGGCCGAATGGACGGTGTTGCGGCCCGATCCCGAACAGGGCCTGATCGAGATCGCCTACGACCCGGTCAAAGTGGCGGCCGGCCTGCGCCAGCGGCTGCAAGACCAGGTGGTCAGCCCGGCTGTGTCCCGGCGAGTGGTGGAGGACCACAACGGGCAGGTCATCGCCACGCCGCAGATCGGCGGCGAGGGTCGCCAATTGGGCGACCTGACCCCGACCGCTCAGGCCGTCGTGACCGGTTTGGAGCGTCAACTCAGCCTGGACGTGCCGGCGCCGATCCAGTCCCAACCTTTCGACACCGTCGTCACCCAGCTGTCCGGTCCGGCGCCGACGGCGGGCAAATGGATCGACGTCGACCTGTCGACCCAGACCACCAGCCTGTTCGTGGGCGGCAGCCTGGTGGCCAGCTACGTCGTCTCCTCCGGACGGCCCGAGACGCCCACTCTGACCGGCTCCTTCAAGGTCTACACCCATGTCTCCTCCCAGACCATGACCGGCGGGTCGAGGGCGGACGGGACTTATTACTCCATTCCCAATGTCACTTGGGTGACCTATTACGACGGGAATTACGGTTTCCACACGGCCTATTGGCTGGACGAGTCGCAGATCGGCCATCCCCAATCGCACGGTTGCGTCAACATGCGTGAGACCGAGGCCAAATTCCTGTACGACTGGGCTCCCAACGGCACCACCGTGGTGGTCCACGAATGAGCCCGGAGGCTGGTCTGGGCGGCGGGCCGACCCGGTCCGCCGTCGGCCGCTCCGTCGTTCGGACGGTCGGGCCACCACGCCGGCGACCGGTCGACCGGACGATCAGATGAGAGGGACCATGGGCCACCCATTCCGCCCCCAGGACTGGCGCGACCAGCCTGGCTTCGACTTCCAAGACATCACCTACCATCGGGCCCGGCAAGCCGGCGTGGTGCGGATCGGCTTCGACCGGCCCGAGCTGCGCAACGCCTTCCGGCCTCAGACGGTGGACGAGTTGATCACAGCCTTGGACCACGCCCGCACCAGCTCCGATGTCGGCTGCGTCCTGCTGACGGGCAACGGCCCTTCCCCCAAGGACGGCGGCTGGGCCTTCTGCTCCGGCGGCGACCAACGAGTCCGGGGCCAAGCCGGCTACCAATACGCCGACGGCCCCACCGCCGCCACGGCCGACCGGGCCCGCTTGGGCCGCCTGCACATTCTGGAGGCCCAGCGGCTGATCCGCTTCATGCCCAAGCCGGTCATCGCCTTGGTCGGTGGTTGGGCGGCTGGCGGCGGCCACTCCCTGCACGTCGTCTGCGATCTCACCATCGCCTCCCGCCAACACGCTCTTTTCAAGCAGACCGACGCCGACGTCGGCTCCTTCGACGCCGGCTTCGGCTCGGCCTACCTGGCCCGTCAAGTGGGGCAGAAGATCGCCCGTCAGATCTTCTTCCTGGGCCAGACCTACGACGCTGAGCGGGCGTATCAGATGGGCACGGTCAACGCCGTGGTCGAGCACGAGGACATCGAGCAGGTCGGCCTGGAGTGGGGCCGCGCCATCTGCGCCAAGTCGCCCACCGCCATCCGGATGCTGAAGCTGGCCCTCAACGCGGTCGACGACGGTCTGGTCGGCCAGCAGTTGTTCGCCGGCGAGACGACCCGGCTGGCTTATATGACGGACGAGGCGGTGGAGGGCCGCGACGCCTTCTTAGAGAAGCGCCCGCCCGACTGGTCCGATTTCCCGTACTACTACTGACGCTGACGACGCCATCGACGAGGGAGTTCCGCCATGTGGTTCGACCATCTTGAGACCGGCCCGGCGGCCGACCGCCCCGACCTGCTGGCGGCCCCGGTGGCGGCGGCCATCGCAGCGGTCCCCGAGGCCCTGGTCTTCGCCATCGACCCCGCCCTGGCCGACACCGAGAGGCTCTGCGCCGAACTCGGCCTGCCCCTTCAGACCTCGGCCAACGCCGTCTTGGTGACGGGCCGCCGGGCCGGCCAAGAGCGCGCCGTCTGCTGTATGACGCTGGCCCACCGGCGGGTCGACGTCAACAACGTCGTACGTCGGCGCCTCGACGTCCGGAAGTGCTCCTTCGCTTCGCTGGAGCGGGCCGTGGAAGCCTCGGGCATGGAGTACGGCGGCATCACCCCGGTCGGGCTGCCGGCCGACTGGCCGGTCTGGGTCGACGCCCAGGTGGCCGACACCGACTGGGTCTGCGTCGGCTCCGGCCTGCGGCGGTCCAAGCTGCTGCTGCCGGGGGCGGCGCTGCTGCGTTTGCCTGGGGCCAGTCGGGTCGAGGGCCTGGCCTTCGATCCGGTTTGAGCGGCGGTCGGGGTCGAGCGAACCGAGCCCGGACGGTCCGGCCCTACTCGGCCAGGCCGTACAACCGGTCGCCGGCGTCGCCCAGGCCGGGCACGATGTACCCGACCTCGTTCAGGTGGCTGTCGACCGCTGCCACCACCAGGTGGAAAGGCGCCTGGAGGCGGCTGGTCAACTGTTCGATCCGTTTGACGCCCTCGGGGGCCGCCAGCAGACAGATGGCGGTGATGTGGTCCGCCCCCCGGTCGACCAGGAATTGGACCGTGCCGCCCAACGATCCGCCGGTGGCCAGCATTGGGTCGAGCACGTAGCACTGGCGACCGGACAGGTCCTTGGGCAGGCGCTCGGCGTAGGTGAAGGGTTCCAGGGTGGTCTCGTCGCGCACCATGCCGACGAAACCGACCTCAGCCGACGGAATCAACCGGCTGAAGCCTTCCAGCATGCCCAAACCGGCCCGCAGGATCGGCACCACCAGTGGGCGGGGCTTGGACAGGGTGACGCCGACGGTGCCGGTCAGGGGCGTTTCGATGAAGCACTCCTCGACCCGGACTTGGCGCGTGGCCTCGTAGGCCAGCAGGGTGACCAATTCCTCGACCAAGCGCCGGAAGGTCGCGGAGTCGGTCGTCTTGGACCGCAGCAGGGTCAGCTTATGGGCGATCAGCGGGTGATCGACTACACGTAGTTCCACGGTACGAAGCCTGGCACACGATGGCTCGTCGTCCAAGGCCAGGTTCTCGGCCGGACGGTCGACCTGGAGTCGAAGTCGACCCCCAGTCGTGCGGATCGGGCCGAGTCGTGACACGATTGGCCTAGCCGGATGGTTGAGGCCACGCGGTGGCGCGGGCGAGCGGCGCTCAGCGTCGAACCGGGCGGTCGCGGCCGTCGCGAGGTCGCGCAGGAGGTGACATGGTCAGGGGCAGATTCGATCCCGATGATCTAACGGACGAGCGTGCCGGGTTGGAAGACGTCGACGACGTCTACGAGGACGGCGCGGAAGACTTGGACGAGGACGACGAGGACGAGGAAGACCTAGACGACGAATTGGACGACGCCACCGACGACGACATCGACTTCGTGGTGGCGTTGTACCGCGAAGACGGTCAAGCCACGGTCATCCCTTTGGAGGCCGACCTGGCCAACGACTTGGAGGAGCTCATCACCCAGCTCCAGCGGCTGCCCGGCGACGCCGGCGCGGTCGGTCTGGTGTCGCTCAACCGGGAGGTGTTGGTGGCCGCCCGAGTGCGTGGTCCGCGCCACGTCCAGGTCATGACCAGCGACATCTACTTCGCCGACGTCTTCCCCATCGTGCGCGACGTGGTCGATTTCCTGGCTTTGGACCTGAGCGACGACGACTGTCCCGAGGACGGCCCAGTGGGCGACCTCAACCTGTTCGCCGACCAGGGTCTGTCCGAGATGGACCTGGAGGCCATGTGCATGGAGGAGGACGAGCTCGGCTCCGACGAACTGGCCGAACGGGTGGTCCGGGCCATTCGCTTCGACAGCGGTTTCAGCAAGGTCATCGACGAGTATTGGGACGGTGACGACGCCGACTGACGGTCGGTCGGCGCCACCGCCGGGTCCGACGCCCGACCGGGCCGCTGGCTCCGGGCGGGTCGCCGCGGCCGAAGTCTGGCCGTCGTCCCCAGCTTCCCCGGCTGTCCCGGCGGAATCGACGTCGGTTGTCTTCCCGCCTCCGCCGACCCGCTGGGACGAAGCCATGGCGGTCGCTTTGGCGGCCGGCCGGGCGGCCTGGCGCCAGAGCGGCGACGTGCCGGTCGGCGCCGTCGTGCTCGACCCGACCGGTCGGATCGTGGCCCAGGCCGGCAATCAGCGGGAGGCGACCGGCGATCCGACCGCCCACGCCGAGATCGTGGCCCTGCGCCGCGCGGCCGTCCAGGCCGGCGGCTGGCGTTTGGACGGTCACACCCTGGTGGTGACCCTGGAGCCCTGCGCCATGTGCGCCGGGGCGGCGCTGGCGGCCCGTTTGGAGCGCGTCGTCTATGGCGCCGACGACGCCAAAGCCGGCGCCGTCGTCTCCCTCTTCGACGTCCTGCGCGACCCTCGGTTGCCCCACCGGGTCGAAGTCACCGGCGGCATCCGGGCCCAAGCCTGCGCCGAGTCGTTGGCCGAGTTCTTCCAGCCCCGCCGCGGTCGGGCCCGGTCTGACGGCGAAGGCCGCGGACGACTCGGCTTCGGGGGCGAGAAGAGCTGAATTCGGTCCGCAGGTCGAACGGGAGGGGTCAGTCCTTGAGCTGGCGACGGTACTGCGAGAAGGGCAGGCCACGTTCGCGACGGAAGACGCGGTAGAAGTAGTTGATGTCATTGAAGCCCTCCTGGCGGATGATCTGGCTGATCGGGGCTGACGACTCGTGCAGCCGACGGCAGACCCCGTCGATCTTGTAGGCGTTGACGATGGCGGGGAAGGTCTTGCCCAGGGCCTGACGCAACAGGCGGTAGAGGTGGCGCGGCGAGTAGTTGAAGTGGTCGGCCAGAGACTGCTGTGAGACGGTGCGATAGTTGTTGGCTAGATAAGTCAGGATGTCGTTCACCACCCAATCGGCCGTCGGCTCGGCCGGACGGAGGCGGTACCAGCCGCGGGCCAATTCGGTCAGCAGAGCGGCGATCTGGACCAGCAGCATCTGCTGGTAGTCGGCCTCCTTGGTGAAATACTCGGCCACCACCCGGTGCAGGATGGCCCGCTCGCGCTCACCGCAGGGGAAGGTCAGGTGATCGATCTGGACCTGTCCGGGGTACTTGGACAGGAAGAAGAAGCGGTGGAAGGGGTTGCGGGCCGAGATCAGCTGACACAGCACCTCCTCGACCACGGATCGCCGCAGCAGCACGTTGAAGACCAAGTCGGACTCCAGCTCGGTCCAGGTGCGGTGGAAGGCGAAGGGCCGGGTGATGACCAGCTGGTCCGGGGTCTGGTCCAAGCGCTGGTCGTCGAAGACCATGACGAAGCGCCCGCGGTAGACGTAGGTCAGTTCGAAGAAATCGTGCGAGTGCGGAACTTTGAGTTGACGGTGGGCCCAGCCCGGCCAGTGGATGGCGACCCGGACCGACTCGTCAGGTTTGAACAGCAGGTCTTCGGTCAGGTGGAAGGTGGAGCCGACGGCGAAGGGCGGCGGCGCGCCCGCTTCGATCAACCGCGCCTGGTCCTGCCAATCGGCCACGGCCAGAGCCACGTACGGGTCGAGGTCCATGGCGTCGCCTCCGTCGCGAATTCATCAGTTCGGGGTGACAGGCTGGCCAGTCCGGGCCGTTCAGGCCCTCGACCCGGTCCGATACGGTCGACCGGTCCGGGTCGGGTCATAGGGAACAGGCCCAGCGACGGCGACCAAGTCCGCCTGGCGGTCGCCGTCAGGACTGGGGCGACTCTACTGACCCCTCGCCAAACTGACGGGTCAATGTCTGATTAGTCGTGGAATCGGTCTTGGACATGGTCGATTTGTCCAGTGTGCCGACCGGTCGAGCAGAGTTGAATTGCCTTAGGTAAAACGATTTAAGTGACACCGCTGCCAGCCCTCGCAAGCGGTCATCTCCGCCGATGTCCGCTTCACACCTTCAATCCCGTCGCCGTCCGCGACGGCCCGACCGACCCGAGGAGGTCAGTTATCTTGAGAACAACACGATCCCGCACCCGGACGCGCAGGCGGCCGGCTTGGGCGGCCGGCCTGGGGCTGGTCTTGGCCTTGGGTCTGGCCGTCACCCCCGGCACGGCCGGCGCCGCTCCGACCGACGATCCCTTCGTCCAGCGCCTGGAGGCGATGTACGACGACATCGAGATGGAGTACCGCCCCGACGTGCGCTGGTGGCTGGCCGAGGGCCTGAACACCGACGAGACCCTCAGACAGAACGTCCAGCAGATCTACGACGCCGGCTTCGGCGCGGCCGAGTTCCTGGCCATGCCCGAGCCCAGCGCCGACTCCAACATCTATGGCTGGGGCTCTGACGAGTGGACGGCCGACACCCGGCTGATCATCGAAGAGGCCACCCGGTTGGGGCTCGGTTTCTCTTTGACCTCCGGCACCCACTGGGCCCACGCCAACCTGCCCGACTCCTTCGTCTGGCAGGGCCAGCCCTACGACATCGACAACAAGGGCGCCTCGAAGGAGCTGGACTACGCCACCATCCTGCTGGATCCCGGCGCCGTCTTCGACGGAGCGCTGCCGGCCGCGCCGGTGCGCAGCCAATCCGCCGCCGCTCAGGAATATGTCTTCCAAGGCGTCGTGGCGGGCCGGGTGGTGACCGGCCGGACCGGCGCCGGCCAAGACTTCGGTTACGCTGAAGGCACGGGCGACGGACTGCTCGACTTGGCCTCAGTGGTCGACCTGTCCGACCAAGTGGTCGAGTCCGGCGGCGTCCGCAGTCTGGATTGGACGGCCCCGGCGGACGGCCAGTACGCCCTCTTCGTCTATTGGATGCACGGCACCGGTCAGACCGCCATCCCGTCGGTCAGCACCAACTACACCATCAATTACATCGACGAGTACGGCGTCCAAGCCCTCCAGGACTATTGGCAGGAGTTCATCTTGACCTCGGACCTGGAAGCTTTGCTCCAGACCAACGGCCGGGGCGAGATCTACATGGACTCGCTCGAACTGGCCAGTTACGGCGCCGCCGGCACCCTGTGGGGCTACAACTTCAAGCAGGAGTTCTCGGACCGGCGGGGCTACGACCTGACGCCGTATCTGCCCTTCATCTCGTCTGACTCCACCCGCGTGCGCGGCTCGGGGATCAAGCCCTTCGACTGGTCGGCCGCCGACCCCGTCGACCAGGTCACGATCGAGAAGGTCCGTAACGACTTCTACCGCAGCTTGACCGACATGTACCGCGAGAACGTGCTGGAGCCGCTGCAGAGCTGGTTGCACTCGCTCGACATGAGCCTGCGGGCGGAGCCGTCCTACGGCACCTTGTTCGAGATCTCGACCCCGGCCCAGTTCATCGACGGCATCGAGACGGAGTCTTTCTCCCAGAACGCCGACGTCGATCTCTACCGTGGCTTCCTCGGCTCGGCCAACATGTACGGTCGACTGCTGTCGTCCGAGACCGGCGCCGTCAGGGCTAGCAACTATTACTACGACATGGACTATTGGACCCAGCTGGCCTACCTGCAATTCGCCGGCGGCGTCTCCCGCACCGTCTTCCACGGCTACTCCGGCATCGAAGGCTCGGAGGGCGACACCTACTGGCCTGGCCACGAGGGCATGTACTCCCGTTTCTCGGAGCGCTTCAACTCCCGCCAACCGGCCTTCGCTCAGTATCCCGAGTGGACCGCCATGTTGGCCCGTAATCAGAAAGTGTTGCGCCAAGGCCAGCCTCAGCGCGACATCGCCATCTTGCGGACAGACAACTACTTCATGAGCTACGGCAACCCGGATGACCGTTATCCCTCGGAATACGGCTTCGCCATGTACGACGAGCCCTATTACTGGCGCGATCTGACCTTGCAGCACGCCGGCTACACCTACGACTACTTCTCGCCCCAATTGTTGGAGGACACCGCCAACGTCGATTGGACTGATCGGCTGCTGCAGCCCGACGGCCCGTCCTACCAAGCCGTCATCGTCTATCAGGAGGAGATGGAGCTGGCCTCGGCCCAGCGTTTGCTGGAGATCGCCCGCGACGGTCTGCCGGTCGTCTTCGTCAACAACACCTCTGAGGCCAGGTCGCACAATCCGCTGGGCGGCATGATCGACTTGGACTACGGTCAGGCCGCTTCCGTCAGCCGTTATCTGGACGACTCCGACGCCGATCTGGCGGCCGTGGTGGACCAGATCAAGGCTCTGCCCAATGTGCGTGAGATCGACGATCAAAGCGCCACCATGGACACTCTGCTCAGCTTGGGCGTCGCGCCCCGGGCCGCCTTCGCCCAGCCCAACAACACCATCTTGACCCAGTCTCGGCTGGACCAAGCCAATGGCATCCTCTACACCTACGCCTACTCCTTCAAGTTCGAGGTCGGCAAGGACGATCCGACGACCACCTTCGAGCTGTCGCTCGACGCCGTCGGCCAGCCCTACCTGATCGACGACTGGACCGGGCGGGTCACGCCGGTCGGAACTTACGAGATCCGCGACGGCCGGACCCATGTCAGCCTGACCTTGCAGACGGGCGAGTCGGTTCTGATCGCGCTCGACCTGAGTTCGACCGGCCAGGCCTTGCACGCCGTCTCCAGCACGGCCGACGCCGTCCTGCTCGACGGCGGGACCGTCGCGGTCCAGGCCAGCCAGTCCGGGACCTACCGGACCGTGCTGTCCGACGGCCGTTCCTTCGACACCACGCTCGAGGCCCCGGCCCCGATCGCGTTGGAGCGCTGGGACATCGTGGTGGAGGACTGGAACGCGGGCGACAAGGTGGTCAACTTGGAGACCAAGTTCGGCCACACCACGACCGAGGTCTACTACACCACGGCCAAGACGCCACTGACCTTCTCGAACAGCCCGCTGCTGCCCTGGAAGGACCTGCCGGCCACGGCCAACCAGCTGGCCAGTCTGGCCGGGCCCGATCCCAGCATGTCGGACGTCTCCGGCGTGGGCACGTACACGACCGATTTCACATTGCCGGCCGATTGGTCGTCCGCCAACGGGGCCCACCTCCAAATCGGTTCGACCAACGGCGGCTCGGCCCAGGTCTTCGTCAACGGTCAGAAGGCCCCTGGCCTCGACCTCAGGACGCTCCAGACCGACGTCTCCGCCTTGCTCAGGCCCGGCCAGAACACGATCACCGTGACGGTGGCCAGCACCCTGACCAACCGCATGCTGCAACGTGACTACCAGGACAACGCCTCGCAGTGGACCGACGTCTGGCCCACCGTGCAGGACTACGGCCTGGTCGGACCAGTCAGCTTGCAGCCGTACACGGTGGCCCAGGTCTGGCCTCAAGGCGGCCCGACCGAGGAACCGACAGAAGAGCCGACCGGTGATCCGACCGGCGGGCCCGGCGATCAGCCGACCGACCAGCCCAGTCAGCCGGGAGGAGCCTTGCCCGGCGCCGGCGCGGCCCAGGACCTCGTGCCCCTGACCATGGCCGGTCTGGCGGCGGCTAGTTTGGGCTTCTTGATGTCAGGCGTCTGGCTGCTCCGGCGCAGCGGTCAGCGTCATCCGGCGCCGTCTAACCATCGGGCCTGACCCGAGCGGTCTTGGACCAGGACCCTGAGTGACACCCGCCGGGCCGTGCCCTCATTAGGGGCGCGGCCCGGCGACCCCGGCTCATCGGACTCTCCGTCATTCCGCGCGGAGCCGAAGGCGGAGTCGCAGAATCCAAACCGTCCGGTGATGGATCCTGCGACCACCCACATACTCACAGCTGCGCGCAGGATGACGAGAAAGCAGGCGCAGGATGACGAAGGGGCGGGACGCCGACCGCCCCTGGCCCTCGCCGTCCAATGCAACGAATTGATAACGCTGCTGATCCCAGATGGCGCAACCAGCCCATCATCAGCTAGCGTCGAAGCACCTACTTAATCGATTCAATGAAGAACGAGGAGGCTCCACTTGAACAGTACGGGCCCCACTCTCCTCCTAAGAGATGTTTCCAAGCGCTTCGGTTCAGTCGTGGCCTTGCGCGATGGCCAGCTGACTCTTGAACCTGGTTCGATCCACGCCCTGGTGGGCGAGAACGGCGCCGGCAAGTCGACCTTGGTCAAGATCATCGCCGGAGTCATCCAACGCGACAGCGGTGTCTTCGAGCTGGAGGGCGCACCGGTCAATTTCAAAACCACGGCCGAGTCGAAGGCGTCTGGCATCGCCGTCATCTACCAAGAGCCGACGCTGTTCCCCGACCTGTCGGTGACCGAGAACGTCTTCATGGGCCGTCAGCCGGTCGGCCGCTTCGGCCGGATCGACCGGGCCGGCATGAGGTCCCAAGTGGTCGAGCTGCTGGACCGGCTGGGGGTCTCCATCGACCCGGACCGGCCGGCTCAGGGGCTGTCCATCGCCGACCAGCAGATCATCGAGATCGCCAAGGCCATCTCGCTCGACGCCAAGGCCGTCCTGATGGACGAGCCCACCGCCGCCCTCTCCGGAGTCGAAGTCGACCGGCTCTTCGCCGTCGCCCGCGGCCTGCGCGACGAGGGCCGCGCCCTGGCCTTCATCTCGCACCGTTTCGACGAGGTCTTCGCCCTCTGCGACACCATCACCGTGATGCGCGACGGCTCGTACATCTCGACCCAGCCGATCGCCCAGACCTCGGTCCCCCAGATCGTCCGCCTGATGGTCGGCCGCGACGTCAAAGAACTCTTCCCCAAGGTCGAGGCCCCGATCGGGCAGACCCGCTTGGAAGTCAAGTCGCTGAGCTCGCCCGGCGTCTTCGACAGCATCGACTTCGAAGTCAAAGCCGGCGAGATCGTGGCCCTGTCCGGGCTGGTCGGGGCCGGTCGCTCCGAAGTGGCGCGGGCCATCTTCGGCGTCGACCCCTACACGACCGGCCAGGTCCTGGTCGACGGCCAGCCCCTGCCCCCCGGCTCGCCCACGGCCGCCATCAAAGCCGGCCTGGCCCTAGTGCCGGAGGACCGCCGCTTGCAAGGCCTGGTGATGGACCAGTCCATCGCCAGCAACGTCACCGACGTCATCCGGCGCCGCTTGACCCGAGCCTCCGTCATCACCCGCCGACGTGAGAACATCGCCGCCGGGACCTGGGCCGAGGCCCTGGAGATCAAGTGCGCCGCCTTGGACTCCGCCGCCGGCACCCTGTCCGGCGGCAACCAGCAGAAGCTGGTGCTGGCCAAGTGGCTGGCCAGCCAGCCCAAGATCTTGATCATCGACGAGCCCACCCGGGGCATCGACGTCGGCACCAAGTCGGAGGTCCACCGGCGCATGTCCGAACTGGCCGGCCAAGGCATCGCCATTCTCATGATCTCCTCCGAACTACCCGAGGTGCTGGGCATGGCCGACCGGGTCCTGGTCATGCGCGAGGGCCGCCTGACGGCCCAGTTCAGCCGGGCCGAGGCCACCGCCGACGCCGTCATGTTCGCCTCCACCCACGCCCTGAAGGAGGTCGCATGAACAGCTTCGGGCCGCGTCTGGCCAAACTGATGCGTTCGCGCGAGACCAGCATCCTGCTGGCCTTCGTGGCCGTGGTGGCCGTCACCACCGCCGTCAATCCCACCTTCCTCTTCAGCCCGGACGGCTGGCGCAACCTGCTGGCCAACCCCTCCATCCTGATCGTGCTGGCGGTGGGCGAGGCCTTCGTCATCATCACCAAGTCGGTCGACCTGTCGGTCGGCTCCATCATGGGCTTGACCGCCTTCCTGGTCGGCTCCGTCTACATCGCCTGGCCGACCATGCCGCCGGTTCTGGCCTTCGTGGTCGGGGTCGCCTTCGGCTGCGCCCTCGGCTTCGTCAACGGCGGCCTGGTGGCGGTGGCCAAGGTGCCAGGCATGGTCATCACTCTGGGCACCCTGTACGCCTTCCGCGGCGTCAACATCATGTGGGCCGGCAGCCGCCGTATCAACGCCTCCGAGCTGTCGCCCGACTTCCTGGCCATCGGCAACGCCCAGATCCTGCGGCTGCCCTTGATCACCATCATGGCCGTGCTAGTGCTGCTGGGCGCGGCTTGGTACCTGCGCAACATGCGTTCGGGCCGGGAGTTCTACGCCATCGGCTCAGCCCCGGCGGCGGCCGAACTGTACGGTCTGCCGACCCGCCGCCGAATGCTGGCCGCCTTCATGGTCTCCGGCGCGATGGCCGGTCTGGCCGGAGTCCTATTCGCCGCCCGTTACGGCACCGTGGCCTCGAACGCCGGCTCCAATTACGAGCTGCAGGCCATCGGCGCGGCCGTCATCGGCGGGGTCGCCATCGTGGGCGGCTCCGGCACGGTGATCGGGGCCGCCTTCGGGGCCCTGCTCCTGACCACCATCAACTCGGCCTTGCCGGTGCTGGGCATCCAGTCCTTCTGGCAGCGGGCCGTGGTCGGCGTCCTCATCATCGGCGCCATCGTGCTGGACCGGGTGCTGGCCCAACGCCAGAAACGTCGCTTGGTGGCGGAGAGGATGACGCCATGACCTCGGCTCGATCCAGCGCCGCCGTCGGGCCCGCCGTCCCGCCGTCGGCCTACCCGGACTACGGCCGTCCGCTGTGGCGCCGTGTCCTGTTCACCCGCGAGATGGCCATCGTCGTCCTGCTCGGTCTGGTCGTGTTGATCTCCTGCCTCGGCGTCGAGCACTTCGCCGACAAGATGACCATGTACAACCTGCTGCGCGACATGATGGCGACCTTGATGATCGCCCTGCCCATGTGCCTGGTCATGATCACCGGTGACATCGACGTCTCGGTCGGCTCGATGGTGGGTCTGACCTGCTCCCTGCTGGGGTTGCTCTACTCCCACGGCGTGCCCTTCGGGCTGGCCATGGTGCTGGTGCTGGTGGTGGGCGCGGCCAGCGGCTTCATGAACGGCTGGCTGGTGACCCGGGTCGGGCTGCCCTCGTTAGCCGTCACGATCGGTTCGATGGCCCTGTTCCGGGGCATCGCGGTCGGTCTGCTCGGCACCACCAGCGTGACTCAGTTCCCCAAGGCCTGGACCGACCTGGCCAAGTTCGAGATCGCCGGCACCGGCGTCCCAGTCCTGATCTTGGTCTTCCTGGCCATGCTGGCCGGATTCGTCTACCTGCTCCACTTCACCGCCTTCGGTCGGGGCGTCTACGCCATCGGTTTGAACGAAGAGGCGGCCACCTTCTCCGGTGTCGACACGGCCCGCACCCGCATCATCTTGTTCGTGCTGGCCGGGGCCGTCTCCGGCCTGGGCGGGATCTACTGGACCTTGCTGCGGGGCACCGCCCGGGGCGACGTCGGCGACGGGCTGGAACTGCAAGTCATCGCGGCCGTGGTGCTGGGCGGCGTCTCCGTCTTCGGCGGCGTGGGAGCTCTGTACGGCGTGGTGGCCGGCGTCTTGCTGATCGGCGTGCTGTCCTCCGCTCTGCGTTTGATGGGCGTGACGGCCGAGGTCATCAAGATCATCACCGGCGTCTTGCTGATCGGCTCGGTCGTGCTGGCCTCGGCTTTGAGCTGGGCCCGGGAGCGAAGAGCCCGGGCGGCCGCCGCCGACCAGGCCGAGACCACTTTGGAAGGGTCGTCCGACCAGCGGCCGGCCTTAGCGTCCGGGGGGCAGCCCCCGCCACCAGGGGACTTAGTCCCTCCACCGGGGGCATCGTCCCCACTGGCCCAGGAGCTGTCCTCCTCGGCCGGGGAGCCATCCCCACTGACCCAGGAGTCGCCCTCCTCGGCCGGGGGCCGGTTCCCACCCGACGGGGATTGAGCGGCCTTGGACCGGCCGTCATCCCCACCCGCCGCCTGACCGCTCCAGAGTCCGGTCAGGCAAACCCGAAAGGAAACCCATGAAGTTCAAGAAGACGACGGCGGTGTTGGCCGCGGCCGCGCTGGCCTTGTTGGGGGCCTGCAGCGATCCGGCAGCGACCGACGATCCCACCGATAACAACACTGGTGGTGGCGCGCTCAACATCACCATCCTGCCTAAGAACCTCGGCAATCCGTACTTCGACACCTCGACCAAGGGCGCCCAGGCCGCCGCCGCCGAGATCGGCGCCACCGCGCAAGAGGTCGGCCCGGCCGCCGGTTCCGTCGACGGCCAGGTGCCGTACATCGAGACCGCCACCCAGCAGCGGGTCTCCGCCATCGAGATCGCCGCCAACGATCCGACGGCCATGTGCGACTCCATCAACGCCGCCCGGGCGGCCGGGGTCAAGGTCGTCACCTTCGACTCCGACGCGCCGGGCTGCCGCGACCTCTTCATCAACCAGGCCGAGGCCGATGGCATCGCCAAGGTCCTGGTCGAAATGGTGGCCGATCAGATCGGCGACGCCGGCCAGATCGCCATCCTGTCCGCCACCGCCAACGCCACCAACCAGAACGCCTGGATCGAACTGATGGAGGCGGATCTGGCGGCCAACCATCCCAACATCGAACTGGTCAAGATCGCCTACGGCGACGACGACGACCAGAAGTCGTACGACGAGACGGCCGCTCTGATCCAGGCCTATCCGGAACTGAAGGGCATCGTCGCCCCGACCACCGCCGGCATCCAAGCCGCCGCCCGCTACCTGTCCACCTCGCAGGCCAAGGGCCAGGTCGTTCTGACCGGTCTGGGCACGCCCGACACCATGCGTAACTACGTCCAAGACGGCACCGTCCAAGAGTTCGCTCTGTGGAACCCGGAGGATCTGGGCTACCTGACCACCTACGCCGTCCAGGCGCTGGTCGACGGCACCATCACCGGCGCCCAAGGCGACACCTTCCAAGCCGGCAAGCTCGGCCCCTTCACGGTCGGCCCCGACAGCACTGTCCTGCTGGGCGATCCGTACCGCTTCAACGCTGACAACATCGGCAACTTCCACTTCTGATCCGATCGGCGGGGTCCCGCCCAGGCTTGGCCTGGGCGGGACCTTCGTCGTTGGAGGCCCGATTCGCCGGTGACGATCGAAGAGGTGGGCTCTCTCCGGCGGTGTGGTGATGTGGGGTGGGGGCTTCCGTGGTAAGCGAGCGGGTGCTCGCAGCGCGTTTAGTTTCGGGGGTTCGGGCGCTAGCGCGCCCTTTACGGTGGGTGATGGGCGGGTTTGATTTGGAGTTCTGGTGTGGGGTTTTACTTGTGGGTGGTGGCGAGTCTGAGTTTTGGATGTTGAGTCCCGGGTGACGGTACTCGGGCGCTGCGCGCCCTCTTACCGTTGGGGGAGGGGGTTCCGCCACAGCCGAGGCTTTGCCTCGGCTGGGTGCTTTGCTGACCAGGCGCTCTTGTGAGCTGCGCTCACATCGCGTCTGGCCCTCAAAGCACCGAGCCGACCTTGCGGGTCGGCTCTGGCGGGGTGGCGGTGACGGTGGGATTTGAACCCACGGAGGGTTGCCCCTCTCACGCTTTCGAGGCGTGCTCCTTCGGCCGCTCGGACACGTCACCGTCGGCCATCGTACCGGGCCGTGGGAGGGGCGGCCAAACCGGTGACCGGTCGTCGGGCGGACGGCTGATGGCTCATCAGTTGGGGCGGGCGGAGGCGGGGTGGCTCGCGCCAGAGGGTGGATGGGGATGGCGGCGGGATGGCCGTCCCTCGACCTTGGTCCGGGACGGCTAACCCTGGAGCCAGGCCAGGACGGCTTGGACGCGGCGGTGGGCGGTGGCGTCGGGGGGCAGATCGAGTTTGCTGAAGATCGACGAGATGTGCTTCTCGACGGCGCCGTCGGTGACGACCAGGCGCTCGCCGATGGCGGCGTTGGACAAACCCTCGGCGATCAGGGCCAAGACCTGGCGCTCACGGTCGGATAGCCGGTCGAGGGGGGAACGGGCGTCCCGCGCTATCAGCAATTGTCGTATCACTTCGGGGTCGACCACGGTCTGGCCCTCGGCCACTCGGCGCAAGGCGGCGTCGAAACCGGAGAAATCTTGGACCCGGTCCTTCAGCAGATAGCCGACCCCGCCTGAGGCGACGGTCCCGTCGGCCCGACCGGAGGCGTCCCGGCCGGGGGCTCCGGCCCCGCCAGCGGCGCTCCCGGGCGCGCGCCCCCGCTCCGGTGGCAGCAAGAGGTCGCGGGCGTAGGTCTGCTCGACGTATTGGCTCAACACCAGCACGGCCAAGCCGGGGTCGTCCTGCCTGAGCCGGACGGCGGCGCGCAAACCGTCGTCGGTCCCGGTCGGCGGCATCCGCACATCCGTCACCACCAGCTCGGGCCGCAGCGCCTGGACCGCCTCGATCAGGGCGTCGGCGTCGCCCACGGCGGCCAAGATCTCGTGCCCCGCCTCCTCCAGCAGGCGCACCAAACCCTCTCGTAGCAGGACCGAGTCCTCCGCCACCACCAACCGCATGGCTCTCCTCCCGTCAGATCGATCCTA
>JAIRYW010000028.1 GCA_031267645.1 Propionibacteriaceae bacterium
AACCGGACCGATCCCGCCGACTCCACCGACCTCGCCCGAACCGCGAACCAGGCCAGCCCTAACGACCCCGCCGGCCCAGCCAACCGGACCGATCCCGCCGACTTCGCCCGAACCGCGCACCTGGCCAGCCCCGCCGACTCCGTCGGTTCCACCGACCTCGTCGGTCCCGCCGACCTCGCCCGAACCGCGCATTCCACCGGTCCCGCCAACCTCGCCCGACCCACGTACCTCGCCGACTGGGCTGGTCCCGCCGGCCGCCGCCGTCCCGACCAGCGCCGGCCCGGCCCAGACCGATCAGCCGATCGCGGGCGGCGCGTCCCCGACCGCCCCGACCGCGCCTGCCACTGAGCGACCCCGGCCGGCCAGCGCCGGTCCGGTGGCCGGCACCACCGAACCGATCAGCCGCCTGCGCGCCGCCATGGCCCAACGCCTGGTCGAGTCGCTCCAGGTGGCGGCCCAACTGACCGCCACCGTCGAAGTCGATCTGACCGCCATCTCCAAGCTGCGGGCCCAGCTCAAAGACGGCTTCCAGGCCCGCGAGGGCGTCCGCCTGACCTACCTGCCCTTCATCACCAAAGCCGCCGTCGAGGCGCTCAAGCAGTTCCCCAAGATCAACGCCACCATCGATCTGGCGGCCGGACTGATCAACTACGCCGACGGCGTCCACGTCGGCGTGGCGGTCGACACCCCGCGCGGTCTGCTGGTGCCGGTGGTGCGCAACGCCGGCGACTTGACGGTGGGCGGCCTGGCCAAGAAGATCGCCGACCTGGCCGGCCGCACCCGCTCCAGCCAGGTGACGCCGGACGAGTTGACCGGCGGCACCTTCACCATCACCAACTACGGCGCCGTCGGCACCTTGTTCGACACCCCGATCATCAACCAGCCCCAGGTCGCCATCCTGGGCTCCGGCGCCCTGGTCAAACGACCGGTCGTGGTGGAGGACGCTCGGATGGGCGAGATCATCGCCGTGCGCGACATGATGTACCTGTCCTTGACCTACGACCATCGCCTGGTCGACGGAGCCGACGCCGCCCGCTTCCTGGGCGCCGTCAAGACTCGGCTGGAGGCCGGCCAGTTCGCGGCCGAGTTGGGCGCCCAGTCCGCCCGATGACCGTTCCATGACCGCTCTGGCCTTCCGCCGCCTGGGCCTGGACCTGACTCCGCGCCAGCTGACCGACTACGGCTGGGCCTGGGCCGAACAGCGTCGCCTGCACCAAGCCGTGGTGGACGGTCAGGCCCCGGACAGCGTCCTGCTGCTGGAGCACGCCAGTGTCTACACGGCCGGCCGCTCGACCTCGGCCGAGGACCGGTCGGGCGCTGGTCCCGAGCTGGTGGAGGTGGACCGGGGCGGCAAGGTGACCTGGCACGGCCCGGGCCAGTTGGTCGGCTACCCGATCGTCAAACTGCCGTCCGGGATCTACGTGGTCGACTTCGTGCGCCGCGTCGAAGAGGCTCTGATCCGGGTCCTGCGCGATCTGGGGTTGACGGCCGGACGGGTGCCCGGACGGACCGGGGTCTGGCTGCCGGCCAGGGACGGGCGGCCGGAGCGCAAACTGGCCGCCATCGGCCTGCGCGTCTCCCGCCAGGTCACCATGCACGGCTTCGCCCTCAATGTCGACCCCGACCTGACCGCCTTCGACCGCATCGTGCCCTGCGGCATCCGGGACGCCGGCGTCTCCAGTCTGGCCTGGGAGCTGCCTCAGGCCCCCGCCTTCCTGGCCGTGACGGCCGCCGTCGAGGCCCAGCTGGCCGATCTGTTGGCCTTCCGCGACTTCAGTCCCAGCCCCGACCTCCCGCGTCAGACGCGACCGGGCTTGGACCGGGTAGCCTGAGGCACCGTGACCGTCCAAACGCGCCGTCTGCTCAGGATCGAGGCCAAGAACGCCGAGACGCCGATCGAGGCCAAACCGCCTTGGATCAAGACCCGGCTGAGCACTGGGCCGAATTACCGCGATCTGCGCGCCATCATGACCGACCAGCGGTTGCCGACGGTCTGCCAGTCGGCCGGCTGCCCCAACATCTTCGAATGCTGGGAGGACCGCGAGGCCACCTTCTTGATCGGCGGTCAGGCCTGCACCAGGCGTTGCGACTTCTGCCTGATCGACTCGGCCAAACCGACCGGCCTGGACCGCTCCGAACCGGACCGAGTGGCCCAGTCGGTGGCGGCCCTAGGTTTGCGCCACGCCACCGTCACCGGGGTCTGCCGGGACGACCTGGACGACCAGGGGGCTTGGCTGTACGCCGAGACCGTGCGCGCCATCCACCGGGCCAACCCCGGTGTGACGGTCGAATTGCTGGCCCCCGACTTCTCCGGCCGCCACGAGCTGCTGGACCAGGTCTTCGCCGCCCGCCCGGAGGTTTTCGCCCACAATCTGGAGACCGTGCCCCGGCTGTTCCGGCGCATCAGACCGGCTTTCTCCTACGATCGCTCGCTCGAGGTCCTGACCTGGTCCGTCCAGGCCGGTCTGATGACCAAGTCGAATCTGATCCTGGGCTTGGGCGAGACCCGGGCCGAGGTCTCCCAGGCGCTGGTCGACCTGTTCCAGGCCGGGGCCCGCCTGATCACGATCACGCAATACCTCCGGCCCGGGCCGACCTTGCACCCGGTGGCCCGTTGGGTGACGCCGGCCGAGTTCGAGGAGTTGGCCCAAGAGGCTTCCGAGCTAGGCTATTTGGGCGTGGCCAGCGGACCTTTGGTACGGTCGAGCTATCGCGCCGGCCGACTCTATCGGGCGGCTTTGAACACCATCTCGGCATCGTCGGAATAGGACCACCATGGCAAGAAGCGAACGCGCCAAACAGCTAGAGGCGGAGCAGAAGGCGGCCGCCCGGGCCGAGAAGCTGCGTCGTAAGTCGTCCAACAACCCGGACGACTGGGGTCGGATCCGTCAGATCGTCGAGACCTTCAAGATGACCCGCCAAAACGACCGGCCCATGCTGTGGCTGGTGCTGGGGGCGATAGTGCTCAGCCTGGGCCTGGGCGTCACCGTCGGCTTGCTGGTGGGTCCGCTCTGGGCTTGGCTCCCCCTGGGCACTATGACGGCCCTGCTGGGGGCCATGACGGTGTTGGCCTGGCGGGCCCGCATCGCCGCCTACAAACGCTTCGAGGGCCAGCCCGGCTCGGCCGAAGTGGCCATGAACCTGTTGCCCAAGAAGTGGTTGAAGAGCCCGGCCATCGCCTTGACCCGGTACCAGGACGTGGTCCACCGCGTGGTCGGTCCGCCTGGCGTCGTCCTGATCGGCGAAGGCCAAGCCGGCCGGGTGCGGCAACTGCTGGCGACCGAGGCCAAGAAGCACGAGGCCATCCGCCAGGGCATCCCGGTCACCGTCGTGGTGTTGGGCCAAGAGGCCAACCAGGTGCCGTTGAAGCGCCTGACCAAGCACCTGCGCCGGCTGCCCAAGGCCGTCCGTCCGGCCCAGATCTCCGAATTGCAGTCCCGGCTCAAAGCCCTGGACGCGGCCCGGCCCAAGATGCCGCTGCCGCGGGGACCGCTCCAGACCAACGTCAAAGGGGCCCGTCAGGCCCTGCGCGGCCGTTGATCCGAGCCTAGAGACCGGTCACTGGCCCCAGCTCCCGACCGCTCAGCCCGCCGCCGGCCAGGCCGCCTCGATCCGACGGGCGGCGGCTTCGATCCGTTCGTCCGTCGCCGTCAAGGCGATCCTGACATAGTCGGCGCCGGCCGGGCCGTAGAAGTCGCCCGGAGCCACCAATAGGCCCAGTTCGGCCAGGGCTTCGACCGTGGCCCGCCCGGTTCGGCCTTGGCTGGCCCAGAGATAAAGACCGGCTTCGGAGCGCTCGATCTGGAAACCGGCCTGGCCCAAGGCGGCCTGCAGACGGTCGCGCCGAGCGGCGTAACGCCGGCGCTGCCGTTCGACGTGGTCTTGGTCGCCCAGCAGGGCGACCATGGCGGCTTGGACCGGCGCCGCCACCATCAGGCCGAGGTGTTTGCGCAGGGCCACCAGGGGCTGGACCACCGCCGGGTCGCCGGCCATGAAACCGGCCCGGTAGCCGGCCAGATTGCTGCGCTTGGACAGCGAGAAAAGACCGACCAGACCGCTCAGGTCACCACCCGCCACCGCCGGGTCCAGGGCTGAGACCGGCTCCGCCGTCCAGCCGAACTCGCCGTAGCACTCGTCTGAGGCCAACACCGCGCCCCGCTGCCGGGCGTATTCCACCCAGGCCCGGACCGACTCGGCGTCGGCCACCGCCCCGGTCGGGTTGGACGGCCAGTTGACCCAGACCAAGCCCGGTCTGAGCCGCGCCACCTGGTCGGGCCGATCGGCCGGGACCGGCTCGGCGCCGGCCATCAAGGCGCCGACGGCGTAAGTCGGATAGGCCACAGCCGGAATGACGACCTGATCGCCCGGCCCCAGCCCCAGCAGGGTGGGCAGCCAGGCGATGGCCTCCTTGGCCCCGACCACCGGGCAGACCCCCTGTTGGCTCAGTCCGACCACTCCCCAACGGTGGCTCAGATAAGCCAGGATGGCCTGACGCAGAGCCTCGGAGCCCCAGACCTGGGGATAGCCCGGGGAGTCGGCGGCGGCTCTCAGCGCGGCTTGGCCGATCTCCGGCACTGGATCGACCGGCGTGCCGACCGACAGGTCGCAGATGCCGTCCGGGTGGGCCCGGGCCCGCTCGGCGGCAGCCGCCAGAGTGTCCCAGGGGAAGTCGGGCAGACGGTCGGCCGCTGGCACGGCTTCACTCGCTCTGCGGCGCCAGGGCCTCGACCAGGGCGTGGTCCAGATCCAACGGACCCAGCCGGGCCGCCCCGCCCGGAGCGCCCAAGCCCTCGAAGAAGCCGGCGTTGGCTTGTTTGAAGTCGCTCCACTGTTCCGGCAGGTCGTCCTCGTAGAAGATGGCCTCGACCGGGCAGACCGGCTCGCAGGCCCCACAGTCGACGCACTCGTCCGGGTTGATGTAGAGCATCCGATTGCCCTCGTAGATGCAGTCGACCGGGCATTCGTCAACACAAGCCTTGTCTTTGGTGTCAACGCACGGCATGGCCACGACGTAGGTCATCTGAGCGGCTCCTTCATCTGGTCGAGCGGTGTCCGGCGCGCGGGCACATCTCCCTCGACTTTAGTCATCTGAGCCGGCCGGCGCCACTGTCCCAGGCCTGGCCTCAGACTCGGACGGCGGCGAAATGGCAGGCCGAGGCGTGCAGACCGACTCCGTCCGGACGCGCCTCCAAGACGGGCTCGGCCTGGGAGCAGCGTTCCTGGGCCAGCCAGCAGCGGGTGTGGAAACGACAGCCGGAGGGCGGATCGGCCGGACTGGGCACGTCGCCGGTCAGGACGATCTGTCCCTCCCCCCCCCTGGACTTGGGGTCGGGCGTCGGCACAGCCGACAACAGAGCCTGAGTGTACGGGTGAGTGGGCCGGTCGTAGATGGCCGCCTCGTCGCCCTGTTCGACGATCTTGCCCAGGTACATCACCGCCACCCGGTCGGAGATGTGCCGGACCACGGCCAGATCGTGGGCGATGAAGACATAGGCCAGCCCCAGGTCGCGCTGCAGCTGGCGCAACAGGTTGACCACCTGGGCTTGGACCGAGACGTCGAGGGCGGAGACCGGCTCGTCGCAGATCAGCACCTTGGGGTTCAAGGCGATGCCCCGGGCGATGCCGATGCGCTGGCGCTGGCCGCCCGAGAACTGGTGCGGGAAGCGGTTGATGTGCTCCGGGTTGAGCCCGACCTGGTCCAGCAACTCCTGGACCCGGCGCCGGATGTCGCCCCGGGGCGCCACGTCGCGGTGGATGCGGAAGGGCTCGGCCACGATGTCGCCCACCGTGCGGCGCGGGTTGAGCGAGGTGTAGGGGTCTTGGAAGACGATCTGGACGTCGCGCCGCAGCCGACGCAAGGAGCGGCCGTCCAAACTCAAGGCGTTTCGGCCCAGGATCTCCAGCTGGCCGCCGGTGGGCCGTTCCAGGCACATCAGCAGCCGGCCCAGGGTCGACTTGCCGCAGCCGGACTCCCCCACCAGGCCGAGCGTCTCGCCGGCCCGCAATTCGATGTCGACGCCGTCCACCGCCCGCACCTGGCCGACCGTGCGGCGGAACAGACCGGCCTTGACCGGGTAGTGCTTCTCCAAGGCGGAGCCGCGCAAGATGACCTGGCTCATGCCGACCTCCCGAAATCAGCGTCCGGGACCACGAAGTGGCAGGCCGCGGCCCGACCGGGCCCCAATTCGACCCGCGGCGGCGGCGGATCGACCCGACAACGGGCTTGGGCCACCGGGCAGCGGGGATGGAAGGCGCAGCCGGTCGGCAGGCGCAGCAGATTGGGCGGCAACCCACCGATGGCGGGCAGATCGGAGCCCTTCTGGTCCAGACGGGGGATGGAGTCCAACAGGCCCCGGCTGTAAGGGTGGGCCGGGCGGTCGTAGAGGTCGAGCACGTCGGCCTCCTCGACCAGGCCGCCGGCGTACATCACGATGATGCGGTCGGCCACGTCGGCCACCACGCCGAGGTCGTGCGTGATCAGGATCAGGCCCATCTGACGCTCCTCTTGGAGCTCTTGCAGCAGGCGCATGATCTGGGCTTGGACGGTGACGTCGAGGGCGGTGGTGGGCTCGTCCGCGATCAGCACCACCGGGTCCAGGGCGATGGCCATGGCGATCATGACGCGTTGGCGCATGCCGCCCGAGAACTGGTGCGGATAGGCCCGGGCCCGCTGGCGGGCGGCCGGGATCCTGACCCGCTCCATCAAGCGGATGGCCTGCTCCTGGGCGTCGGACCGGTTCAGGCCCCGGTGCACTCGCATCATCTCGGCGATCTGCCAGCCGACCGGGAAGACCGGGTTGAGGGCGGACAGGGCGTCCTGGAAGATCATGGCGATGTGGGCGCCCCGCACCTTGCGCCGCTCTCGCTCCGGCAGGGTCAGCAGATCGACCCCCCGGTACAGCACCCGGCCGGCGGTGACGAAGCCGGGCGGCGAGTCCAGAATGCCCATGATGGCCTGGGCCGTGACCGACTTGCCGGAGCCGGACTCGCCCAAGATGGCCAGGGATTGACCAGCCGCCAGGTCGAAGGAGACGCCGTTGATGGCCCGGGCCACGCCCTCGCGCATCCGGAACTCGACCTTCAGCCCTTCGACCCGCAACAGGACGTCGCCGACCTCGACTGGCTCCGACCAACGGGCCGGATGTTTAGTCTGGGCCATCTGACTCACCTCAGCCTGGGGTCGAGAGCGTCGCGCACCACCTCGCCCAACATGATGAAGGCCAGCACGGTCAGCGACAGGAACAGGGACGGGAACAGCAGCATGTGCGGCGCCGAGGTCAAGAAGCCCATCTTGGAGGCCTCCGAGATGGCGATCCCCCAGGAGATGGCGGGCGGCTGCAGGCCGATGCCGAGGAAGCTCAAAGTCGCCTCCAGGGCGATGTAGACGCCCAGATTGATGGTGGCCACGGCGATGACGCCGGCCACGGCGTTGGGCAGAATGTGCGAGACGATGATGCGGCCCGGCCGGGCCCCCAGGCCGCGGGCCGCCGTGACGTACTCGTGTGGCATGACCTGCAGGACCGAGGCCCGCATGATGCGGGCGATGGTGGGCCACTGCAACAAGGTGATGGCGATGACGACCTTGCCCACCACGATGGCGTAGGGGGTGCCGGGCCGCGAGGGGAAGGAGTAGAGGATGACGATGCCGCCCAACAGAGTCGGGATGGCGAAGAAGATCTCGCCCACCCGGGACAGCACGACGTCCAGCCAGCGGCCGAAATAGCCGGCCAGCAGGCCCACGATGGAACCGATGACGGTCACCCCGGCGGTGCAGAAGACGCCCACCAGGATGGACGAGCGGGCCCCGTGGATGGTGCGGGCGTAGACGTCGCAGCCTTGGATGTCGGTGCCGAACCAATGCTCCCAGCTGGGTTTGTGGCGGGCCTGGGTCAGGTCGCAGTAGCGCGGGTCGCCGTTGGTGAACAGGCTGGGCCAGACCGCCATCAAGATGAACAGGGCGATCAGCCCGGCCGAGAACCAGAACATGGGCCGGCGTCGCATCTGCCACCAGGCGTCGGAGCCGAGCGAGTGCGGCTTGTCCAAGACGGCGGACGCCTCGGCGGCGGCCTCCTCTTGGCGCTCGACCGCCTCGCCGGCGATGTCGTTGGCGACCGCCCCCATCATGGTCTCCGGGCCGGAGTGGATCGGATCAGTCACGGGAAATCCTCGGATCTAGCACGCCGTAGAGGACGTCGACCACCAAGTTGGCCAAAAGGTAGATCAGCACCAGCACGGTGACGGCGCCGACCACGGAGACGCCGTCGCGTTGGTTGATGCTACGGAAGATGAAGCCACCGATGCCGTTGATGTTGAAGATGCGCTCGGTCACGATGGCCCCGCCCATCAGGGAGCCGAAGTCGTAGCCGATGAAGGTGATGACCGGGATCAGCGAATTGCGCAGGGTGTGGATGCCGATCACCCGTCCGGTGGTCAAACCCTTGGCCCGGGCCGTGCGGACGTAGTCGGCCCGCAGGTTCTCGACCAGGTTGGTCCGGGTCAAGCGGGCCACGTAGGCCACCGACAGCGAGCCTAAGACGAACCCTGGTAATATTAATTGTTTCAAGGTGCCCTGGGTGGCGGTGACCGGGAAGATGTCGTTCAGATCGAGCTTGAGCACGCTCCACTGGGCCACCGAACCGATCACGAAGACCGGGATCGAGACCACCACCAGGGTCGAGACCACCACCAGCGAGTCCAAGAAACGGCCCTTGTTGATGCCGGCCATCAGACCGGCCGCGATGCCGATCACGACCTCGACCAGGATGGCGATCAGGGCCAGTTTGACCGTGGTGGGGTACCGCACGGCCAACTCGTCGATGACGTGGTTGTTGTAGAAGTTGACGCCCAGATCGCCTTGCACCAGCTTGCCCAGGTAGAGGGCGTACTGCACCAGCAGGGGCTTGTCCAGGTTGTACTCGCGCTTGAAGGCCTCGACGTAGGCGGTCGGGCACTCACGCTCGCCACAACGCCCCTGCCAGGGCTCACCGGGCAGGGCGAAGACGAGGACGAAGAGAATGAACGTGGCCCCGATGATCACCGGGATCATCTGGAGCAGCCTTCTCAATATGTATCTGGGCATCTGGCGGGATATTACCGGAACGAGGCGCGCTGTCCACTTTTCAGGTGCGACCGGACGAGCACGGACGGCCCAGCGGTCGAACGGTGGGGCGGCTCGTCCGGTCTCCCGGTCGAGCCGCCCCACCGGCTCACAGCGCTGTCGGAATCACTTGACGGTGACCTGCGAGATGTCGATCCAACCCATCTTCGTCACCACGACGTTGTCCACCCGAGTGGACCAAGCGGCCGGAGTGACCCGGTACCACATGGGCAGGGTCGGATAGGTCTGGGCCAGCATGGCTTCAGCGTCCTGGTACAGCTTGTTGGCCTGGGTCAGCTCGGTCGAAGCGGCGGCCTGCGTCAGCAGGGACTCGAACTCGGCATTGTCGTAGTGCGAGTAGTTCGAAGCCGCGCCCCGGTGGTAGATCGGGGTCAGGAAGTTCTCGATCGAGGGATAGTCCATCACCCAGCCGTTGCGGAACAGGCCGGTCAGCTCGCCGTCGCGGGCCTGGTTCAGCAGGGTCCGGAAGTCGGGCGTCAGGTTGACGATGCAGTCCACGCCGAGGTTATTGCGCAGGTTGTTGCAGACCGCTTCGGCCCAGTCCTTGTGGCCGCCGTCGCCGTTGACCGACAGGGTCAGCGTGCCCTCGTAGCCGCCGGCGGCGTCGTAGGCCTCTTTGGCCTTGGCCGGGTCGTAGACGCAAGCCGCGCCGCACTGGTCGGCCTTGTAGCCGTCCACCACCGGGGAGACCCAGCCGGTGGCCGGGGTACGCGAGCCGCCGTAGATCTCACGGGTGATGGTCTCGCGGTCGATGGCCTGGCCGATGGCCTGACGCAACTGCGGGTTGTTCTCGAACTGCGGGTCGGACGGCGAGACAGTCAAGACCTCGATCGTCCCCGTGCTGAGCACGACGGTGCGGTCGGCGCCCAGTTCGGCGATCCAGGCGTCGCCCATCAGCTGATCCGGCGGCACCACGTCGTCGAAGTCGAGGTTGCCCGCCACCATGTCGGCCCAGCCGGCCGAGTCATCGGTGTAGATGCGGTAGACCACGCGGTCGACATGACCCGGGAAAGCGCCGGTGTAGTGCTCGTTGGGCTCCATCACGATCTCGGTGGCCGTGTTCGCGGTCACCTTGTAGGGGCCGGCGCCGATCGGCAGACGGCCGAACTCATCCGACTTGGGATCGGCGAAGAAGGCTTCCGGCAGAGGCGCGAAGGCGGTGTAGCCGAGACGGACCTCCAGATTCGAGGTCGGCTCGGTGGTGCGGATGGTGAAGGTGTAGTCATCAACCACCGTGAGGCCTTCCAGCTCTTCCTTGGGCGGGAGGTTGGCGTCGCAGTCGTCGTCCGGGCACTGCAGGTCGGCGAAGCCGGCGATGGGCTCGAAGAAGTAGGACTGGGCCATGCCATTGGGGGCGTAGGAGCCGTAGTTCCATGCCCTGACGAAGTCTTCGGCTTTGACCTCGGTGCCGTCGGAGTAGAGGTAGCCCTTCTTCAAGGTGACGGTGAAGGTCTGGGCGTCGTCGGTCTCGATCGACTCGGCGATGTCGAGCTCAGGGGCGGCCGTCACGGAGTTGTACCGCACCAGCTGGCTGGTGACGGCGTCCAGGACGTGCCCGCCGCAGACCTCGTTGGTCATCAGGCCGAGCAGAGGGTTCTGCGGGGTGCAGCCGCGCAGGGTGATCTCCCCGCCGCTGCCACCGGTCGGATCCGGGGCTGGGTCATTGGAGCTACAGCCCGTGGCCACCAGGGCGCCGGCCACCAGGACGGCGGCCGAAAGGGCTCGGATGCGCATACGCATAGATTCTCCTTGTCAAATTTGGAGTCGCGTCGATGGGCCGCTGAGGCCGAATCAACAGATTCGCAATCTTTGCACCAGGCCGGGGCGCAGCCCAAGGCCTACGCCGCTCTGAGAGGACAATCGAGACCAGTTCGTGACCTGAACCGTCCCGGCGCCCGGCTTGGAGCGGTCGCTCCAACGATCAGCCGGCGCCCGGACGGCTGGGTCCGAGCGCCGGCTGATCGGCTGTCTTTGGGCCCGGCTGGGCCAAGGGTCGGCCTCAGAGGGCTTTGATGATGTCCTCCACCCGATCCTTGGCGTCACCGAACAGCATGACGGTGTTGTCCTTGCAAGGACAACACCGTCATGCTGTTCGGTGACGCCAA
>JAIRYW010000043.1 GCA_031267645.1 Propionibacteriaceae bacterium
GTGGACGGCGTCGGCTTCGGCTCGCACGAGGGCGGCGTGGGAGCGGATGAACGGGCCCCATTCGGGATGGTCGGCGATGGGCTGGGGGATCGGGTCGAGCCATGACATCGGCCCGGCGGCTCCGGCGACCGCCCCGAGACGCCAATGCAGGACGGCGGCCTGGTCACGGGGCGGCGTGCCGCCGGAGGGCCGCTCGTCGATGGCGACGGTGAGGGCGGCGACGGGGTCGCCGCCCTCACCGGAGATGATGACAAGCCGGTCGACCAGCGCGGTCCACGCCTCACATTCGGGCAGCCCGGGCATCCCTCGGGTCCGCGCGGCCTGGTCGACGGCGTCCTCCAAGACTCGCATCTTCTTCAGTCCGAGGATCGCTCGGCCCGCCAACGGCAACACGTCGGCGTAGACGTTGGCGTCATGGGCGAGCTGAACGAACGGGTCGGTGGACTGTCGACGCGCGGTCGTGGCGGACATCTCCTCACCGTCCCGGTCCAACACCCGCTCCAAAATCTCGACCGGCGTGCTCTCCCAAACCGACGGCTCGTAGACGATGTCGTCCGGGTCGCCCGAGTCCATGACGGCGTATAAGTGGTTCCCCTGCCGTCCTCTTGAGGCGGCGACGTAAAGGCCGTTGCGGTACTCGGCGCCGGTGATGATGGTGTGGCTGCGGTTGACGTTGCAGCCTTGGGCGCCGTTGATGGTGGAGGCGTAAGCGAGTTCGACGTGCGCGGCAGCGTAGTCGGCGGGCAGGGTGATCGTGCGTTCGGTGCGGTGGTTGCGGACGCGAAGGCTGCCGTCTTGGTGGACTTCGGTGACGGTCCAGCGGTCACGGTTGCGGACGAAGTCGGTGCGGGAGAGTCTCAGGTCCTTGTCGTTCTGGCGGGTCGCTACGGTGTCGCCGACCGACGCGACGGTGCCGTCGCGGAGTTGGACTGCGGCGCCGGGAGAGACCCGGCCGCTGGTCAAAAGCCAGTTGCGGGCGGCGAGGTTGAGGGCTTTGACGGTGTCGACGCGGAACGCCATCATGAGCGACTTCCAGCCGTTGGCGACGTCGTCGCACCAGGCTTTGAAGACGGTGTCGACGACTGTCTCCTCGACGACGGCGTGGACACGCCCCCGGTCGAGGTGGAAGCCGAGCGCGTCGTGGTCGCCGTTGCGGAGCCCGATGGTGGCGGCCGCCTCGGACGGATCCTGGAACCGCATCAACTCGTCGAGGGTGACGGCTCCGTGTTCGCGTTCGACGTCTCTGAGGACGCCTCCGGCGGAGATCGCGGCGAGCTGTTTGGTGTCGCCGACCAGGCGGATCGACGCTCCTCGGCGGGCGGCCAGGCCGGTCAAGAAGGCCAGGTCCTCGGTGCCGGCCATGCCGGCCTCGTCCACGACGATCAGGGTGTCGGCGCCTATTTGGCGGGCCAGCCAGGGCTGGCCGTCGTCGTCCGGATCCCAGAACACTCGCGAGAGTTCGCCGGCCGGGTTCCCTCGGGTGATCGACGCTATGGTCCCGGCCGGGCAGGTCCCGCCCAGGGCTTGGCGCAGTTCGGCGGCCGCGATGGCCTGATGGGACAGGCCGACGACGTTCCCGCCGGACGCCTCCCAGGCGCCGGCCAGGGCGGCCATGGCGGTCGTCTTCCCAGACCCGGCCGGCGCCAGGGCGAGCTGGACCCGCCGCCCGGACCGGGCCAGGTCCTCCACCAGCCTGCGCTGCATCTGGTTCAACGGCGTGCCGTCGGCCTCGGCCCTCAGCAGGGCGACGGTCACGTCGACGTCGCGGACGGTCCTGCCGTCACGTCGTCCGGCGGCCTCCAACACGGTCGCCTCGGCCGCCAGAATCCAGTCGGTCGAGAACAGTTCCGAGTGCGCGCGTTCCCACGGACTCGACCCGTCCGGGCGACGGATCGGCTGCGGGACGACCATCGGCTCCCGCGTCGAAAGTGGCGTCGCCCGGGCCACGGCGGCGTCAGTCAGGGCGGCCACGAGGACGTCGACGGCCGAGTCCACACCCCACGTCCGGCCGACCTCCGTCCGCCGTTCAGCCGAACAAGCGCGCAGCCAACGGTGCGCGGCGGCCCGGACGTTGGTGTCTTGGAAGACCGCCCGATGGTCCGTGACGGACCGAAGGACCTCTTCGGCGGCCACCTCCAACGAGCGCGGCGCAGTCGGCTCGGGTCGAGCCGGCTGCGGGTCCAGAGCCCGGCCGACCATCGCTTCGACCGCCGCCTGTGACCCCATGAGGGTGACGGCCCGGTCCATCCATTCCGACCGGAGCTGCGTCAACGTCCGCGGCGAACCTTTGTCCGGCCGCGTCCGCAACGTCGCCGTCTGCGCCAGCCTGTAGCCTTCCTCCGCCGTGGGGAGACGGCCGTGTTCGGCGCGGAACTGGGCCGTCAACTGCTCCTCGCAGACCAAAATCTCACGCCGGCGGGCGGAGAACTCGGCGATCAGCGCGTCGTCGATCCCGTCGATCTCCCACACCGGCGGGGTGTCCGGGCGGTTGAAGACCGGCCGGAAACTCAGGCCCATCTCCTCTTCCAACCCGGCCTTCAACGCGTCGTTGTAGCACTCGGAGACCGTCACCAAAGCCTGGTAGAGCAAGTGGCCGTCGATGGACAACCACTTGCCTTCCAGGGTCTGGACTTTGTTCGCGATGGGCGCGTGGGTGTGCAGGTCGGGGTCTCCGGCGCGGCTGTCACGGTGCTCGAAGAGAGCGGCGATGAGGCCCTGGGTCGGCACCTGCCTGACTCCCCGCGCGCCCTCGCGCGTGAACAGGAAGTCACGTTCGATGGTGGCGAGGGCGTGTTTCACGGCCCGGTCGTGGATGGCACGGACCTGGTCAGCGACGTCCTTCGACCCCAACGCCCACAGCACGGACACCGACTTCGAAGGCGAGAAAGTGATGTCGAAACCGGCGACAGGCTGGCGTTTCCCGCGGGTCTCGCGGGCCAGGAAGCCATTCAACTCGCGCGCCGAAGTCGGCGTCCGACCATGCGTTTCGGTGTAGACGCGTCGTCCGACGTCGCTCCAGATGCGCCGGCGTTCCTCCTCGGGGACCGGGTCCCGGTCCGCCAGACCGTGCGACGACCGCCAGTCCGCGAGCGCGTCTTTGAGTCCCTGCTGAAGGTCCGTCAGGGCTGGATCAGCCGAGTCCATGTACGGCCGGCCCAGCCGGCCCATGCGGATAGCCCGCTCTTCCCCGGCGCCGTCGAGCAGCGCCTCCCGCATGATCCGCTCCGCGTCGGGATGGAAACCGCACCCGAACAGCGCCCGCATCTGGTCCTCGGTGACCGCCGAACCCGGTCTCGCAGTCGCCCGCCGGTCCGGCCCGTCGAGCCCGTCCAGACCCGCGCCCCACCACCTTCCGGGGCTCTCACCGTTCAACGCGTAGTAGTCCGCGAGAGGGACGCGCCCCTTGACGCCGTCGCCGACCGCGACCTGCCGGACCAAGTAGAGGTACCCGTCTCCGGCGGTGATCTTTTTCATCGAGGCCGTCATCGCCTTCAGTTTGCCCGTTGACCCGTCCAGAGTGCAATAGGTGTAATCATCTTCAAATGATCTTTTTCGAACTTCAGGCCGAAAACGGTCCGCTGGACCGTTGGAGAGAAGCCTCGATCGGGGTCGAGTGTCCGGTCGGTGTGGCATCGTGCCGGGCGAACGCGACGGAAGTGAGTCGCGTCGTGACAAAAAGGAGAACCCGATATGACGTCGACACCCCAGAGCCGCGCGCGGCGAATGGCGAACCAGAACCAGCACGTGGCGAAGCTGGCGGACGCGCTGACCGCCATCGGAGACGCCAGACAGGCTCTAGCCAAGGAACGTGAGAAGCTCGCCAAACTCCAGGCGGCGTCCGAACAGCGACAGGCCGGACTCGCGACCGTCTTGGGCGAGCACGTGGCCGCGTTGACCCAGCTGGGCCTCAACGCCACCGGCGTCGCGCAGATGACCGGCCTCACCCCGGGAGAGGTCAAAGACGCGTTGAAGGCCGCCGCCGACCGGCCCCCGGCCGACGCGCCGACCCCGGGGCCGGAGGAGGACGGATCGTGGTGACTTCGACGGGCGGCGGTCAGGCTCCGATCCTCGACCGGGTCTGCCGCGCCATCCGAGCGGTACGGATGCGCGGCACCCGCCAACAGTTGCATCGGCAGGTGTTCGAAGCCGACTGGTTCGAAACCGGTGAGCTGGTGGGCGTCGACCATTGGGCGGTCCTCGACCAGGCCACGGAACGCGGTCTGTCGGAGGGCTGGCTGCGGGACGCCGACTTCGGCGAGCCGTTCTTCTTCCCGGCCGGAGGCTAGAGGATGGACGCCGTGAGGTGGACGGCGGCCCTGGCCGACGAAAAGGTCGTCCGTCGCTTCGAGGCGCTGGTCCGATCCGTGCGGGGACACGACTGGTGGACCGGCGCGATCGTGCGTTCCGGCCACGGCCGGTTCTGGATCGGCCGGACGAACGACGGGCGCGGCGACGTGGTGGCGGCGCACCGGTTCGCCTTCGCCTTGGGCCATGGGCTGGAAGCTCTGATGGGCGCCGAAGCGGTCATGCACCTATGCGACGAGCCGCTGTGCCAACGATCTGATCATTTGGCGGCTGGGACTCGTGCTGAGAACTGTCGGGCGTGGATGGCCCGCCGCCACGACATCGGGTCGCCGCATCGTGACTGTCGGGGCAGGCTGGCGCGGTCCAGGATGATCCGGGACGCCGTCCGGGACGGCGGCGATGTGACGGCCGTCATCGACGCTGGCGTCAGCTGGCGGGACCTTGAGCGGCCCCCGCTCCTGGGCCTGGAGGTCGTTTCGACTTTGGCCGGCGTTCCGGCTGCGCCAGACTGACTTAGCTCACAGGGTTTGGTCTATGGCCAAGGCCATTGTCAGAGGATTCCTCGGGCGGTGAGCCAGTCGAGGACGAGGCGGTGGTCGGCGGTGACTGGCGCGGCGGGGAAGACGGCTGGCAGTGGCCGGCCGGCTGCGAAGCTGTCGGGGACGCGGACGGACCGTCGCACGGTCGGCCCGACCAAATCGGGCCAAGTCTCCTGCGCGAGCTGGACGGCTGCGGCGTAGAGGCCGCCGGCGTTCGGCGGCGGGACCTCGCAGACGATGACGCCGGCCGTGGCGGGGGTGTCTCGGGCGAAGGCGTCCCGGATCTCGTCGACCGCGGTCAAGAAACGGGCCACCCCGTTGATCTCCTTCAAGGTGGGCCGAGTCACGGCCAGAGCTTTGTCGCTGGCGACCAGTCCGGCCACGGTCATGGTCGAGATCTGTCCGGGCAGGTCGATCAGGACCAGGTCGAAGTCGGCCGCGACGTCGTCCAGGATCCGGCGCAGCCGTTGCTCGGCGCCGATCTGGCGTTCCCATTCTTTGACTTGCCCGTCGAGGCGTGAGGCGGCTGGGAGGAGCCAGACTCCGGGGGTCGACGTCTCGATGACGGCGGCGCGCGGCTCGGCCTGTTTGAGGAGGACGTCTCCGAGGGAGACGGCCCGCGGGCCGGCGCCGAGCCATTGGGTGGCGGTGGCTTGGGCGTCGGCGTCGACCACCAGGACTCGGCGGTCGGCGCCGGCGAGGGCGGCCAGGGACACGGCCGTGGTGGTCTTGCCGGCTGATCCGGCGGCGTTGCCGATGGCGACGACAGGCGTCATCTCGGGTTCTCCTCTCCGGAGAGTTCGAGGTCGTGTTCGGCCGGGGTGTGGCCGACTTCGGCCAAAAGCGCCAGGTAGGCCTTGGTGGCCGGGGACGCGGCCACAGCGGCCTGGCGGCAATCGGTTTCGGCGGAGGCCAGGGCGATGGCCCAGGCGGCGTGGGCTCGGCCGCCGTCCGCGAGGGAAGCCAGCGACCTCTCCCACTCGTTCGGGTCGTCGGCGGTCAAAGCCGGATCTTGGAGGGCGGCTCCGATCTTGACCACCAGTCGGGCGGTCTGGGCGTCGAGGCGGCCCCGGGAGACTAGAACGGCGGCGGTCATGCGCCGCCACCTCTCGGCCGTGGGCTCGGACGCGACTAGTTTCAAAAGCCAGGGCCAACGGGCGTCACGGGCTTTGCCGGCCCGTCGCGCGCGCTCCTGGTCGGTCTCGTCGACTGTCGGCCTGTCCGGCGGGTTGACGGTGAGGTGGACGGCGTCACCCCAAGGGCTGGTGGTGACGACGAGCTCGCCCGCCGCGCGCGCGGCGGCCACAGCGGCCGGCCCGTTGATCTCCCTCTCCCTCCACCGCGGGCCGAACCTGGCCTCGACGGCGGCGGGCTCCATGAAGGGGTCTCCGGTGGCGAGAGCCTCGGCCGCGGTCTGGCGTCTGGTCCGTTCCTGTTCTATCTCGCGGGCGGCGCGGGTGACGGCCCAGGGCCAGTCGCGGATCGCGTTGTCTCCGGCGGTCTTGGCGGCCAGGTCGAGGGCTTCCCCGGGCTCCCCTCGGGTTTCCCAGGCGTGGGTCCAAGCCAACCGGCCGGCCTGCACCAGATCCTGGACGGCGGCGGGGAGCTGGAGCAGGGCGAGGCGCTTGGAGATGGCGCTCTGAGGCAGGCCGATCTGTTCAGCCAGCGTCGTCTGTGAGACGCCCGACTCGATGATGGCCCGGAAGGCCCGGGCCTCCTCTATGGGTGTGAGCTCCAACCTGTTCGAATTCTCGTGCAGGGTGACGGCGGCGTCCTGGCCGGCCAGATCGGTTCGGACGATTATCGGGACCTCGTCCAGCCCGGCGACGACAGCCGCCGCCAGGCGCCGGTTCCCAGCCATCACAACCCATTGGGCGCCGTCGGGGGCCGGCCGCCCGGCCCGGGCGGCCCATTCGGCGGCGGGCACGACGACGAGCGGCTGGATGACCCCGTGGGCGCGGATCGATGCGGTGAGCCGGTCGAGGTCCTCACCGGCGGCGGCCCGGCCGGCTGGGTTGAGAGGGTTCGGCCGGAGGTCGCGGGTCGGCAAGGACGCCGCGTCGTCTCGCTTGGCCGTCGTTAGTGCGCCGACCAGGCCGGTGGACCGGCCGGCGTCCTCGCGGAGTTGGAGCTGCGGTCTCGCTGCCATCACGCGCTCTTTCCCGTGGCGGGGGAGTCGATCTGCCGCGTCAGATCGCGGATAGGGATCTGCTGGCTGTCGATGGTCGTGGTCGAGCGCCGGCCAAGGGTGTCTGAGGTCATTGCCGTCTCCTGTGTCGGTTCGGTGGTCGGTTCGTTCTTTGGGACGGTACCGGGCGTGCCGGACATGGCCGCTCAGATGGCCTCTCCGGCGGCCCCTGGACCGTGGTCCGGGGGCCGCCCCCTCGCTCCGGGTGTCAGGGGAGGAGGTGGGGGAGTCCGTTGACGACATAGGCGGGTTCGCCGGTCTCCAGGTCGATCCAGGGGCTGGTGCCGGGGCCGCCGCGCCAGGCGTCCATGATGTTGGGGTCGATGTCCTCAGGTTCCCAGCGGTCGAGGTCTTCGACGGCTTCGGCTTGGCAGTCGGAGGGGACGAGGATGGGGCCGTCGGCCCAGCGGTAGGCGATCTGGCGGAGGTGGGGGTCGGCCCAGATGGCGACGGTCCAGCCGGTGGTCTGGGGGACGGTGACGATCGATCCGGTCCAGTCGGTGTGGGTGGTGGTCATGCCTGGCTCCTTGGTCTCGGCGTGCATCCCCTGGTCCCGGAGGGCGGGGCCGCCGATCCCGTCTGCCGCGTCGAGTTCGCCGATCCTCGGCCATGGGCAGCCCCCGTCCTGTCCTCGGGCGGACCAGGACTGTGGGAATGGGACCCGGACGCGCCTGTCGCTGGGCGCAGGGTCGACTACAGCGCCGTGATCCCGACCGAGGCGGCCGTCGTCCAGGCCTTCGCTGAGCTTAAGTCCAGTCTCGGCGACGGCGTTCCGGTCGACCCGTTCTGGGGTCAGACGGCGGCGGGCGAGGTCGAACTGGATCGGCTCATTGAGGCGAGCCGCCGCTTCCAAGCCCAGGAGCGGGGGCCGCTCGAACCGTACCGAGGACCGTGGCCACAGGAGTCCGCCGGCGGAGGTCTCGATCTCTGACGTCTCATTTATTCCGGCGGAATAGCCGGGGTGTCGGTTCGGTCTTCGACCTCGATCGGGCCGGCTCTTGGCTGTAGTTGAGTCTCGCCGCTGGGGTGGCGTCGGGACAGCCCGGTACCGTCCCTGACGGCGTCACGATTCGAAGGAGTCCCGATGAAAGTTCTGACCGTCCCCCAGCCTTGGGCCACGTTGATCATGGTCGGCGCGCGTGACGTCGAGAGTCGCTCGGAGAACATCGTCGGCTCGTACCGAGGGCCTTTGCTGATCCACTCCGCGTCCCAACCCGACGACGACTACTTCATGAGGACGAATTGGGGAAAAGTCGTCGCTGACCGGCTCGGCCGGCCCGTCGAACCCCTGGCCTTCCCTCTCGGGGCGGTCCTGGGCCGGGTCACCGTCGTCGGCGTGCATCATGACGATGACGACATCCAAGCCGAGGAAGACTTCGGTGACGTCGGGGACCTCCTCGGCGTCACCCGGCGCAGCGTCGACAACTATGGACATAGCCGACGTCTGCCGCTCAATTATTGTCCCTGGGGGCAGCCCACCTTCTGGCACATAGAACTGGCCGACCCCTGTCCCTTGGCTGAACCCGTCCAGTCCCCCGGCCGTACGGGACTGTGGGACTGGGAACCTGAACGTCCTCTGGTCTTCCAGCCGACTGTCTCCCCGCCGCAGGCGAGTCCGACCATTCACGAGTTGTACCACGCGGCCCAGGCACACAGAAAAGACCACTTTTGGGATGATGGGTCCGCCAATCGCGCCGGCCGGGCCAGGGACACTCTCGTCGCCATCCTCCGCGGCCCAGACCAGGTCCCGTCTCCTGGGTCCCTTCAGGAGACGGCCGACCCGGACCTCGCCCCGCGTCCGGGCCGGCCGACGGACCCGTTCCAGTATCCGTGGTGGCATAACGACCTGGGCCCCGGCTCGGGCTCTGGTCTGGATCTCTGAACGGGATATTCCGGCGGAATAATCCAAAGGGGAGAGTCTGATCAGTGGGGGTTCCCGGTGGTCGGGATAGGGTTCCGGGCGTGGGTCGGAAACGGATCACGGCGGCTGATCGCCGTCGGGTGGACGAGTGGCTGGTGTCGCGCGGGTGGCGTCGGGAGACTGGCCCACGGGGGGCTCCCCGCCGATGGGTGTGGCCGGAGTCGGAGACGTCCCATTGGAAGATTCCGACGTCGATCACGCCGGGGGACGACTCGTTCAAACTGATTTACAGCGTGCCGGCGAAGCCCTGGAGTGTCGATGTGAAGGGCCTCGGGAGGGCCGACGCCAAAAGGGTGAGGATTTTGGGGAAGATGATCGATCTCCTCGGCCCGGAGAAGTTGACGGTGGAGGACATCTTCTCGGTGGAGGACATCGGTCTCATCGAGGCGTGGTCCAGCGGTCGTTCTGATCCGTCCGATCCGCCGGTGGCGTCTGGCGTCTAGCCAGGGCGGCCGCTTTCTGGCGGGCGACGATCTCTTGGACGTGTCCCATGAGGGCGGCCTGGTGTTCGGACGTGACAAAAGGCATGACTTTCGGTTCGCGCGGCGGCCGGGGCCTGTGGTCGCCCAGCCAGAGGGCCCGTAGCGTCTCTTTCGCCTTCTCGGCGGCGGCCCGTTCGGCGGCGGCCCGTTCGTGGTCGGCCGCGCGAGCCAGGCGCTCGGCTTCGGCTGCCCGACCGTATTCGCTCTTTTCTCGGGCCCTCCGTGCGGCGGGTGGTTCGACTCCGATGGTGGCTTCCCTGGTGGCGGTGACGAGCCAACCGAGGGGTCGTTTCGGGACGATGGAGAACCAGCCGTGGTCGCGGTTCCGCCGGTCGAGAGCGTCGATCAGGTCGCTGGAGGTCCAACCTGTCGGGTCGAGGCCGGCGTTAGCGAGCGCTCGGGCGATCCGGTGGGGGCGGAAAGGTCTGAGCCAGGGGACGCGGCGGGCCAGTTGGGCGGCCAAGTCGAGGGCTTCGGGCCCGGCTCGCCACTGATTCGTTGTTGCGGGCCGCGCAGCGGCCCTCCTTCCCGGTCGGCGCGACCGCGCCGGCCTGCCTGGTAGTCGTCTGACGACCGATGATGGACCGGGATCTATACCCCAAGAGGGTGGGTTGACATTTGGCGTCGTCGACTGTGGCTTGGGCGCGGTCAGCGCGCGGATGGAGGCGACAGTGATTTGGCTGTTGCCGGTGGTCTCATGGGCTTGGGCGCGGGCGGATCGGTCGAGGTAGCTGCCCGGGCGGATGGTGACGGCGACTCCGAGGGCCTCGGCCAAAGCGGCGGCCCGGGCCACATGCCTCGGCGAGCAGCCCAAACGACGCGCCACGGTCTGATGCGCCAACGCCATGTTCCGGCCGGTGGTGGTGTCGGCCGCGCCGGCCCAGACCCTCATCACATCGATGAACGTGTCCGCTTTGACCTTGTGGCGTTTGCGGAGGGCCTCGCCCTCGGGCGTGGCGAGCAAGGCCTCGACCGCGTCCAGCCATTGCTCTCGGCCCGTCCACATCGCCAGGGTCGCGGGCGTGTGGACTTCGGGCAGCCATGATCGGCACGGCCGCCGCCGGACCACCCGGACGACCTCACGCCTGCCGCTCGGCCGGTAATACAGTCGCTTGCCCGTCACCGGGTCGATCCGGGCCGACCCGGATCGTTTCGACCGGCCCCAGCGTCGCTTACAAGTCGAAGGGGAGCCTTGCGACAAATCGCCAACTCGGCACAATCCGCCCGAGAATCGATGCTCCGGGGCCGTTCGAGGCGTGCCTGGGCGTCCCTCACGCGGAGCGTCGTCGACGCGAAGGACGGGTTCGGGGCGCACTCGACCGGCGGTCGGCCCGGACAGGGGAACCGTGGGAGAGGGAGTGACGCCTAGAGTTGACCCAGACACACCACCCCCTTGTTTGGGCTGCTGCTACTACCAGTCGGGTGGATGGCTCTGGGAGAGGGGGAACTCTCCCAGGCCGGACAAATTTGAGAACTGAGGCCCTTCGGGGCCTCAGTCGTTTTCCGGGGGGCCGTGCCGCTAGACATGGGGGCGCTTCCGGCCGATCGGGCGGGCCGAGACGCAGCCGACGGCTGCGGCGCGGCCGGGGAACCAGGCCAACACGTCATCGCGGTGGTGGCGTTTGAGGCGGCGTCTCAAAGAATCAGGTTTGGCCTCGGTGACCCTGGCGGCGGCCTCGGCCCAGTCGTTCACCCCTTGATCGCGGATCTCGGCCAGAGCCTCGATCAAACAGGCGAGGTCGTCCGGGGGCTCGGCGTCCGGCGTGTCGTCTCCCGCCAAGCCCTGCGGACACGCGTCCGGGTCGTCGATGGCGTCGTCATCCCAAGCCAGCGGCCCGGGCCAACCGGCGCCCGCCGCGCGCCGGCGGGCCGACTCCACGGCTCCAGGACCGACGCCGCCAGCGCCAGGGTCGACCATCCCAATCTGGTCATAAAGACGCATGACCGCTGTGATCATCGCGGCTGAGGCCGTCGGCCGTCTGACCCCGTCAACCCCGCCACGGCCGGCCAGGACCAGATTGACGGCGCTGACATGCCGGCCCAGCCGTCCGGCCAACACCAAGGCCGGCCACCCCACCGCGACCAAGGCCCTCAACCGCCGCTGACAGCCGACGGGACTGCCCAGATCGACCGGGCTCAACCGCAGGATCGCGTCGGCCTTCGAACCGTTGAGACACGACGTCCGCCCGGCCTGGACCTTCCGGATCGCCTCCTTGGTCAGCCCCACCGCCCGCGCCACTTGGCTCAGACGGACACCGCCCGCCTGAAGCCGGAACAAATGATCGCGAACCGGCTGCGCCGGAACGGTGGCGGGACCATCGATCCGCCGCCGCGCGGCCAACTTGTTGGATTTACGGATCGCGGCCCGGCACCCGTCGCAACGACAACCGCACCGGTAACCCCCCGGTGTGCCATGGCTGTGCTCACGCTTATGCAGACAGCCAACGACCATCTCGCGGCGCTCTGAGGCCGCTGATCCAGCGCGGACAGACGCTGAGGGGGCGTCGACGGACACGGATGGGCTCCCGAGTCGAAGACAACGGAAGCGAAGCGGTACACCACCAGGGACTTGAACCCTGAACCCGCTGATTAAGAGTCAGCTGCTCTGCCAGTTGAGCTAGTGGTGCTTGAGCGACGCATAGTTTACCCCACGGTCGAGGTGGGCACGAAATCAGTCGCTCAGCGCATGGCTGGCCCCGGTGGGGTCCGTGTTGACAGGGATGACGCCGGGGCCCGGCCAGTCGTCCGGCTCAAGCCACGCGGGTGTCCTTGGGCAGACGGCCGTAGGGCACGGCCAAGCGTCGGACGGCGATCCAGAAGAAGAGGACGCCCAAGACCAGGTTGAAGGCCAAGCCCCAGGGCCAGATCGGCCTGTCATAGGACGAGCGGAGCTGGACCGGGCTGGCTGGATGGGTCCCGTTGGCGTCCGTCGCTCCCAGATAGGGGCAGCGGTCGTACTCCAGATTCGGCCCGGCCGCCACCTGACGGACGGTTCGTCGGATGAGGAAGAGGACGTCGCCGGAACGGTTGAGGTAAGCGTCCGGGTGGTCCAGGGCGACGGCCGGTTTGGGAGCCACGTCGGCCAGGATGACGAAGGGATTGGCGGCCGTCAGCCACCAGATCCGCTCCCCGTGGTCCAAGGACATGGTCTCGTCGTTCCAACGGCACTGTCCGACCGGAGGGGTCGGGAAGGTCGGCGGAGCGGACTGGTCTTGGTCGTATTTGTCGTATTTTTCGTAGTCCAGCCAATACTGTTCGACTCGCTGGTCCCATTCCCGCTGCGCCGCGGGCGGCAGCCCCCAGACCCGCACCGTGGTGGGTTGGTTGACCAGCGGAGCCAACAATACGATCAGGATGACGTTGAGAACGCTCAGGACGACCACGCTGGAGTAAGTCAGCAGGGTCGATCCGGAAGTGCGGTTGATCAGAGCCGACCAGCCCAGGCCGACGGCGCAGACGACCGCCAATTCGATCAACAGGACGGCGAAACAGACCACTGACTGCCAGATCGAACCGCCGCCGATCACGGCCGAGACCACCAGCCAGGGCAGAGCGGCCAAGGCGAAGGCCAACATGGTTCCCCAAGCCGCCGCCAGCTTGCCCAAGGCGATCTCAGCCGCCGACAGCTTGGTGGCCTGGAGGGTGGCCAGGGTGCCGGCCTGACGGTCGCCGTTGATCGAGGTCGAGGTCAGAGCCGGTGTCACCACCAAGCCTAGGCCGAGCACGAACAGCGCCACCAAGGAGAAGACCAACGGTCCGCTGCTGGGTTGCCAGCCTCGCAGCGGCTCGAAGCGGCAGGAGGCGCCGGCGGCGGTCACCTGGCAGACTGTCGCGACGATGTCGTCCAGTTGATCTACGTTGTCGCTTTCAGCGGTTTGATCGCGGCAGACGACGGAGCCGTCTGGCTGGGCCAGGCAGATGCGGGCGGGCCGGCCCAAGGTCGTCGGAGAGCATTCTTCGGAGCCGATCTGGCAATCGGTCTCGATCGCGCAGGCGATCTGGCCTTGGGGGTCGATGTGGCAGATCGGGTTGCTGAAGGCGGTGGTCTGGTCGGGCTGTCGGTCGACCTGTGTGATCGGTATCAAGCAGTCTTGACCGCCGTCCGAGCTGGTTTGGCAGGACACCTCGGGCGGTCGGTAGGTGAGTGTGCCGGCGGCGGTCAGGCTGAGCCAGGTGATGGCGCCGATGATGACGAACCAGACGATCAGAGCGGCCAACCAACGCTTGGAGCGCACTCGTTGGCGCAATTCCAGGCCCGCCACCGTGCGCAGGCCGTTCCAACTCAGCGACCAGGTTCTCATTTGCGCTCCTCATCCAGGGTCAGGTAGGCCTCTTCCAATCGACCGGACAACGGGGCGATGGTGTGCACCGGGACGCCGGCGGCGATGGCGGCGCGCAGGATCTGGCTGGCCGACTCGGGTCCGGTCAGGTCCAAGATGACTTCGCCGGAGGCCCCGGAGCCGGCCTGCCAGGGGACGCCGGCGTCGTCCAAGAAGCCGCGCAGGCTGGCCGGGTCGAGGGCGTGCAGGCGCCAGCCCCGGGCCGAGGCCGGCCGTTCCGAGGCCGGGGTCGGGTCCACCGTGCGGCCGTGGGAGAGGAAGACGGCGTGGTCGTAGACCTCCTCTAGTTCGCTCAGGACGTGGGAGGAGACCAATACGGTCTTGCCGGCTTGGGCCAGGTCGCGCAGGGTGTCGCGCAACTCGACACGAGAACGCGGGTCGAGGCCGGAAGCCGGCTCGTCCAACAGCAAGGCCTCGGGGTCGTGGACCAGGGCCCGGGCCAGGCCCAGACGTTGTTTCTGGCCCCGCGACAGCACCCGGGCGGGGGAGCGGGCGAACTCGGTCAAGTGGACTTGGTCCAGCATCTGTTCGGCCCTTTGGCGGCCGCGGGCGGCGCTCAGGCCGTAGGCGCGGGCGAAGGTGGTCAGGATCTCGAGCGGGGTCAGCGTGTCCCAGGTGCCGAAGGCGTCCGGCATCCAGCCGACCCGGGAACGCAGCTCGACATTGCCTAGGACGGGGTCGAAACCGGCCACCTGGACCGATCCGGAGTCGGGTTTGAGCAGTCCGGCCAGGATTAGGAGCAGAGTCGTCTTGCCGGATCCGTTCGGTCCGATCAGGGCGGTGATGGCGCCGGCCGGGGCCTCGAAGGTGACGCCGTCGACCGCTTTGACCCGGCCGAAGGCGCGTTTGACTTGATGGGTCCGGATGCCGGCCGGCCGGCCCAGACGGCTGCTCGGCTCCGGCGCGACCGGGGGCGGCTCCGGTTCGGAGTCGGTCGGCCGGCTCGGCTGCTCGGCTCCCGAAGCCGGCTGGTCCGGGTCCGGGTCCGGCGGAGCGGTCGGCCGGATCGGTTCGGGCGGCTCCGGGGTCGACTCCGTCCCAGCTGTGACGAGACCGGCGCCGGTCCCGACGGGTTGATCGGGGATATTCCCCGGCTCGGGCAACGAATCGCTCATGGGGTCAGCCTAAGCCGATCGCCGGGCGGTCGCCTCGCCTCGCGGGATGAAGGTCGGGTCATACCTGGGGTTGAGGGCCGGCCCAGTCCGAAAGACGACGGAGCGGGGCGCCGGCTGACCGGAGCGCTTCCGGAACGGCTCCGGCTTGACTTGTGGGCGCGTGTGTGCAAATGTACACATCACTATCCCGTCTCTGATCGGAAGCTCCTGATGTCCACTGCGTTGACATTCGACGGCCTGGCCCACCTTCGCTGCCTGGCCCGTCGCTGTTGTCGCTGATCGGGTTTGGGAACGCTCTGTTCAGACTGACGGCGCCCCTCGACTGATCGCCGGCCCGACCGGCCGCCGGTCGGTCGGCCTCCGCCGCCGAGTCGGCCTGTGCGGGCCGAGCGGCGCGCGGCCGGGGCCAGACCGGTCGGACCGCCCCAGCCCACTGCTTCGTGCCCGAGCCCTCGACCGACGCCCCACCCGCTCCGAGCCTGAACGCACCAGCCGCCTGCGCGCGGCCCGAACCCACTGATGAGGAAGCCATGACACGCAAGGTCGTCCAGCCGACCTGGTCGTACCACCTCGAACACCGCTGGCTGCCGGCCGAAGCCGAGCTGGTCTCCGTAGTCAGCGACTCCGAGCGAGACCGTCGCCATCGGACCTGGGCGGTCTGGCGCTTGATCGGACTGCGTCTGGCCCAAGCCGTCTTCGTGCTCTGGGCCGCCATCACCGTGACCTTCGTGGCCGTCCACCTGATGCCCGGCGACACGGTCTCGTTGCTCTTGGGCGAGAACCGCAACGACGAGGTGCTACGGGCCTCGACCATCTCCCGCTGGGGCTTGGACCAGCCCATCTGGCTGCAATACCTGATTTACCTCAGGCGGATCCCCTCCGGCGACCTGGGCACCAGCTACACCCTGCGCAAACCGGTCGGAGAGTTGATCGGCGAGCTGATGGCGCCGACCTTCCAGCTGGCCGCCACCGCCTTGGTCTGCGCCATTTTGATCGGCTTCCTGATCGCCTACGCCACCACCGGCCGGACGCCCCTGCTGCGTTCGATCGTCAACACCTTGGAATTGGTCTTCCTGTCCGCCCCGCCCTTCTGGATCGGCATCGTCTTGCTGGCCGTCTTCTCCTTCAAACTGGGCTGGTTCTCCGTCATCGACTACACAAGTTGGGAATCGCTGGTCCTGCCGGTGGCGGCCATCGCCTTGCCCATGGGCTTCTACCTGGCCCAGGTCCTGCGCGACGGCATCGACCGAGCCCTGGAACAGCCCTTCAGTCTGACCGCCCGCACCCGGGGCCTGACCTGGGGCCAGGTGCGGAGCCACCACGCCTTGCGCCACGCCGCCTTGCCCGCCATCTCCTTGATCGGACTGATCGCCGGCGGGTTGCTGGGCGGGGCCGTCATCACCGAGACCGTCTTCGCCCGTCCCGGCCTGGGCCAGATCGCCGTCAGCGGCGTCCAAGTCAAGGACATCCCTCTCATCCTCGGCATCGCCTTGGTCACGACCTTCGCTTACGTGGTGGCTTCCACCGCAGCCGATCTGGTCGGCATCCTGCTCGATCCCCGCTTGCGGGCCGGACAGAAAGCCTGAGGGGGCGCCATGGCCACCACCGACGTCGAGTCCGCCACCGTCCCCGCCGCCCGGGTCCGCTCCCGGGCGGCTCGCTGGGCCAGCTGGCGCTGGTCCGTCGTCCTAGCCGGACTGCTGCTGGGGCTGGCCGTGGTGGCGGCCGTCTGGCCCTCGCTGCTGACCCCGATCGACCCCCTGCGGGCCGACCCGCTGCAGTCGAATCTGCCGCCCAGCGCCCAGCACTGGGCCGGCACCGATCTGCAGGGGCGCGACCTGTTGGCCCGGATCGTCTACGGCGCCCGCTACTCCCTCGTCATCGGCCTCGGCGCCGTCCTGGTGTCGGTCCTGGTCGGCACCGTCCTGGGTCTGCTGGCCGGCGCCGGTCCCAGTTGGCTGGACCAGCTCATCTCGCGCGCCATCGACATCTTGTGCGCCTTCCCCAGCGTGCTGTTGGCCTTGGTCTTCATCGCCTTCACCGGCCCGGGCGTGCCCAATCTGATCTTGGCTCTGGGGCTGGGCGGCATACCCAGCTTCGCCCGGGTCGTGCGTAGCCAAGTCTTCGTGGCCCGCACCTCCGGTTACGCCGAACAGGCGCGGACCTACGCCGTGCCGGCCTGGCGCATCGTCCTGCGCCACGTCTTGCCCAACGCCCTCGGCCCCCTGCCCATCCTGGCCACCCTGGGGCTGGGCGGCGCCATCGTCGGCAGCTCCGGGCTGAGCTTCCTCGGCTTGGGGCCGCAGCCGCCGGCGGCGGAGTGGGGCTTGATGCTGTCCGACTCGCGCAACTACCTCCGAGTGGCCTGGTGGACCGGCGTCTTTCCCGGCGTCGCCCTGACCGCGGTCGTGATCTCGGCCACCGTGGTGGGCCGCTGGTTGCAACGTCGCTACGAGCGGAGGTTCTGACCGTGACCGCCACCGCCATCCCCGGCTCCGCCCCGCTGGCCGCGCTGGCCCCGGCCCAGTCCGTCCCCGACGCCCTAGCCAGGGCGGACGGTGGACCGGCCGACGGCGGGACTGAGCCGGCCCTGGTCGACCTGCGCGGCCTGTCGGTCTCCTTCACCGGCCGCCACCGGGTCGACGCCGTCAAAGGCCTGTCTTTGACCATCCGACCGGGCCAGGCCGTCGCCCTGGTCGGCGAGTCGGGCTCCGGCAAGTCGGTCACCGCCCGCACCCTGGTCGGTCTGACTGGGGCGGACGCGGTCGTCACGGCCGACCGTTTCAGGGTCGCCGGCCGTGACGCCTTGACCCTGTCGGAACATCAGTGGCGCCAGCTGCGCGGCGGCGCGGTCGGCTTCGTCTTGCAAGACGCCTTGACCGCCTTGGACCCTCTGCGCACGGTCCAACAGGAGATCGGCGAGGTCCTGCGCACCCACCGGGTGACGCCGCGGCGCCAGATCGGCCAGCGGGTCTTGCAGCTGCTGCGCGACGTCGGCGTCGACGATCCCGAGTTCCGGGCCAAGCAATACGCCCACCAGCTGTCCGGCGGTCTGCGCCAGCGGGCCTTGATCGCCTCCGGGCTGGCCGGCCAGCCCGATCTGCTGGTGGTGGACGAGCCCACCACCGCCTTGGACGTCACCATCCAGGCTCAGATCCTGGCCCTGCTGCGGTCCTACCGCGAGCGCGGCACCGCCATGTTGGTGATCTCGCACGACCTGGCCGTGGTCTCGCAATTGGCCGACTACGTCATCGTCATGAACGACGGACAGGCGGTCGAGGAGGGGCCCACCGAGCAGGTCTTGACCCAGCCGACCCAGCCGTACACCCGCGACCTGCTGGCCGCCATCCCGTCACGGGCCTCGCGCGGGCGACGCCTCAGCCACGAGCGGATCGACCTGGCAGCGGCGGCCGAATTGGCCGCGCCGGTGCGGATCGACCAAGCCGACGACCCGCGTTTCTACAGCGTCGAGTCCGACGGTCTGTCGGTCCAACCGGTCCTGCAGGCCAGCGCCGTGACCAAGTTCTTCCCCCTGCCCGGCGGGCGGGGGCGGCGGCGGGCCGTGGCCGACGTCAGCTTGAGCCTGTTCCCGGGGCAGAAGCTCGGCATCGTGGGGGAGTCCGGCTCTGGCAAGTCGACCCTGGCCCGCGTCCTATTGGGCCTGCTCGCGCCCGACCAGGGCGAGGTCCAGGTGGCGGGCGAGTCCTGGGCCACCCCGGATCGCGCCACCTGGCGCCGCCTGCGCCGCCAGATCCAGTTCATCTCCCAAGACTCGATCGGCTCCTTCGACCCCCGTTACACGGTGGCCGAGATCATCGCCGAGCCGATCCGCGGTTTGATCGGACCGGAGCTAGCCGAAGACCGGGTCCGACGCCTGCTCGGCGTGGTCGGCCTGCCCGAGCGGGTGCTGGGCGTGTCGCCCCGCCTGTTGTCCGGCGGCCAGGCCCAGCGGGTCGCCATCTGCCGGGCCCTGGCCCTGCGACCGACCGTCATCATCTGCGACGAGCCGGTCTCCGCCCTCGACGTCTCCATCCAGGCCCAAGTGCTGGATCTGTTGAACGAGCTCAACTCCGCCACCGGCACCGCTTTGGCCTTCATCTCGCACGACCTCGGCGTGGTCCACCATCTGGTCGACCAGGTCATCGTCATGAACAACGGCTTCGTCGTCGAGCAAGGCGACGTGGAAGAAGTCTTCGGCCAACCCAGCCATCCGTACACCCAGTCCCTGATCCGAGCCATCCCGCAATTGCCCACCCACCGTCAAAGAGAGATCGAATGATGAAGACCATCCATCCAAGGAGCGGGCCCGGCCCCGTCCTGAGAGCAGTCCTGACCACCACCGTGTCCGCTTTGGCCGTCGTCGGCTTGGCCGGCTGCGGCTCCTCCGACCCGTCCGGCGACCCCTCCGGCCCGACTGCCTCAGGTCCGCTCGAAGGCGGCCAGCTGGTCTGGGCCATCGAAACCGACATCACCACCGTCAACCCGCACCGCAACGGCCAGGACAAAGCCAACCCGATCCTGAGCAACGCCTTCTCGCCCTACCTCTACCGCAACGGGGCCGGCGAGTTCGAGCCCTGGATCGCGGCCGGCTACGAGGTCTCCCAGGACGGTCTGCAGGTGACTTTGAACCTGCGCGACGACGTCACCTTCTCGGACGGGGCCAAGCTGGACGCCGCCGCCGCCAAGCTCAACATCGACAAGGTCTCCGATCCCGCCGCCGGCTATGTCACCAGCCAACCGGGCGGCCTGCGCTTCCTGGAGTCGGTCGCGGTGGTCGACGACCTGACCTTGAGCTTCACCTTGTCCAAGCCGGACATCCAGTTCTTGCTCTTCTTGTCCACCACCCACTCCTCGCCCCTGTCGCCGGCCACCTTCGACCTGCCGCAGACGGTCCTGGAGCCAGGCGGCCCGGAACTGGCCGGCGTCGGCCCCTTCACCATCGAGTCGTTCATCCCTTCGACCGAGTTGGTCTTCAACAAGCGGGCCGACTACGCCTGGGCCCCGCCCTCCATCGCCCAGGGCCATCCGGCCCCCTACCTGGACCAGGTGACCTACCGGACCTTGAAAGAGGGCTCGACCAGGACCGGCGCCCTGCAGCAGGGCCAGGTCGACGTCGCCTCCGACATCCAACCGATCGACGCCGCCCTCTTCCAAGACGACGCCCGCTTCCAGTACCTGCGTAATTTCGTCGGCGGCACCCCTTACGCCTACTACCTGAACATCTCCCAGCCGCCCTTCGACGACATCCGGGTGCGCCAGGCCTTCGTCCTGGGGGCGGACTACCCAGCCATCGTGTCCGCCATCTATCAAGGCGTCTACGAGCGGGCTTGGGCGCCGGTGTCCGAGGTCGGCCCCTTCGTCGACCCGGCTCTGACCGGCTGGGCCAAGGTGGACCTCGACCGGGCCAACCAATTGTTGGACGAGGCCGGTTGGACCGAACGCGACTCCGACGGCGTCCGGATCAAGGACGGCCAACGTCTGACCGTCCGCAACCCCTCGGCCGCCCCCTTCATCCGGGAGAGCCGGGACCAGCTGGCGGTCGCCATCGGCGCCGCCCTGCGCCAGAACATCGGTTTGGAATACACCTTCGAGCCCTTGGACCTCGGCACCTCGACCGAACAGCTGGACAACAATGACTACGGATTGTTCGACAATTCATACGGTGGAGCTGATCCGGTCACCGGCATCGACCTGCTCTATTACTCGTCCGACCGCACCCGTGGCTTCATCGCCTACGGCCGTTACGACGACGCCGAGTTGGAGGCGCTGATCGATCAGGGCCGTTTCACCACCGACCTGGCTGAGCGCAAGGCCATCTATCTCCAGTTCCAGGCCTACGTGACCGAACACTATTACGTCTTGCCCCTGTATCAGACCCAGGACAATCTGGCCGCTCGGACCGGCGTGAATGGTTTCACCCAGGACACCGGCACCGGCCAACTGATCTCAGCCGCGACCATCTGGGCCGACCGCTGAGCTGAACTTGGTCGGGGGCGTCGAACCCCGGACGCCCCCGACCAATCCCACTTGGCGTCAGCGGTCGGTCGGAGCGGTCTTAGACCGACCGACCGGCGCCGCAGCTTGGACCGCCCGACCACACACCGCACCGACGAGGAGCCCACAATGGCAGACGACAGCAAATCAAATGACACAAAATTGGCCTTTGGCAAACCCCATGGCTCATTCCCTGAGACCACGGTCGAACAGACCGCCGACGGCGCCTTCCGGCGCCAGCGCAACTATTTCCCAGCCCGTTTCGGCTCCGGGCCCGGCCGGCTGCCGGTCGAAGCCGGCCGCTACCGGCTGGCCCTCAGCCCGGGCTGCGGTTGGGGCCGGCGGCAGTTGATCGCCCTCCGGCTGCTGGGCCTGACCGAGGTCGTGCCAGTCGACATTTTGACCGAACGGGACGATGACGGTTGGAGATTCGAGGACCGCCCGGGCGGCATCCGGCAGTTGACCGGAGTCGAGCGCCTGAACGACTTCTACCGCGCCACCGACCCGGCTTTCGCCGGCCGAGGCACCTCGCCCACCGTCATCGACGTCAAGGCGGGCCGGGTCGCGACCAACAACTACCACACCTTGACCTTGGACTGGGAGACGGCCTGGGCCGACTTCCACGCCGCCGGCGCGCCCGACCTCTATCCGGTCGAACTGCGCTCAGAGATCGATCTGTTGAACCAGCAGATCTTCGACGACATCAACAACGGCACCTACAAAGTCATCTTCGCCACTGATCTGGAGGCGGCCCGGGCGGCCAAGACCGTCTTCGAAGCCCGCCTGGCCGACTTCGATTTCCGTCTCAAGTCGCGCCGTTACCTATTCGGCGACCAGCTGACCGATTCGGACATCCGGTTGTTCATCACCTTGTCCAGTTACGAGCAGGGCTACCGGCCGGGCTTCCCGCCCGAATTGGGACCAGCCGTCCTGTTGAGCGACTTCCCCCACCTGTGGGGGTACGCCCGCGACCTGTTCCAGAACGGTTTCGTGGACGACCGCGAGGCCTACTACCTCGGCTTCCAGCCCGGCCCGGACGGCCAGTACCTGAACCGTCGGCCCGGCCCGTCGGACGATGGCCCCAGCCCGGCCGAGCGCCTGGCCCAATGGCAGTCTCCGACCGACCGGGCGGCGCTGGGCGGCTCGCCCTTCTACTCCGGACCGGGCGGCGGCGGCTCGTACCTGCTCTGGCGTTTCGGTCAAGACTGACCGACCGCCGTCGCGGCCGGTCGGCGGCCGGCGGTCAGGCCTGGCGGGACCTGACCGACCGGCCAGCCCGACCGGCGGCCACCCCGACCGCGGGCTGAGTTAGACTCACCGGGCGACGGTCCAGGAGGGGGCGATGGGCGATCCGATCTGCTTGATTTGCGGCGCCGGCGAGCGCTGGCGGCCGCCGCCCGAGCCGGGCCCGGACGACTTCGTGGTGGCGGCCGACGGCGGTTTCTCCTATCTGGAGTCCCACGGCCTGAGGGTCGACCTGCTGGTGGGCGACTTCGACTCTTTGCGGCGCCGGCCCAGCGGGGTCGAGACCGTCGCGCTGCCCCAGGACAAGGACGAGACCGACATGGCGGCCGCCCTGCGCCTGGCCTGGCAGCGGGGTTGGCGTGAGTTCCATATCTGGGGCGGCGCCGGCGGGCGGATCGACCACACCCTGGCCAATCTGCAGTGCTTGGCCCAGGTGGCCCGGGCCGGCGGGCGGGCCTATCTGTTCGACCGCGACGAGACCGTTTGCGCCATCCACGACGGGGCCATCGCCTTCCCCGCCAGCGCGCGTGGCGTCATCTCGGTGCTGGCTTTCAGCGACGTCGCCCGGGGGGTCTGTGAGAGCGGGTTGAGGTACGCCCTGGACCAGGCCGAGTTGAGCAACGACGTCGCCCTCGGCGTCTCCAACCAGTTCATCGGCCAACCCAGCCGAGTCTCGGTGGCCGACGGCACCCTGCTGGTGGTCTACCCTCAGTCGGTCCGAGCGGAGCGGCCGTGAGCGCCGGCTTCAGGGCCGCCCGGCGCGAGCGCGGTCTGACGGCCTGCCTGTTCGACCTCGACGGCACTCTGTGGGACTCGCTCGGCCTGTGGCGCCAGATCGACCAGGACTGCCTGGGCCGGCGGGGTCTGGCCCTGCCGGAGGACTACCCCGGCGCTCTGGCCGTCCTGGCCCTGCCGGAGGCGGCCCGCTACACCATCGACCGTTTCGGTTGGTCCGACACCGTCGAGGCCCTGGTGGCGGAATGGCAGGCCATGGCTCTGGAGGCGTACAGCCACACCATCGAGTTACGGCCCCACGTCAAGGATTACTTGCATGAGTTGCGGGCCGCCGGAGTCAATTTGGCGGTCGTCACCAGTTTGAGCCCGAGCTTGCTGTGGCCGGGTTTGGAGCGGCACGGCCTGACCGCCCTGTTCGACGTCGTCTGCACGGCCGAGGAGGCCGGGCAAAGCAAGCGCAGCCCCGCCATCTACCGCCTGGCGGCCCGGCGGTTGGGAGTCGCGCCCGGCCGCTGCTTGGTCTTCGAGGACGTCCGCCCGGCCGTCCTGTCGGCCCGGGCGGCCGGGATGACAGTGCGGGCGGTCTGGACCGGACAGGACGATTGGCCGGCCATCGCCCGGGCCGCCCACGGCGTGGTGACGGACTACCGCCTAGCTCCGGCGCCGGCCAGCCTCAGACGGGGGCGGGTCGGGCGATCACGACCACGTTGACGCTGTACTGCCCGTCGCTCAGCCGTCCCCCGCAGGTGACGAGGGCGAGCCGGCGGGGCCCGCTGGCGTCGTACAACTCCGGCAGCGGGTCGCCGGCCGGACTGGTGTACAACTCGGTGGCCAGCCAAAGGCTGGCCCGGCCCGACTGGTCGGTGGTCCAGATCGGCCTGCCCGGCTCGATCGAGGCCAACTGGTTCAAAGCTCCGGGGCGACCCTGGAAGGCGACGTGGCCGGCGATCAGGACCGTGCCGGTGGTCCCGTCCAACTGACCGCCGTCGACCCAGCGGGCGGTCCGAGCCGGGTCGGCCGGGACCTGGAAGCGGCCGTCCGCGACGGTGGCCGAGCCGATGGGGGCGCGCAGGCCCAGGCTGGGTATGACCAGTTCGGACGGCCCCAACTCCGATCCGTCCGCCGCGACCGGGGCCGGGCCTGGGGCGGCGGTCGACCCTGTCGGCGGGGCCGGTCGGTCCGAGGAGTCGTCGGCCCCGGAGTCGACCGGTCCCGGGGGAGCCACCGACCAGACCGCCGCCGGTAGCGGAGCGGCCGGCGGCCGGGGCGCGATCAGGTGGAACCAGGTCTGGGCGGAGGCCACCAGACAAGCTAGGGCGATCAGGCCCGACAGCAGTTCGGCCGCCCGCCACCAGCCGGGGCAGTCCGTCCCATGGCTGGCGCGACCTGGTTGGCTCATCCGACCGGTCGGCTAGTCCGGCCCCGGTCGGTCCGACGGCGGGCGGTCCACAACCAGGCCAGGAGCAGGGCCAGGGCGGAGCCGGGCAGGACGGCTAGCAGACGCTGTCCACTGGCCGGCGCCGGCTCGCCGGCTCGGATGACGCCACCGGGCTGCCGCACCAACGAGGTCTGGCTGACCCGGCCGGTCGGATGTTCCACCACCAGGCTGGGGCCGTCCTCGGTCGTGCTCAGAGTCAAGGTCTCGCCGTAGGAGTAGCAGCCGGTCGGTTGGCCGGCCGGCACGGTGTGGGCCCCCAAGCCAGTCAATTCGACCGGGTCGGCCCCGGCCGGCGGCTCCAGCTCCGAGGCCGGGATCTCGGCCACCAAGGCGGCGGAGCTCCAATCCACCCCTTGACAGGTCGGCTCCCCTTGGGCGTCGCCGAGGGCCTCGGCTCGCACCAGCCGGACGGCCAGGCTGACCCTGATCGGGGTCCCGTCCGGCAGGGCCTCGACCAGGCCGCTGATCGAGACCGAGTCGCTGATGGTCTGACCGGGCTGGGCCAGCTGGGCGGAGATCTGGCTGGCCAGGCTGGGGTCGGCCAGCAAGGTGGTCTCGGCCACTTCGCCGAAGGGGCTGACAGCGGCCTGGTTGAAGCCCTGCTGGGCCAGCCGGAAGACCCAGGTGTAGTGACCGGGGCCGGCCTCGGCTGGCAGTTCGACCGGCTCGGTCCGACCGCTGGCCCGTCCGGCCTGGTCGTAGGTCAGGCTCAGGGGCAGGACGGCCAGGGCGGGGCCGGGCTCGGTTGTGGCAGCGGGCTGACCGGGGAAGGGGCCGTACAACTCGGCTTGGCCGGTCTGGGTCGAGCCGGGCTGGCCGCCGGTGACCTGGTAGTCGTCGGCCAGGGCTCGGCCCGGACCGACCAGAGCTTCGGCCACCGTGGTGGCGATCTGGGGTGAATATGTCGAACGCACCGAGGCCGGGGCGCCCGGGAAACTGAGGCTGACGGGGGCGGCCCGGGCCACCAGACGTTGCTGATGCGGGGCCGGGGCCGGATAACGCAGGATGTCGCGGGGCAGCCCGTCGACCGTCAGAGTGACCCGCACCCGACCGTCCGCCACCGCTCGCCAGACGAAACCGTCGGCCACTGGGTCGGGCCCGGCGGCAGTGGTGAAGTCATAGTGCGGCGAGCCGGTGGCCTCGAAGACGGCCGGGGCCTCGGCCGTCGGGTGGTCGGCGTCGCTCAAGCTGAGACGGGCCTGGAAACCGGCTTGCCAGAGCCCGGCCGCCGACAACAGGCCGACCCCAGCCACTCGGCCCTGCCGGCCCTGGTCGTCGTCCCAGACCATCTCCAACGGGCCGGCCTGATACGGTCCGGCGTTGTCCCGGGTGGCCTGGAGCAGATCGGCTCTCACCCCGGGCAGCCCGCTCAGGCCGGGCAGCTGGGCGGCCGCCGCGAAGGCGCGGCTGGCCTCGGTCGGATTGGAGTTCAAACCCAGGTCGACGCCGACCAACAGGTAGAGGCTGGCCGCCACTTGGTCGTCGTCGCTACCCAACCAGCGCCCCAGGGCGTAACTGGCCTGCCAGTGCTGGCTGGTCTCCGGCTGGGTCAGGTGTCCGGGGGCTGCCACGTAACCGAAGGAGCCGCCGCTCTCGTCCAGGCAGAGCACGCGCGAACCGCCGATCTGCATGGTGCCCAACTCGTGCAGGCTGACCACGCCGGCGGCCAAGTCGTGGGCCACGCCGCTCGGGTTGACCACGCCATGGGCCAGACCGGTCGTCCCCGCCCAGGTCGCCAAGCCGATCAAGAGACTGGTCAGTCCGATCCGCCTCAGTCCGTTCATGTTGCCTCCCTGGCTGGTCTGGTGGCGTCGCTCGACGTCGCCCGAGACATGTCTAGTGGCGGGAGGGCGGTGAGAGGAGAGGTATGCGCCGCGGGACAACACCCGGACAACAGGCCGGCCGGAGCGCCGGACGGCTCGGGTAGTCGAGGCGGCGGGAGTGGTCGAGGACGGGGATGATCTAGACGAAGCGGCTGGTCGGACAGGCCGGCGGATCAGGCGGGCGGTCGGACAGGCCGGGGGACTGGGCGGGTGGTCGGACCGAGCCGACAGACCAGGGGTGGCTGAGACCGGGCCGGCGGGTGGTTCGAGCCCGGTCTCAGCCCGCTGTCCTCAGTCGAAGAAGACCACCGGCTTGATGGCCTCACGCACCTGGCCGCCCATCATGGCCAAGGCCTCCGGTATGTGCTCCATGCCGTGGAAGGTGTGGGTGACGATGAGCTCCGGTTGGAAGCGGCCGTACTGGGCCAGGGTCATCAAACGTTCCAGGAAGGCCCGTCCGCCCCGGGTGCCGATGCCGCGGATGGTCTTGTCGCCGGTGCCGTACATCCAGGAGGCGTTGGGCAGGACGAACTCGGTGTCGTGCATGAAGACGGCGGCGTTGGTGATGTACCCGCCCTGACGCACCATCTGGACCGCTTCGGCCAAGGCGGAGATGTCGGATCCGCCGCAGACCACGGCGGTGTCGACCGGCCCGCCGTTGAGTTCCATGATCTGGTCCGAGACGTCGCCGTCGCGGTAGTTGACCAGGTCGGTGGCGCCATAGCGGCGGGCCACGTCGAAGCAGACCGGGCGCGAGCCGACGCCGAAGATGCGGCCGGCCCCCTTCAGCACGGCGGCGCAGATGGCCATCAGGCCGACCGCGCCGATGCCGTAGACGACGACGGACTGGCCGTATTTCAGATGCAGCCAGTTGACCGCCTCGAAGCCGGTCGTGCCCATGTCGGTGCAGACCACGGCCTGTTCCCAGCTGACGCCGTCCGGGATCAGGGCCACGTTCATGTCGCCGTCCTTGACCAGGAAGTACTCGGCGAAGCACCCGCCCAGGCGCGGGTCGGTCAGGAAGTACGAGCTGAGCTGGTCGTATTTGTCGTAGCCCTCTTGGATCATCGGGTTGGCCCAGTTCACGATGGCGGACGGCACGGCCACCCGGTCGCCCTCTTTGAAGTGGAGCACGCCGGGGCCGACGGCCGCCACCACTCCGGCCACCTCATGGCCCAGGGGACGGCCTTTGAGGGTGGGGAAGGCCATGGTCTCCAAGATGTGGACGTCGGAGGTGCATGGCGCCACCACCACCGGCTTGATCAGAATCTCGCCCAGATCGGGCTCTGGAATGGGCAGATCGTCGCGCCATTCGGCGACGTTGGCTCCTTGAAGGACGTATCCCTTCATCGGCATGGCAGACCTCCTTGACTGATGACCGACGGATGACGACGGGCGTCCTCATCACCCTAGGTCCGCCGATCGGTCGCACAGTCGTGCTGGGATCAGGTCTGACTTGGTCATTCGTGCACAGGCTGTAGCGTATGTGCGCTCAGTCGGCGGGACCAGCCGCCCGGCGCAGGAGTGCGACCGCCGACGGCCGATCTCAAAGCTGAAGGCCGCCGCGGCCCGCGCTAGAGATAGAGACCGGTGCGGCCCTCGCTCAAACGGGTGGCGGCCACGGCGTGCAGGTCGCGTTCGCGCAGCAAGGAGTAGACGGTGCCCCGCAGTTCGACCTCGGCGGTCGACTCCGGGTCGTACAACACCCGATCGCCGTCTTTGACCGAGCGCACGTTGGGGCCGACCGCGGCCACCCGGGCCCAGGTCAGCCGTCGCCCGATCTGGACCGTGGCCGGGATCAGAATGCCGCCGCCGCTGCGCCGTTCGCCCGGCTCGCCCTCGGTCACGACCAGGATGCGGTCGTGCAGCATCCGGATCGGCAGGGCGTCCTCGTCCGTGGCCGGCCCGTTGGGCCGGCTTTGAGCGGTCGACACCGCGTCTACCGCTTCTGCCCGGACAGGCGGCGCACCACGCCGGCGAAGGTGACGACCCCGAGCAGGCCGCCGGCCACCGCCACCAGACGGTCGGTCCGCCAGCCCGCCTCGTCGCGCAACTCAGCTTTGATTCGTCGGCGGCCGGCCTCGGTCTGGGACGAGACGCGCTCGAGCCGGATCTTGAGGTCGGCCAGCCCCGCCTGGGCGGTCGATTTGGCCTGAGCCAGGGCGCGGCGCACCACCGCTTTGGGGTGGACCTGGTCGATCAGACAGGCCAGGTCGGCCGTCAGCCGCTCCCGCTTGGCCGCCAGATCGCGCTCGATCTGATCGACGGGGCGATCCGTCTCATCGCTGGGGCTGGCAGTCATGGTCACTCCTCCGGCAGAACCGCGCTGGAATCCTGGGCACCACACTATGCCACCGACCCCTGGCTTGGTTGCGGCGCCCAGCCGCGACCGCTCGGGCCGGCCGGCGGGGTCGGCGCCGGCTTGGGTAGGCTGTCGTCATGGTTGAGCTAGTGGCGGGCGATCCGGCCCCGGCCTTCACGCTGACCGACGCCACCGACCGGTCGGTCAGCCTGTCCGATTACGCCGGCGGCAGGGTCATCGTCTATTTCTACCCGGCCGCTCTGACGCCGGGTTGCACCGTGCAGGCGATCGATTTCTCGGCCGCCGCCAAAGACTTCGCCGCCGCCGGTTACGGCGTGGTCGGCATCTCGCCCGACCACGTCGACAAGTTGGCTCGTTTCACCGCCCAAGAGCATCTCCACTTGGTCTTGCTGGCCGACCCTGGCCGGAGCGTCATCCAGAGCTACGGCGCTTGGGGGGCCCGGGTGATCTGGGGCAAGTCGGTCGAAGGGGTCATCCGCTCGACCTTCGTGGTCGCAGTCGACCAGGCCGGCCAGGGCGTCATCACCCACGCCCGCTACGGCGTCCGGGCGGCCGGCCACGTCGACCGGCTGCGGGTCGAACTGGGCATCTGAGCCCCCGAACCCGTCCCGGGGCCAGATTCTTCCGGGGCGGCTCCGGGCCAGTAGCATGGGTGACCCGGCCGGAGTGGTGGAATTGGCAGACACGCGGGATTTAGGTTCCCGTTCCTTCGGGAGTGAGGGTTCGAGTCCCTTCTTCGGCACACCGAACTGGCGGTTGGCGCGTGTCCGAAGCCCATCGTTTCACCTGGCAGAGGCATATTAATTGTTAATTACGGGTGTAAGCGAGGGGTGAATTCACAAGCGCCCCGCTCAGGTTGTTCGGCTTGGACGGCGACACCAGAGCACGTATGCCGCAGGTGGCCGGCCCGGCCGCCGCGCGAGTTCGCCATTCGTTTCCCCCCGCGTTCACGCATCCGCTCGATCATTAGCGTGCCGCCTTGCCGACCTCTTCAGCGACGACCGCCCGCAGCTCGTCGGCCGAGGGAAGCGCCGCCCGCGCGTCGTCGGGCAGGCCCTCATAATCGGCCACGGAGAGCGCGGCAGTCATGTTCGCCAGGGTGTAGTGAACTATCGCGTCGTTCTTGCCTGTGCACAGTAACATGCCGATGGTGGGCGCATGCTTGGCCTTGTCCCGGAGCTTGTCTTCGACGACGCCCACGTAGGCCGATAGCTGGCCCAGGAACGCGGGCTGAAAGGCGCCGGTCTTCAACTCGACCACCACGTACCGGGCCTGTGGGATGTGGAACAGCAGGAGATCGAGCACCAGTTCGTCGGTGCGGCTCTTACCGTCGGGCACCTCGAACCTGACTTGACGACCGACGAACGCCATGCCCCGTCCGAACTCAAGGAGAGTGTCCTGGAGCCGGTCCATCAAAGCCTGCTCCACGTCCCGTTCCGTCACCCGCCCAACAAGGGCGAGATGCTCGAACACGTACGGATCCTTGACGAGTTGCTGGGCCAACTCGGAATCCGGTGGCGCGAGGACCGCTTCGAAGTTCGTCGGCGCGGCGGCGATATGAGCTTTGAGGTCCACCTTGATAAAATGCTCCAACACAGAGCGTTTCCAACCCTCGGCGGCCGCCCGGGCGGCATACCAGTCCCGGTCCTCGCGCGTATTCAACCGGTCCAGCAGCACAGTGACGTGCCTCCACGGTAATTCTCCACCAACGTGGTGGAGAAATTCCTCCTCGGTCGGCCAGACCCGGGCCACCCTGCGCATATACCGCAGATTCGCGGGCGACCAACCCGCTGATCGGGGAACTCGGCCCGCAGGTCGCGCGATAGCGCGTCCACGACGCCGGCGCCCCAACCGTCGCGCTCCTGCCGGTCCAAGATGTCCCGCCCGATCGACCAATACAGTCGCAACACCTCCGTGTTCGCCGCCCTGGCCGCCCTGAACGCGGTCGCCCGGACCCTCGCTTTCACATCCGCCAACCACTGCCCATAGCCCTCCGGCTGAACCGGATTCACCGCCTTGTCCGTCATGACGACAATCCTCCCAGACACCACTGACACGGCTACGGCCAGCGGAGACGACACAGACGAGCGGCCTGACGGCTTTCGTCTCCTATTCCCACAACCACCAATCTCACAAGGATTGGGTGCTGGCTCTCGCCACCCGTCTTCGAAGCCTCGGCGTCGATGTCATATTGGACCAGTGGGACTTGACGCCCGGCATGAGGAATCCGTCGAACGGCTTGCGCGGCGGATGCTGAGCGCCTCAGCGATCCAGAAACCTCCGCTTGGCCCGAACCCGTTCAAGGCCCGAGAAGGCCACCTTCAGGTTCCGCCGTCGATGCTACCGTCTCGATACACGGGGATCTTTGGCCCTTGACAACCAGCCGGAACCCCTGCGAGAGGCACGCCAGCGGGTCTTGGATGAGGCGCTTGGGAGCAATCGCGAGCACCGCGCCAGGCCGAGGCCGCACGCCGCTCACACCACGCAGTGGTCGCGTTCGAAGTGCCGCACGGTCGTGGCGCTGACGCCCATCGCCTCCGCGATCCGCCTATAAAACCAGCCTTCTCTTCGCAGGCGGGCGACCTCTTCTTCGCGGCCAGCCAGAGACAGCCTCGGGCCTTCCCGGCGGCGTACAAGGCCAGCATCTCGTCCACCTCCGCTGGGGTGAGAAAGGCTCCAGTATTCTCATATCGCCTCCCAAAGGCCGGATCCGCACCCGAAAACCCGCCCTCCAAAGGGTCCTGCATCTACTCAGAATCAGACCCTGACCAGAGCTGATACAGCGCAGGGCACACGGGGGAAGGTTCAAGTGAGCTGCCCTTGGGAGCACACCTTCTCTGGCCCGTCGGCGGCTGTTGACAGAGCCGGCCGCCAGAGAGTAGCTTGCGGACCACCTGGGCTTCCTCTGTGGTCTTCGGGCCGCCCCTAGGCGCACAACTTAATACGCTGTCTGTTCGGGGAAGCCGGTCCAATTCCGGCACTGACCCGCAACGGTAGACCGCAGCCACGCTTCAGTGGCTGGGTGAGTCCGAGAACCGACTGGCAGCGAGCGTTCTTCAACCCGTCGAGGTCTACGGGGGACGTCCCGATGGACGGTCCTCGAGATCGCTCATCGAAAGGCCGTCCTGGTGCCCTCCTTGACCCATCCTCGTTCCACCGCTGGTCGCGCCGCGCGCCGGGCCGGCCGGCTGCGTTCCTTGGCTTTGATCTCCGCCTTGGCCTTGGCCTTGGGCGGCTTGACCCAGCCCCAGGCCTGGGCCGACGATCCGCCCGATCCGGGGGTGGCGCCGGATCTGACGACCCGGGCCCAACCTTTCGTGGACGCGGCGGCCGGCATCACCCTGGCCGAGACGACGCCGGCCGGCACGCTCTGGACGGTGGAGTATCCCGGCGGCAGCGCCTTGACGGCGGCCGCCCATGAGGACGGCCAAGCCGACAAGTTCAGGCTGACCCTCGAGGTGGCGGACTCAGACCATGTCACCCCGGGCTGGTCGGCCTACAACGACTCGGCCGGTCTGACGGCCGCGTTCAACGGTGGTTGGAGCGGGGTCGACGCGGACACTCTGACCAGTCAATACCAGATCTCGGCCAGCCCGACCGGTTCACTGTGGTTCAAAGCCAGCCTGTTCGCCTTCGGAGCGGCCTCCGGCGCCGACGGGCCCTTGCTGCCGCCGGCCGGCGCCGCCGCCGGTGAGCTCTCGATCGCTCGAGGCGAGCCCGACGCCTACGGAGGCCTGAACCAAGTGGCCGTCGGAGCCCCAGCGGCGGCCGAGGGGTACCTGTGGGTCGGGTTCCAGTTCCAGAACTTGAGCACCGGGCAATGGTCGATTCTGACGGCGGGATCCTTCGATTCCGAGAGCGGTCGCTGGTCGGTCCTGCGGCAGCCGGACCGGGCTGATTCACTGTGGCGGGCGGTCTACGCCTCTTACACGGTGGCGGACGAGCCGATCCAACCTGCCCTGGCGGCGACGGGCTCGTTCACGGCCCAGGTCTCAACCGATTACGTCCACCGGGTCAAGTTGACCGCTCCGGCGCCGGTGGACGGCTACCGCTTCGTGCAATTCGAACAGAGCCTGGACGGCCAGGTTTGGTCGTCTCTGCCCTGTCTGATTGTGAGCGGGAGTTCGGCTTGTCACCTGACCGAACAGTTGTCCGGAGGTTTCACGCTCGACAACGTGCCGCTACCCCAGAGCACCGCTTTCCGGGCCGTCTACTTCGGGGCGGCGACCGCTGACCCCGGGATCTATCCTGCGGAGGCCGCCACCGGGTCGGTGGCGGTGCAGTCGTCGCCCAATTACCCGACCAGACTGATGCTGACGGCACCAGCCCCTGAGCCGGGTTGGCGGTTCGGCCAATTCGAGTACGAGTCCGCCCCCGGGGGGTGGACCGCGGTGACGTCGAACGGTCGGGCCGCCCAACAGGCCGATGGCTCCATGATGTCCGAGCAAGTCACACCGGCCGCCTCGGCTCGTTATCGGGCCAGGTATTTCCGTGCTGACGTGCGGAGCGATTCGAGCGCGGCCCTGCAAGCGGGGCAGGGTGCCAGCGGCGGTGCCGTGATTCTGACCGTGACGCTGCCGGCTGGCCATGCCATCGGCAAGATCGAATACACCTACGTCAACCCGACCACCGGCCAGTCGGCCACGGTCGCGACTTCGCGCACCGCCACGGCGGTGGCGGACCAACCCGGGGTCTATCAGGTCTCGGCATCCGGCTTAGCCTTGCCGATGGCCGACCTGGAATTCTCGGTCAGCTTGATCGAGGTCGGGCTGGCTCCGGTGGCGGTGTCGCCGGCGGCGGCGGGGAGCGGGGCCTGGGCGACGGCTAACCCGGCTAATCCTTTCCAGTTCCTGGTCGGCATGGATCCGGACTTCGAGCCGGGCTATGTCATGGCGGCCTGGTTCTGTGAGGTCCGTACGGCTGAAGGCTGGCAGGCTTGCGCCGGCGCTCTGAATCTGAGGGTCACTAATCCTGCAGCCTTCGCCATTAACAACTCAAGCGACCAAGGCAAGGACATCCGTTTCCAAGCCCGCTTCACGGCTTTCTCAGCCGGAGAACAGCAACCGGGAGGGACTTTCACGGTCACCCGGACCAGTGACACGGCGTTGTCTCTGGCGGTGACCTCTCTGGTGGACGACGGGACCGAGGTCTATTCCCTGACCCGTTGGGAACAGAGCACGGACGGCGGCATGACCTGGTCCACCTTGTCCGGCGCCACTCTCAACCGGAATCTCTCGCCCACCGTCGACACGGTCTACCGGGCCGTTTTCGGCCAGTTGACCGATCCGCAGCGCTTGACGGCGGTGCAAGACCTGGCCCGAGGCGCGATCTCGATCAAGCGCAACGGGACCACTGGGGCCGCGCTGTCGGTCGACAGCGTGCGGTCGGAGGCGGACGGGGCTTGGACCCATGGTTTCGTCCGCTGGCAGCACACCACGGCGACCGATCCCCAAGAGACCGATTGGAGCGATGTCACCGGCTCCGCTGGCACCACCGTCACCGCCGCCGCCGTCACCTACACAGGTGACACCAGCTATCGGGCGGTCTTCGCCCGAGTCGGCGTCGAGGTGGCCTCCGGCAGCGTCGGTCTGGGTCAGGCCAGCGCCACAGTCAATCCGACCAATCTGAAGAGCGTGACCATCCAGGCCACGCCAGCCGCCGGCCAACTGTTCGACCGCTGGGAATCCAGCACGGACGCCGGCCAGACCTGGAGCGAGGTCAGAGCGCGGATCAGCGTGCCAGAGTTCGGCGGCTACCAGAGCGAGTGGCTGGCGCCGGCCACGTACACCTTCACCGTGGCTCAAGACGTCGTCTACCGAGCCCACTTCATCGACCTGGACCAGCCGGCGGCTTTGACGGTGCAGCAGACCGCCGGCGGCACAGTCGAGCTGACCCGACTCAATGGCGAGGCCTACACCTTGTGGGCTCAGCCGGAGCCTGGCTACGTCAATGTCGGCTGGCAATCCAGGCCGGTCGATCAATTGGTCTGGCAACAGGCCATTTGGTCTAACTCCGCCAGCGGGCCCGACTATGTCATAGGGGTCAAAGCAGGCGAGCAGCCGATGGTCTATCGGGCCCGTTTCGTCAAGGCGGATGGAGTCACCGTCACTTTTAAGGCCGCTCCCGAAGCCAAGGGTGGTCTGCTCATCCGATGGGCCTACTACTTGGCTCAGATCAGTGGCACAGGCGCCGCCGCCGCTAATGTAAATGTGTTGTCAGGCACCGGCGGTGCCACGACTTTGGATGGCGCCTCGCCAGATCTCTCCCATCGTTTTATGCACGGCAATCTGGCCGATCAGACGATGTCTCTGCCGGCTGATGTGGCCATCAGCGTCACCGTCCATGCCAACGGGACCAGAGCCGACCTGTTGGCCAATTACTTCGACGCTGCTAACTTCTCCTTCGTCGGCTTCAGGGTAAACGGGGAACTGGTACCGGTGGCTGACTTCGACACCGAACGAGAGGACGGAGCCGATAATTTACTGGGCAGCTTGGACGGCGGACGTCTGACCTACCTGCTGAGCCGTGAAACCACCTTTGGCTATTGGAATTTCACTGTCACCAACACTGATGCGACTGGCTACGCCCGCCCCGATAGCAACGCGCTACCCAGCATTCCGGCTGGCACGCCGTTGACTGCTTTCGCCGGCGACTTGGTGATCGAGCCGGTCTACGCCCACCGGGGCGACGCTGAGACAGTGTCACAACTGGACTTGGCCGACGTGGGGGCGGCCCGTTTGGCGGTCGAGTCGGTGGCGGCTTGGGTGGCCCCGCAGGCGCGCGGCTTGAGCGCCGCCGAACTGTCCGACTGGCTGACCACCGAGGTGGCCCGTTTGCAGCTCAGCGGCACACTGGCCGAGGTGGCCGTGACCGACTACGAGCCGGCTCAATGGGGTGAGGACGGGGCCGACGGCGTCGACGGCGCCTTCGAGTTCAGCCTCACTTTGACCAAGGGTGAGACGGTCGACACCATGACCGGACTGTCCGGTCGGATCGCCTGGCAGGTCCAGCCTGCGGCGTCCACCCAATACCGTTTGAACGCGCTGGCCAACGACCCGGCCCGGGGCCAGGTCGCCGCCGAGCCGGTCGGCGGCGACCGCTGGCGCTTGACCGCCCAGCCGGGCGATGGTTGGATCTTGGCCGGTTGGGAGTACAGCGCCAGCGCCGCCCCGGCTCCGGACGCCGCTTGGACCACTTTGCCGGATTCGCTCGACCTGCGCCTGCAGATGGTCGAGGTCGACTTCGACGTCACTTACCGAGCCATCTTCGATCCCGCCGTCGTGACCTTGGCCGGTGACGATGTGCGGGTGGTCCGGGCGGTCGACGGCGTGTCCGTCTCCGGCGGCCCCTTCGTGGTCGGTGGCGGGGCCGGCACGTCTTGCCAGAGCGCCAACGCCAATTATCTGTCCGGCCACGCCCTGCCCATGATCGAGATCGAGCAGCACTATTACCTGCCCGGCGTCAGCCAGTTGAACGGTTGCGCGGCCGGTCCAGACACCGTCTCGGCCTTCGACAATGTGGTCTTGTGGTTCCCGATCAGCCATGACACGCCGGTCACCGGAGCGGTGACGGTCCAGGTCTTCGGCGGCGAGGACCAAGACCAACTACTCGGGAGTCTCGACTGGACCGATCTGCTCCGAACCACCGGCGTGGTAGTGCTGCCGGTCGACTCCTTGCCGCCGGGCGACCAGGTCAAGGTGTCTCTACAGGTGGCGGAGCAGCCAGCGGTGGAGCGGGTCTATCCGCTGTCCGACCCGCCCAGCCAGGCCAAGGGCTTGCTGGAGGAGCGGGCGGCCGCCATCGCCCAGCTGCGCTCGATCTATCAAGAGGGCTTGGCCCGGAACGCGGTCGGGACCTCTGCCACCGGTCAGTACTACTCGTCGCGTTATCTGATGTTGAGCGAGGAGTACCCGCACGCCGTCACCGCCATCGCCGAGGTCGAAGGGGCGGAGGCCCTGGCCCAGGCCGTGGCCCACTGGACGGGAGTCTTGGACGACGCCGGCCACAATATCTTCACCACCGGTGTGAGCTTGAACGCCGGCGGCTCCGTCGTGACGGTGCCGGCCTCGGCCAACATCCTGATGGCCGTGACGGCGGCGGCCGAACAGATCAGGCCGGGCCAGTGGCGCCTGTCGACCGGGTACAACGGCGCCTGGATCAACGGCTGGCTGACGGGCGGCTGGGGCCAGATCACCAATGAAGGGCAGCAAGGCAGCGCCACCTACGTGGTCTACGACCGGGCTTGCGTCGAGGCCTCCAGTGGTCAGGGCGGGCTGGGGCACTTTGGCGACGCCTGCCCGTACACCAACGGCGTGGCGGCCCAGCGGGTCTATCTGACGGCCCAGCCCAGCGACGGCTTGTTCTCGACTTTCGGGCGCGGCGACAACGTGGTGACGATGTCCTGGGACGACCCAGACCCTGACGCCGCTTGGCCGGGTCGGATCTTCGCCTGGCCCGGCACCATGGGCTGGGCCCTGGGCGATCTGCGGCAGGCCTTCGACGACGCCGACTTGGCCACCCATGAGGCTTACGCCTACGCCATCGCCCACCAGTCGCCGTTGGCCGAGGAGTACGACCGGACCTTCGAGGATTTGAAGGTCGAGTTCCTGGACTTCTTGTTCCGGACCGATCCGGACATGACCGAGGCGGCCAAGACGGTGGTGCGGGCCATCGCCGGTTTGGGCACGCAGTCGACCCAGGCCGACCGGGAGGCCATTCTGGCGGCCTACGACGCCATGACGACGCCGGAGAAGCAGGCCGTCTTCAATTACGACGTTCTGGCCTCGTGGCCGCCCCGAGGCACCGGCTTCGTGGAGGTCACGCTGACGGTGACCGGCTCCGCGGCCCATCTGGTGCCGGACACGACCGGAGTCCAGGTCGGCTTCGCCCATCAGGCCTTCGGCTCGGAGCCGGCTCGCTCCGGCGTGCTGCGGCCGCTGTCGGACGGCGCCGTGGACCGCACCGGGTTGTTGCCGGTCGGGGCCGAGGTCAGCTTCACCGTGGGCGCTCCGCCGGAGGTGCCGGGCGTGGTCTGGGGCCAGCCCAGCCTGTCGGTCCAGTCGTTGACGGTGGCCGAGGGGCAGGTCCACAGCCTGACTCTGAGCCTCCGAGCTGACCGAGTGACCCTGCCGGACGCCGCCCCCGAGGCTTTGAGCTTGGCGGCGGCCTGGTTGGGCCGGCAATTGGCCACTCACGATGGCGTCCTGCCGGGGATGTCGCCCCAGGACTGGGGCTTGACCGAGGACGCCATCTTGGCTCTGGCGGCGGCCGGTCTGGGTGGCGACCAGATCGAAGCCTCGGTGGCTCGCTTGCTGGCTTCCGGCCAGACCTACATCGGGGCCCCCGGGGCCGCCGGCATGGCTTGGAACGCCAAGGGCAAGACCATCTTGGTGCTGCAGGTGACCGGACACGACCCGACCGTCTGGCCGGTCGCCGGCGGCGGCAGTCGCGACCTGGTGGCGGAGTTGCGGGCGGCGATCCAGCCGTCCGGCCAGTTCGGAGCCCAGGCTCCGGGCGACGTCTTCGCCTATCAGCAGGCCTTGAGCCTGGTGGCGCTGGCCCGCACGCCAGACGGGGCCCCGTCTGCCAGTGTGGCCTATCTGCAGTCCCTGCAGTGCCGCAGCGCCGGGACCGCCTTCGGCGCTTACGGCTCGGGCACGACCTGTGACCGGCCGGACGCCGATGGCACCGCCTTGGCGGTGCAGGCCTTGGTGGCCGCCGGCCTGGCGCCGAGCGACCCGTCGATCGCGGACGCCGTGGCCTGGCTGGAGTCGCAGCAGAACGCCGCCGGCGCTTTCGGCGGCAACACCAACAGCACCGGCCTGGCGGCTCAAGCTCTGCGGGCGGCCGGCCTGTCCGAGGACCAGGTCCTGAGCCAGGCCGCGTCGTACAACGCCAGCCTGCAGGTCACCTGCGCCGTGCTGGCCGACGATCCGGGCGAGTTGACCCTGGCCGACCTGGGCGCGGTGGCTTACGACGCGGCCGGTTGGGCCGAGGGCGTCGAATACGGTTTGGACGACGTCAACTCGGATCAGTGGCGGCGGGCTTCGGCCCAGGCCCTGTTCGCCTTCGACGGGGCTTGGCTGGGGACTCTGACCGCGGCCGGGGCCGAGGCCGATCTGCCGCTGGCCAATTGCCAGGAGCCGACCACAGAGCCGACGGAGGACCCGACGACGGAACCGACCGAAGAGCCGACTGAGGATCCGACGACGGAGCCGACTGAGGAGCCGACCACAGAGCCGACCACGAACCTGTCTCAGGTGACGGTGTCGTCGGATCTGGGCTCGCTGATGGCGGGCGCGCGACTGGCCTTCAGCGCCGCCGGCTTCACGCCGGGCGAGTTGGTCCAGGCCAGCCTGGGCTCCACCTCGCTGGGGCTGCGGACGGCCGACAGCGCGGGTCTGGTGTCCTTCGACTGGACCGTGCCCGAGGGCACGGCGGCCGGCCAGCAGTTGGTGGTCGCTTTGGTCGGTCTGACCTCGGGCCATCAGGCCAGTGGCGTCTTCCAGGTGACGGCCGGTTTGCCTCAGTCCGGTTCGTCAGCCACCTTGTTGGCCTTGCTGGCCCTGGTGTCGGCCTGCTTCTTGATCGGTGGCGGCTCTCTGGTCCTGACCTCGGCTCCCAGCCGACGGGGCGGCCTGAGAGCGGCCTGAGGACAGCGCCCGGCTGATCCAGCCTCCGTTCAAGGGGGCGGTGGGAAGACCTGAACCGGACCGCCGCCCCTAGCCGGGGCCTGTGCTCCGCAGTCGCGCGCCTGAACCGCCGTCGAGGGTGGCTGTCGAGCAGCCCCCTCGACGGCGGCCCCGCGCCGGATGTCGACTGTCCGTCATCCGGCGGGGAGCGGTGGCGGTCAGACGGCTGGGTCGGAGGCCCAACCGGGGCCGCTGGGGATTGGCTCGACCGGGCGGGGGGTCGGGTCCAGCTGGTCCGGCGATTCGGCCGGGTCCAGCGGCGGCGGGGCTGGACGCAGGGCCGGATCGTCCAGCGCCAGGGTCCGGATCGGACCGGGTCCGGTCTGGGCGGTCTCGAAACGGACCGTCACCAGGCCCAAGCCGGAGCCCCAGACCCAGCCCGGTCCGAAATCGTCGTGCCAGACGTCCTGGCCGGGGCTGTAGGCCAGCTGCTCCAGCCGGCCCGCGACGGGGTCGGCCTCGATCCGGGACTCGTCGTCCGAACCGGCGGCGGTGACCTCGAAGAGGGCCTCTTGGGCGGCCTGGGTGAAGCCGGAGACGCCGACGCCGAGCAGGCGCACGCCTTGGGCCACCAGATGGCCCTGGGCCCCCAACAGGTCGAGCGCGACCTGGGCGATGGTCTGGTCCGAGTCGATGGCGCCGAGCAGAGTGCGTGACCGGGTGTGGGAGCTGAAATCGGCCAGTTTCAACTTCAAGGTGACGGTGCGGGCGAAATGGCCGGACCGGCGCAGGCGCCCGCCCACCTGGGCCGCGTCACGCGTCACCAGAGGGGCCAATCGGGCCAGGTCGGCGATGTCGACGGCGAAGGTGTCCTCGACCGAGATCGATTTGACCTCGCGGTCGACGCTGACCGGGCGGTCGTCCTCGGCCCAAGCCAAGGCTGTCAACATGGACGTGACGGCCTGGCCCAATTCGCGCCGCAACTCGCTGGCTCGGGCTTGACGTAAGTCCCGCACCGTTTTGACGCCCAGCCGCTGCAGCCGTTCCGCCGTCATCGGGCCGACCCCGGGGATGGCCCGCACCGGCAGATCGGCGATGGTGTCGACCTCGCGACCCGGCTCGATCACGACCAAGCCGTCCGGCTTGGCCTGCTCGCTGGCCAGTTTGGCCATGAATTTGCTGGAGCCGAAACCGACCGAGGCGGTCAGTCCGCCGGTCCGCCGGGTGACCTCGGCCCGCACCTGTTGGCCCAGACGGTGGAGCCGGGGCGGGCTGAAATCGGTCATCGGGCCGGCTGTCAGATCGACGTAGGCCTCGTCCAGGCTGAGCGGCTCGATCAGAGGCGAGGTCTGGCGCAGCAGTGCCATGACGATCTGGGAGGCCTGCCGGTAGGCCCCGAAACGTCCGCTCAAGAAGGCCGCCGCCGGACACAGTCGGCGTGCCTCGTGCATCGGCATGGCCGAGTGGACGCCGAACAGGCGGGCCTCGTACGAAGCCGTCGAGACCACCCCTCGGCCCCCCAAGCCACCTACCACGACCGGCTTACCACGCAAGGACGGCTTGTCACGCTGCTCGACTGAGGCGAAGAAGGCGTCGAGGTCGAGGTGCAGGATCGAAGTCTGGCTCCGCATCGGTCTAACCGAGTTCGCGGTCGGGCTCCGACGACGGCTCCGACAGGGCCTGGGCTAGGCGGTGGGCGGCCGAGTCCGAACGGCGGCGGTAGAGCACGAAGTCGAAGTCGGGGCCCGGCTGTCGTCCGGTCTCCGCCCACTCGGCCGGGTCGATGGCGGGGAAGCGGACCGCGCCGGACGGGCTCTGCCGCACTTCGGTCAGGTCGAGGTCGGTGGTGCACGGCCACAGGGCGCGGTAGATCTGGCCGCCGCCGATCGACCACCAAGAGCGGTCCTGGAACTGGGTCAGCAGTCTAAGCGCGGCTGTCGGGCTGGCGGCGGACAGCACGCCGGGGTGCTGGAAGGCCGGGTCGCGGGTGATGACGATGGAGGTCCGTCCCGGCAGCGGACCGCCCAAGGAGTCGAAGGTGTGGCGGCCCTGCAACAACACGCCACCCATGGTGACGCGCTTGAAGCGGGCGAAATCCTGCGGCAGGCGCCACAGCATCCCGACCCCGTCGCCGATGACGCCGTTGGCGGCCACGGCGGCGATGGCGGTCAGCCGCCAGGTCTGGTCGATCGGTCGGTCCATGGCCGTCTAGACCGCGATGGGGGCCTTGATCGCCGGCCAGGGGTCGTAGCCGTCGACTGTGATGTCACACAGCTCGAAAGCGTCGATGCGGTCGATCGCCGGATCCAGGCGCAGGCGGGGCAGGTCCCGGGGCTGGCGGGTCAGCTGGAGGGCGGCTTGGTCGAGGTGGTTGAGATACAGATGGGCGTCGCCCAGGGTGTGGACGAACTCGCCCGCCTCCAAACCGGTCACCTGGGCCACCAGATGGGTCAACAGGGCGTAGGAGGCGATGTTGAAGGGCAGGCCGAGGAAGATGTCGGCCGAGCGCTGGTAGAGCTGACAGGACAAACGCCCCTCGGCCACGTAGAACTGGAACAAGGCGTGGCAGGGCGGCAGCGCCATCTGATCGACCTGGGCCGGGTTCCAAGCGCTGACGATGTGCCGACGGGAGTCGGGTTTGCGCTGGATCGAGTCGACGACCTGGGCGACCTGGTCGATCGAGCCACCCTTCGGGTCGGGCCAACTGCGCCACTGATAGCCGTAGATCGGACCCAATTCGCCGTCGGCGTCGGCCCATTCGTCCCAGATCGTGACGCCGTTGCGGTGCAGCCAGGCGATGTTGGTGTCGCCGCGCAGGAACCAGAGCAGTTCGCCGAAGATCGAGCGGGTGTGCAGCTTCTTGGTGGTCAGCAAGGGGAAGCCGTCGGCCAAGTCGAAGCGCAGCTGGCGGCCGAAGACCGAACGGGTGCCGGTGCCGGTGCGGTCGGATTTCTCGGTCCCGTGCTCCAACACGTCGGTCAGCAGATCGAGGTAGGCCCGCATCTAGTCCTCCTTCGCTGGGTCGGTCGTCTTGGGTTCGGTCGAGCCGGGAACGGTCCGGCCGCTCGGCCCCGCCTCCGGTCTCAGTCGGAGTCGGCGCCGATCAGAGCCAGGTCTGGCAGCAGAGCGCGTAGGGCCTGGCCCCGGTGGCTGATGGCGTCCTTCTGGGCCGCCGACATCTCGGCCGTGGTGAGGTCGAAGCCGTCGGGCAGGAAGATCGGATCGTAGCCGAAGCCATTCTCCCCCCTGGGGCTGGTCAACACGACCCCCTCGACGGCGCGGCGCAAGACCACCGGCGGACGAGTCGGTTGGACCAGGGCCACGGCGCAGACGAAGCGGGCGCCGCGACGGGCCGGCTCGACGTCGGCCAGCTGGCGCAGCACCAGATCCAGATTGTCCTGGTCCGAGGCCCCGGGCCCGGCCCAGCGGGCCGACCTCACCCCGGGCATCCGCCCCAGCACGTCGACTTCGAGGCCGGAGTCGTCGGCCAAGACGGCGCCGCCGGTGGCCCGGTGGCCGGCCTCGGCTTTGATCAAGGCGTTGTCCTCGAAGGTGGCGCCGTCCTCGACCGGATCGCTCCAGCAGGCCAAGTCGGACAGGCCCGACACGGTCAGATCGAGGCCGGCCCCCGCCACCAGGCGACGTAGCTCGGACAGCTTGTGGGCGTTGCCCGAGGCCAACAGCAGCCGGGCGCTCACGCCGGCTCCCCGCCGGCCAGAGCGGCTTGCTGCAATTCGGTCAATTGGACGCAACCGGCCAGGGCCAGATCGAGCAGACGGTCCAAATCGGCCCGAGCGAAGGGCTCGCCCTCGGCCGTGCCCTGGACCTCGACCAACCGGCCGTCGCCGCTGGCCACCACGTTGAAGTCGACCTGGGCCCGGGAGTCCTCGGCGTAGTCGAGGTCGAGCCGGGGCTGGCCGTCGACCAAGCCGACGCTGACCGCCGCGACCGACCCGGTCAGAGGTTGGCCGACCAGGCGGTGGCGTCGGCGCAGCCACTCGACGGCGTCGGCCAAAGCCACCCAGGCGCCGGTGATGGAGGCCGTCCGGGTGCCGCCGTCGGCCTGCAGGACGTCGCAGTCCAGCACGATGGTGTTCTCGCCCAGGGCTTTGTAGTCGACCACCGAACGCAAAGAACGGCCGATCAAACGGGAGATCTCGTGCGTCCGGCCGTTCAAGCGGCCCCGCACCGACTCGCGGTCGTTGCGAGAGTCGGTGGCCCGCGGCAGCATGGCGTACTCCGAGGTGACCCAGCCCAGGCCGGAGCCCTTGCGCCAGCGCGGCACCCCCTCGGTCACGGAGGCCGCCACCAACACCTTGGTGCGGCCGAACTCGACTAGGACCGAGCCTTCGGCTTGGTCCAGCCAGTGGCGGGTCAAACGGACGGGGCGGAGGCGGTCCAGGGGGCGGTCGTCGGCACGGGTCATGGGTCGAACTCTACCGGCCCGGGGCCGGCGGGGGACGGGCCCAGACCGTCCAGCGGCGCTCGGGCCCAAGCCGGTCGGCACGTCGCCCGGCCGCTGGTTCAGGCGGCCCTCCGGGTCCCGGGGTCCAAGCGGACCTCTTGGTACAACTCGGCCATGGCGGCGGTCTGGGCCAGTTCGCCGCAAGCGGCGGCCAGTTGGCGGCTGCGTCGGCCCATCCGGGCGCGCAAGGCCGGGTCGCCCAGCAGCCGGGCGGTCTGACGGGCCAGATCGAAGGCTTGGTCGCGGGCCGCCAAACCATTGCCGCCGGCCTCGAAGCAGGCCGACACCTCGGTGTCGATCAAGACGATGGGCAAACCGGTGTGGGCGGCCTCGTTCAGCACCAGGCCCTGGGTGTCGGTCAAGGAGGGGAAGACGAAGACGTCGGCCGCCTGGTAGGCGGCGCTGAGCTGGAGTCGGGGCAGCCGACCGGCGAAATGGATCGATTCGGCGGCCGGGGAGAGGGCGGCCGCGGCCTCCAACTTGGCGCGGTAGTCGAAGTCGCCCACCAGCACCAGATGGGCCCGCGGGCGCCGGCGCACCAGCGGGCCAGCCATCTCGATCAGCCGATCCAGATTCTTCTCCTCGGCCAGGCGGCCGACGTAGGTCACGACCTCGTCTTGGTCGGTCAGTCCCAACCCGGTCCGGAAGTCTCGCACCGCGGCCGCCGGCGCGGTCGGCAGGGGGTCGACTCCGGTCGGGATGACTCTCAGCCTGAGGTCGGCCTCCCAGCGCTGGGCCAGTTCGGACAGTTGCCGGGCCGATTTGCGGGACAAGACGATGGTGGCGTCGCAAGCGGCGTAGAGCAGCGTCAGATAGAGCGCGATGGCCTCGCCGGTGCGCCCGCCCTGGCCCGATTGGGGCAGGTAGGTCTTGACCAGACGGCGACGCTGGGCCGAGCTGAGGTGGACGGCGAAGGGCAGCATCAGATTGAGCAGTCCGGAGCCCAGGGTCAGACCGCGGTAGCTGCGAGCGTATTGACACAGGTCGGTGGTGTGCTGGCCGACCAGCGGCAGATCGGTTTTACGGGCCACGTAGGCCGACATCAGGCCGACCTGGCCGGGGGAGAGGAAGGTCACCAGGTCGAGGTCGAGGCGGGCGATGCGACGTAGCAGCCGGGGCGGGAAGAAGAGGCTGAGCTGCGCTTCGGAGAAGCCCAGGCCGGTGATGGCGGGGAAACGTATGACGTGGTCGTCGTCGCTGGGGCCGGGCCTGAAGCCGGCGGCCGGGGCGAAGATGAAGACCTCGTGCCCCAGCTCGGTCAGGCGCCGGCGCAGGATCTCGACGGTGTAGACCACGCCGTTGCTGGCTGGCCGGTAGGAGTCCGTGAAAAGGCCGATCCTCATCGGGGATCACCTGGTTCTCTCATGGCTCCCATCCTGGCCCGTCCGAGCTGGGGCCGGCCATGGGGGATGGCCCTGAGTCGGCCCGGGCGGACCCTGGGAGAGGCCGAGACGACGGCGCCGGGGCCTCATCCCTCAGAGCGACGACGCGGTCCGACCATATATATGTATGAGGCGTATATAAGTCGACGGGGCCCCAAGCTGAGTTGGGACCCCGTCGCTTCCTGCCATCCCCCAATGCAGGCCATCCCCCTGGGCAGGACAGGCGGCGGCCACGTCTATGGTGAGTTCGCCTGGGGAAGACTACCTCAATCCTGAGGTTTCACCAGAGGGGGAGTGGCATCAGTTTTGACGGCCACTTTGCGGGGTTTGGCCTCCTCCGCCACCGGGATAGTCAGGGTCAGCACGCCATTGACATAACTGGCGTCGATCCGGGCCAAATCGAGTCCGCGGCCGAGTGAGATCTGGCGGGCGTAGCCGCCGTGGCCGCGCTCGCGCGAGACCCAGAGGTGGTTCTTCTGATCGGTCTCGACCTGTTCGGCCGGGCGTTCGGCCCGGACCGTCAGAGTGCGATCGTCGACGTCGATGTCGATGCTGTCCGGGTCGACTCCGGGCAGATCCATTTTGACGGTGAAAGTGTCGCCGCTGCGGTAGAGGTCCATCGGCATGGCCCGGCTGTCCGCCGTCAGGCCGCGGGTGAGCTGGTTGACGAGACGGTCCAGGTCGCGGAAGGGGCTATATGAGGTGGTCATGGTCGTTCCTCTCGGTCTGGCCGCGACCCGTCCGCCGGGGCGGATGGGAGGCGGCGAATTCCTCAAACCTGAGTCATCTACGCTCAGGTATGGGCATGAGCCTACCACACTCATACCAAAAGTTGAGTCCATTGGGCTCATAGTGGTGGCAATCGAACGGATCGAGCTGGGGTGAGCAGGTCGAACGGGTCTAGCAGGGGAGAACATGTCTAACGGGTCTAACAGCCGAAGCGGGGTTGGGCGGTCCGGCGGTCTCAGCGGCGGCGCGGCCGGGGTCAGGGGCGACTGAGGTCAGAGGCGGCTGGGCCGGGGCGACCAGGGGGTCAGGGGCGACCGAGGTAGAGCGGTTCGCTGGCGGCTTCCTCGGCCGCCTGTAGGACGCGCAGGACGTTGCCGCCGGTCAGGGCCGCCAGATCCCGACTCGACCAGCCCCGGGCGGCCAAGGCTTCGAGCAGCCGAGGATAGCCGGTGACGTCCTCCATGCCTTCCGGCAGGCTGGGCGTGCCGTCGTAGTCGCCGCCCAGGCCGATGTGGTCGATCCCGGCCACCTCGCGGGCGTGCTCGACGTGGGCCACCAGGTCGTCCAGCGTGACCGGCGGCTGCGGGCTCCGTTCGGCGAAGGCGGTCAGGGCGGCCATGAAGGAGGCCGTCGGGTCGACGGACTCCTGGCTCTGGCGGGCGATGGTCTGGGCCGCCGTCTCGCCCGGACGGGGAGCCGAGGCCCAGGGGAAGATGGAGACGCCGGAGGAGGCTTGGGCTTTGACCCAGGCCATGGCCTCTTCGCTCCAAGCCCGGCGGGCGTCGGTCAAGAAGTCGGCCACGAAGGTGATCTGGACCACGCCGCCGTTGACGGCCAACGCCGCCAGGACGTCGTCGGGGACGTTGCGCGGGTGTCCTGCCACGGCGAAGGCGGAGGAGTGGGAGAAGATGACCGGCACGTCGGTCAGAGCCAGGACCGCCCGTTGGGTGTCGGCCGAGGTGTGGGACAGGTCGACCAACAGACCGATCCGGTTGAGCTCGGCCACGATGGCCCGGCCCTCCTGGTTGAGGCCGCCCAGAGCCGGGACGTCGGTGGCGGAGTCGGCCCAGGAGGTGTTGTGGCCGTGGGTCAAGGTCAGATAGCGCACGCCCAGCCGGGCCAGCGAGCGTAGGACGGCTAGCGATTCGGCGATGGAGTGACCGCCCTCGACGCCAATCAAGCAGGCTAGCTTGTTCTCGGTCCAGGCCGCGCGGACGTCGGCCGCGGTGCGGGCGAAGGCCAGCTGATCGGGGTAGGCCGCCGTCAGGCGGTGGATGGCGTCGATCTGCTCCAAAGTCGCGACCACGGCCTCGGCCTCGGTCAGATCGGTCGGCACCCAGGCCGACCAGAACTGGGCCCCCACGCCGCCTTGGCGCAGCCGCACCAGATCGGTCTGTTGGCCGGCCACGACCTGGTCCAGCCCCTCCACCGAGTAGCCGGATTGGGAGCGCAGGACGGCGGGCAGATCGTTGTGGCCGTCGATCACCGGCGTCTGGGCCAGGACCTGGCGGACCAGGGCGGACCAATCGGTGGTCTGAGTCATAAGGACGCCTCCTCGGGGTGTGGTCGGCCGAGCCGGTCGCGGCCAGCCTACGCCGCTGGTCGCCGTGGTGGTTTCGGCCGGGGACGGGGCCAATGGTTTGGACGCAGGTCCGGGGCTGGAAAGGCGAGCCCCGGACCCGCTTCCGAAAGCCCCTGCGGGCCTCCGGCGGTGAGCCGACTCTAGCACATGGATAACGATTTGGTAACGATGGTACGGATCGACGCCGGGCTGGAGGCGGCCGAAGCGGCGGCAGGACGAGTCGGGGCTATGTCGGACGGAACAAGGAAGAGCCGCTGGAGTTGTGCTGGACCACAAGGGTGGAGCGAAGTCGGACCGCTAGCCTCAGCACCATGACGCAACAACAGACGCAGGCTTGGTTGGACGCCCAGTTCGCCGCCGCGGTCGAGCGGGCGGCAGTGCCGGGGGCCTCGATCGCCGTCCTCCAAAATGGGCAGGTGGCCACGGCGGCGGCGGGGACGCTGTCCCTGACCACCGGCGTGGAGGCCACCGTCGATTCGATCTTCCAGATCGGTTCCATCACCAAGCTGTGGACCGCCAGCCTGGTCATGCAGCTGGTCGACCAAGGACTGGTCGAGTTGGACCAGCCGATCCAAACTTATCTACCCGAGTTCCAGCTGGCCGACGCCGCGGCGGCGGCCAGTGTCACGGTCCGCCATCTGCTCAGCCACCGAGCCGGTTTCGAGGGCGACATCTTCACCGACACCGGCCGGGGCGACGACGCCATCGAGCTCTACGTCGCCTCCCTGTCCGGCCTGTCCCAGATCTTCCCGCCCGGCGCCATGTTCTCCTACAACAACGCCGGCTACGTCGTCCTGGGACGGCTGGTGGAGAAGCTGCGCCTCCAGCCCTACAACGAGGTCCTGAGCCAACACCTGGCCCAGCCGTTGGGGCTGGCCAGCGTCTCCCCCTCGCCCTACGAGGCCATCCTGCGCCGGGCGGCGGTCGGCCATGTGACCGGCCCGGACGGTCAGGTGGTGTCGGCGCCGGTCTGGGCCCTGGCCACCTCCAACGCTCCGGCCGGCTCGATGCTGGCCATGACGGCGGCCGACCTGGTCGGCTTCGCCGGCCTGGCCCTGAACTCGGGCCGCGCCCCGGACGGCGCCACCGTGCTCGGAGCCGGGGCGCTCCAAGCCATGCTGACTCGGCAGGTCGACCTGCCCCGCTTGACCGGTTTGGGCCAGGCCTGGGGCCTGGGTTACGAGATCGCCGCCGACCAGCCGACCCTGGTGGTCGGCCACGACGGCAACACCATCGGCCAGGCCGCCTTCCTGCGGATCGTGCCCGAGGCCGGTCTGGCCATCGCCCTGCTGACCAACGGCGGCGACCCGTACCAGCTCTTCAGCCAGACCGTCTCCGTCCTGCTGCGCGACCTGGTCGGCTTCCAAACCGAGCCCTGGCCGACGCCGGCCGAGCGCCCGGCCGACGGGGCCGACTGCGACGTCGCCCCCTGTCTGGGCCGCTACTCCAGCTCGATCCTCGACTTCGTGGTCCGCCAGGACGACGAGGGCCGGATCTGGGTCGACCAGGAGCCCAAGGGGCTGTTGCTGGAGATGGGCGAACGGCCCGAGCGCCAGGAGGTGACGGTCTTCGGGCCGGACCAACTGATCCAGCTGGAGCCCAGCGGCGGGCTGCACCCGATCTTCGCCTTCTCGGGCGACGACGGCGCCGGCCGGCGCCGCTACGTCAACTTCGGCCGTGTCATCGAACGGGCCGACTGACCGCCCGCTCCGCCAGACGTCGACCCGAACCACTCCACCGACTGACCGCCAACCGTGCGAGCCGCCGCCGAATCACTCCGTCCACCGGCCGCCGACCATACGAACCACCGCCACCGACCACACCGCTGAACCGAACCATTCCGTCCACCGTCACGATCCGACCATCCTCAGCCCGTACCGCCCGGAGACCCGAAGGAAGACCCGTGAGATCCAAGACATTGCCCGCCGTCCTGCTGGCTGCCCTGCTCGGCGCCACCCTGTTGACCGGCTGCTCCGACTCGTCCGACGACCCGACCGCCGGCGCCGTCTTCAGAATGGCCACGGCCGCCGACCCGGGCGGCCTCGACCCCCACGCCTCGGCCTCCTCCACCGTCTTCCAGATCGCCGCTTTGGCCTACGACTCCTTGGTGACGATCAACGAGGCTGGCCAGATCGAGCCTCAGCTGGCCCAGAGTTGGCAGGTCGAGGGCGACACGGCGACCCTGACCTTGAAAACTGGGGTGACCTGCTCGGACGGCTCCAGCTTCACAGCCAGCACGGCGGCGGCCAACATCGCTTACATCGAGGACCCGGCCAACCTGAGCCCCTTGCTGGGCACCTTCCTGCCGGCCGGCCTGACCGCCACGGCCGACGACGCCAGCGGCGTCCTCACCATCGAGCTGGCCCAACCGGCCCCCTTCCTGCTACAGGGCCTGTCCCAGGTGGCGATGGTCTGCCAGGCCGGCTTGGACGACCGTTCCAAGCTGGCCGCCGGCGCCATCGGCTCCGGTCCCTTCGTCCTGCGCGAGGTGGTGCCGAACGACCACTACACCTTCGAGCTGAACCGTGACTACGCCTGGGGTCCGAACGGTCTGACCGGCCAGGCCGCCGGCCTGCCCGCCACCGTCGAGATGCGCGTCATCACCAACGAGACGACGACCGCCAACCTGCTGCTGTCCGGAGAACTCAACACGGGTTTGGTGATGGGGCCGGACGGCGCCCGCCTGACCGCCGCCGGCGTCGACTCCAAGACCATGCTGGCCCTGTGGGGCGAGCAGTGGTACAACCAGAACGGCGATCATCCGACGGCCGACCGCTTGGTCCGCCAAGCCCTGACCCAGGCCGTCGACTGGTCCGAAGCCCAGCGGGTCCTGACCTCGGGCACCGGTTCGGACCCGACCCGGTTGGCCATGATCCCACCGTCGGCTTGCGTCTACGACTCCCTGGGCGGGCTGCTGTCCCCGGCCGACCCGGCCGCCGCCGCCGCTGCCTTGGACGAGGCCGGCTGGGTGGCCGGGGCCGACGGCCAACGGGCCAAGGACGGCCGACCGTTGGTCCTAACCTTCCTGCACGACGCCGCCCTGGGAGCCGGCGGGGCGGCCGCCGCCGAATTGGTGACCCAGCAGTGGACCGCCTTGGGCGTTGGCGTCGAGGCCACCCAGCTGGACAACAGCCAGATGATCGAAGCGCTCTTCGGCACGGGGGCCTGGGACGTGGCCTGGGAACCGGTCAACGTCAACAACCCGGACCAGGTGACCGGCTTCTTCTCCGGCCCCGGCGCGCCCGACGGCACCAACTTCGCCGGCGTCCATAACCAGGCCTACGAGGAGGCCGTGGCCCGGGCCATGACCATGAACGGCACCGAGTCCTGCCCGGTCTGGGCCGAGGGCGAGGTCGCTTTGATGGACGGCTTCGACCTGGTGCCCTTCGCCGCCTCGGTCGCCCACATGTTCGTCCAAGGGGCCGACTTCACCTACCTGGGCCGGATCGAGCCGGCCACCATCCGCATGTCGGCCAGCTGACCGGGTCGGACTGGAAGCCTGGTCGTGGGACCAGCTTGAAAGAGAGACACACACCCGAGTGAACGCAGCCGCCGAGGCGATCAGTCCGCCGCCGACCGTCGACGGGGCCGGTCCGTCCGCCGCCACCGGCCCCGCCCCGTGGCGGTGGGCGACGGCGCTGTGGCGGCGGCGTTGGGTCCGCTTCGCCATCTTGCGCGGCGGTCGCCTGCTGGTCTCGCTCTGGATCCTGGTCACGGCCGCCTTCTTGATCATCCACCTGGTGCCGGGCGATCCGGTGCGGGCCGCCATGGGCATCACCGCGCCGGCCGAGGTGGTGGAGGCCCGGCGGGAGGCGCTCGGCCTCAACCTGCCCCTGGGCGAGCAATACGTCCGCTTCCTGGGCGGGCTGCTGCGGGGCGACCTGGGGGACTCGATCGGCTCCCGGCTGCCGGTCGGGCAGGTCATCGCCCAACGTCTGCCGGCCACCGCCAGCCTGGCCGGACTGGCCTTCCTAGTGGCCGTGCTGGTGGCCTTCCCGGTCGGTCTGGCGGTGGCGGTGGCGACCCGGGGCGGCCGGCGCCGGCGCACCGAGCTGGGCTTCGCGACCGGCTCGGTCCTGCTCGGGGCCATCCCCGACTTCCTGCTCGGCGTCGCCTTCGTCTCGGTCTTCGCGGTCGGCCTCCATCTGCTGCCGGTGGCCGGACGGGGCGGGCCGGCCACCTACGTCCTGCCGGTGCTGTCGCTCTGCCTGGGCCCGGCCGCCATCCTGGCCCGAATCGTCCGAGTCGAGACGCTGGGTGTGCTGCAGACCGACTACGTGCGCACCGCCCGGGCCAAACGGTTGCCGCCGCACCGGGTCTACCTGCGCCACGCCCTGCCCAACGCCGTCACCGCCTCCCTGACCGTGGGCGGCCTGATGCTGTCCAGCATGGTGGCCGGCACGGTCCTGGTGGAGAGCGTCTTCGCCTGGCCCGGGCTGGGTTCGACCATCGTGTCGGCCATCCTGACCAAGGACTATCCCTTGGCCCAGGGAGTGGTTCTGGTCTACGGCGTCGGCGTGCTGCTGATCAACACCGTGGTCGACCTGGCCCTGGCCGGGCTCGACCCCCGTTCGACGGTGGGGGCGAGTTGATGGAGGCCGATCAGACCGTTCCCGGCCGCCCGCTGGAGGCCGACCCGGCCCTGGCCGACTCGCTGTCTGAGCCGCCCCAGGTCGACTGGGAGGCGCCGACGGACCTGGCGCCGACGCGGCGTCGACTGTTGGCCGCCCTGCGCACCCCGCTGGGGGCCAGCGCCGCCATCCTGCTCGGGTTGGTCCTGCTGACCGCCTTGCTGGCCCCGCTGCTGTGGTCCGGCCGAGCCGAGGCGATCGACACCTCCAATCTCTTGGCCGGGCCCTCGGCCCAACATTGGATCGGCACCGACGCCCTCGGCCGCGACCTCTTCTGCCGGGTCCTGGTGGCCACCCGGCTGTCCGTCCTGCTGGCCCTGGCCGCCACCGGCCTGTCCGTCGGGGTCGGATTGGCGCTGGGAGCCGCCCCGGTCTGGTTGGGACCGGTGGCCGGACAGGCCGTGGTCTGGTTCATCGGCGCGGCGGTGGCCTTCCCCGGCCTGCTGCTGGCCCTCTTCTTCGCCGTCATCTTCGGGGCTTCCCAGACCGGCGCGGTCTGCGCCATCGGCCTAGCCGGGGCCCCCAGCTTCGCCCGCCTCTGCCACACCTTGATCGCCGGCGTGATGGGCCGCGACTTCGTGGCCGCCGCCCGGGTCGGCGGCATCAGCCGGGGGCGGATCCTGTTCCGCCACGTCTTGCCCAATGTGGCCGAGCCCCTGGTCGTCCAAGCCACCATGGGGGCCGGCGGCGTCCTGCTCAGCTTCGCCGGGCTGTCTTTCCTGGGCCTGGGCGTCAAAGCCCCGGCCTACGACTGGGGCCGCTTGATGAACGAGGGCTTGTCCGGCATCTTCATCCATCCCTTGGCCGCCCTCGGCCCCGGCCTGGCCGTCGTGCTGGCCGGGCTGGCCTTCAACCTGACCGGCGAGGCGGCCGCCCGTAGCCTGGGCCTGGCCGCCCAAGGCGGCTACGTCGCCGGGTCGCTTCCAGCTCGGTCGGCCCGATCGGGCCGGACGGCCGCCCGCCCGCCGGCCCCACCTCCCGCCCCAGCCCAGCGGGAGATCCTGACGGTCGAGGGCCTCCGGGTCTTCTTCCCCGGTCCGGACGGCCCGCTCCAGCCAGTCCGAGGGGTCAGTTTCAGCGTCGCCGCCGGCCAGGCCCTCGGCTTGGTCGGGGAGTCCGGCTCGGGCAAGTCCTTGACCGCCTTGGCCGTGGCCCAGTTGATCGAGGCCCCGGGCCAGGTCGAGGCCGGACGGCTGTCCTTCTGCGGGGCCGATCTGTTGGCGGACGGACCGCGCCTTTGGCGTCATCTCCTGGGCACCTCCATGGCCATGGTCTTCCAAGACCCCATGACCTCGCTCAACCCGACCATGCGGGTCGGCGACCAGCTGGCCGAGGTCTCCCGTCAGCATTACGGCCTGGGCCGGCGGCCGGCCTGGCGACGGGCGGTCGAACGGCTGGCCGCGGTCCGGATCGACCAGGCCGAGCGGCGGGCCCGGCAGTATCCGCACGAGTTCTCCGGCGGCATGCGCCAGCGCGCCATGATCGGCATGGGCGTGATGGGCTCGCCCCGTCTGATCATAGCCGACGAGCCCACCACCGCCCTCGACGTCACCGTCCAAGAGCAGGTCTTGGACCTGCTGCGCTCGATCAGACGCCAAGACCAGGTGGCGATCTGGCTGATCAGCCACGACGTCGCGGTGGTGTCCGAGGTCTGCGACCGGGTCATGGTGATGTACGCCGGGCGGATCGTCGAAGAATTGCCCGTGGCCCGGCTGCGCCACGACGCCCGCCACCCCTACACCCGTCTGCTGGTGGCGGCCGTGCCGGACATGACGACCGACCTGGCCGCGCCCTTGCCCACCATCCCGGGCCGGCCGGTCGAGGTCGGGCAGTTCCCGCCCGGCTGCGCCTTCGCGCCCCGCTGCCCGGCGGCCGTCCCACTCTGCCGCCGGCGCGACCCGGAGCTGGAGCCGGACGGGGCCGGTGGCCGGGTGGCCTGTTGGCGGGCCGGCCAGCCCTGGCCCGCCGTCGACTGGACGGAGGCCGCGCCGTGAGCCGCCTCGACTTCGACCAAGTGAGCGTCCGTTTCGGGGCCGGTCGGCACGCTCTGACGGCGGTCGACCGGGTCAGCCTGACCGTGCCGTCCGGCCAGATCGTGGGTTTGGTGGGGGAGTCCGGCTCCGGCAAGTCGACCCTGGCTCGGGCCGCCGTTGGACTGGTCAAACCCCAGTCCGGACGCGTCCTCTTGGACGGCCGGGCGGTGCCGACCAGCGGCCGGCGGCCCTTGCAGATGGTCTTCCAAGACCCCAACTCCTCGCTCGACCCCCGCATGACGGTGGGGGAGTCGGTCCGGGAGCTCCTCCCGCCCGATCTGCCGTCGGGCCAGCGCTGGCCCGAGGTCCGCCGACTGCTCGAATTGGTCCATCTCGACCCGGCCCGGGCCCGCGCCTACCCGGCCCAGCTGTCCGGCGGACAACGCCAGCGGGTGGCCCTGGCCCGGGCCTTGGCCGGGCGGCCCCAGGTCGTCATCGCGGACGAGATCACCTCCAGCTTGGACGTCTCCATCCAAGGCGCCGTGCTCAACCTGGTGCGCGAGCTACAGGTCGAGCTGGGGCTGTCCATCCTCTTCATCTCGCACAATTTGGCGGTCGTGCGCTACGTCGCTTCGAGCGTGGCGGTGATGTACCAAGGCCGCCTGGTCGAGGTCGGACCCAGCGCCACCGTGCTGACCGAGCCAGACCATCCCTACACCCGTCGTCTAGTCGCCGCCATCCCCGCTGGACCAGGCTCCGGCCCGCCCGCCCCGGCCGCCGGGGCCCGGTCCGCCGGGGAGCGCTCCGATCCGGTCGATCCGTCAGATCCATGTCCCGTCCACCCACTCGCCAAGGAGTCGCCATGACCCGCTCTCCCGTCCTCGCCGACCTCTACTCGATCGCCTCGCCGGAACAGCCGACGCTGAGCCCCGCGGGGGACCACCTGGTCTACGTCCTGCGCCAAGCCGACCAAGCCAGCGACGCCGATCGGCGCTCCCTGTGGTCGGTCCGGCCCGGTCAGCCGCCGCGGCCGTGGAGCGTCGGACCGGCCGACGCCGCCCCGGCCTTCTCGCCGGACGGCCGCCAGCTAGCCTTCCTCCGGGCCGGCCAACTCTGGTTGGCCCCGACCGACGGCGGCGACCCGGAACGACTGACCGACCTGCCCTTGGGGGCCGGCGCCCCGGTCTGGAGCCCGGACGGAGGCCGCCTCGCCTTCACCGCCCTAGTCCCCGGCCCGGCCGACCCGGCCGCCGTCGACCCGGCCCCCCTGGTGGTCGACGGCTTTAGCTACCAGGCGGACGGCCATGGCTTCCTGGCCGGCGCCGTGGCCCAAGTCCATCTGTTCGAGTTGGAGGGCCGCCGGCTGCGCCAACTGACCGACGGCGACAACCACGCCAGCGCCCCGGCCTGGTCGAGCGACGGGGCCAGCCTGGCCTTCGCCGCCCGTCCGGCCGGCCAGCCCGACACCAGTCTGGTGGCGGCCTTGTATCTGATCGACCCCCACGACCCCAAGGCCCAGCCCCGCTTGGTCGGGCTGGCCGAAGGGCTGGCCGGGCTGGTCGCGACCGGACCGGATCCGGACCACTGGCTGGTGGTGGGCTGGGCCGAGGCGCCGTCGGGCCAGGCCGGGCTGTTGCTGGTCGACTCCACTTCGGGGCAGGTCCGCGATCTGGCCCGGGCGCTGGACCGCAACGTCATGCCGGGCGCTCCGGCCTACCCCGGGGCCACCCCGCTGGTCGGCCCCGACGGCGACTCGGTCTTGTTCTGCGTGCGCGACCACGGTTGCACCCATCTCCACGCCGTCGACCTGGCCTCGGGGGAGACCCGACTGGTGCTGGGCGGCGACGGCGTGGTGGTGTCGGGGCTGGCCCGGGCCGGCCGTCGGATGGTGGCGGTGCTGGCGACGCCGACCTCGTACGGCGAGGTCGTCGAGGTCGATCTGGCCGACGGTTCGACCAAGCCGGTGACAGAGCACGGGGCCGCTTTGGCCGACCTGGAGCCCCTGGTCCGGCAGCGGCGGCGATTCCAGATCAGCGACGGCGGCACGGTCGAGGGTTGGCTGTTACGGGCCGACGACGCCCCCCGGCCCGGCCCGGTCCTGCTCGACGTCCACGGCGGTCCGCACAACGCTTGGAACGGGGCCAGCGATCAGACCCATCTGTACCACCAGGAGTTGGCGGCCCGGGGCTGGACCGTGCTGATTTTGAACCCGCGCGGCTCGGACGGCTACGGCGACGCTTTCTACCAAGCCGCGGTGGGGGCTTGGGGGGTCGGCGACGAAGCCGATCTGTTGCAGCCGTTGGACCAACTGGTGGCCGAGGGCTTGGCCGACCCGGCCCGACTGGCCGTCTCCGGCTACTCCTACGGTGGCTACATGGCCTGTTATCTGACATCGCGCCACGATCGTTTCGCGGCCGCCGTGGCCGGCGGGGTGGTGTCCGACCTGGCCTCGCTGGCGGGGGTCTGCGACGAGGGCCATACCCTGGCTGTGACCGAGCTGGAGTTGCTGCCCTGGCAGGACAAGGACCGACTGGCCCAGATGTCGCCTTACGCCCAGGTCGACCAAGTCTCCACACCGACCCTGATCTTGCAAGGGGGCAACGATATACGTTGCCCGCTGGGGCAGGCTCAGCAGTGGTACCACGGTTTGCACGCCCGGGGCGTGCCCACCGAATTGGTGATCTACCCGGAGGGCTCCCACATCTTCCCCATCGCTGGGCGGCCCTCCCATCGGATCGACTTCGGCCGCCGCTTGATCGACTGGGTGGAGCGTTTCGCCGGCGACCCGGCCGGCCCGCGTCCGGCCCGGCTGGACCAGACCCGCTGGGCGGCCCGGTTGGCCCGCTTGGCCGACAAGCACGGCGTGCCCGGGGCTCAGTTCGGCCTGCTGCGGCTGGGTTCGCCCGACGGCGCTGGGCCGGACGACCAGGTGGTGGCCGTCCACGGCCTGCTCAACCTCGACACCGGCACGCCGGTCAGGGCTGATTCGTTGTTCCAGATCGGTTCGATCTCGAAGGTCTGGACCGCCACCTTGGCCATGCAGTTGATCGATCAGGGCCGGCTCAGCCTGGACGCCAAGGTGGTCGACATTTTGCCCGAGTTGCGCCTGCGCGACGAACGGGCCCAATCTGAGATGACGATCTGGCATCTGCTGACCCACACCAACGGCATCGACGGCGACGTCTTCACCGACACCGGTCGGGGCGACGACGCCGTCGCCAAATACGTCGGCGCCCTGGCCGAGGCGGCCCAGAACCATCCTCTGGGGGCGACCTGGTCGTACTCCAACTCGGGTTTCGCCCTGCTCGGAGCCGTCATCGAACGGATCTGCGGGCAGACCTGGGACGAGGTCGTGAGCCAGAACCTGTGCCAGCCCCTCGGGCTGACCCACACCGCCACCTTGCCAGAGGATTTGTTGTTGCGTTCGATCGCGGTCGGGCACGTCGGCGTGGCGCCCGATCTGACGGTCGCCCCGATCGCCTTGTTGCCGCGCAGCATCGGTCCGGCCGGGTTGATATCGGCCACCGTGGCCGACCTGCTCCAATTCGCTCGGGCCCATCTGCTGGGCGGCCTGGCGCCCGATGGGACCAGACTGTTGTCCGAACAGTCGGCCCAGGCCATGACCGAGTTCCAAGTCGAGCTGCCAGACAAATATATGTTGGGCGATTCCTGGGGTCTGGGCTGGATCCGGTACGACTGGAACGGCTACCGCGCCATCGGCCACGACGGCAACACCGTCGGCCAGGCCGCTTTCCTCAGACTGTTGCCTCGACACGGCCTGGCCATCGCCTTGCTGACCAATGGCGGCTCCGCCCACGATCTCTACGAGGAGCTGTTCCGGGAGGTGGCCCAGGAGCTGGCCGAGGTCGAGATGCAATGGCCCTTGCAGCTGCCCCAGCCGCCGGTCGAAGTCGACATCGAACCGTACCTCGGCCTCTACGAGCGGGAGTCGGTTCGGATGGAGGTCCTGGAAAGTCCGGACGGACCGTGTCTGCGCACCACCGTCTTGGGGCTGCTGGGCGACTTGACCGACACCCCGGTGGAGGAGAGCGTTTTGCTGCCGGTGGCCCCGGGCCTGTTCGCCACCAAGCCGCTGGGCATGGACAGCTGGGTGCCGGTGACCTTCTACGAATTGGCCAGCGGCGAGCCTTACCTCCACCACGGCGGCCGGGCCACGCCTAAGACGGGCGGTCCGGCATGATCGATGGCGTGGCCCTGCTGCGGGACCTGGTCCGTTTGGTCGAGTGCGAGTCGCCCTCGGGCGACTTGGACGCCCTGGCCGCTGGCGCCGACCTGGTGGCCGAGCTGGGCCAGCGCCGGTTGGGCCGTCCGCCCGAGTCGGTCACGGTCGAGGGCCGGCGGCACCTGCGTTGGCGGCTGGGCTCGGGCGGGGGCGACGTGCTGGTCTTGACCCACTACGACACGGTCTGGCCACTCGGTTCTCTGGCCGACCACCCCTGCCGGATCAGCCCCTCGGAACGGGGCGAGGCCTTGACCGGGCCGGGTTGTTTCGATATGAAGGCCGGTCTGGCGATGGCTTGGCAGGCCTTGGCCGCTCTGGCGCCGGCTCCGGGCCGGGGGGTGACCTTGTTGGCCACGGCCGACGAGGAGATCGGCTCGCCCAGCTCGCGCCAGCTGATCGAGGCCGAGGCGGCTCGGGCCCGGGCCGTGCTGGTGTTGGAGTCGCCCGCCGCCGGCGGCGCCCTCAAGACCGCCCGCAAAGGGGTCTCGCTCTATCAGGTCGAGATCTCAGGCCGGGCCGCCCACGCCGGCTTGGAGCCGGAGCGCGGCGTCAACGCCACCGTCGAATTGGCCCACCTGGTCTTGGCTCTGGCCGCTTTGGCGGACCCGGAGCGGGGCACCAGCGTGACGCCGACCTGGGCCAGCTCCGGCAGTTCCACCAACACGGTGCCGGCCCGGGCCAGCCTGGCGGTCGACGTCCGGGCTTGGACCATGGCCGAGCAGGACCGGGTGGACCAGGCCTTGACCCGGCTGGCCCCAGTCTTGCCCGGGGCCCGGCTCGAGGTCCGAGGCGGCCACAACCGGCCGCCCTTCGAGGCCGACCGTTCGGCCGAGCTGTTCGAGCTGGCCCGCCGTCTGGGCCGGGCCTTCGGTCTGGAGCTGGCGTCGGCCGCCGTCGGCGGGGCCAGCGACGGCAATTTCACGGCCGGGTTGGGCGTGCCCACCTTGGACGGGCTGGGGGCCGAGGGCGGCGGGGCCCACGCCGACCACGAACACGTCTGGGTGGACTCGTTGGAGCCGCGCACGGCCTTGCTGAAGGCCCTGCTCGACCATCTGTTGGCCGACGCCGGACCGCCCGGTCCAGCTCCGGCCGCCGGCGGGGTCAGCCCCGGGGCCGGGCCCGGGGCTGACCGGCGACCGGGCCCTAGTCCCGTCTGGAGCCCGGCGTGACCAGGGCCGATCCCGGGCCGGGGGTGGAGCCGGTCGGCGGCCGGCGACCGGACTTGGTCGGTTCGGCCGACCGGGCGGCCCGGGCCGCCGCCCAGGCCGCCGGCGTCGATCTGCGTCTGCTCGAGCGGGTCGACCAGATGGTGGCCGCCGCCGATCTGTTGGGCGGCCTGTGGGGTTTGGCTGGCTCCGAGCCGCTGGCCCCGGAGCTGTTACGGGCTTTCGCCATGACCGGAAACTACGTCGGCGGGGCTTTCGCGGGCGAGGATCTGGTCGGCGTGGCGGTGGCCTTCCACTCGATGCTGGACTACGCCGAGCTCCATTCCCACATCGCCGGCGTCCAAGCCGGCCTGATCTCCCGCTCGATCGGCTTCGCCCTCAAACAGCACCAGCGGGCCTGGGCCCTGGAACGCGGCATCGGCGTCATCGAGTGGACCTTCGACCCTTTGGTGGCGCGCAATGCCGCTTTTAACATCGGCAAGCTCGGGGCCGACGTCGAGCGCTATCTGCCCGACTTCTACGGCCGGATGGACGACGCCATCAACGTCGGGCACCCCAGCGACCGTCTGCTGGTGCGCTGGCGCCTCGACGCTCCCGCCGTGGTGGCCGCCGCCGTCGGCCGTCGCCGGCCGGTCGACTGGGCCCAGGCCAGCGCTTTCGTGGCGGTGCCGCCCGACATCGAGTCTCTGCGGCGGTCGGATCCGGCCCGGGCCCGGCAGTGGCGCCAGCGCGTCCTGGCCGGTCTGGCCCCGGCCTTGGCCGAGGGGGCCCGGGTGGTCGGCTTCGACCCCCAGCGCGGTTACGCCCTGAGCGCTGTTCCGGAGCCGTCGACCGAGGCCGGCCGGCGTTCGCGCCGGGGTCCGGCGGTGGCTCCGATCCCGTCCCCAAATGACAAGGATGTATTGATATGAAGTTGACTGGTTTCGAGCTACGACGGGTCGCCATGCCCTTGGTGGCCCCCTTCCGCACCTCCTTCGGCACCCAGGTCGAGCGCGACATCTTGTTGCTGCGGGCCCTGACCGACCAGGCCGAGGGCTGGGGCGAGTGCGTCACCTTGCCCGACCCGGTCTATTCCTCCGAGTACGTCGACGGCGCGGTCGACGTGTTGCGCCGCCATCTCATCCCGGCCCTGGCCCGGGCCGCGGTCGACGGCGCCGTGGCGGTGGGGAGCGCGCTGGAACCGTATCGGGGCCACCGGATGGCCAAGGCCGCCCTCGAGATGGCCGTGTTGGACGCCGAACTGCGTTCGATCGGCCGTTCCTGGGCCCGGGAGCTGGGGGCGGTCCATGATCGCGTGCCCTGCGGCGTCTCGGTCGGCATCCAAGACTCCATCGACCAATTGTTGGCCGTGGTGGGCGGTTACGTCGAGGCCGGCTACGTCCGGATCAAGCTCAAGATCGAGCCCGGTTGGGACATCGAGCCGGTTCGGGCGGTGCGACGTCAGTTCGGCGACGACTTGCCGTTGCAGGTCGACGCCAACGCCGCCTACAGTCTGTCCGACGCCCGCCACCTGGCCCAGCTGGACCAGTTCGGATTGTGGCTGATCGAGCAGCCGCTGGCGGAGGACGATCTGCTGGGCCATGCCGATCTGGCCCGGATCGTGCGCACGCCGATCTGTTTGGACGAGTCGATCGTCTCGGCCCAGTCGGCCGCCGCCGCCATCCGCTTGGGCGCCACCGCCGTCATCAACATCAAGCCAGGCCGGGTCGGCGGCTACTTGGAGGCGCGGCGCATCCACGACCTGGCTCGGGCCAACGGCGTGCCGGTCTGGTGCGGCGGCATGATCGAGTCCGGTTTGGGCCGGGCCGCCAACGTGGCCTTGGCCGCCCTGCCCGGCTTCACCCTGCCGGGCGACGTGTCCGCCTCCGACCGTTTCTACCGTCAGGACCTGACCGAGCCCTTCGTCATGGTGGACGGGCATCTGGCGGTGCCCGACCGGCCCGGTCTGGGCGTGACGCCCGACCCGGTCCTGCTGGCCCGGCTGACCCGCTGGCAGGAGCTGATCGAGTTCTGAGCGGTCGGACCGCCGGAGATGGACCGTCCGACTCGGCCCCGGCGGCCGTCCGCGGACAGTAGGCTCGACCTGTGACCAGCCGACCGCGAGCCAGTTTGGGCCGGATCTTGGACGATCTGGGGGCGACCCTGCTGGAGGTCGTGGGCGGGGAACTGGACCCGGACCGGGAGATCGGCGGGGTCGTCATCCACGATCCCTTGGACGAGCCGGCCTACCCCGACGGCGCCATCGTCTTGGGCGTCGGCTTGGCCGGCGGCGAGGACATCGGCCGGTTGGTCGAAGAGCTGGGCCGCCGGGGCGCGGTCGGTTTGATCGTGCGCCATCCGACGGCCGGCGGGCCGGCTCTGGCCCAGGCCGCCAAGGCCGCCGGGCTGGTCGTCCTGGGTTTGGCCCGGGGCGCGACTTGGACCCAACTGGCTGCTCTGCTGGGGTCACTGTTGGCTGAGGAGGACGTCGGCGCGGTCGACGACGAGTCGCTCGGCGGCCTGCCCTCGGGCGACCTCTTCGCCGTCGCCAACGCGGTCGCCGCCTTGCTCGACGCTCCGGTCACGATCGAGGACCGCTCCTCGCGGGTGTTGGCCTTCTCGGCCCGCCAAGACGAGGCCGACGCCTCCCGGGCCGAGACCATCATCGGCCGTCAGGTGCCGGAACGTTACGCCCGCGTCCTGACCGAGCTGGGCGTCTTCAGAGACCTCTATCGCCACGACCGGCCGGTCGTGGTCGATCCCGAGCCGGTCGGCTACGACGACATGACGGTGCCGCGGGTGGCTTTCGCGGTGCGCGCCGGCGACGAGGTGCTGGGCTCGATCTGGGCCGCCACCGGTCAGCCGCTGACGCCGGCCAAGGAAGCCTCTTTGCGTGACGCCGCCAAGCTGGTGGCCCTGCATCTGTTGCGGCTGCGGGCCGGAGCCGACGTCTCCCGGCGGCTGCGGGCCGACCTGGTCAGCACCGCTTTGGAGGGTGGTCGGGGGGCTCGTCAGGCCCTCAGCCGGCTGGGTCTGGCCGACCAGCCCCTGGTGGTGGTGGCGGCCGCTCTGCGCGGGGTCGACTCCAGCGAGGCCTCGGCCTACGCCGAGCAGTTGCGGGCCGGCGAGCGGCAGCGCTTCACGGACGCCTTCGCCGTCCATCTGTCGGCTATGAACCCGGGCACGGCGGTGGCTGAGATCGGCGGCCTGGCCTACGCCCTCTTCCCCGTCGTCGGGCCCCCGGCCACAGCCGAGGAACGGGCCGCGCGGGCCGCCGGCCTCTTCTTGGAGCGGATCGGTTCCCGGGTCCAGGCCGTCGTGGCGGTGGGCCGGGTGGCTGCGGAGGTGAGCGAGCTGGCTCAGTCGCGGACGACGGCGGAGCGAGTCCTACGGGTGCTGCGCTGCCGCCCGGAGACCGGTCCGACCGCCCGTATGGCGGACGTCCAGACCGCCTCTTTGTTGCTCGAGTTGGGCGATCTGATGGCGGCCCGGGGCGACCGGCCGATCGGGCCGGTGGCCAGTCTGATCGCGTACGACGCCCGCTCCGAGACCGACCTGGTGGGAACTTTGAGGGCCTGGCTGGACAGTTTCGGCGACGTCGCCCAGGCCTCAGCCCGCCTCTTCGTCCATCCCAACACTCTGCGTTACCGGTTGCGTCGGATCGGTCAGATCTGCGGTCTCGACTTGAACGACCCCGAGGCTCGGTTCGCCGCCATGCTGCAGCTGCGCATCGACCTCCAGCCCCGTTGACGGGGCCGGCTCGGGTCCGGTCGTCGGTTGTTCTGGCTCCGCCGGGTCCGGCGCCACCGGTTCGGTCGGCTTAGGTTCGGTCGGTTCGGGTTCGGTCGGCTTAGGTTCGGTCGTCGGTCCTTTCGGCGCCACCGGCTCTGGCTCCGGCGGCTCGAGCGGGCTGGTTCCGGCGGAGGCGGCCGGATTCGGCTCGGGCTCGCTCTGGGACGGGGCCAGGCGGGCGGGGCCGCCGCTCGGCCGGCGACTCAGCTGGTCTCGGCGCAGGCGTAGGCGCATCAATTCGGCGCTGAGCTGGCTGTGCTGGTCCTGGGCGCCCAGACTGAGGCTGACGGCGTGGCCGTGGCGGCGGCGGGGCCCCGGATCGGCGGCGGCCAAAGCGGCTTCGACCCGGGCGATCTCGGCCTCCAACTGGGCGATGTCGTTGATGGGGCGGGCGCGCGGGGGAGAGGCCGGGGCCGGGCCGGCTGGACGGCGTTGAGCCGGTTCCGCCTTCAGCCAGCTGAAGAACTCGTCGCGCACCTGTTGGAATTTGAGATTGAGTTCGCGACCGCCGAAACCGGCGGCGCGGAAATCCTCGATGATCCGCGTCATGCGGGCGCGGGCCTGCCCCCGGTCGGGCGACCCGATCAGGCTGCGAGCCTGGGCGATCAGGTCGCGTTGGGTTTGAACGGTGGTCTGCCGGGCTCGCTCGGTCGACTGGCGGTGCGTCGTCAAGCGTTCGAAGATCTGGGCTTGGGTGGTTCGGAACCTCTCCCACAGCTCAGTCTCGGCTCGGGGAGAGGCCCGGCCGGCCAGTTTCCACTGCGCCATCAGATCGGCCGCTTGGCTGGCCGCCTGGCGGGGGTCGTCCAATTGGGCGGCCGCTTCGATCTGTTGGCAGAGCTGTCGTTTCTTCTGCTCGGCCTCGGCGGCGCCGGCCCGCCGGCGGCTCTGTTCTAAAGCGATACGGCCGAAGAAGACATCGCGGGCGGCCCGGAAGCGTCGCCACAGGACCTCGTCTTGGCTGGCCTCGCCCCGGCCGGCCAGCTTCCACTCGGCCATCAGACGTTCCCACTCGGTCAGACCTTGTTGGCGGGTCCAGATGATGGCTCCCTGCTCGGCCTGGAGGCAGAGCGACTCTTTGATGGTTCGGACGGCTCCCTGGTCGGTGCTTCGGACGGCCGGCTTGGCCCGACGCCGGGGAGGTCGGGGAGCGGTCGACGAGCCCCGCCGCCGCCGGGGGGCTTTAGCCGGGCCGACGGCTGATTCGGGTGTGGGATCGGCCGTGTCGTGGGGTGGTTCAGGGTCGGTGGCGCTGTCGGTGGGTTCCAGTGTGGGGTCGGCGGTGGTGTGGACTGGTTCCAGTGTGGGGTCGGCGGTGATGTCGGCTGGTTCCGGCCTCGGGTCGGCGGTGGTGTGGACTGGTTCGGACGTCGGGTCGGCGGCGGGCGGCTCGGGGTCGGTGCGGACCGGAGGGTCGGGCCTCTCCGAGGGGAGCGCGGCTGGCGCCGGCTCGGTCGCGGCCAAGCGGTCGGGCGGCCCGACCGGCGCCGGCGCGACCTCGCTGACGGAGGACGGCGGGCTGGACGGCGGAACCTCCGAGTGGGCCGTCTCGGCCTCAGCGGAGGGATCGACCCAATCCTGTCCCATCGGGGGCCTCCTCTCGGTTTCGAACCAAAAAGCTCCTAGACCACGCTAGTGGCTGCGCGGTCGGTTGCAAACGGCCGACCCGGTCCGGTCGGCGCGAGCTGGCCGAACCAGGCCGGCCGTCCCGCCGCCGGAGCCCTACGAAGAGGGCTCGGCGGCAGCGGGGACGGAGTCCGCCGGATGGGGCTGGGCCTCAGCCGCCAAGCGCTCCTGACGGCGCTGGGCCCGTTCGGCCCGGCGCCTCTCCAAACGGGCCTCGCGCTTGGCCTCGCGCCGGTCGTGGGCCCGGGCCTCGAAGCCGTACAGCACCGGCACCACGATCAAGGTCAACAAGGTGGACGAGATCAAACCGCCGATCACGACCAGGGCCAGGGGCTGGGACAGGAACGAGCCATTGCCGCTGAGGCCGATCGCCATCGGCGTCAGAGCGAAGATGGTGGCGGCGGCCGTCATCAGGATCGGGCGCAGACGTTTACGAGCCCCTTCGACCATGGCCTCCTCCAAAGGACGGCCCCGCCGCCGGTACTGGTTGATCAGGTCGATCAGGACGATGGCGTTGGAGACCACCACGCCGACCAGCATGAGAGCTCCGATCAGAGCCGGCGCCCCCAACGGGGTGCCGGTCAACAGCAGGGCGACCAGAGCGCCGGTGGCGGCCAGCGGGATCGAGATCAAGAGGATGAAGGGCTGCAGCAGTGAGCCGAAGGTCGCCACCATGACGATGAAGACGATGGCGATGGCCACCAGCAAGGCCAGACCGAGGTCGGAGAAGGTTTGGGACTGGAGGGCGGCCAAGCCGCCCACTTCGACCCGCACGCCGGCCGGCAGATCGAGTCGGTCGACCGCGTCCTGCAGCTGGCCTGAGATCTGGCCCAGGTCCTGGGTGGCCGGCGTGACCGAGATGGTGGCGCTGCGTTCGCCGTCCACCCGAGTCAGCGAGACCGGGGTGCGGTCCAACTCGACCGCGGCCAAGTCGCCCAGCGTGATCGGGCCGGTCGGCCCGACCGCCAGGGGCAGGCCGCGCAGCTGCTCGATCGAGTCGGCTCCGGCCGACAGGGCCAGCCGGACGTCGAGACGGCCCTCGGCGGTGTCGAGCGAGCCGATCGAAGACGGCGTCATCAACCCGGCCACCAGACCCAGGATCTGGGTCTCGGTCAGGCCGAAGGCGGCCGCCAGCGGGCGGTCCACCCGCACCGCCACGGTGTCTTGCTCTTGGGCCAGGTTGTTCGTCACATCGGTCGCGCCTTCG
>JAIRYW010000012.1 GCA_031267645.1 Propionibacteriaceae bacterium
CATGACCGAGACGGCCGGCGGCGTGGTCTACGACGGCCGCCCCCTGCCCGGCGTCAGCCTCCATCTGACCGATCTGGACCCCTGGGCCGACCTGGCTCCGGACGGCCCCGCTCTGACCGGCCCGGCCCAGGACGACCCAGCCCCGGCCGACCTGACTTCGGCCGGCCCAACCCCGGCTGATCCGGCTCAGAACGGCCTGACTTCGAGCGGTCCCGATCCAACCTCGGCCGACCCGACCTCGACCCCGGCCGCCCCGGCCTGGGCGGTCCGGCCGGCCCGGCCCCGACCGCCCGGCCAGGTCGGGCGAGTCGTCATCGTCACACCGACCTGTTGTCTGGGCTACCACGGTCGTCCCCGCGACAGCGCCGCCGTCGTGGCCGGCTCGGCCTTCCTGACCTCGGACCGGGGGATGATCGACCCCGACGGCCGTCTCCATCTGGTCGGCCGGGTCGACCAGGTGGTGCAGTCGGGCGGCGTCGACGTCGACCTGGACCGCTTGCAGGACCATCTCGACCAGGTCTTCGGTCCGCACCGCCTGGTCGCTTTCGCCGCCCCCGACCCCCGCTGGGGGGCCCGCGTCTTGGTCGCTTCCCGCCAGGCCATCAGCCTCGACCGGATCGAGCGCGGCCTGGGCCGGCGGGTCTCGGCGGCGGGGCGGCCGCGTGGTCTGTTGACGGTCGAGCGGTGGCCGCGGACCGAATCCGGTAAGGTCGACCGACGGCAACTGAGCCTGATGTGGGGAGAGGCGGGCGATGGCGACGGCGACGCAATGGATTGAGGGCGCCCGCCCTCGTACCCTGCCGGCCGCCGTGGCCCCGGTCGTGGCCGGTTCGGGGCTGGCCTGGTTCGTCGGCTCCTTCTCGGTCGGGAAGGCCCTGCTCTGCCTGGTCGTGGCCGTGTCCATCCAGATCGGCTGCAACTACGCCAACGACTACTCCGACGGCGTCCGCGGTTCGGACGCCGACCGGGTCGGGCCGTTCCGCCTGGTCGGCTCCGGGGCGGTGGCGCCGGGTCGGGTCCGGGCCATGGCTTGGGCCTGGTTCGGCTTCGCTTGCCTGGCCGGCCTGGTGCTGGTGGCCGCCTGCGGGCACTGGTGGCTGATCGGCCTGGGGGCGGCTTGTGTGGCCGCCGCCTGGTTCTACACCGGCGGCCGGCGGCCTTATGGATACGCCGGCTGGGGCGAGTTCTTCGTCTTCGTCTTCTTCGGCTTGGTGGCCTCCATCGGCACCGCTTATGTCCAGGACGCCTGGGCCGCCCAGCCGCCGGAGTGGGTCGACCCCGACGCCTGGTCGGCCATGCGGGCGGCCTTCTCGGGGGCCGCGGCGGCCAGCGCCGTGGCCATGGGCTGCCTGGCCACCGCCATCTTGGTCACCAACAATCTGCGTGATCTGCAGGGCGACGCCCGGGTCGGCAAACGTACCTTGGCCACCCGGATGGGCGATCGGGCCACCCGCTGGTTCGACATCGCCTTGGTGGCGATGGCTGGTCTGGCCGTCGTGGTGGCGGCCGCCTTGTCGACCTGGTGGGTGCTGGTCGGTCTGGCCGGTCTGATCCCCTTGATCCGGCCCAGCGGCCAGGTCCTGGCCCGGGCCAGCGGCCGCGATTTGATCGCCGTGTTGCGTCTGACCGGGGTGTCGGAGTTCGTCGTGGCCGTCGGTATGACCCTCGGCTGGGTGATCGGGCGCTGACATGTCCAACCGCCCTCTGGCCCCGCCCGAAGCCGTCGTCTACGACATCCCGTTGCGGCTGCCCTTCCGGGGCCAGACCCGGCGCCGGGGCATGGTTTGGCCCAGTCCGGCCGGCTGGGTCGAGTGGAGCCCCTTCCCGGACTACGGCCCGGCCGAGGCCGCCCGCTGGCTGCGTTCGGCCACCGAGTCGGCCCGTCGGGGTTGGCCCGCCCCCCGCCGCCGCCGGGTGCCGGTCAACGCCATCGTGCCGGCGGTCGAGCCCCAGATCGCTCATGATCTGGTGGTCGCCGCCGGCTGCGCCACGGCCAAGGTCAAGGTGGCCCAGGCCGGGCACCGCCTGGCCCAGGATTTGGAGCGCGTCGAAGCCGTCCGGCAGGCCCTCGGCCCGGCCGGCCGGCTGCGTTTGGACGCCAATGGCGGTTGGTCTTTGGAGGAGGCCGAGCGGGCCCTGGTCCAGTTGGCCCGCTTCGATCTGGAATACGTCGAGCAGCCCTGCGCCAGCCTGGCCGATCTGGCCCGGCTGCGCCGTCGCCTGGTCCGCCGCGACGTCCTGATCGCGGCCGACGAGTCGATCCGGCGGGCTCCCGACCCGCTCCAGGTGGTGGCCGAGCGGGCCTGCGACGTGGCCGTGTTGAAGGTCCAACCGCTGGGCGGGGTCTGGCGTTGTCTGGAATTGGCCGAGCGGTTGGGTCTGCCGGTGGTGGTGTCCTCGGCGGTCGAGAGTTCGATCGGCCTGGCCGCCGGTCTGGCGCTGGCGACCGCCCTGCCGGAGTTGCCCTACGCCTGTGGGCTGGGCACGGCCAGCCTGCTGGAGGGCGATCTGGTGGACACGCCTCTGATCCCTCAGCGGGGTTGGCTCGAGCTCCGGCCGGTCGGGCTCGACCCGGTTCGGGCCGAGCTGTGGCGGGCCGACCCGGCTCTGGCGGCGGCTTGGTGGGACCGTTTGGCCCGGGCCGGACGGGCCGATCCGGCCGATTTCGACCGGCTGGACGCCGGACCGGGAGGCCAATCGTGACCGATCTGCTCAACCAACCGCCCAATCTGGCCATGTTGGCCGGCGCCGTCGTGATCGACGAGCTGATCGCCCTGGGGGTGTCCGAGGTCGTGCTCTGTCCCGGTTCGCGCAGCGCCCCCTTGGCTTACGCCGCTTGGGCCGGCGATCAGGCCGGCCGCCTGCGTCTGTGGGTGCGGGCCGAGGAGCGTTCGGCCGCCTACTTCGCCCTCGGCTTGGCCAAGGCTTCGGGCCGGGCCGTGGCCGTGGTCACGACCTCCGGCACGGCCGTGGCCAACCTGGCGCCGGCCCTGTTGGAGGCCCGTCACGCCGGCCTGCCCCTGGTGGCTTGCACGGCCGACCGTCCGGCCAGTCTGGTCGGCACCGGGGCCAATCAGACCACCGACCAGCTCTCCCTGCTGGCCCCGCTGGTTCTGAGCACCATCCGGGTGGTCTCGACCGAGGCCGCTCCGGCGGCCTGGCGCCAGGCCGTCCGCCGGGCCGTGGTGACGGCCGAAGGTCGGCTCAGCCGCCAACCCGGCCCAGTTCATGTCAATGTCGAGTTGACTCCTCCGTTGGTGGGCGATCCGGGGCCGCTGCCCTTGGGCGGCCCTTTCCGGCTCGATCCGGCTCCGCCGCCCCGCCCGGTCCGGCTCGACTCCGGCCCCCGCACCGTGGTGGTGGCCGGCGACCTGCCGCCGCGGGTGGGACGCGATTGGGCCGGTCGGGCCGAACGGGCCGGTCTGCCCCTGTTGGCCGAGCCCAGCAGCAACGCCCGTTCTGGAACGGCCGCCATCCGCTTCGCCCGCTTGCTCACCCCCGAACTGGGCCGCGCCATCGAACGGGTGGTGCTGGTCGGACGCCCCACCCTGTCCCGGCCCATCCTCGGTCTGCTGGCCCGGGCCGATCTGGAGATCGTGGCGGTGGCTCCCGGGGCCAGCTGGGTCGATCCCGGTTGGGCCGTCTCCCAGGTCGTGCCCGACCTCAGCCTGGCGGTGGGCGACCCGGCCTGGTTGGCCGCCTGGCGGCGGGCCGACCGCCGTCTGGCCGAGGCCGCCGACCCCTTGGTCTGGGACGGGCCGGAGCTGAACGGCCCCACTCTGGCCGCCATCGTGGCGGACGGCTTGACCGACCAGGACAACCTGGTCTTGGGCTCCTCCCAGCCCATCCGGGACGCCGACCTGGCCCCCATCTCGGACCTGCCGCCGCAGGTCTGGGCCAACCGCGGCCAGGCCGGCATCGACGGCGTCATCGCCACCGCCTTCGGCTTGGCCGCCGCCAGCGGCCGGGCCACCACCGCCCTGATGGGCGACCTGACCTTCCTACACGACTTGCCCGCCCTGATCACCCCCACCTTGGAACGGCGCCTCGACCTGCGCCTGGTGGTGGCCGACGACGACGGCGGGTCGATCTTCGCCGGCCTCGAGTACGGCGCCGGCCCGGCCCGGCTGGGGCACTGGGCGGACGCCTTCGAACGCTGCTTCGCCGTGCCCGTGGGCCAGGACCTGGCCCGCCTCGGGGCCGCCTTGGGCTGTCGGGTCGAGCGGGTCGACGACCCGTCCGCCCTGCGCCAGGCCCTGGCCGCTCCCAGCTCCGGCAGGCATCTGATCGTGGCCTCCCTTAGGCGCGACGACCGGCCTGGTTTGGAGGCCCAGCTGACCAGGCTGGCCCACCGGGCGGTCGCCTGAGCGGAGCGGCTTCCAGCCGCCGTCCCCACCGCCTCGCCCGGTCCGCCTTGCCTGGTCCGCCGGTCCGTCCGGCCGGGTCTCACGGCGGGTCGTCTGGGTGAGGCAGACTGGGGCGGTGCGCAGCGTCCTCATCGTCATCTTGGCGGCCGTCCTCTTCGGCACCACCGGCACGACTGGCAGCTTCGCCCCCGCCGGGGCCAGCCCGCTCAGCGTCGGCGCCGCCCGGATGGTGGCCGGCGGGGCTCTGATGGCACTGGTGGGCTGGCTCAACTGGCGCCGCCGGGCCGCCGTCGCTCCCGGTCCGGCCCGACCCGATCCGACCCGGCCCGATCCGACCGGGCCGGCCCTTCCCCCTCAGTCGAACCGGGTCGCGCTCCCGACCTGGCTGGCCCTGGCCGGGGCCGGTTTCGGCATGGCGGCCTACCAGTGGACCTTCTTCGCCGGCGTGCGGGCCAACGGAGTGGCCGTCGGCACCATCGTCACGCTGGGGGCTAGTCCGCTCTGGGCCGGGCTGTTCGAGTGGCTGATCCGAGGCCGGTCGCCGCGGCGGCCCTGGTTGATCGCCACCGGGCTGGCCGTGGTCGGAGTGGTTTTGTTGTCCGGCGGGTCGGCCGAGGTCGATTTCGGCGGCGTCGCCCTGTCCGCCACCGCCGGGGCGGCTTACGCCCTCGAACTGGTCATGATGAAGATCCCGCTGGATCGGGGCTGGTCCTCCTCCGACGCCGTCAGCTGGGTCATGGGCCTGGCCGGCTTGGCCTCGGCGCCGGTCTTGATCTGGACCGACACCGCTTGGCTGGCCACCTGGCGCGGGGCGGCCGTGGTGGGCTGGCTCAGCCTGGTCACCATCGTAGTGGCGTACCAACTGCTGGCCGTCGGGTTGAAGCGTCTGCCCGCCGCCACCATCACCACTTTGACCTTGGCCGAGCCGGCCACCGCCACTCTGCTCGGCCTGATCGTGCTGCAGGAGCGTCTGACCCAGGCCGGGCTGGCCGGCGTCGTCGTCATCGTGGCCGGCTTGGCGGTGCTGGCTCTGGCCGAACGCCGCCCCCGGCCCTGACGGCTGGCCGGCCCCACCGAGTCCGGTCCGGAGGGGCGGCGAGTCCCATGCCAGCCGGTCAGGGCCGGGAGAGATGGGGTCTGAGGACGGGGGAACGCACGCCCCGGGCCACTGGCCCGAGTGGTACCTCGCCGGTCAGCCCCGGCGGGCTCGGTGCAGGGCGACCACGCCGCCGGTCAGGTTGCGCCATTCGACGGCGCTCCAGCCGGCTTGGCTGATCATTTCGGCCACCCCGGCTTGGTCGGGCCAGTCCAGGATCGATTCGGTCAGATAGACGTAGGCGGCCGGGTCGGAGGAGGCCAGAGCGGCCAGCTTGGGCATCGCCCGGCGCAACCACCCCTCGTACAACCGCCGCCACAGCGCGTTGACCGGTTTCGAGAACTCGCAGACCACCAGGCTGCCGTCCGGGCGCACCACCCGTCTCAGCTCGCCCAGGGCCGCCACCGGGTCGACCATGTTGCGCAGGCCGAAGGAGCAGGTGGCGGCGTCGAAGGTCTGATCGGCGAAGGGCAGGGCCAGGGCGTCGCCCTGCACGAAAGGCAGACGACGGTGGTGGCGCCGCCCCCACTGGACCATGCCGAAGCTGAGATCGACCGCCACCACGCGCGCGCCGGCCCGTTCCAGCGGTCGGGCGGAGGCTCCGGTGCCGGCCGCCAGGTCCAGCATCAGCTCGCCTGACCGGGGCTCCAACGCCCCCACCAGGGCGGCCCGCCAACGGCGGTCTTGGCCCAGGGAGGCCAACGAGTTCATACGGTCGTAGCGCCGGGCCACCGCGTCGAACATCCCCGCCACTTCGGCCGGTCGTTTGGACAGGTCGGCTCTAGCCGCGTCGGATCCCGGGGAAGGCTGCGTCACGGCTCAAGCCTGCCATGTCCCAGGGCCCAGACCGGTCAGGACAGGCCCATCGGTTGAGGCGAGTCAGCCAGGTCTGGTCCGATGGGGGAGAATACGGACATGTCGAAGCCTCGTACGCCGGTCCTCAAAGTCTCCCATTTGACCAAGGCCTACGGGCCCCACGTCATCGTCAAGGACTTCTCGCTCGAGGTTTTCGGCGGCGAGGCGGTGGCCCTGACCGGTCGTAACGGGGCCGGCAAGTCGACCATTCTGCGTTGCCTGGTGGGGGCGGACCGGCCCGATTCCGGTCTGATCGAGGTCTGTGGCGAGAAACTGCGCGAGTCCAGCCCCACCATCCGGCGCCATCTGGCCACCGTCATCGACGACCTCGACTTCTTCCCCGACCTGTCGGTGGTCGAGCACCTCGACCTGCTGGCCCGGGCCCACGGCCTGCCCGACTGCGAGACCGCCGTCGACGCCGTCTTGCACGAGGTCGCCTTGGTGGCCCAGTCCGGCCAATTGCCCGACACCCTGTCCTCCGGCCAGCGCCGCCGCCTGGCCCTGGCCACCGCCTTCGTCCGGCCGCGCCAGCTGCTGGTCTTGGACGAGCCGGAGCAACGTCTCGACGTCGAGGGCGTCGAGTGGCTGGCCCAGCGTCTCAAGGCCGAGCGCGACCAGGGCTTGGCCATCGTCATGGCCAGCCACGAGCCCAGTCTGGTCGAGCGGGTGGCGACTAAGACGGTCCGGATTCAGGAGCGCCCGTGAGCAAGAGATCGCGCCGGCCCCAGGCCCGTAAGCCGGCTCCGCCCAAGCTCGATCTGAGCGATCTGGCGGCTGAGGACGCCGCCGTGGACTCGACTCCGACGGACGACCAGTCGGACGAGTTCGTGGCCCCGGTCTGGCAGCACGACCTGCTCTCGGTCGAACCCGACCCGGTCGATGAGCGCCAGCTCAAGGCCCTGATGTCCACTTGGCGGCGCGGCCGGGCCACCAAACGGCTGAGCCAGGTCCTGCAGGACGGCTACGTGGCCGTCTTCTCCGTCATCGTCATCTTGGCCATGCTGGGCGGCGCCGTCTGGCGGGCCCAGGGCAACGCCTCGGCTTGCGAGTCGACCACCTGTCAGGTCGGCCGCACCCTGCTGCCTTGGGTCATGCTCTGCGCCGCCTTCAGCCTGACCCTGGTCTGCGCCCGTATCTTCGGCCCCGTGGTGGCCTCGGCGGCCGAGGGTTTCTGGTTGATGGACGCCCCCATCCGGCGGGCTCGTCTGTTGCGCCGCCGACTGATCGGCGTCTTGGTGGCGGTGGCCCTGGGCGCCACCGCCATGGGCGCCCTGCTGGCCGCTCTGACTGGGTACGATCCGCCGCGCATCGTCCAGTGGGCGGCCGCCCTCGGTCTGGGCGCGGCCGGTCTGACCGCCTTCTCCGCCTTGGAGCAGACCTTCGCTCGGACCTGGCTGATCAAGCTGGTGCAGTGGTTGTCCGGCCTGTCCGCCTTCGTGGCCTTGGCCACCATCACGGCGGTGGCGGCCGGTTGGGTCGATCTGACCTTCGACGACTGGGGCTCGAATCAGATCGTCATCGCCGTGGCCCTGGTCGGGGCCGTCCTGTTGTTGGTTTTCGGGCTGGCCGCCACCTTGCGCCTGGACCAGATCCACCGCGCCCGTCTGGTCTCCGGCGGCTCCCTGGTCTCCGGCATGCAGGGGGCCATGTTCGCCATGGACCTCGGTTTGATGCGCGACATCCTGGTGGCTCGCGAGTCCATGGCCAAGGGGCATGTCCGTCCCACCTACGGCGTCGGCCGGGGCCTGTCGGCCTTGGTCTGGCGCGAGGTCCAGCGGCTCTACCGCTACCCCAAACGTCTGGTCCTGTGGTTCGTCAGCCTGGGCGTGCCCTTCGCCGTCGGAGCCTTGGGCCTGCGCACTTTCAGCCCCTTCATCTCGGCCTTGGTCCTGCTGATCGCCTTCGTGCCCCTGTTGGGCAGCTTGCGCGTGGTCACCCGCACCCGGGGCCTGATCCGGGGCCTGCCCTTCTCCAACCCGCAGATCCGGATCGCCCTGTCGGCGGTGGCCGCTTTCCTGGCCCTGCTCTGGTCGGTCATCGCTTTCACCGCCTTCTACGGTCTGGGCCAGCCCGTCACCAGTTTCTCCTCCGCCGCCACCACCTCCGTCCTGACCGCCGCCGCCGGCTTGTTGGCGGCCGTCCGCTGGGTCACGGCCAAATCGGCCGACTACTCCAATCCCATGATGCAGGTCGGTTTCGGGGCCATGCCGCCGGGTTTGATGTTCAACTTGATCAAGGGCATCGACATCGTGGTGGTGGTGACCGGTCCGCTGCTGCTGGGTTGGTCGCACTGGATCTCGGTCTTCATCGTCGGCGTCGTCATCTTCGCCCTGTCCGGTCGCTTCAACACCGAAGAGATGCAGCAGATGCAAGCCGAGTTGCAGAAGGAGAAGGCCGCCCAGAAGTCTGGCGGTCCGCGCAAAGTCATCGCCCCGCCCAAACGCTGACCCAGGTCGGGCGGGGCCGCTCAGTCGTCGGCCCCGAGGGCCTGTCGCATCACCGTCAGCTTGGCCTCGGTCTCGGACCATTCGGCCTCTGGCTGGGAGTCGGCCACGATGCCGCAGCCGGCGTACAGTCTCAGTTCGCGACGGTCCGGCGTCAGCTGGCCGCAGCGCAGGGCGATACCGATGTCGCCATCGCCGTCCGCGCCGACCCAGCCGACCGGTCCGGCGTAACGGCCCCGGTCCATTCCCTCCAACTGGCGGATGGCCCGACGGGCCTGGTCGGTCGGGGTGCCGCAGACGGCGGCCGAGGGGTGGACGGCCCGGGCCAGTTCCAGCACGCTGACGTCGCCCCGGCAGACGCCGGTGATGTCGCTGGCCAGGTGCATGACGTTGGGCAGCCGGAGCACGAAGGGCGTCTCGGGCACGTTCATGGCCGAGCAGTACGGCTCCAGCCCGCTCGCCACCGAGGCCACGGCGTACTCGTGCTCGGCCAAGTCCTTGCTCGACTGGGACAGGGCGCGGGCCAGGTCCTCCCCGTCGTGGGGGCCCCGGCGCAAGATGGTGCCGGCCAGCACGCGCGAGGTCACTAGCCCCCGGTCCCGCCGCACCAGCAACTCCGGTGTGGCTCCAATCAGGCCCTCCACGGCGAACACCCAGGTGTCCGGGTAGCGCTGCAGCAGACCGGCCAGCAGCCAGCCCGGGGCGATCTCCCGCTCAGCCGTGGCCAGTCGGTCGCGGGCCAAGACCACCTTGTCCAGGCGACCGGCCCGGATCTCGGCGATGGCCCGTTCGACCGCCTCCAGCCACTGCCGCCGGCTCAGGCGGCCGGGCTGGAACTGGACCGGGCCGGGTCCGTCCGCGCCACTGCCCCTCGGAGAGGGCGCCGGTTCGGCGAGGCTGGCTCCGGCCGCCTGCCCGGCGGCCACCAAACGCTCCCAGGCCGGGCCCCAACTGGCCGCCCAGGCCCGGTCGCCTTGGCGGCCCAGCACCGTCTGAGTCACCACCAACTCGACCTGGGACTGGCTGTGGCCGGGGTCGAAGGGGGCGCTGACGAAGGCCACCGGGCCCATCCCGCGCGGTCGGTCCCGGCGCGCCGGCTCCAGCCGCCCGACCAGGTCCGACCACCATCGCTCGGCCGCCGCCAAGCCGTCCAGCGAGACCCGCAAAGACCGGCCCAGCCCGACCAGTCCGGTTTGGCGTCTGATCCAACAGGCCGTCAGGTCGGGGCGTCTCAAGCAGTCCGCCCAATCCAATCCGTCCAGCAAGGTGATTTGTGGGCTGGGGGGGCCGACGGACGAAGACACGGGCCCAGGATAGTCCGCCGCCCCCAGCCTCGTCGTCCGTCGCGGCGCTCCACCCCGGCCCGTTAAGCTGACGCCCAGCGAGGGAGAGGAGTCCGATGGACCGCAGCGGTCTGACGGCCGACGTCATCGTGGTGGGGGCGGGGCCGGCCGGCTCCTCCGCCGCCATCCATCTGGCCCAGGCCGGGCTCGACGTCCTGCTGTTGGAGAAGGCCGCCTTCCCCCGGGAGAAGGTCTGCGGCGACGGGCTGACCCCCCGGGCGGTGCGCGAACTGGCCGCCCTCGGCCTCGACACCAGCCCCCAGGCCGGCTGGCGGCACAACCTCGGTCTGCGCATCTGGGCCGGTCGGCCCTACCCCTATCTCATGCCTTGGCCCCGTTTGGCCGATTTCCCGTCTTACGGACTGGTCCGGCGCCGGGCCGACTTCGACGCCCTGCTGGCCCAGCGCGCCGTCCAGGCCGGGGCTCGGCTGGTCCAGCCGGCCACGGTCACCGGGCCGGTCTTGGACCGGGCCTCGCGGGTGGTCGGGGTGCGGACCAAGGACGGGCTCGAGCACCGCGCCCCGGTCGTCTTGGCCTGTGATGGCAATGCGGCCCGTTTGGCCATCGCGGCTGGCCGGGACCGCCGGCCGGACCGGCCCATGGGCGTGGCGGTGCGGGCCTACTACGCCTCGCCCCGGTCGGACGACCTCTGGCTGGAGAGTTGGCTGGAGCTGTGGGACGGCCAGCCCGGGCGCTCCCATCTGTTGCCCGGTTACGGCTGGTCCTTCCCGGTCGGCGACGGGACCTGCAACGTCGGGCTGGGCCTGACCGACTCCTCGGCCGCTTTCGGGCGGGTCGACTATCGCCAGCTCTTGCGTGGTTGGCTCGACACCACCCCGCCCCAGTGGGGTTTCCGGGAGGAGAACCGGCTCGGCCCGATCGGCTCGGCCGCCCTGCCGATGGGTTTCAACCGGCGGCCGACCTACCGGGACGGCCTGCTCCTGGCCGGCGACGCCGCCGGCTTGGTCAACCCCTTCAACGGCGAGGGCGTCTCCTACGCCCTGGAGTCCGGCCGTTACGCCGCCGACCAGATCGTGCAGGCCCGCAGCCGGGGCTTCGGCTCGATCGCCGCCGAACGGGCCCTGGCCGCCTACCCGGACCGTCTGCGGCGGGCTTGGGGCGGCTACTTCCGTCTCGGCGTCGTCTTCGGCCGCCTCATCGGCCACCCGTTGATCATGCGTACCGCCGCTCGCCATGGCCTGCCCCTGCCAGTCGTCCGTCAGCTGGTCCATCGGCTCTTGGCCAACCTGTCGGATCAGCGCCCGAACGACGTCTACGACGTCGTGGTCAACACCTTGTCCCGCCTCACCCCCAGCGCCTGACCGTCCGCCCCGCCCCCGCCGGCTCGCCCGTCACCGCCCCGACCGGCCGGCGAGCGATTTGGCCCCTCCCAGTTTGGCGATAGGATCGGTCGAGGCGACGATATGTTTCCCCGTCCCGGCCTTGCCTCAGGTTCGAGCCGTGGACGGTGGAATCCGGTCTCGCCCGCCCTCGGACGTTTCGGAAGTCCGAAGTGGCGACCACGCAGGTGATCATGGACGGGGGAGACGGGACGATGAGCCTCTACATACCGATCATCGGGCTCTTGGCTCTGGCGGCGGGGTTCTTGGCCATCGCCATCGTGCTGTCGACCGTGATCGGTCCGGCCCGGCGCAACCGCACCAAGTACTCGGCCTACGAGTGTGGCATCGAGGCCACTCCGCAACCGGTCGGCGGCGGCCGCGTCCCGGTCAAGTACTACATCACCGCCATGCTCTTCATCGTCTTCGACATCGAGATCGTCTTCCTCTACCCCTGGGCGGTCTCCTTCCATCAGATGGGCCTGTTCGCCCTGGTCGAGATGGTGTTGTTCATCGTCACCGTGTTCATCGCATACGTCTACGTCGTCCGTCGGGGCGGCTTGACCTGGGATTGAGGGCAGGAAGGAGGCTGGCCGATGGGACTGGAGGACAAACTCCCCAGCGGGATTCTGCTGACCACTGTCGAGGGCGTCTTCGGCTGGATGCGGCAGGCCTCGTTCTGGCCCGCCACCATGGGCCTGGCCTGCTGCGCCATCGAGATGATGGCCTTCGGCGCGCCTCGTTTCGACGCCGGCCGCTGGGGCCAGGAGGTCTTCCGGGCCTCGCCCCGTCAGGCCGACGTCATGATCGTGTCCGGCCGGGTGTCGCAGAAGATGGCTCCCATCGTGCGCACCGTCTACGACCAGATGCCCAACCCCAAGTGGGTCGTCGCCATGGGCGCCTGCGCTTCCTCGGGCGGCCTGTTCAACAATTACGCCGTCGTCCAGGGCTCCGACCACATCGTGCCGGTCGACATCTACATCCCCGGTTGTCCGCCACGGCCCGACATGCTGATCGACGCCATGTTCAAACTGCGTAAGGGCCCGGTCATGCACCACCCCATCGGCCGTCACGCCGACCAGCTGCGGGACCAGGCCGAGCGGGACGCTTTGGCCGCCCCCGCCCTCTTGGAGCTGGGAGGTCCGGTCCGATGAGCCAGACCGTCGACCCAGCCGACCGGGCCTTGGTCCGGCCCCAGCCGGTCCAGCCCCCGGCCGAACGGCGGGGCATGTGGGGCTCCGGCCCCGGCGACGTCTCCGGTTACGGCGGTCTGCGCCATCCGGTCGTACCCCGACAGCCCTCGGCCCGGCCCTTGGGCGGTTGGTTCGACGAGGTGGCCGACCGCTTGACGACCTTGGTTCCGGAATTGGGCCCGGACGCCTTCCTGGTCGATCGCGGCGAGTTGACCGTGGCCGTGCCGGGTCGGTTGTTGGTCCAGCTGGTCCGCCACTGCCGCGACGACGCCTGGTTGCGCTTCGAGAACTGCGTCTCGGTCTCCGGCGTCCACTACCCCGACCAGGTAGGGGCCGAGTTCCACGTCGTCTACCATCTCCTCTCCATCACCCACAACCGCCGTCTGCGCTTGGAGGCGACCTGCCCGGAGTCCGATCCCCATCTGCCCTCGGTGGTCCGGACCTATCCGATGGCGGACTGGCACGAGCGTGAGACCTGGGACATGTTCGGCGTCGTCTTCGACGACCATCCCCATCTCACCCGCATCTTGATGCCGGACGACTGGGTCGGCCATCCCCAGCGCAAGGATTACCCCTTAGGCGGCGTGCCGATCGAGTTCAAGGGTGCCGAAGTGCCGCCCCCGGACCAGCGGAGGTCTTACTGATGAGCGCTCCTGAACCTGTCACCTACATCGCCCAGGGCGGCGACTGGGCCGAGATCACGGCCGCTCAGGCCGAGCGGGGCGACGAGACCATCGTCGTCAACATGGGTCCCCAGCATCCCTCCACCCACGGCGTCCTGCGTCTGGAGCTGGAGCTAGAGGGCGAGACGGTGGCTTCGATCCGCCCCGGCATCGGTTTCCTCCACAGCGGCATCGAGAAGAACATGGAGTTCAAAACCTACGCCCAGGGCTCGGCCTTCGTCTCCCGCATGGACTACGTCGCGCCGCTCTTCAACGAGGCCGTCTACTGTCTGGCGGTCGAGCGTCTGCTGGCGGTCGAGGCCCCGGCTCGGGCCAATGTCTTGCGCGTCTTGGTGATGGAGTTGAACCGCATCGCCTCCCATCTGGTGGCCGTCGGCACCGGCGGCATGGAGATCGGCGCTTTGACCCTCATGACCATCGGCTTCCGCGAGCGCGAGATGATCTTGGACTTCTACGAGGCCCTTTGCGGCACTCGCATGAACCACGCTTACATCCGCCCCGGCGGCGTGTCGATCGATTTGCCGGAGAACGGCTTGGCCCAGTTGCGCACCTTGATCGAGTGGTTGCACAAGCACCTGCCGGAGTACGCCGGCTTCTGCAACGAGAACCCCATCTTCAAGGGTCGGATGTGCGGCGTGGCCCAACTCGACTTGACCGCCTGCATGGCTTTGGGCGCGTCCGGTCCGCCGCTGCGCGCCACCGGTTACGCCTGGGACCTGCGCCTCAGCCAGCCTTACTGCGACTACGACACTTACGACTTCGACGTCATCACCTGGGACACTTCCGACGCCTACGGCCGCTTCCGGATCCGGCTGCAGGAGATGTGGGAGTCGCTCAAGATCGTCGAACAGTGCTACGACCGGCTGGAGGCGACTTCGGGCGATCCGGTCATGGTGGACGACCCGGGGTTGGCCTGGCCGGCCCAGCTGCAGGTCGGGCCGGACGGCCAGGGCAACTCCTTCGGCCACGTCAAGCAGGTCATGGGCCAGTCGATGGAGTCTTTGATCCACCATTTCAAGACCGTCTCGGAGGGCTTCAAGGTCCCGGCCGGTCAGGTCTACAGCGCCGTCGAGTCGCCCAAGGGCGAGTTGGGCTGCCATCTGGTCTCGGACGGCGGCACCCGGCCCTACCGTTGCCATTTCCGTGATCCCGGCTTCAACCACCTGCAAGCCGTGCCGGCCCTGTGCGAGGGCGGCATGATGTCCGACGTCGTGGTGGCGGTGGCCAGTCTCGACCCAGTCCTGGGAGGTGTCGACCGATGAGCGGCCCGCAGCCCGATCCCGTCCCGAGTCCGGCGGACCGTTCCGCCGGCCCGGCCGACGCCCGATCCGACGCCGATCTTTTGACCTCGGACCAGACCTTGGCCGATCTGCGCCAGTTGATCGAGCGTTATCCCGAGCCCCGTTCCGCCCTGCTGCCCATGTTGCACTTGGTCCAGTCGGTCGAGGGCCGGGTCTCGTCTCAGGGCGTCGAGTTGTGCGCCCAGCTGCTCGGTTTGACGGCCGCCCAGGTGGCCGGCGTCGCCACTTTCTACACCATGTATAAACGCCGGCCGGCCGGCCGGCACCACATCGGCGTCTGCACCACCGCGCTGTGCGCCGTCATGGGCGGGGACGCCGTCTTGGCCGCGGTCCAGCGCCGGCTGGGGGTCGAACCGGAGCAGACCACGGCCGACGGCCTCTTCTCGCTGGAGCGGGTCGAGTGCAATGCGGCTTGTGATTTCGCCCCCGTCATGATGGTCAACTGGGAGTTCATGGACAACATGACTCCGGCCAAGGCGGAGGCTTTGTTGGACGATCTGGCGGCCGGGCGCGAAGTCCAGTCCAGCCGCGGCGCCACCATCACCTCTTGGCGCGAGGCCGAGCGCGTCTTGGCCGGCTTCCCGGACGGCCGGGCCGACCAGGGGCCTTCGGCCGGGCCGGCCTCGCTCAGCGGGGTCGAGTTGTCTCTGAAGTCCGGCTGGACGGCTGACGCCTTCCCGCCGCCGGACCAGCCGACCGCGGGGGGTGAGTCGAGATGACCCAGCCGTTGGTTCCCGTCCTGACCGCCAACTGGGGTCAGGAGCGGTCTTGGAAGCTCGACTCCTACGTCGCCCAGGGCGGCTACCGAGCTCTGAGACTGGCCTTGGGCCGTTCCGCCGCCGAGGTCATGGCCGAGGTCAAGGACGCCCAGCTGCGCGGTCGCGGCGGGGCCGGTTTCCCGACCGGTCTGAAGTGGAGCTTCGTCCCCCAAGACAACCCCAATCCGAAATACCTGGTCGTCAACGGCGACGAGTCGGAGCCGGGCACCTGCAAGGACGTCCCCTTGCTCATGGCCAGCCCCCACACCCTGGTCGAGGGCGTCATCATCTCGGCTTACGCCATCGGCGCCCACACCGCTTTCATCTACGTCCGGGGCGAGGTCCTGCATCCCATCCGGCGGGTCCGTCAGGCCGTCGAGGAGGCTTACGCGGCCGGCTATCTGGGCCGTGACGTCCTGGGCTCCGGCTTCGACCTCGACATCATCGTGCACGCCGGGGCCGGGGCTTACATCTGCGGCGAGGAGACCGCCCTGCTCAACTCCTTGGAGGGCCGTCGGGGCCAGCCCCGGCTGCGTCCGCCCTTCCCGGCCGTGGCCGGGTTGTACGCCTCGCCCACCGTCATCAACAACGTCGAGTCGATCGCCTCAGTGCCCGCCATCATCGCCCGCGGCAAAGATTGGTTCACTTCCATGGGCACCGAGAAGTCGAAGGGCTTCACAATCTACTCCCTGTCCGGCCACGTCGCCCACCCGGGGCAGTACGAGGCCCCTCTGGGGTTGACCATGGCTCGCCTGTTGGAGTTGGCCGGCGGGGTCAGGGCCGGCCATCAGCTCAAATTCTTCACCCCGGGCGGTTCTTCCACCCCCATCTTGACGGCCGAGCACTTGGACACCCGGTTGGACTACGAGGGTTTGGCCGAGGTCGGCACCATGCTCGGCACCAAGGCCATGCAGATCTTCGACGAGACCACCTCGGTGGTGCGCACGACCTTGCGTTGGGTCGAGTTCTACAAACACGAGTCTTGTGGCAAATGCACCCCCTGCCGGGAGGGCACCTGGTGGTTGGTCCAGTTGTTGCACAAGCTGGAGGCCGGCCAAGGCCAGGACGGCGACGTGGACAAATTGCTCAGTGTCTGTGACGACATCACGGGCAAGACTTTCTGCACCCTGGCGGAGGGGGCGGTGGCCTGCGTCACCTCGGCCGTGCGTCACTTCCGCTCCGAGTTCGAGGTCGGTTACACCACCCCGGCCTGGGAGCACCTGCCCTACGACGCCAGCGCCTTGTTCCCCGTCGAGTCCGAAGGAGGCCGGGCATGACCGTCGCTCCCGCTGACAATCTGGTCACGGTCACCATCGACGGGGTCGAGGTGGCGGTGCCCAAGGGCACCTTGGTCATCCGAGCCGCCGAGCAGGCCGGCGTGGCCATTCCCCGCTTCTGCGACCATCCCTTGTTGGAGCCGGTCGGGGCCTGCCGCCAATGCCTGGTCGAGATCCCCGACGCCGGCAATGGCCGGGGTTTCCCCAAGCCACAGCCGTCTTGCACCATGACGGTGGCGGACGGCATGCGGGTCGAGACCCAGCAGACCTCCGAGCCGGCCGCTCGGGCCCAGCGCGACGTCCTGGAATTGATGCTGATCAACCATCCTTTAGATTGCCCCATCTGTGACAAAGGCGGCGAATGCCCGCTGCAGAACCAGGCTTTGGAGCACGGCCGGGGCCAGTCCCGTTACGACGGGGTCAAGCGCACCTACGCCAAGCCCATCCCGCTGTCGCCCCAGCTGTTGTTGGACCGTGAGCGCTGTGTGTTGTGCGCCCGCTGCACCCGCTTCGCCGAGCAGATCTCAGGCGATCCTCTGATCGGTTTGCTGGAGCGCGGGGCCAAGCAGCAGATCGGGGCCTTCGACGGCGTCCCGTACAATTCATATTTTTCTGGGAACGTGGTCCAGATCTGCCCGGTCGGCGCCATCACCAGCCAGGCCTACCGTTTCGCCGCCCGCCCCTTCGACCTGGTCTCGACCGTCACCACCTGCGAGCACTGCGCCGCCGGCTGTCAGCTCCGAGTCGACCATCGGCATTACGAGGTCAAGCGGCGCCAGGCCGGCGACGATCCGGCCGCCAACCAGGAGTGGAGTTGCGACGTCGGCCGCTTCGCCTTCGCCTCCGCCCGCGGCGACGACCGTCTGACCCGCCCCTTGCGGCGGGGTCCCGACGGTCTGGAGCCGGCCGCTTGGCCGGACGCCATCGACGCCGTGGCGGCCGCTCTGAGCCGGGCCCAGGGCCGGGTCGGCCTGCAGACCGGTGGCCGGCTGACTCTGGAGACCGCTCTCAGCTACGCCCGCTTCGCCCATGCCGTCCTCGGCACCGCCGACGTCGACTTCCGGGCCCGCCCCCAGTCCCCGGAGGAGGCTCAGTTCCTGGCCGCCGCCGTGGCCGGCCGGGGTCCGGGCCAGGCCGTCTCCTACGCCGACTTGGACCGCGCCCGCCGCGTCGTCCTGGTCGGCTTCGAGCCGGAGGACGAGTCGCCCATCGTCTTCCTCCGGCTGCGCCGGGCCGTCCTGCGTCACGGCCTGAAGGTCCAAGTGGTCGCCCCTCTGCTGTCGCCCGGCTCGCGCAAGCTGTCGGCCCAGCTCATCCCCGCTCCGCCCGGGGCCGAGGCCGCCGCTCTGGCTGGTTTGGAGGGTTTGGACGCCGACTGCGTGATTCTGGTCGGCGAACGCCTGGCCGGCAGCCCGGGCGCGCTCAGCGCTTTGTTGGCGGTGGCTCGCTCCAGCGCCGCGGCTTGGGCTTGGATCCCACGTCGGGCCGGCGAGTTGGCCGCTCTCGAAGCCGGTCTGTTGCCGGGTTTGCTGCCGGGCGGCCGGCCCTGGGACGATCCCGGAGCCCGTGCCCAGTTGGCCGCGGCCTGGGGGATCGAGAACTGGCCCCCAGCCCCGGGCCGTAGCGCCGTCGAGCAGTTCCAAGCCGTCTTGGACGGCCAACTGTCGGTCCTGGTGCTGGGCGGTCTGGAACTGGCCGATCTGCCCGACCCGGCCCTGGCCCGGCGGGCCATCGAGAAGGCAGATTTTGTGCTGAGTCTGGAACAGCGCCGCTCCGAGATCGCCCAGTTGGCCGACGTCGTGCTGCCGGTCGGCCTGCTGGAGGAGACCAGCGGCACTTTCATCGACTGGCAGCGCCGGTTCCGCCCGGTGGCCCAGGTGGTCGACCGGCCCCGCTCCGGTTTGACCGAGATCCGCCTGCTGTCAGTCCTGGCCCAAGCCTTGGGCTCCGATCTGGGCTGGCGCGACGCCGCCGGCGCGGCCGCCGCCTGGGACGGGCTGCCGGCCTGGACCGGCCCTAGTCCGGCCCCTCCCGCCGTCCCCGTCCCCGCCGCCGACCGCTCCGCCGCCGCTGGCGCTGGGCTCCGCTTGGCCAGTTGGCGCGAGCTGATCGACGATTCGCGCCGGCTCGACCGAGCCGACGAATTGGCCGCCAGCGCCCGCCCGGTGGCCGTCCGCCTGTCTCCGGCCACGGCCGCCCGCCTCGGTTTGGACCGGCCCGGCGCCGGGCCGGTCGAACTGGTCGGTCCGGCCGGTTCGGCCCGCTTCGACCTGGTGCTCGACTCCAGCTTGGTCGACGACGTGGTCTGGGCTCCGGCCCGGGCGCCGGGGGATCGTTCCCTGGCCGGCCTCGGTCTGGCGCCGGGCGATCCGGTCCGTCTCAGTTCGGGAGGTGATCAGTGATGTTCGAACACGGTCCGACCGTCCTGGAATCAGCTGTCTTCGGCTCCGACCCTTGGTGGATCATCCTGCTCAAGGTCGTCGTCATGTTCGTCTTCCTGCTCACCTTCACCATCTTCAACGTCTGGTTCGAACGCCGCGTGGTGGGCAAGATGCAGCAGCGCCTGGGCCCGGTCATGAACGGCCCCTTAGGCCTCGGCCAAGCCCTCGGCGACGGTATGAAATGCCTAGTCAAAGAGGATTTCCGGCCTCAGGGAGCGGACCGTTGGCTGTTCTCGCTGGCCCCTGTCCTGTCCGGCGCCGCCGCCTTCACGGCCTGGTCCGTCATCCCCTTGGGCGGCGAGGTCACGATCTTCGGAGTCAAAACCCACCTGCAGCTGACCGACCTGCCGATGGGCGTCCTGTTCGTCCTCTCGGTGGCCTCGGTCGGCGTCTACGGCATCGTCCTGGCCGGCTGGAGCTCGACTTCCTCGTACTCCCTCTTAGGCGGCATCCGCTCGACCGCCCAGATGATCTCCTACGAGGTCGCCATGGGCCTGTCCTTGGTCTCGGTCTTCCTCTACGCCCGTTCCATGTCGACGGCCGACATCGTGGCGGCCCAAGCCGAGCCGATGTCGGTCCTGCCCGGGTTGGGCCTGCCCGGCTGGTACGCCGTCCTGCTGCTGCCCAGCTTCGTGATCTACTTCGTCTCCATCGTGGCCGAGACCAACCGGGCCCCCTTCGACCTGGTCGAATGCGAGCAGGAGTTGGTCTCGGGCTATTGCACCGACTACTCCGGCTTCCGTTACGCCATCTACTTCCTGGCCGAGTACATCAACATGGCCACGGTCTCGGGCATGGCCACCACCCTCTTCCTGGGCGGCTACCACGCCCCTTGGCCGCTGTCTCGGATCGAGGTCTTGGACTCCGGCTGGATGGGCCCGGTCTGGTTCATCGCCAAGGTCTTGGTCTGCCTCTTCGTCTTCGTCTGGCTGCGGGGCACCCTGCCTCGTTTCCGTTACGACCAGTTCATGGACTTGGGCTGGCGCTGGCTGATCCCGATCTCTCTGCTTTGGATCGTCTTGATCGCCTTCGTCTCGGTGGCGCGCGATCGGGGTTGGTTCAACAGCCAGTTGATCATCGTCTTGGCCGGCGTCTTGATCGTCATCTTGTTGGTCTCCCTCTTCTTGGGCCGCAAGTCGGAGCTGCCCGAGGTCCGCTCCGAGGTCTCGCGCGTGCCGGTGGTCGACACCGACGACTTCGACCCCTTCGCCGGCGGCTATCCGGTGCCGCCCATGCCGGGCCAGCTGCTGCCGGAGCTGGCCGACGTGGTGGCCGGCGACCCCGTCTTCGGGGACGGCGACCAACCGGACCGGGCCGCCGATCGGGAAGGAGCTTGAGCATGGGGTTCTTGGACGCCTGGAAGGGCTTCGGCATCACCTTCGCCACCATGTTCCGCAAGCCCTTCACCCAGGGCTATCCGCGCAAGGGCCAGGAGAAGGTGACGGCGCCGCGCTACCACGGTCGCCATCAGCTCAACCGCTGGCCGGACGGCTTGGAGAAGTGCGTCGGCTGCGAGCTGTGCGCCTGGGCCTGCCCGGCCGACGCCATCATGGTCGAGGCCGGGGCCAACTCCGAGGCCGAGCGTTTCTCGCCCGGCCCTCGCTACGGCCGGGTCTACCAGATCAACTACCTGCGCTGCATCTTCTGCGGCATGTGCGTCGAGGCTTGTCCGACCCGGGCTTTGACCATGACCAATGAGTTCAAGCTGGCCGATTCCTCGCGCGCCAGCCTGATCTACACCAAGGAGGATCTCTTGGCCCCTCTGCTCGAGGGCATGGAGGCGCCGCCCCACCCGCGCCGCTTGGGCGACGACGAGCGGGACTACTTCCTCGGTCTGCCCGATTCCGGCCAGGCCGACAACCGGACCTGGACCGTGTCCGAGGAGGCCACGGCATGACCGGCGCAGTCTGGGCCCCTCTGCTGTCCGGCGTCCAGGTCACCTTCTGGATCTGCGCCGTGCTCGCCATCGTCGGCGCCATCGGCGTGATCGCCTCCAGCAAGCCGGTCTACTCCGCGCTCAGCCTGGCCTTGGTCATGCTGGCCCTGGCCGTGGTCTACGCCAGTCTGGAGGCCGGTTTCCTCTTCGCCGTCCAGATCATCGTCTACACCGGCGCCGTCTTGATGCTCTTCCTCTTCGTCATCATGCTGGTCGGCGTCTCCACCCGGGAGACCCTGGTCGACACCTTGCGCGGCCACCGTCTGGCCGCCGGCCTGGCCGGCGTCGGCCTGGTCGCCTTGCTGACCTTGGGCGTGGGCCAGGCCATCACCGCTCCGGCGGTCGGTTTGGAAGCGGCCAACGCCGGGGGCAACGTCGAGGGTTTGGCCCAGCTCATCTTCCACCGTTACGTGGTGGCCTTCGAGGCCACCGCCGCCTTGCTCATCACGGCCGCCGTGGCCGCCATGGTCTTGGCCCATCCCAAGCGCCTGCGGCCCAAGCCGGACCAGTCGGTCCGACTGCGCCGCCGGGTCGAGGCCTACGTCGAGCAGGGCGTCCACCCGGGGGCCCAGCCCTCCTCCGGCGTCTTCGCCCGTCACAACTCCATCGCCACCCCGGCCCTGTTGCCGGACGGCTCGGTCGCCCCGGAGTCGATCTCGGCCACCGTCGCCAGCCGGGTTCCGCCGGCCGATCCGGCCCAGCTCGGCCTGCCCCTGGCCCAGACCCTGGCCGCCATCGAGGGCCGCCCCGGGGCCGGCCCGGTCGACGCCGAGGACAGCCCGTCCAGCCCGGCCAGTCCATCCACCCCGTCCAGCCCGGCCAGTCCATCCAGCCCGGCCAGCCCGGCCTCACCGGCCAGCCCGGCCTCGGCCGTCGACCCACCCGGTCCAGCCCCGGCCGCCAGCCCCGACCGCTCCGACCCGGAGGGAGGATCCGATGACTGATCTCTACTTGATCTTGGCCGTCATCTTGTTCAACGTCGGCCTGGTCGGCTTCCTGATCCGGCGCAACGCCCTCATCATCTTCATGTCCATCGAGTTGATGCTCAACGCCTCCAACCTGGTCTTGGTCTCGATGAGCCATGTCCACGGCGTCCTGGACGGCCAGGTGGCGGCCTTCTTCGTCATGGTGGTGGCGGCGGCCGAGGTCGTGATCGGCCTGTCCATCATCGTCACCATCTTCCGCGCCCGCCGTTCGACCTCGGTCGACAACGAGATCCTGCTCAAGGGCTGAGGGGGCTGTCATGACTGTCTTCGCACTGACGCCGATTCCGGCCTCCGGCTTGCAGGTCTACGCCTGGCTCCTGATCGCCCTGCCCCTGGGCGTGGCCGCCTTGCTCCTGGTCGGCGGCCGGCGCACCAATGGCTGGGGCCACTTCCTCGCCACCTTGGCCCCCATGGCCAGCTTCGGCCTGGCCCTGGCCTATTTCATCGATCTGCTGGCCCTGGCCCCCGACCAGCGCGCCATCACCGTGCCGGTCTACGACTGGATCGCCGGGCCCACCTTCGACGTCTCCGTCACCCTCCTGCTCGACCCTCTGTCCATCCTCTTCGTCCTGCTGGTGACCGGCGTCGGCTCCCTCATCCACATCTACTCCCTCGGCTACATGGCCCACGATCCTGATCGGCGCCGCTTCTTCGCCTACCTCAACCTCTTCGTGGCGGCCATGCTGATCTTGGTCCTGGCCGACAATTACCTCGTCCTGTTCGTGGGCTGGGAGGGCGTCGGCCTGGCCTCCTTCCTGCTCATCTCCTTCTGGCAGGAGCGCCCCTCGGCCGCCGCCGCCGGCAAGAAGGCCTTCATCGTCAACCGGATCGGCGACCTCGGCCTGATCATCGCCATCTTCACCATGCTGGCCCTCTTCGGCTCCTCCTCCTTCAGCTCGGTCAACGCCGGGGCCGACCAGATCTCCGGCTTCTGGGCCTCTCTGCTCGGCTTCCTGCTGCTGCTGGGGGCCTGCGGCAAGTCGGCCCAGGTGCCGTTGCAGACCTGGCTGTTGGACGCCATGGAGGGCCCCACCCCGGTCTCCGCCTTGATCCACGCCGCCACCATGGTGACGGCCGGCGTCTACTTGGTGGTCCGCTCCGGGGCCATCTACGCCCAAGCCCCGGCCGCTCAGTTGGCCGTCGCCATCGTCGGGACCGTCACCCTGCTGGTCGGCGCCTGGATCGGCTGCGCCAAAGACGACATCAAGAAGGTCCTGGCCGGCTCGACCATGAGTCAGATCGGCTACATGATGCTGGCCGCCGGCATCGGCCCGGCCGGTTACGCCTTCGCCATCTTCCACCTGCTGACCCACGGCTTCTTCAAGGCCAACATGTTCTTGGGGGCCGGCTCGCTCATGCACGCCACCGGCGACGACGTGAATATGCGCCACTACGGCGCCCTGCGCCGGCTCCTGCCGGTCACCTTCTTCACCTTCGCGGCCGGCTACCTGGCCATCATCGGCTTCCCCTTCTTCTCCGGCTTCTACTCCAAGGATCACATCATCGAGGCCGCCTTCGAGCATCAGCCGGCGCTCGGCCTGCTGGCCCTGCTGGGGGCCGGGGTGACCGCCTTCTACATGACCCGGCTGATGGCCATGGCCTTCTTCGGCCAGTCCCGCTGGCGCCCCGGCGTCCATCCCCACGAGTCGCCCGCCACCATGACGGCGCCGCTGGTCCTGCTGGCCTTGGGCTCCTTCGCCGGCGGCCTGGTCTTGAACGGCTGGATCGGCCGTTGGCTGGAGCCGATCGGGGCCGAGGCCCCCGAGCACGCCTCCTGGGTCCCTCAGATCACGCCGATCGGCCTGGCCACCTTGGCCGTGGTGGCGGCCGGGGTGGTCTTGGGCTGGCTCCTGTTCGGCCGCCGCCCGGTGCCCGACCAGGCCCCTCAACAGGTCTCGCCGCTGACCCGCTGGGGCCGGCGCGACCTCTACGTCGACGACGCTTACGAAGCCGCCTTGGTCCGTCCCGGGCTGGGCCTGGCCCAGGCCGTGGCTTGGGTCGACCAGCGGGTGGTGGACGGCGCGGTCGAAGGTTCGGCCGGGCTGGCCCAGGCCGCTGGAACCAAGTTGGGCCGGCTCCAGAACGGCTACGTCCGTAGTTACGGCCTGACCATGCTGATCGGCCTGTTGGCCATCGGCCTGGCCCTGATCTTGGGCCAGCTGGTCTGAGGGGAGGATGCCATGACGTTTCCTTGGTTGACCGCCCTGGCGGTCCTGCCCCTGCTGGGGGCCTGCCTGATCGGCCTGGTCAAAGCTTGGCCGGGCCGCCTGGTCGGCTTGGTCACGGCCTTGGCCAGCTTGGCCCTGGGCGGCTGGGTGGCCTGGCTCCAGGTCTCGGACGCCGCCGTCGATCTGTCCGAGCGGGTGGGCTGGTTGGACGCCCTCGGCTCGGCTTACGCACTGCGCCTGGACGGCATGGGCCTGGCCATGGTCCTGCTCACCGTCGTCTTGGTCCCGCTGGTCTTGATCGCCGAGTGGCGCACCGGCGCCGAGCCCGGCCCGGCCCGCTTCTCCTCCGGAACCTTCTCGGCCCTGGTCCTGCTGGTCGAGTCCTGTTCCTTGTTCGTCTTCCTGGCCGACGACGCCATCCTCTTCTACGTCTTCTTCGAAGCCAGCCTGATCCCGATGTACTTCTTGATCGGCGGCTTCGGCTCCGATCCGGTCAAGCGTTCGGCCGCCGCCGTCAAATTCCTCCTCTTCGGCTTGGCCGGCGGCCTGCTCATGCTCTTCGCCCTGGTCGGCACCGGCGCTCTGTCCGCCCGCGACGGCCAGATCACGATGAGCCTGACCGAGTTGGCGGCCCGCCAGTTGTCCGGTTCGGCCCTGTCCCAGGTCGTCTTCGTCGGCTTCTTCTTGGCCTTCGCCCTCAAGGCTCCGATGGTGCCCGGTCACACTTGGCTGCCTCAGGCGGCGGCCCAGTCGACCGGCGGCGGGGCCGCCCTCATGGTCGGCGTGCTAGACAAGCTGGGCACCTTCGGCATGGTCCGCTTCTGCCTCGTCCTCTTCCCCCAGGAGGCCCACTGGGCCACCCCGGTCATCATCGGGCTGGCCGTCTTGTCCATCCTCTACGGCGCCTTCGCCGCCCTCGGCCAGCGCGATCTGCTGCGTCTGGTGGCCTTCACCTCGATCAGCCACTTCGGCTTCATGGTGTTGGGCTTGTTCACCCTCACCACCTCTTCTTTGACCGGGTCGATCTTCTACATGGTCAACCACGGTCTGTCCACCGGCGCCCTCTTCCTCTTGATCGGATACCTGGTGGACCGCCGCGGTTCGGCCCAGGTCTCGGCCTTCGGCGGCCTGGCCAAGGTCGCCCCGGTCCTGGCCGGATTCACCCTGGTGGCCGGCCTGGGCGGTCTGGCCCTGCCCGGCACCTCCAGCTTCGTCTCCGAGTTCATGGTCATGGCCGGGGCTTGGTCCCGCTTCCCGCTGGTGGCCGCCCTAGCCGCCCTGGGCACCGTCTTCGCCGCCCTCTACATCCTGTGGACCTACCAACGTCTGATGACCGGGCCGCTGAACGAGGCCGCGGCCGAGCGCTTCAGCTCGGATCTGCCTTGGCGTCAGCGTTTGGCGGTGGCGCCGCTGCTCTTCGCCATCTTGGCCCTGGGCTTCTTCCCCCGCCCGGCCCTCGACCTGATCACTCCGACCAGTCAGACGATCATGACCGAGGCCGGCGCGACCGACCTGGCCCCCGTCGTGAAGGGAGTCAAGTAGATGACCGCCGCCGTCCTGCCTCTGTTGGAGTTCACCCCTCCGACCATCGACTACGTCCGGCTGCTGCCTTTCCTGATCGTCATGGCGGCGGCCTGCCTCGGCGTCCTGGTCGAGGCCTTCGTGCGGCGGGCCTGGCGCCACGAGGTCCAGGTCGGCCTGGCCTTGGTGGCCCTGGTCTGCGCCTTGGCCGTCATCGTCACCGGTTGGGGCTCGGACGCCCTGGGCTTGGCCGACCCGATCGGCCCCGACCAGTTGGTCGGTTCGGTCATGGTGGACGGTCCGACCCAGGTCTTCTGGCTCATGCTGGTGCTGTTCGCCTTGCTGTCGGTCTGTCTGATGGCCGAGCGCCGGGTCTACGCCGGCCGCAACGCTTTCGCCCCCATGGCCGCCGCCATCCCCGGCTCCCGGGCCGAGGCCGAGGCCGACCAAGCCGGTCTGGAGCACGCCGAGGTCTTCCCCCTGACCTTGTTCTCCTTGTCCGGCATGATGCTCTTCGTGGCCGCCGACGACCTGCTGCTCATGTTCGTCGGTTTGGAGATCCTGTCTCTGCCGCTCTACGTCCTGGCCGCCTTGGCCCGCCACCGCCGCCTGGTCTCGCAGGAGGCGGCCCTGAAATACTTCCTCCTCGGCGCCGCCGCCTCGGCCATCTTCCTGTTCGGCGCGGCCCTGCTCTTCGCTTACGCCGGTTCTTTCGACTTCGACTTGATCGCCTTGCGTTACGACCACGGCGCCGCCGCCGACCGTCTGCTCTGGGCCGGTCTGGGCCTGATCCTGGTCGGCTTGCTGTTCAAGATCTCGGCCGTGCCCTTCCACTCCTGGGCCCCCGACACTTACCAGGGCGCGCCCACCCCGGTCACCGCTTTCATGGCCGTCTGCACCAAGATCGCCGCCGTCGCCGCCCTGCTGCGCCTGCTCTTCGTGGCCCTGGGCGCGGCCCGCTGGACCTGGCAGCCCATCATCGCCGGCCTGGCCGTCTTGACCATGTTGGTCGGCCCCTTGCTGGGCGCCGTCCAGCACAATGTCAAACGTCTGCTGGCTTATTCTTCGGTCGCCCACGCCGGCTTCCTGCTGACCGGTCTGGCCGGGGCCCTCACCTTGCAGTCCGGTTTGACCGAGGGCCAGTTCGGCGCCGTCTCGGCCATCAGTTTCTACCTGGTGGCTTACGGTCTGGCCACCATCGCTTGTTTCGCCGCCGTCACGCTGGTCCAGAGCGGTGGCCGCGAGGCCACCGAGCTGGCCGCTTGGTCCGGCCTGGGTCGGCGCCACCCTTGGTTCGGCCTGGTCATGTTGGTCTCCCTGTTGTCTTTGGCCGGCATCCCCCTGACGGCCGGCTTCGTTGGCAAGTTCGCTATTTTCACAACCGCTTGGCGCGGTGGCTATTGGTGGCTGGCCTTGGCCGGCGTCTTGTTCTCCTTGGTGGCGGCTTACGTCTACGTCCGCCTCCTGGTGACGCTCTTCTTCCGTCCTTCGGACGACCAGGTCGAGCTGCGGCTGCCCGGTCCGGCCACCGCCGTGGTCTTGACCTTGACCGTGATCGGGTCGCTCGCCTTCGGCTTGGTCCCCGGTCCGCTGGCCGACCTGCTGGGCCAGGCCTCCGTCTTCCTGCGTTCGGTCCACGGCTGATGAAGACTGGCCAAACTGACGCCGAGTTCGAAGACTGGGGCAACGCTCTGCTCCAGCGGGTCGAAGTCGAGTTGCTTTCAGTCCTGCAGTCCGACTCGCCTTTCGTGACTGAGATGGCCCGTCACCTGCCGGCCGCCGGCGGCAAACGGTTCCGTCCCATGCTGGTGATCGGCGCCGCCGGGCTGGGTTTCGATCTGTCCGGCTGCCCCGACCAGGAAACCGCTTTGAAAGCCGCCTTGGTGGTCGAGTTGACCCACGTCGGCAGCCTCTACCACGACGACGTCATGGACGAGGCGGATTGGCGCCGGGGCGCCCCCAGCGCCAATAAGCGTTGGCAAAATTCTACTGCCATATTGATCGGTGATTTCATTTTCGCCCGTTCCTCGGCCGTCGGGGCCGCCCTGGGCTCGGACTACGTCTCCTTCCAGGCCGCCACCTTCGCCCGGCTGGTCAGCGGTCAGATCCAGGAGTTGGTCGGCCCCGCCCCCGGCGTCGACCCAGTCCAGCACCATCTGCGCGTGGTGGCGGACAAGACCGCCGCTCTGATCGCCGCCTCGGCCCGTTTCGGCGCCATGGCGGCCGGGGCCGATCCGGCCCAGGTCGAGGCTCTGACCCGTTTCGGCGAACGGCTGGGCACCTGCTTCCAGCTCTCGGACGACCTCTTGGACATCACCGCCGACGACACCGGCAAAGCCCCCGGGGTGGATTTGCGCGAGGGCGTGCCGACCTTGGTCCCGCTGCTGGTGCGCCGAGCCGCCCGGCCCCAGGACGCCGACTTGATCGAGGCCTTGGCCGGCCCGGTCCCGGCCTCGGACCTGCCCCAGGTCCTGAGCCAGCTGCGCGCCCACCCCGTCGTCGACCAAGTCCGGGCCGATCTGGCCCGTCGCAGCGAGGCCGCCTTGGCCGAGTTGGACACCCTGCCCCCCGGCCCGGCCCGCCGCGCCCTGGCCGGCCTGTGCCAGCTGGCCGTTGACCGTTCAGCCTGACCCCGTGGATCCTGCGACCACGCAGGATGACGGTGGCGGGGCCGGGCCTCACCAGATCGTCACCCGGTCGGCCGGGTCCAGCCACATGCCGTCGCCCGGTCGCACGTCGAAGGCCTGGTGGAAGGCGTCCAAGTTGCGGGCCGGTTGGTTGCAGCGGAACTCGGCCGGGGAGTGGGGGTCGACCGCCAGCTGTTGGGCCACGTATTCGTCGCGGGCCTTGGTGGCCCAACACTTGGCCCAGCTGATGAATAGCCGCTGGCTGCCGGTCAGGCCGTCGACCACCTGGTCGTCGTCGCCGCTGGCCTGACGCCAAGCCTTCCAGGCGATGCCCAACCCGCCCAGGTCGCCGATGTTCTCGCCGATGGTGAGTTCGCCGTTGACCTTCCGGCCGGGGGTCTGGGCCGGGGACAGGGCGGCGTACTGGTCGATCAGCCGGCCGGTCCTGGCCTCGAAGCGCTCCCGGTCCTGGGGCGTCCACCAGTCGCGCAGACGGCCCTGCCCGTCCGTGGTCGAGCCTTGGTCGTCGAAGCCGTGGCCGATCTCGTGGCCGATGACGGCCCCGATGGCGCCGAAATTGGTGGCCGGGTCGGCCTCGGGGTCGAAGAAGGGCGGCTGCAAGATGGCGGCCGGGAAGACGATCTCGTTGCGCAGGGGATGGTAGTAGGCGTTGACCGTCTGCGGGGTCATCAGCCACTCGTCCGGGTCGACCGGCCGGCTCAGCTTGGCCAGCTGATGGGCGCTCTCATTCAGCCCGGCCCGGATCACATTGCCCACCAGGTCGCCCGGAACCAGCTCCAGCCCCGAGTAGTCGCGCCAACGCGCCGGGTAGCCCAACTTGGCCCGGAAACCGTCCAGCTTGGCCCAGGCCTGCTCTTTGGTGGTCTGGCTCATCCAGTCCAGCCGGCCGATCGAGGCTCGGTAGGCCGCCAGCAGATGGTCCACCAACTCCTCGACCTGGGCCTTGGCCGAAGCCGGGAAATGGCGTTCGACGTAGATCTGGCCCAAAGCCTCGCCCAAGGCCGCCTCGATCAGGTCGAGCGCCCGCTTCCAGCGCGGTTTCAGCTGGGGGGTGCCCAGCAGGGCCCGGCCGTAGAAGTCGAAGCGGGCCCGCACGAAGTCGTCCGATAGATAAGGCGCCAGATCACTCACCAAGCGGACCCGGGCCCAGTCCCGCCAGACCTCCAGCCGGTCCGGCTGGAGCAGGGCCGCCACCTCGACGAAGAAGCTGGGCTGGCAATCGACCAGCTCCACCACCGACTGGTCGATCCCGGCCCGGGTCAGGATCGTCTCCCAGCCCAGCCCGGGGGCGGCCTGCGTCAACTCGGCCCGCTGGCGCAGGTTGTACATCGCCACCAAGTCGCGCGTCTTGACGATGTCCCAGTGGCAGGCCGCGATCTGGCGCTCCAGCTCCCAGACCGCCTCGGCCCGCTGCTCGCTCTGGTCGATCCCGGCCAATTCCAAGGCCCGGGCCAGATAGACCCGGTAGGCCTGGCCCACCGCCGCGTGCTCCGGCTGACGGTAGTAAGACTCGTCCGGCAGACCCAGCCCGGCTTGGGCCACGAATAGGACCTGGCGGCTGGGCCGGCCCGGGTCGACCTCCACCGCCAGGTCGAGCAGAGAGCTCAGCCCGGCTCCGGCCGACCAGCCCAACCAGCTCCGCAGGCCCTCCAGGTCGGCGATCCGCTCGATCTGGTCCAGCCACTGGGCCAACGGTGCGGCGCCCGAACTCTCAACCTTGGCCTCATCCATGAAGTCGCGCCACAGTTGGCCCAAGCGGGCCGTCGCCGGCTGGTCGGCCAGCGCCGGATCCTGTGCCAATTCTTGACAGATCTGACGGCCGGCTTCCAGGCTGGCCTCTTGTAGACGCTCGAACACCCCGGTCACCGGTTTGTCCTCCGGAATCGTCTGTTCGGCTAGCCAGCGGCCGTTGACGTGGCGGTAGAGGTCGTCTTGGGCGCGGCCGTTCGAGCGGGTACCATTCTCAGTCAGAGTCGAAGCTGTCATGACTTCCAGCCTATCCATCCGGTCCGGCCGCTCCGCCTCCTCCAGAGTGGCCGCATTGACCGGGGTCGACTCGGGCCCGCCGCAGCGGCCCGACTCTCCGGCGGTGTTGCCATTGCCGACCTATACCAATAGAGTCTCCAAGGAGAGTGTGTTGGGGCCTCGCTAGCTTCTGCCTACTCTCAAACCGGAGTCCACTCCACCAGGAAGCACGAAGAACGGAAAACCCATGACCTCCGCCCCCTCCACCAGGTTCCGTCATGTCTTGCAGCGCGTCGGGAAGCCAGTCGCCTGGCTGTCCGCCCTCGCGCTCGCGGTCGGGGGGGTGACAGTCGCCCAGCAGTTCCAAGGAGCGGACGAGGCCGAAGCCCTCTACCCACCCACTTCCGGCACCGGTGATAAGAAGCTCAGTGTCGGAGTGACTTGGAGCACCAACGCTGTCTACGTCGCGGTCTCTGCTTCCGACCGCGTCGCTCGCTTCACCACCAACTCCGACGGGCTCATCACCTCGAACGCCCTGACCACGGTGGCGACGATGGGGCGGGCTTGGACCGGGGCGGGCACCGCCGCCAACGGCGCCGAGTCCATGGCGCTCGACGGTGGCGAGTTCACCGGCACTCCGATGGCTTACTTCTGGGGTTGGAACGCCTACGAAGGCGACATCTACGGCGGCTCCGCTCCGGCCACCAGCGGCGACATCCAGGTCCAAGCTTTCCCCAACGGCGCCGTCAACTCCTACGCCTTCCGCATCCTTCAGCCCTCCGGCACTGGCAGTGGCGGCACCTACGACTACTGGTCCGGCGGCGAGGTCATTCAGCGGACCGGTGAGATCTTTTTCTCCGGTGGCGAGTGCAACCGCATCAACGGCAGCTACCGCATGATGATCGTCGACCCCGGCACCAAGGCCTATCGGGCTTCCGGTCTGCTCAGTCCGGCCTCCGCTTCGGATCACCTCTGGGGGTCTAGCACCGGCAATACCTGCACCGACACCGCTTTGGGTCGAGTCGCCTCCGACATGGCTTTGGACGGCTACGGCAACGCCTACATCCTGGTCCAGGGCCAGGCCGCGGCCGGCAGCCAGTGGGCCCCGAACGGCGTCTCAGTCCGTCACATCTACCTGGTCCGGGTCGTGCCCGGAGCCAACCTCTCCGGCTGGAAATACAACATCGTCCAGGTGCTGCAAGCCGCCCCTGGCGCTTCCTCCGACGTGTACGCCTGGACTGGCACCGCCACCGGCGCCTCCAACATGGACTTCGTCTTCGGCATGGCTTTCCTCAACGGCCATCTCTACGCCACCCGCGGCACTGGTCTGACCCCTTCTACGGCCGATCTGATGCGCATCGATCCCCTGAGCGGCTTGGTCTACCACGTGCCTGAGAACTCCATTGCCGACGTCAGTCCCGCTCCCTACGACCTGGCCTCCGGCCAGACCGCCTATGTCACCGCCGGCCAGGTCTTCAACGACGTCAACGCCAACGGCGTGCGGGAGGCCGACGAGCCTGGCTTGGCCAACCAGATCATCACCCTCTACAAAGAGAACGCGGCCGGCGCTTGGGTCTGGCTCGGCACCCGTCAGACCTCCGGCACCGGCGACTATTCCTTCATCGTGTCCGGCCAGGGGACTTACCACGTCCGCCTGGTCCAACCCAAGATCGGCGGCGTCAACGCCGTCCAGACTTACGCCAGCTCCGGCGAGTCGCCGCCTTCCTCCCGGGGCCTGAACACGGTCAGCGCTCAGTGCTACGACTACGGGACCGAAACGGTCGTGCCCTTGACCGCCTCCGGCGTCTGCCGCGGCGCCCTGCCCGTGCCGTACAGCGACGCTGGCTCGGCCGGCTCTCTGGGTGGGATCCTGTCCGCTCTGGACCAAGTCGCCATCCACTCCACCATGGTTTTGACGAACGCTTACGACATCCCGGCGGCCGACTTCGGCGTCACCGCGCTGGGCTCCTTCGGCGACGCCGGCACCGGCCCGGCCACCGTCGCCGCCGCCGCCCCGGTCCACGTCACCGGTCTGACTCCCAGCATCTTCTTGGGCTCCGTCCAAGGCAGCTACACCGCCCCCGCCACCGACAACGCCGCCCATAACGCCAGCGACGACGGCGTCTACATGCAGGCCTACAACGGGGCCAGGATCCCGCTCAACCAGGTCGGCGTGCTGGCCGCCCAGCGCACCTACGACAACCTCAAGGCCCAGGTCTCGGGCGACTTGGCCGGCTCCGCCGACGCCCAGGTCCAAGGCTGGATCACCTCTCCCGTCGCCTCCGGCAATGGCGCCTGGGCCGCGGCGCCGTCTTGGACGCCCACCATCAGCTCCGGCGTCGCCTCGGGCGGCTTCATCCCCTCCACCGTCAACACCCTGCTGGCGACCCCGCAGTACGTCAACATGCGGGTCGCGGTCTCGACTCAAGCCACCACTGTGCCCACCAACGCCTCCAACCAATACCAGTCCACCGGCGGCTCGCCTTGGGTCACCAACGGTGAGATCGAGGATTACCGCTACCAGGTGGCGGACGCCGCCTACCGGGTGGCCGCCCAATCCAACGGTGGCACCGGCACCTTCACCGTCGACGGCCAGAGCCTGACCACCGTCGCCTCCGCGACGGTCTACGGCGTCGGCTCCGGCCTCGCCGCCGGCTCGGCCAAGACCGTCACGGTCACTCTGCCCAACGCTTCCTGGCAGGTCGACCACGTCGAGGTCAGGGACACCAGCGACGGCGCCCTGGTGGCCTCCCCGGTCTACAACGAGAACACCGCCACCTCCGGCACCTTCAGCTTCACTCCGGCCCTGAGCCAAGATCTGACCGCCTTGGTCGTCTTCACCAAGGCCCCCGATCCGGTCAAGTCCGAGCTCTCCCTCAGCGCCGCTACCGCCACGGTCGGTGCCGACATCACCGCCACCGCCACCGTCAAGACGGCCGAGGACGTCCTGCTGCCCAATGTCACGGTCCGCTTCCAGGCCGCCACCGACCTGGTCGTCCACGCCGGCCAGTCCTCCCAGCCGGTCAGCCAGTGCACCACCAACATCGACGGCGTCTGCTCCGTCCTCGTCACCTCCAGTGTCGCCGCCAGCTATTCCAACGGCTTGGTGGCCCAGGTCTGGACCGACAACGCCTGGCGCGATCTGACCGGCAGCCCGGCCAGCCTCGCCTTCACGGCCGACGCCGGTCGCCCCGGCAGCTCCCAGCTGGTGGTCAGCCCGGCCGGCCCGCTGGTGGTCGGTTCCTCCTCCGCCAACACCTACGCTCTGACCACCACCATCCGTGACGGCTCCAACAACCTGGTGCCCGGCGCCGAAGTCACCTTCTCGGTCGACGGCGTCGACGGCTCGCCCATCGACGCCGGTTTGGGCGGCCTGTCCGCTCTGACCGCCCAGACCGGGTCGGACGGCGTCGCCAGCGTCACCTTCACCTCGACCAAGCCGGGCTCTTTCCGCTTGCACGCCCAGATCCCGAACCCGGAGGCCGGCAACGTCTTGACCGACGTGGGCGGCTCCGACCCGACTCTGAGCAGTCCCCAGGTCCGGGTCTTCAACCCCGCGCCGACCCGGGGCGACGTCTCCGCCTTCGTGGTCGCCCCGCTCAACAATCTGCTCGGTGAGACGGCCGTCGCCACCGTGACCTTGAAGGACGGCTACGAAAACGCCATCCCGGGTCGCAGCCAAGCCAGCCTCAACATCGCGACCGGCTGCTCTGTCGCCAGCGACTTCGCCGAGATCGGCAACGGGGTCTACACCTTCAACCTGACCGTCACCGGTACGGTCGCCTGCGAGGACACTGTCACGGTCACGCCCGACGTCGGCGTCACCCTGCAGCAGACCGTCCGCTGGGCGGTGCCGCAGCCGACTGAGACCTACTCCGACCTGGTCCTGTCGCACAGCTCTCAGACGGTCGGCCAGAACGTCGTCGCCACCGTCACCGTGCGCGACCAGCACGATCGGCCCATCACCGGTCTGACCGCCGCCCAGGTCGTCTTGAGCTCCGACCCGACCGATGTCACCATCACTGGCTTCCGGGCTCTGACCGCCGCCGGCGACGAGGGCAAGTACGAGTGGGATCTGACCTCCACCGTCTCCGGCCTCAAGACCATCACCGCCGTCGTCTCCGGCGTCACCTTCAACGCTGCGGTCCGCCAGGTCACCTTCACCGCGGACGTGCCCACCGAACTGAACTCCAGCTTCCGTATCACGCCGGCCAGCTTGCAGGTCCAAGGCGTCGCCCTCGCCAGCTTGGTGGTCAGAGACCAATACGGCAATGGCGTGCCGGACGTCGCTCCGACGCTCAACTACGGCGCCTTGACCCGTCTGAGCGGTCCGACGGCCGGCACTGGCCCCGGCACCGGCCTTTACACCTGGTTCCTGACCACTTCGACCGCCGGCGATTACACCGTCACCGCCACAGTGCCGGTGCCGGGCGACGACGACATCGTCTTGACCGACACGGTCAGCTTCGTCGCCGGTGACATCACTGGTCTGGACTTCGACTACTCGCCCGCCTCCGTGCCGGTCTCCGACTCGGCTGGAGCCACCATGGTCGGAGCCGGCCAGGTCTTCGACGACCAGAACAACGCGGTGCGGGGCCTGACCTTGGACGACTTCGAATTGACCTACCGTCAGGTGGCCGATCCCGACGACTCCACCACCTGGGTCGCCAGCACCGACGTCCAGGTCGTCCCCGGCTCCTTCGCCGAGGACGCCAGCGGCAATTACTCCTTCGACGTCTACTCTCAGGTGGCCGGCTCTTACGAGGTCACCGTGGCTGTCCATGGCGTGGAGCAGTTGCTTGACTACTTGGTCACTTTCACGGCCGAGACGCCCGACCAGGACGGCGCCAGCCTGTCCATCACGCCCGACCCCAGTTACGTCGGCACCGAGGCCCAGATGGCTCTGACCGTGACCGACCGCTTCGACAACCCGGTCCCCGGCCTGGCCAGCGGCCTGACCGTCGCCCCGTCGTCCGACTACAGCCCGGTCGGGGCCTGGGTCGAGCAGTTCGACCAGTACGGCGCCAGCACCGGCGTCTACCACCGCGGTCTGACCTCCGACAGTTCCGGCACCCACACCGTCAGCGTCACGGTGCCGGCCTCGCCCAGCGCTCTGACCGTCACCGACGACATCACCTTCCAGTACGCCATGGGCGGCACCGTCACCTTGAGCTTCAACGCTGGGCCGCACTATGTCTCGGAGCAGGCCGGCGCCACCGCCGTCGCCACCGTCAACGTGTTGGACGCCAACAACCAGCCCATCACCAACCTGCTCGACGCCGACTTCGACTTCGACTTCGACGCCGACGTCCACCTGGTGCCGGGCAGCTTCGCCAACCTGAGCAACGGCAATTACAGTTATTCTCTCTATTCCACCGTGGCCGACACCTATGACATCGAGGTCGGCCTCGACCTGGTCGGCTCCGACAGCGAGTCGCTCACCTTCCTGCCCACCGAGCCGGACGACACCAACACCAGCTTCGTCATCGACCCGGCCACCCAGGTGCCGGGCAGCAGCGTCACCGGCACGGTCACGGTCAAGGACGCCTTCGGCAACCCGATCAGCGGGCTGACGGCGGCTGGCTTCGACCTCGACGCCGACGGCCTGACCGTCGTCTCCGGGCCGACCGCCGACGCCGGCACGCCGGGCGACTACACCTACGTCTTCAGCTCCAACGTCACCAACGTCTACGACCCGACCGTCACGGTCGGCCAGGTCACCAAGACGGCCCAGGTCGAATATCTCTTCGGCTCGGTCGACCCCGCTTTCTCGGACGTCACGGTCAACCCGGCCCAGCAGGTGGTGGACCAGACCGTCGGCATCACGGTCACGGTGCGCGACTCCTCGCCCGGCCACAACCTGATCAACAACCTGACTCAGGCTGACTTCGAGATCACGGCCGCCTCGCAGACCGCCGGCGCGCCCGACCGCGGCGCCAGCTTCGTCTCCAATAACAACGACGGCACCTACACCTTCAGCGTCACTTCGCAGCTGATCGGCCAGTTCGCCGTCCAGGCCACTGTCCTGGGCTCCCTCCTGGACGACCATCCGGTCATCACCTTCACCGCCTCCGGCGTCTGCGTCAACAACTGCCATCCGATCGATCCGACCCATCGCACCCGGGTCGAGATGACTGCCAACGACCAGCTGTCCGACGGCTCCCACCAGGACAAGGCCGTGCTCTACGCCTACGACACCAATGGCAACCCGGTCAAAGACGCCCAGGTGGTGGCTCAGGCCGCCGCCGGCAACACCAACCTGACGCCGCAGACCAACAACGCCACCACCGGTCCTGACGGCACCGCCGAGCTGGCTTGGACCTCGCTGGTCCAGGGCACTTACACCGCCACCGTCACGGCCGACGGCCTGACCCCGGCCGTCGGCGGCGTCCTCAGCCAGATCCGCTTCAGCCAGACCCAACCGGCTTCGACCGTCCTGACGGTGACGCCGTCCGGCCCCTTGACGGTCGGCGGCACGTACACCGCCGAAGTCCAGGTGCGCGACGCCCAGAGCACGCCGCTGGAAGGCATCAATATCAGCTTCTCCGCTCTGGTGTCTTCCTCTGGCGAGCCCAACCCGTCGGCCAGCCTGTCCGAACAGACCTGCCAGACCGGCCTCAACGGCCGCTGCTCGATCACCGTCACCTCTCAGATCGCTGGCGTCTACAACGTCAACGCCACCGTGCCGATCGACGGCGTCGCCACGCCGGCCACCGACAGCCCGACGCCGATCACCTTCAATCCGGGCCCGGTCTGCGTCCAGGACTGCCAGCCGGTCGATCCCACCCGGGTCACCCGGGTCGAGGTGACCAAGAACGGTCAGCCGCCCTCCGGCGTCGACGAGGCCACGCTCCACGCCCATGACACCTACGGCAACGCCGTCTCCGGCGCCACCGTCACCACCAGCACGACCGACTCCGGTCTGACCGTGCTGACGCCCAATGTCCAGACCGCTGCCGACGGCAGCGCCGTCCTGCAGTACACCTCGGTCGTGGCCGGGGCCCATCCGGCCCAGGTCCGAGTCGACAGCCAGACCCCGAACGGCTCGCCCGTCTCGCTCGTCTTCGTGTCCAACCCGGGCGATCCCGGTCAGTCCTTCCTGACCGCCACCCCGGCTGGTCCGCTGGCCGCCGGCGGCATGTACACCATCACCGCCACGGTGCTCGACTCGACCGGTCTGAACCGGGTCAACGGCATCCCGATCAGCTTCACCGGCCAGTCCGGCCTGACTTTCGTCAACGGCGTCGACTCTTGTGAGACCGCCGGTTCCGGGGCCACCGCCGGCACCTGCTCGGTCCTGGTCACCAGCCGTTTGGCCGGCTCGTACCAGGTCGGCGCCACCATGCCGGACTCCGGCGGTGTCACCCAGTCGCTGAACAATAGCCCGATCGAGGTCGAGTTCGTGGCCAGCACGATCTGCATCACCGGCTGCGACCCGATCGACCCGACCCATTACAGCCACGTCGAAATCATCAAGAACGGCGCCGATTTCAATGGCGTCGACCATGACATCGTGCGGGTCTTCGCCTACGACTACAGCGGCAACCCGGTCTCCGGGGCCGCCGTCTCCGCCGCCACCACGGACGCCGATCTGACCGTCCAGCCCACCATCGATTCCACCGGCCCGGACGGCGTCTCGACCGTCTGGTTCGCCTCGACCGTGGCCGGCCCCCATGACGCCACCGTCACGGTCGGCGGACTGCCGGCCGGCGGCTGGCCCGTCACCTTGGCCTTCGGCGAAGGTAAGGGCGATCCCGACCATTCCAGCTTCGCCATCGTTCCGGATGGTCCGCTGGTGGTGGGCGACGGCGCGGCCAACACCTACACCGTCACCGCCACCGTCAACGACATCTTCGACAGCCCGGTCACCGGCGCGGTGGTGGCCTTCACGGTCACCCCCGCCGTCGCCGACGGTCCGGTCTTCGGCGGCGGTCAGGACACCTGCACCACCGTCTCCGGCACCTGCCAGGTGACGCTGTCCTCGACCAAGTCGGGCACCTACGCCATCGGCGCCGAGCTGTCTTCCGGCGCCATCGGCACCGCTCAGACGCGGGCTTGGCAGGCCGACGAGGTCTGCGCCCAGTCGGCTGGCTGCACGCCGGTCGATCCGACCTCGCCGCGCACCCGGGTCGAGGTCGAGATCGACAACCAGCTGGCCGACGGTTCGACGCCTGACATCGCTCTCCTCTACGCCTACGACAAGTGGGGCAACCCGGTGCCCAGCGTCTTGGTCGAGTCCGCCACCACGGACTCCGCCCTGACCATCCTGCCCGGCACCGAGGGCACCAACGAGCAAGGCCAGTCCAGAATCCGTTACACCTCGACCGTCGCCGGCGCCCATGAGGCCACGGTCACGGTCCAGGGCAAGACGCCGAACGGCTCGCCCATCACGCTCAACTTCAAGCCCGGCCCGATCTCGCCCGACACCACCAGCTGGGCGATCGATCCGGTCACCCAGGTGCCCGGCAACACCGTCACCGGCACTCTGACCGTCAAGGACGAGTTGGGCAACCCGGTCGACGGCATCCCGGCGGGCGACATCAGCCTGGTTCCGGACGGTCTGACCGTGGTCTCCGGACCCACCGCCCAGGGCGACGGCCAGTACACCTACGTCTTCAACGCCACCGCCGCCGACACCTACGACCCTGAGGTGACGGTCCGGGGCGTCGTCAAGACCGCCTCGGTCACCTACGGCTACGGAGAAATCGACGCCAGCGCCTCGACCGTCGTCATCAGCCCGACCGAGCAGCGGGCCGGTCAGAACATCCAGGTCATCATCACGGTCAAGGACGTCTCGGCCTCGCACAATCCGATCCCGGATCTGGCTCCGTCCGCCTTCACCGTCACGGCCACCTCGCAGACGGCCGGCGCGCCCGACCTGACCGGTTCCTTCGTCTCCAACAACAACGACGGCACCTACACCTTCAACATCTCCTCGCGGCTGGTCGGCCAGTTCGCCGTCCAGGCCACGGTCCAAAGCGTGCTCTTGGCCAACCATCCGGTGGCGTCCTTCATCGCCGGCGGCGTCTGCGTCACCAACTGCACCCCGGTCGATCCGACCCACGTCACGCGGCTCGAGATGATCCAAAACGATCAACTGTCCGACGGTTCCAGCCCGGACAAGGCTCGGGCCTACGCCTATGACACCTATGGCAACGCGGTCAATCTGGCTCAGGTCCGGGCTCAGGCCGCCGCCGGCAACGCCGCTCTGACACCGCAGATCAACCAGGCGCAGACCGGCCCCGACGGCACCGCCGAGCTGGCTTGGACCTCGCTGACCCCGGGCGTTTACACCGCCACCGCCACGATCGACGGTCTGGAGCCGGCCACCGGCGTGCTGAGCGCGATCCGCTTCAACCAGACCCAGCCCGATCCGGACCAATCGACCCTGACCGTGACCCCGGACAGCCCGATCACGGTGGGCAACTCGTACACCGCCCGGGTCGAGGTGAGGGACGCCCAGGGCACTCCGTTGGCGGGCGTCACGGCCAGCTTCTCGGCTCTCGTCTCCTCCTCCTCCGAACCGAACCCGGTCGCCAGCCTGTCTCAGCAGACCTGCTACACCGGTCTCAACGGCACCTGCTCGATCACGGTCACCTCTCAGATCGCCGGCGTCTACGCCGTCACCGCCACGGTGCCGGTCCAAGGTCAGGCCACCAACGTCCAGAACAGCCCGGCCCAGGTCGCCTTCACTCCCGGCCCGGTCTGCGTCAGCAACTGCCAGAACGTCGATCCGACCCGGCACACCCGGGTCGAGGTGACCCGGAACGGCCAGCCGCCCAACGGCGTCGACGAGGCCATGGTCTACGCCCATGACACCTACGGCAACGCCGTCAGCGATGTCGTCGTCACCACCAGCACGACCGATCCGACTCTGACCGTGCAGACGCCCAACGTTCAGACCGGTCCCAACGGCAGCGCCGTCCTGCGCTTCACCTCGGCTGTGGCCGGAGCCCATCCGGCCCAGGTCACGGTGGCCTCGCAGGCCATCACCGGTTCGCCCGTCACCCTCAACTTCGTCGAGGGCGACGTCGATCCCAGCCAGTCCTTCCTGACCGTCACGCCGACCGGTTCATTGGCCGCCGGCGGCTTGTACACCGTCACCGCCACAGTGCTGGATTCGACCGGTCTGAACCGGGTCAACGGCGTGCCGATCAGCTTCTCCGGCCAATCCGACTTGACCTTCGTCAACGGTCTGTCCACCTGCACCACCGCGGGCGTCGGCTCCACCGCCGGCACCTGCTCGGTCCAGGTCAGCAGCAAGGTGGCCGCCTCCTACCAGGTCGGCGCCACCATGCCGGACACCAGCGGCGTCTCTCGGCCGCTGAGCAACAGCCCGGTCACGGTCTCCTTCATCGCCGGCCCGATCTGCGTCACCAACTGCACGCCGATCGACCCGGCCGACGTCACGCGGGCTGAGGTGATAACGAACGGGGCCGCCTTCGACGGCAACGATCACGATGTCGTCCGGGTTTACGCCTATGACACTTACGGCAACCCGGTCTCCGACGCCGCAGTCGCCTCCACCACCAGCGACGCCGACCTGTTCATCCAGCCGGCCGGCACCATCCAACCGACTGGCGCCAACGGCACCGTCACGGTCTGGTACGCCTCGACCGTGGCCGGCGACCACAGCGCTAACGTCACGGTCGGCGGTCTGACGCCGAACGGTTCTCCGGTCACCCTGGGCTTCGGCTCCGGCACCGGCGATCCCAGCCGCTCCAGCTACACCATCGCGCCGGCCGGCCCGCTGGTCGTCGGCACTGAAGCGGTCAACACTTACACCATCACCGCCACCGTCAACGACGTCTTCGGCGCTCCGGTCATCGGTGAGGTGGTGACTTTCAAGGTCGACCCGGCCGGTCCGGTCTTCGGCGGCAATCTGAACTCCTGCACCACGGCCGCCGGCGGCACCTGCCAGGTGACGTTGTCCTCGACCAAGTCGGGCACGTACTCGATCACGGCCAACCTCAAAGCCGGTCCCATCGGCACCGGCCAGTCGCGGGCTTGGCAGGCCGACGAGGTCTGCGCCCAGTCGGCCGGTTGCATCCCGGTCGATCCCAACTCGCCGCGCACCCGGGTCGAGGTCACGCTCGACGACCAGCCGGCTGACGGCTCGACGCCTGACAAAGCCATCCTCTACGCCTACGACAAGTGGGGTAACCCAGTTCCCGGCGCCCTGGTCGAATCCGTCACCACGGACTCCGATCTGACCATTCAGCCCAGCATTCCCGGCACCAACGATCAGGGTCAGTCCGAAATCCTCTACACCTCGACCGTCGCCGGCGCCCATCAGGCCACGCTGACGGTCCAAGGCAAGACGCCGACCGGCTCGCCCATCACGCTCAACTTCAAACCCGATCAGATCTCGGCCGCCAACACGACCTGGGTCATCGAGCCGTCCAACCAGATCCCGGGCAATCCGGTCACCGGCACCCTGACCGTCCAGGACGCCCAGCACAACCCGATCGACGGCATCCCGGCCGGTGAGATCAATCTCATCCCCGGCGGTTTGACCGTCGTCTCAGGTCCGACCGCCCAGAGCGACGGGCAATACGTCTATGAGCTGACCGCCACCCAGACCAACACCTACGACACTGAGCTGACGGTCCGCGGCGTCACCAAGACCGCCTCGGTCACCTACGGCTACGCGCCCATCGACGCCAACGCCTCGACCGTCGCCATCAACCCGGCCGAGCAGACGGCTGGTCAGAACATCCAGGTCATCGTCACGGTCAAGGACTCCTCGGCTTCGCACAACCCGATCCCGAACCTCGACCCGTCCGCTTTCACTGTCACGGCCACCTCGCAGACGCCCGGCGCGCCCGACCTGACCGGTTCCTTCGTCTCCAACAACAACGACGGCACCTACACCTTC
>JAIRYW010000064.1 GCA_031267645.1 Propionibacteriaceae bacterium
ATGGACCATCCGCCGGGCCCCCCTCCCCCGAGGCGTCCAAGGCGACATCTGCTGGCCCACCCGGACCATCACCGTCGACCCCAGGCTCCCCCCAGCGGTCCAAAGATGCGCCATCGCCCACGAGACCGAACACGCCCACAGAGGCCCGCTCCCAGCCGACCCGGTGCTGGCCGCCAAAGAGGAAGACCTGGTCGAACGGGCCGCCGCCCGACGCCTCATCAAACTCCACCCCCTGGGCGAGGCCATGGCCGAGTCGGACGACCTCAGACACGTCGCGCACCTCCTCGACGTCGACCCCGCCCTCCTGCGCGCACGACTGGCCCACCTCCACCCGGCCGAGACGGCCCACCTCCGGCGGCGGCTCGATGGCTAGCGTCGAGAAGCGTCCCCACGCCGACGGCCGGCCGCGCTACCTAGTCCGCTGGCGCGGCCCCGACGGGGCCCAACGCTCGAAGACGTTCACTCGCAAGATCGACGCCGACCGCCACGCCGTCGCCGTGGAGTCGTCCAAACTCGTCGGGGCCTACGTCGACCCCAGGGCGTCCGGCATCACCGTCGACCAGTGGGCGGACCGGTGGCTGGCCGGCAAAACCAACCTCGCGCCGTCCACCAAAGCCACCACCGCCACCCTCCTCGACACCCACGTCCGACCCAGATTCGGGCCGGTCAAACTGGCCGACCTCAGACGCGAGGACCTCCAAGCCTGGATCGCCGGCATCGACCGCAAACCAGCCACCGTCCGCCGCATCCACCAGGTCGTCTCCCCCCTGCTCGGCGCGGCCGTCAAATCCGGGCGGCTCGCCGTCAACCCCGCCGCCGGCCTCGACCTGCCCAGGGTCCGCCGGCCCGACAAGCGCTACCTGACCCACGCGCAGGTCGACGCACTGGCCGAGGCCTGCGGACCGGACTGGTCGCTGATGGTCCGCCTCCTGGCCTACACCGGCCTGCGGTGGGGCGAGATGGCCGCGCTCACCGTCAAACGGGTCGACCTCCTGCGCCGCCGTGTCACGGTGGCCGAGTCGGTCACCCCCGTGCGGGGCCGCCTGGTCTGGGGAGACACCAAATCCCACGAGCGCCGCGAGGTCCCGATCCCCAAGTTCCTCGCGGCCGACCTGGAGGCGCTCATGTCGTGGCGCGACGGGCCCGACGACCAGCTCTTCACCGGCCCTCTGGGCGGCGTGCCCCGGTCGCGCACCCTGCAACGGTCCGCGCTGACGGCGGCCGCCAAGGCCATCGGCGCGCCCGGCCTGACGCCGCACGAGCTGCGGCACACGGCGGCGTCACTGGCCATCGCGTCCGGCGCCGACGTCAAGGTGGTGCAGCGGATGCTGGGGCACAAGTCGGCGACGATGACCTTGGACCTGTACGGGCACCTGTTCCCGGACCGGCTCGACCAGGTGGCCGACGCCATGACGGCGGCGCGCGAGCTGGAGATGACCCGGCCGACGGTGGTCGAGCTTCGGCGCTGAGCCAGGGTCCGGCGCGCGTCCCGGTCGCGGGCCCGTGGGGGCGGATGTCAAACGATTCGGAGCGTCCGCGACGGAGGCAGGAATGGGGTGGCCGCGCCCGGCGCGACTCCGATCAGTTGTCTGACTTCACCCTCGGTGAGCCCGGAGGCGGTGAGTCGCAGCCCCACGGAGGCGGCGAGCTCCGGGGTTTCCTCGGGGATCAAGTGGCTATTGGGCTCCCGAGTCCTCCATCCCCGGTGGCTCATTTGCCGGTAGAAGCTTTGCCGTTCGCCCGTGGACGCTTTGCCGAGTCTGAACGCCCTCTCGAACAGCGCCTGCATGGAGACGCCCCATTCCAGCTTGAGGTCGGCCAGCTTGCCCAGTGTGAGATTCGTCAACTCGGGGGCGATCACACGTTCGGGCATGAGCCACTCGGCCGCGAAGGCGTTCGCCTGGTCCTCCACTTCGGAGTCCATGTGGTCGGAGTGCAGCACTAGATGCCCGGTCTCGTGCGCCAGCGTCAGGCGCTTACGATCAGTGGCTAAACTAGAATTTATAATTATCACCGCGTGGCCGCTGGCCCATTGGGACATGCCGTCGATTCGATGGGTGCCGAAGTCCTCCTCGACCACGATTATTCCGGCCGACTCCACCCATTTGACGAGGTGCCGTATCGGGCCGATGGGCATCCGCCAGGCGGCGCGCAGCATACGCGCCGCGTCCTCAGGAGCGCGTTCGTCGGGGTCCACTCGGATGATCTGGTTCTGAGTCCTGAGGGGAGCCCGGTCGAGCAGGTACGTCGAGTGCATCCGTAATTGGTTGACACGGGCCTCGACTCGTTTCCAGTCGGACGACTTGGCCGTCTTCTGTCTACGCATGTGGGCGTCGGCCGCCACGCCTCCCCGCATGTGGAACTCGTGCCGAAGGAAGCCGACCGTCACACCGAGGGCGGAGGCCAGGCTTCGGGCGATGGCGTCGTCGGGCTCGCGGAGGTCGTTCTCGTAGCGTGACAACGCGGCCTGCGTGATGCCGAGCCTCTGGGCGAGTTCCTCCTGGGTGATGTCAGCCGCTCGACGGAGGACGAGGAGCGCGTCGCCCACTGCGGCGGTCATGATCCGGTCTCTTCCTCCATCCCGGTGGTGACGCCACTGAGGTCGAGCTCTGGCAGACCGGGGGCCACTGGCGTCCAGCTGAACCCGGTCGGGACGGCCTCGTTCCGTTGGAGCTCCATGGCCCAGATCGGGTTGTCCGTGCCGTCCCTGAAGGAGAGGACGGCCGGACCTACGTGACGTAGGTCAGAGTCCCATCTGTAACCCAACGCGAGGCTGTATGAGTCCAAGCCGGGTAACGCGGGTCGTCCGTTGGACCAGAAAGCGACGGCGGCGTGAGTCGGGTAGGTGGCTATGCGGTCCCGTGGGTCGTGTCGCTTCACGCGGACGACGTAGCGCTCGCCGACGAGGATTTGCCTGGTCGGCTCCTGATCGATCACCCTGATGCCCGGCGCGCCATCGACTGATCGCACGAGCCAGGCCCAGGCCCGGTCATGGATAAGGTTGGCCGCGCACCTTTTTGACATCATTCCAAGCCACCCCGGGTGGGCCGCCCGGAACTCCTCGTAGTCCGCGCGGGCGCCGTCCACCGCGCTGAGGAACGCCTCGACGGTCTGCTGGCCAAGGTCGTCGAGCACTTCGTCCCCATCGGGGAAACCGAGCGAATTCATGCCAGAAAATATACCACCAAGAGATTCCAACGGCGCGTCAAGCGCCCAAAGCCTGGTCACCGGACCTATCTGCCAACCGCCACCCGTGGCAGTCTCCAGTTCCCCTTTAACCGCCCCCCACTACGTTCACATACGCCCGTCTACTGCGCGAGATGTGTACTGGATGTGTACTGGACGGATTTAAAGCCTCCAAACGCAAAGGAAACCCCTAGCCAAACCTGGGTCTGACTAGGGGTTTCACCTGTGGAGCTAACGGGACTCGAACCCGTGACCTGTTCGTTGCGAACGAACCGCGCTACCACCTGCGCTATAGCCCCTGAAGCAGCTACGAGGCTACCACAGCGGAGCGTGAGCCGAGTTGGGACGGGAGTCGGCTGGGCGGGGCCGGGCGACCTGGCTTAAGGTGCCGTCAGAGGGCTCGTCCGTGGCGAACGGAGTCGGGCTCGAGGAGGCTGCGATGCGATTGATCCTGGCTCGGCACGGCCGGACTGCCAGCAACACCGGGCATCTGATCGACACGGGCTTGCCCGGGGCCGATCTGGACCAGGTCGGGCGGCGTCAGGCCCTGGCCTTGCGGGATCGCCTGGGCAGGCGGCCGATCCAGGCGGTCTACGCCTCCAGCCTGGTCCGTTCCCAACAGACGGCGGAGCCGCTGGCCCAAGCCCTGGGCCTGCCGGTGCTGGTGCTGGACGGCCTGCGCGAGATCTCAGCCGGCCAGTGGGACCAGGTCGCGGTGGGCGCCTCGGGCCAGCCCAATCCGTACACCACCATGCTGCTGGCTTGGTTGAACGGGGACCGGACCGCCACCGTGCCGGGTGGTGAGACGGTCGAGCGCTTCCTGGCCCGTTTCGAGGCCGCCCTGGCCACGGTGGCGGCGGCCGGCCCGGACCTGGCGCTGGTGGTCAGCCACGCCTCCGCCCTGGCTGTCTGGTGCTCCAGCCGGTTGGCCGGTTTCGCCGAGCTGTCGCCGGCCGCTTGGTTCGGCCACGTCGGGCACATCGAAGTGGCCGGGGCGGCTCCCGATGGACTGCGTCTGGTCGACTCCAGCGCGATCGGCGGCTGGTCGCCCGAACCGGCCTGCTCGCAGCCGACCACGCCCGCCGCGAGCGCCGGAGCCGTCTCGCCGGCAGCGGCCAAAACCTGAGTCACGCCCGACACCCTCAAAGACCTTGCCCGCGAACACCACAGTCGTCCCGCTAACAGCGGCAGACGCCTGGGCCACGTCCGCCGCCACCAAGGGTTCTTCTCTCAAGCGCCAGAGTCGTCCAGCTGGCAACGGCGGACCATGACGTGACGTCTGGCACCGGCGTCTTTGACGTGGCGGAAGCCGGCTTTCTCGAAGGTCGACACCAAACCCATGAAGCGATAGCTGGGGGAATCTGGATCGACCGGATAGGCCTCCAGATGTTCCGCCCCCTGGCTGAGGGCGTATTCCCCGGCCCGCTCGATCAGACGACGCACCAGGCCGCGGCCGCGGAATTGTCGGACGACGTAGAAACAAGTGATGGACCAGACTTGGTCCAGTTCGTCGTCGCCGCCCAAGCGGCGATGCGTCGGTCGGGGGCCGACGGAACACCAAGCGACCGGGCGGCCGTCGGTGTAAGCCAGCAGCCCGATCGGCACACCCGACTGGACCCGCTCGGCCAGGAACGTTCTGCGACAGGCGCTGGTGTTGGTCTTCAGCTCCTGTTTGGTCATCCGCCAGGCCATGCACCAGCAAGAATTCAATATTCCGACCGACTCGAAGAAAGTTTCGAAGTCGCCCCAATTGGTTTGATCGACCGGCCTGATCTCGACGCCGGGGCCATCGACCGACGGAAGGGTCGCCACCAGATTTGGGCTCATCGCCCCATCTTAAGGGCACAGGCGCCGCCGACCGCGGACGCAGCCATCCGGCTCGGAGCAGGCAGCCTCAGACCGCGGCACCATCCATGATCTGCTTGCGCACCAGGCGACGCAACGTCTTGCCGATCTGCGAACGAGGCAGGTCTTGGACCACGAATAGCTCACGTGGAATGGCGTACCTCGACAGCCTTTGGCGTCCCCACTCGACCACCTGCTCCAGCTCCAGTTTCGCCCCGGGGGCGAGCACCACGGCCGCCGCCACCCACTCGCCCAAGTCGCCGCCGGGCACGCCCACCACGGTGACGTCGAGGATCTCGGGCATGAGCAGGAGTTCTTTCTCGATCTGGGAAGGATAGACGTTGTGACCGCCGGTCACGATGACTTCTTTGAGACGGTCCACCAGGCGCAGCAAGCCGTCCGGCTCCATCACCACCAGGTCCCCGGTGCGCAGCCAGCCGTCGGCCGTCAGCACGGCGGCGGTCTCCTCGGGGCAGTTCCAGTAGCCGGCGAAGATCTGGGGGCCCCGCACCAGCAACTCGCCCGGCTCGCCATCGGGCAAGTCGCGCTCCGGATCGTCCGGGTCGACGATCCGGGCTTCCGTGCTCGGATAAGGCAAGCCGATGCAATCGGGACGACGGTCGTCTGAAGTCGGATTGCCGCCTACGATGGGTGAGGCCTCGGTCAGGCCGTAGCCGACGATCAGTATTCCTTCGGTGGCGGCTTCCCACCGCTCGACCACGGCCGGCTCGATCGCCATCGCCCCGCAGATGGAGTGCCGGATGCCTTTCAGGCTGACTCCCCGTTGCCGGGCCGCCCGTTCCAAACGTTCGAACATCGGCGGCACGCCGGGGAAGAGGGTGGCCGGAGTGTGCTTGTGGGCGGCCAGCACCATGTCGACGCTGAATTTGGGGAACACCACGGTGGTGCCGCCGACCAGGGGCGGGATCAACAGGCAGAGGTTCAGGCCGAAGGCGTGGAAGAAGGGCAGGGCGGCGTAGAAAGTCTCCTCGCCGGGGCGGATGCCGACCACCCAGGCGACCGACTGGACGGCGTTGGCGACCAGATTGGAGTGGGTCAGGATGGCCCCTTTGGGGACACCAGTGGTGCCGCCGGTGTATTGCAGCAGAGCGATGTCGGCGGGGTCGGGGCCGGGCACGTCCCGACCGAGCGGGGGGGACCACTTGGTGACCGCCTCCCAGCTGAACAGCGCCACCCCGGGCAGTTCGACCACCGGGCCCACCACCGTCATGTCCCGGCGCAGGGCGGTGGTCTTGGGCAGCGGCAGGCGCAGTGCGAGTTGCTTGATGGCCGGCAACGCGGCGGTCATGTCCACGCTGAACACGGTTCTCAGGTGATCGGCCAGCCTGGGAGTCTGGCGCAGCGCCTCGGCCACCGGCTCCAAGGTCTTGTTCCAGGCGATCAGATGAGTGGCTCCGCAGTCGGCCAACTGGTGGGCGAACTGCACCGCCGTGTAGGTGGGGTTGTGCTCGGCCACGATGGCGCCGAGGCGCATGGCGGCGTAGAAGGCGACCAGGTGCTGGGGGCAGTTGGGCAGTGCGATAGCAACGATGCTACCTTTGCCGACGCCATGGCTGAGCAAGGCCTGGGCGGCGCGGTCGACCTGGGCATTCAGATCGGCGTAGCTGGTCCGCCGACCCATGAACTCGACGGCGGCCCGGTTCGGGTACAACTCAGCGGCTTGTTCCAGAATCGAGTGGACCGGTTGAGTGGGCGCTGGGATTTCTGTGGGGACGCCTTTGGCGTACCTGGAGAGCCATGGACGGCTCGAAGGAGGTTCCACAGCCCTGAGCATAACCTACGGCGCCGTAACTTGACACACAGACCGGAGTCGGCGCGCGATCGGTCCGATCAGACACTGGCTGAAGGGCTCACCTCCGACGGTCGCCTCGGCCGCCACCGGCCGGAGTCGAAGCCGACTTCACCGCCGCCGCGCGCTCCCCCAGCAGAGACCGGGTCAATTCGGCCCGGCTGCCCGTGCCGGTCTTGCGCAGCATGTTGGTGATGTGGAATTTGACGGTCGCCTCGGTCACGAACAGTTCGGCGGCGATTTGACGCACTGTCCGCCCGGCGGCGGAGAGGACGAACACCTCGACCTCCCGCCGGGTCAGCCCGGCCTGGCGGGCGGCTAGTTCGACGTTGACCGACCAGGCCGGATCATCCGCCGCCTCGATCAGAGCGGCCGCCGCCCTCAGGGCCGCGAAGTTGATGCGGATCAACTCCAGCAGGACCAAGGTCACCGCCGTCCAAACAGCGGCCAAACCCAGCGACCAACCGAACAGGGCGCCCGGAGTCAGCCTTTCGGCGCCGGGTCGCACCAGCCCCTCCACCAGTTGGCCGACCACGACCGGCGCGAAGCTGAGACAGCCCAGCAGAGCCGGGCGCACGGCGTAGCACATGACGTCGGCGATCAGGGCGCAGCAGGCCACTGGGAAGGCCAGGGTGGCCCCCACCACGCAACAAGTCGAAATCGTCGCCACCGTCGGGTTGGCGGACGCCGCCAAGCCAGTGGCGCCCACCAGCGCCAACGCCAACGACCCCAGGATCACCGCCTGGCGCCCGACCCGGTCGGTCAACCAGGCCGCCGCCCAGAAGGCCGGCAACTCCACATAACGGATGAACCCGCTCGACCCCACCGAGGTGACCGCCGTCGGATAGGCCACCGACTCATGCAGCGCCAGCAAGATGAAGAGCAGCAGGAAACTGACCACGGCCAACCCGCCGACCGCCATCACCGATCTCAGACCGCCGGTCTGGCTCGGCTGGGCCCGGGCCAACCTGAGGTTGAAGCGCCAGCCCTGACAGGCCACCACGGCGCCCGCCAACACCAGACAGACCGCCGCCATGACCAGGTTCGGCCCCGTCCCCGCCACCTTGAGCCAAGGCAACTCCGGCAGGTCACAAGTGGTGTTGATCGCCCCGGCCAGCATGAAGATGGAGGCGAAGCCCCAGCCCCGCCGCCGTTGGGGCAAGGCCCTCAGACCGACGAACAAGATGGTGTAGAAAGCCACGCCGGCGGTGAAGCCGGCCAGGGCCAACCCGGCCCAGCGCGCCGGACCGGGGACCAAGGCCAAGGCGGTTGCCGCCGTCGCCCCGCCGAAGCCGGCCAATATGACGGTCCGATTGGACCAGCCCAGCCGGCCCCAGTCCAAGGCCAGAGCGACCGCCAGGAAGCCGAGCCCGCAACAGGGCAGGAAGACCAGGCGCTGATCGGGGCCGATGGCGATCATCACCCGCTTGTACCACAGCAGGGTCAGCCCGGCGCTGGTCGTGAGGAGGACGGAGAACCTGGGGTCGTGGCCGTTCATCTCCCCTCCTCGGCTCGGGACGCCAGCTGGACCCGACGGGCGGGGTCGGCGAGGCCAGCGCGACTCCGCGGGGCGGCCGTGACCCAGCCGGGGCCGAGCCCGTCAGTCCCGGATTCTGTCATAGGCGGAGAGCTTGGACCACGCCAGCCCCAAGGTCGCCCGGGGACAGAGTCGCCTCCGGCCCGCCCCTGACGTTGTATGGAGACACGGCGACGCCGCGCCACAGCGTCCGCTGCCGTTGGGCTGACCGGAGGAGTCAGTCCGATCGTGGGCCAAGATTCACCTTCAGCCCAGGAATGACGTATACCCTGCGGCGTATAAGCACTCGCTCGCTCGGCCCACGTAACGATTGAATGGGAACATGCCCATCTCTATGTTCCGATCCAAGTCTTCGACTGTGTAGTCGGCGTCCACGAACCCGCCTTCTATCAGACATCGCACGGCCAGCAACCGATAATCGGCCAGGAGGTCGGGATTGGTCTGCTGAATCCGATAAAGGACGTCCATGACTGAGAAGCCGTATGAGCACTCCGACATCGCCGCGTTCAGGGCTGACTGGTCGTCCTCTGACGTGTCGGGCAATTCGATGTACAACCCGTCGGAGGTGATGCGGTAGGCGGGCTGGTAACCCCGCTGCTCCATGCAGCTGACGTAACGCAGCCGGGAGACGTTGTAGTCCGCCGGATCGATCCGTCCGGCCACGATCGCCCGCTCGATCTCCTCCCGTTCCTCGGGCGACGGATCCATGGTGTCTAGCCCCAGCTGGAACAACTCGGGCAAGCTATCGGCCAACCTCTGGTCGGTCGCCTCGGGGCTAGGCTCAGGGATCGGCCCAGCCGTCGAACAACCGGACCAGCCGACCGCCAGGGCGGCGGCGATGAGAAAAATCAGTGCTTTCCGCCCCATGCCGACCCTCCTCTCGCGCGGGGTTCGCGCAGAGCCCGCGTCACGTTTCGATCCTAGTCGAGGCTTGGCCCCACTTCGGATCCGCCAGCGACGTCCCGCGTCGTGATGGAGTGAGCTGAAACTGGCGTCGCGCAGTCGAGTCCCCCTTCACCTCGACGTCGTGCACCTGGCGGCCGGACACGGCATCCGCTGTTCTACTGGGCCGTCTCCAGAGCCAGGTCTGACCCCGTCGGAGGCGTCCGCTCCTTGAGTTGGACGTCGCGGGCGCTGAGGCAGGCGGCCAGGGCCAGCAGGGACATCGCCCCGAAAACGACGGCCAGTGGAACGGCCGAGTGTTCCCCGGCCAGGCTGACCAGCGGCGCGACGGCGGCGCCCAGCAAGAATTGGGCGGCTCCCAGCAGCGCCGAGGCGGTACCGGCGGCGTGGGGCACGGCGCCGAGAGCCAGAGCGGTGGCGTTGCCGAAGATCAGTCCCATGGCGGAAACTCCGCTGAACAACGGGATCATCAGGCACCAGGCGGGCAGCGCCGCGGCGACCAGTCCGGCCAAGACGGCGGCGGAGGCCACCAGGATCGTCACTCCGACCCGCAACAGCACGTCAGTGCGCACTCGGCCCGTCAGGCGGGCGGAGAGGAAGCTGACGACGGTGATCATCAGCGCGGTCGCCCCAAAGGCGACGCCGTAGCCGATCTCGTCCAGTCCGATCATGACCTGGTACACGAACGGCGAGGCGGAGACGTAGGCCATCATCGCGCCGAAGGAGAACACCATCGTCAGCATGTTCCCCAGGTACGCCCTCGAGCCCAGGCCGCTCCCCCGTCGCTGGGCCCGGGATCGGCGGCGCTGGGCTCGGACAGCGGCGGGGTGGGTCTCCGGGACGAACACGACCACCGCCACCAGGGTGAGCGCGGACCAGCCGACCACGATCCCCAACAGCCCGCGCCAACCCAGCGACCGGGCGAAAGCCGCGCCGATCAGGGGCGCGGCGACCGGAGCGATCCCCAGCACGATGGCGGTCAGGCTGAAGGCCCGCGCCGCCTCCCGGCCTCGCGCGACGTCGGCGATGACCGCCCGTCCCAGCACCATCCCGGCCGATCCGGACAACCCCTGCAGGAGTCGCGCGGCGACCAGCACCGGCAGGCTGGGGGCCAACGTCGCGACCAGGCCGGCGGCCACGCACAGCGCCGTGCCGGCGATCAGCGGCAGGCGGCGTCCGACCCGGTCCGACCAGGGCCCGAATAACAACTGCCCCGCGCCAGCGCCGATCAAGAAGGCGGTCAACGTGACCTGCACGCCGGTCGCGCTGGCTCCAAATTGCGAGGCCATGGCCGGGAAGGTCGGCAGATAGATGTCGGTGGCGAACGGGGCCAGAGCCGCCAGCAGCGCGACTATGGTCAACAAAGTGGCGGTCAGGTGCGCCGCAGGCCCCGGGGTCCTCCGCACGAGAAGTCTCCAATCTGTTTTCGGGCAAACGAAAACGAGCTGTGTCAGCCAACTGGACTTACGTGGCTGTCACCGCTCGTTGCAGGCGCATAGTTTATCTCAGCAGCGGACCGTCTCCTGGAATCTGAGACTGGTGGCCCTGGCGACCGCCCGCGACTCCCCCTCCGTCAACGTGGCTCGTCATCCGCGGCCGCTCGTGCGAGCAGTCTGCTATCGCGAGCGGCCGACCACGGCTGCGACCAGGTCGTCCTTGAACCTATCCTCGTTCCTGAAATACTGGTGGCGAGAATCCTTGGTGTGCTCATTGTCAGAATCCAGGTACGACCGATGGTTGGTGTAAGCCGGCGGAGTGGTGCGCAGGATGGTCAGGGCCCGCTGACAGCGCGTCGCGGCCACCCGAGTGAGAGCCCGAAAGTCAGGGTCGGCCCGGGTAGAGTGACGCGCATGGGTTTGTTGAGTCAGGGCGACTTGGGCGATCTACAGGCGGCGGGTGCGAGCCGAGCCGCCCGCGTGGCCGAACTGGGACGGCTCAACGACTTCCTCAAGCGCGTGCTGGTCTACACCTATGCGTCGTACGTCGGCCAGGCCGCTCAATTCCCAGAGGCGGCCCGGCAAGTCGGGCTTGAGCCGGAGCGCCTGCCGGCCTGGCAGCCTCGGGGGAAGACCGAGTCGCACCACATCCTGTATCAGATCCCCGGCCATCCTCTGCTGGGCGTCCTGCCGAACGGCCAGGTTTGCGGCCTGGAGAAGAAACAGGAGGGCGCGGGCACGTTCTACCGCATGGGTTACGCCCTCGCCGCGCCGCCGCCCCTGGAACTGCCCCCCGTTCTGGTGGCAGAAAGCCAACTCGGCGCCGGCATCAAGATTCCGCCCGACCTTCTCCTGCTGGACCGGAACCCGGCCGGCCGTTGGATCCCGTTGGCGTTCCCGATCCGGGTCGTGCGCGGCGTCGGCTGGGACGCCCCGGACACGCGCCACATCGACGACATCTGGCGCCCTTACAGCGAGGCCGAGATTCAGGAGAACACCCGCCAAAGCTTGGTGGAGACGCTCAAACAGAAACTCCGGAGCAAGACTGTCTTCTGACGCCGCATCGCCGCCTGGGCCGCGCTCCCCTACCCAAAAGTCCAAGGCCGCCCCCGACGACGGCGCAGGTCTCGGCGGCGGGTGACGTGGTGAGGATGGACCTGGTCCCACCTTATGGTTCGGGTCAGGCCTGGGACGGGCCGGAATCGGTCCAAGTGATGACGAGTCGGCGCTCGGCGAAGAGCCAGGCGCCGTTCCGCTTGGTGTAGTCGTCCTCGTAGCGGATCGACATCACGCTGAGAGTGCGGCCGTCCTCCGTCTCGAGGAGGTGGTGGGCCAGGCAGTAGCCATTGGCGTGCCGCTCCCGCCTGGTCAGGACTTGGACCGGCTGACCGGGCCAGCCTGCTGGACGGGCTGCGCCAGCGGGATCGACCGCTGGCCTGACCTAGGGTCGGAGCGATCATCGGCCATCGGAACGGCACGCTCAGCGATCTCTCGCCGCCGAGTTGGGACCCGACCTTCAGACTGGGGTTGGGCCGACCGTGTTCGCCGCCTGGGCGCCGCCCACTTCACCCCCCGCTCCAAGGCCGTCCGGCCCTCTCCCGGATCAGACGACCGACACCGCCGATCTGGCCGACGCCCGGGACCGAACGCGAAGGCCACCCGAGCCTCTCTCGGATCAGACGCCCGACCGTTTCCGGACCGGAGTTCGGATGCCGTCCAGGACCACGGCCGTGAGACGTCGGCCCTGCGCGACGCCCGCGTCGCCGGGGGCGACACGCCACAGGAAACCCATCAAGAGCAGGACGTCGGCCGGGTCGTGCCCGGGCGCGACGCTCCCCTCGGCCACGCAGGCGTCGAGCAGCCGTCCGACGGCCGCTGTGACCGGGGCGTAGGTGGCGTCGATCACGTCCTGGGCCGCCGCGGTGTGGAGCGCTTCGCCCAGACCGTGTTTGACCCGGACGTAGGCCGCCAGCTGTTCGAACCAGGCCACGAAGGCGGCCAGGGCGGAGGAGTGGGCGGCCAACACGTCGTCGACCGAGCCGACCAGCCGCTCGACATCCCCCTGGTAGACCGCCAGGATCAGCTCGGCCCGGGAAGGGAAGTGCCGGTAGAGAGTGCCGGCGCCGACGCCCGCCCGCTTGGCGATCTCGTTCGTCGAAGCCGCCGGGTCCGCCTCCAGCAACTCCTGGGCGACCGCCAGGATGGCCGCCCGGTTCCGGGTGGCGACCGCGCGCTGAGTCTCGTACCCGGTCGAAGCCCTTGCCATGCGCCCAGCCCTTGTTTGACCTGCGGAGAACTCTCCGCTAGTTTGAATCACGGAGAACTCTCCGCGATTTTCAGCCTATCAGGAGGCGCCCGCCATGTATTACGTGAAACTCGGCGCCACCGGCCTCGACGTCTCTCCCCTCGCCATCGGCGCGATGACCTACGGCGACCCTGACCGAGGCCACCCGGTCTGGTCGCTGGACGAGGAGACGGCCCGTCCGCTGATCAAGCACGCCCTCGAGGCCGGCGTCAACTTCTTCGACACCGCCAACATGTACTCCCTCGGCTCCAGCGAGGAGATCCTGGGGCGGGCGCTGCGCGACTACGCCCAGCGCGACGAGGTCGTGATCGCCACCAAGTTGCGCCACCCGATGCGACCCGGGCCCAACGGCAAAGGGCTGAGCCGCAAGGCCGTCATGACCGAGGTGGAGCATTCGCTGACCCGGCTCGGCGTCGACTACATCGACCTTTACCAAGTCCACCGCAACGACCACAGCACTCCGTTGGAAGAGACCCTCGAAGCGCTCCACGACCTCGTGAAAGCGGGCAAGGTGCGTTACTTGGGGGCGTCCTCCATGCCGGCTTGGGAGTTCGCGAAGGCTCGGCGTCTCCAGCGCGAGCACGGCTGGGCCCGGTTCGTCTCCATGCAGGACCACTACAACCTGCTGGCCCGCGAGGAGGAACGCGAGATGATCCCCCTCTGCTTGGACGAAGGCGTCGGAACCCTGGTCTGGAGCCCGCTGGCGCGCGGACGTCTGGCCCGCCCCTGGGGCGAGGCCAGGTCGACCGCCCGCGGCGGCAGCGACGGTTACGCCGACCTGCTGTACAGCCCGGCCACGGCAACCGCCGACCGGGCCACGATCGACGCCGTGGGCGCCGTGGCCCAGGCCCGCGGCGTCTCCCGGGCCCAAGTCGCGTTGGCCTGGCTGCGCCGCCAGCCGGTCGTCACCGCGCCGCTGCTCGGCGCCAGCAGCCCGCGCCAAATCGATGAGGCGGTGGCCTCCCTCGACCTCGAACTGACCGCCGACGAGGCCCGGACGCTGGAAGCGAACTACACTCCCCGCCACGACTTCCAGGGCATCTCCGACGACGCCGAGATGGAGGCCATCATGGCCCGCCTGCTGCCACCCGCCACCGCGTAGCCGCGCCCCGGCCCACTCGACCCGCCTCGCCCGCCACCGGACCGAGCTGTGGCCATCCGTACTTTAGGGCTGGAAGCGATGCGCTGGGACGCCTACCGCCCGAGAACTGGGCCATATTGACCCGTCGTGAGTTGCGAAAAGCGCCGACCTGAGTGAAAGCTCTCCGTCTGTCGCACATCCAGAGTTCAGCGAAGCGGCCACTGGCTTTGCCCAGTTCGACGAGGGCCACCGGCCCGGCCGCCTTACCGACGTGGAAGAGCGAGTCTCAGCCTGCGGCATATATGGGGTCGATAGCTAGAACGAAGACCTAATTCGTGGACCTGCGCCGCCCTGCTCCATGAGAGCCGCAAGCGGATTCGTGTCGAGTTCCAGGCGCGTGGTATCACCTTGAAGCGGACGCCGCTCGTCGAAGAACAGATCGAGAGGGTTGCGGAGTTGCATCTAGATGGTCCCTCACTGGCAGATGTCGGCACCGAGTTCGGAGTCACCGAGACAACCCTGCGCAGATACCTCGTCAGTCGCGGAGTCAAGATTCGACCGCGACAAGGAATGGGAAAAGAACCGAGCGAAGCGAAGTTAGGGCCTACGCTCCAAGCGCAGCTGCGGGCCTAGCATCTGCTGATTTATCCTCATGGGGACGAGTTCCCTCCTACTATCGAGGACAGGTATGACGCCTTCGAGCCAACGACCGCGGCGCAGGTCCTCGACCCAGCCAGCCGCCGCTAGCCATACTATGGCTCTGACCCCGGGAGGCGTGCTGAATGGCTGAATATGACTTCGACATAGCAGTGACTTTCGCGGGCGAGGACCGAGCGTTTGTCGACGAAGTAGTTGTGCTCGTCAAGGAGGCCGGCTTAACGGTCTTCTACGACGAGGACGCAAAGATCGAGATGTGGGGCCAGGACCTCACTGAGTACTTTCCTGATGTCTACGAACATCGAGCTCGCTTCGCGGTGATGTTCGTGTCTGCGCATTACGCGGCAAAACCGTGGACGCGCTTGGAGAGGCGAAACGTCTTGGCTCGTGCGATGCAGAGTCCTACTCCGTACCTTCTCCCAGTGCGTCTGGACTCTACGGAGCTTGCAGGCGTTCGAATCACCGTCGCGTACCTCGATGCCCAGGTCGAGGGTGCATCTGGAATTGCTGCGGCGATCATGGCGAAACTCGGGTCATCACAAGCGGATGGGACTCGACGCTTCAACGGCCGTGTGCCACGCACACCCGCAGAGGCCGCAACGCTCATCGGGGAGCGGCCTGATGGCTGGGAGTACATCCTCTTCAGCTACTGGCTATCCACCGGGGTCGAGCAACGAAACGACGCCTATCTCGATCACCGCTTGCAGTTTGCCCTGGACGGAGAGTTTGTAACAACAGATAATCTTGTCGAATACACACAGATCGAGGTCGCACGGGTCCTGAGCATCACGGAGACATTCAAGCACCTGCTCCTTGGTCCCGCCCAGGAAACAGCGATGGGCGCACCAGGCGAATCAGGCGACCCAGACCTGATCCAGCACCTAGCCAGCCGAATGCTGATGATCTACGACGAGCTACTCGCATGGGCGCACCGCATCCGCTCTACGACAACTCTACTTACTGAAGGGCGCGTTATGCTTCAGGCACTCGCCGACTACGCAGCACAGCCCATCGAGGCGATACATGAATTTGTTCAGGATTTCCGCGAACGGATGGACCACCTGCACAAGACACTTGAAAGCGGCAAGTCGGTGTCACTGAAGCTCACGATCACTTTCAAAGTCCCCCACGAAGTCTCCGCACGCTATGACGAGGCCCTGCAGCGATTCGCCAGCGCCCTGCGCTAACACGTCGACAGACCTTTCGCGGTTCCGCTAGCGTAAACGGTATGGAACTCGCCAGACACTGCAATTGACCTGAGCCACCGCGACTCCCGAGGATTAGTAAGTCTTCGAGTTCTTTGGAACTAGTCGTTATGAGTTTCGGGGCGCATCGCGTTTGGGCGTGTCCGACTGACCTGAAGCCGCCGTACCCTGCTGAAAACTACAACGGGACGACGACCCGGTCGAGCATCGTGATCAATGGATTGAGATCACACTCTTCAGCGGCGGCTCGGGATGCGGCGTCGTTCACGGCGCCGGTGACCCCGATCCATCCGAGTCGCCAGCCGGCTTGGCGGGCGATCCTGTCCCACATCCATCGCTGGGTGCGACCGTTGCCTTCGCGGAATGGGTGGATGTAGTTGAACTGGTCGTAGTGGTGCGCGAGGCGGGTGATGAAGGTCGTCCGGTCCATGCCGCGCAGATAGTCGTCCGCCCGCAGCTCGTCAGTTGCGAACCCGGCGGCCCGCTCGATCATAGAGACAGGGACGAAGTAGCCAGAGCCTTCGACGTTCTTACGGATGTCGACGGTGCGCAACTCCCCGGCCCAGCCGTAGATCGGGCTGAACAGGAAGCGGTGAATCGCGCGTAGCTCGGCCAGGTCCCCGGTCGGTTTCGGCGGTTCGACCGCCAGGCGCAGGGCGCGGATCGGAACGAGGTCACCCTCGATCCGGTCGAGTTCGGCCTGGGCGCTGGCGCCGACAAGGTTTTTCAGAATCCCCGTCGCCGGATCGAGGTAGGGGTCGACGAAGTCAGACGATCCCATAGCGGGTGCGCACCCGGGCCTCAAGCTCGCCGAGGTCGATCTCGCCGGCGACGTACTTGCCGGCGTCAGCCTTCGTCGCCTCGCTGGTGTGGAGCCCCTCCATCTCGCCGCTGTGGATAGCTTCGGCGACCTGACGCTCGCGCTCAGCGCGCTGAGTGGTGGTGATGGTCATGATCGACATCCTGCGACTCCTTCCGCCGACGGCGCCCATAAGTTTACCGGGCGGCGGACCGCTCGCCGCTCAGAACCCAACCACGGCAAGGGGGCCCGGGGGTTTGGCCCCCGCCATTGAAAGACCGTTGAGCGAGGTTCGCCACTGGCAAACCCAACCACCAGGGCAGGGGTCCGGGGGGCTTACCCCCGGCTGGGGGCGTGGGGGTTCGACCCCCACAAGAAACGACGAAACGAAAAGGCCCGCCGAAGGGCGGGCACAACCCGAGAGAGTGAAGTGGAGCTAACGGGATTCGAACCCGTGGCCTCTTCCATGCCATGGAAGCGCGCTACCAACTGCGCCATAGCCCCAGGCCGCTGTCGCGGCGTCAACAGAGAATACCGGAGTCGGCCGGTGGTAGCAATTTGGTCCGGCGGGGACGGGCCGACGCGATGGGGCCTCAGACGGCGGCTGGGACGGGCTGGTCTTGGGGCAGGTCGAGGTCGATGACGGGACAGTCGTGCCAGAGCCGGTCGAGGGCGAACAGGCGGCGGGCTTCGGCTTGTTGGACGTGCACCACCAGATCGACATAGTCCAGCAGGATCCAGCGGGCCTCGCGGTCGCCCTCGCGGCGGGCCGGTTTGACGCCGGCCTGGAGCAGACGTTCCTCGACTCCGTCCACGATGGCTTGGACCTGACGGTCGCTGTGGCCGGTCAGGATCAGGAAGACGTCGGTGATGGCGAGCCGTTCCGAGACGTCGATGGCCAGGATGTCACCGGCCAATTTGTCGGCGGCGGCCTTAGCCGCCAGATCGGTCAGGTCGACGGCTAGCTGACTAGCGCTCACGCGGTCTCCTTAAACTCCACTCAGGTCTTCTCCCCAATCGCGGTACAGCCCTCGCTTGGCGATGTACTGGACGATACCGTCTGGCACCAGGTACCAGATCGGCAAACCTTGGGCGACCCGCCGGCGGCAGTCGGTCGAGGAGATGGCCAAGGCCGGCACCTCCAGCAATGTCGTCTTGTCCCGGGGCAGGTCGGCGATGGCCGAGTCGTGCAAAGAGGAACCGGGTCTGGAGACGCCCACGAAGTGGGCCAGGTCGAACAGTTGGTCCACCCCCCGCCAGGTTTGGATCTGGGACAGGGCGTCGGCCCCGGTGATGAAGAAGAGGTCGCAGTCGCCCCGGATCGCCCGCAGGTCGCTCAGGGTGTCGACCGTGTAGGTCTGGCCGCCGCGTTCGAGATCGATCCGGGAGACCGAGAAGCTGGGGTTGGAGGCGGTGGCGATGACGGTCATGAGGTAGCGGTCCTCGGGGGTCGAGACCCGCCGGTCGGCCTTCTGCCAGGGGGCGCCGGTCGGCACGAAGACGACCTCGTGCAGCCCGAAGCGGTTGGCCACTTCGGAGGCGGCCACCAAGTGGCCGTGGTGGATGGGGTCGAAGGTGCCACCCATGACCCCTAGCCGTAGCCGCTTGACGGCTGGATCGTGGATCAGTCCGGCCTCAGCGCCCGTTGTCTCCATGACCTCATCGTAACCGTCCCGGCCGGCCGCGGATCGACTACGGGGCCGCCGTCTCGGCCGACGTCTCTTCGGACGCCTCGGACCGGCGCCAGCCCAGGGCGCGGGTGGCGTAGAGGACCAGGTTGACGACGATGGCCAGGCCGGTCAGAGCGGCGCACCACATGATGGAGCCGTCCTGGGCTCCGACGCTCCAGGCGAACCAGAGGGCCTGGACCAGAAGGTTGACCGCCAGGTAGCCGGCCGACACTCCCCGGATGTCCGGGTGGCCCACCAGGCCGCGGCCCTGGGAGATCTGGCCGACCAGGGCCGGGACCAGCATGATCAAACCGAAGACGACCGCCGACACCAGCCAATCGGTCGCCCCCACGGCGAAGCCGGCCAGGACGGCCGGCGGGTAGACCCGCCGCCAGTCCAGGTCGCGATCGGACAGGATGGCTCCCAGGACCAAACCGGCGATGACCGTGCCCAGAGCGTTGGGCACGACGATGTTGGCTTGGGCGTCCCGGAAACCGTGCATGGTCCAGCCGATCGAGGTGCACATGGTCAACTGCCACAACAGCAGCGACACCCCGCCCGAACGGTGGTCGCGCCACAGATGGACCAGCTGAGGCAGAGCCACGGCGGCCGAGGAGGCCGCCGCCAACCAGCCCAAGACGGTCAGACCCATCGCCTCAGCTCCTCTCACGAGAGCGTCGCCGCAACACCAGCTGGTCGCGGTGCACCACCTCGCGCTCGAATTGCGGTCCCAACCGACTGGCCAGCTCCCGGGTGCCGCGGCCGAGCAGCTCGGGCATGACCTCGGCGTCGTAGTTGACGATGCCCCGTCCCACGGTCTGGCCCTCGGCGTCGACCAGCCGGACCACGTCGCCGGTGTGGAAGTCGCCCCGCACGGCCAAGATCCCAGCTGGCAGCAGCGAAGCCGCCGTGGTGGTGACGGCTCGGACGGCGCCGTCGTCCAAGACCAGTTCGCCGGCCACGGCCGAAGCGTGGGCCAACCAGTTCAGCCGCGCCGGGCGTCGCTTGGCGGAGGCTGGGAAGAAGGTTCCGACCGGCTGCCCGGCTAGAGCCGGCCCGACCTGGTCGGCCCCGGCCAGGACCACCGGGATGCCGGCGGCCAAGGCGATCCGGGCCGCCTCCAGCTTGGTCGTCATGCCCCCGGTGCCGACTTCGGAGCCCCGGGCCGAGGTGTCGACCTGGAGCTCGTCGATGGCGTCGACCTGGTCGATTCGGCTGGCCTCGGGCGACTTCGGGTCCATCGTGTACAAGCCGTCCACGTCGGACAGCAGGACCAAAGCGTCGGCCCGCACCAGCTGGGCCACCAGGGCGGCCAGACGGTCGTTGTCGCCGAAGTGGATCTCCTGGGTGGCGACGGTGTCGTTCTCGTTCACGATCGGCAGCACGCCCAGTTCGAGCAGGCGGTCGAAGGTGCGCAGGGCGTTGCCGTAGCTGGCCTGCCGCCGGGTGTCGTCGACGGTCAGGAGGACCTGTCCGACGGTGACGCCGTGCTCGGAGAACAAGCTGGCGTAACGTTCCAAGAGCAGGCCTTGGCCGACCGAGGCGGCGGCCTGTTGGCTGGCCAGGTCGCGTGGGCGATGGCGCAGGCCGAGCGGGCCCAAGCCGGCCGCGATGGCCCCGGAGGAGACCAGCAAGATCTCACGGCCGCTCTGGCGGGCGGCCGCCAAACTGGCCACCAGGGCGCTCAGCCGGACCGGGTCGATGCGGTGGTCAGGGGCGGTCAAAGAACTGGATCCGACCTTGACCACGACCCGACGGGCTCGCGCGACGCGCTGGCGCATGGGTCCCCTTCCGGTCGTCTCGGTCAGTCGTCTCAGTCGGTCGGACTGGTCTCTTCGGACGGTCCGGCGTCGGCCTGGTCGGGGGCGGGATAGCCCTCCAAGGCCAGTCCGACCGTCTGCTCCGCCGCCCGCATGGCATGGTACTCGGCGTCGCGGACCCGCCGTCGTTGGACCGCCGGGCGCAGCTCCTGCAGGCGGTTGTCGTCGCCCCGCCGGGACAGCAACTCGGCGCCGATGTCGATCTGGGGGGCGAAGTCGAAGACGACGGCGTCGGCCCCGCCGATGGCGACCGGGTCGCCGGCCTGAGCCCCCGAATGGGCCAACTCGTCTTCGACTCCGAGCCGGTTGAGCCGATCGGCCAGGTAGCCGACGGCTTCGGCGTTGGCGAAGTCGGTCTGGCGCACCCAACGCTCGGGTTTGACTCCCCGCACCCGCCAGAGCGGCCCGCCGGCGGGATCGGT
>JAIRYW010000007.1 GCA_031267645.1 Propionibacteriaceae bacterium
TCTGGCCCACCGCCGGCCGTCGCGTCAGATCGCGGTCGGCGCGGTCCCGGTGGGCGGCACGGCGCCGATCTCGGTCCAGTCCATGACCACCACCAAGACCGTCGACGTCGACGCCACCTAGCGTCAGATCGCCGAGCTGGCGGCGGCCGGCTGCGACATCGTGCGGGAGGCCGTGCCCAGCCAGGACGACGCCGACGCCCTGGCCCAGCTGACCCGCCGCTCCTCCTTGCCGGTGGTGGCCGACATCCCCTTCCAACCCCGCTACGTCTTGCAGGCCATCGCCGCCGGCTGCGCCGCCGTCCGAGTCAACCCGGGCAACATCAAGGCTTTCGACGACCAGATCGGCCGGATCGCCCAGGCCGCCCGCCAGGCCGGCGTCTCCCTGCGCATCGGCGTCAACGCCGGCTCGTTGGACCGCCGGCTGCTGGCCAAGCACGGCCGGGCCAGCGCCGCCGCCCTGGTCGAATCGGCCCTCTGGGAGGCCAGTCTGTTCGAGGAACATGACTTCTTCGACTTCAAGATCTCGGTCAAACACCACGACCCGGTGGTGATGATCGAGGCCTATCGAGAGTTGGCCGCCCGCTGCGACTACCCGCTCCACCTGGGCGTGACCGAGGCCGGTCCGACCCTCCAAGGCACCGTCAAGTCGGCGGTCGCCTTCGGCGTCCTGTTGGCCGAGGGCATCGGCGACACCATCCGAGTCTCGCTGTCCGCCCCGCCGGTCGAAGAGGTCAAGGTGGGTCGGCAGATCTTGGAGTCGCTCAATCTGCGGCCGCGCCAACTCGAGATCGTGTCCTGCCCCTCCTGCGGCCGGGCCCAGGTCGACGTCTACAGCTTGGCCGATCAGGTCACGGCCGGTTTGGAGGGCTTCAAGACCCCGCTCCGGGTGGCGGTCATGGGCTGCGTCGTGAACGGCCCCGGCGAGGCCCGCGAGGCCGACCTGGGAGTGGCCTCGGGCAACGGCAAAGGCCAGATCTTCGTCCGCGGAGAGGTCGTCAAGACGGTGGCCGAGGCCGACATCGTGGCCACCTTGCTGGCTGAAGCGCGCCGCCTGGCGGCGGAACGGTCGGAGGTCGGCCAGCCAGTCGTGACGGTCCACTGAGAGATCGGCCCAGCCGTGCCGACCGTCCGCCAGCTCGGACCGGGGGACTTGGCCCAGGCCTTGGCCCTGGTCGGGCGTCGGCCGGTCGAGCACGTCGCGGTGGCCGCCCGTCTGCGCGGCAGCCGTTTGGAACCGGCTTTGTCAGCTCAGCCCGTCCTGGGTTGGGTCGAGGGCGGGCAGCTGAACGGTCTGCTCTGTCAGGGCCCCAGCCTGGCTCCGGTCGAAGCCGACGGCGAGGCCCTGGCCGCCTTCAGCCAGCGTCTGGGCGGCGTGCGCCAGGCCGCCTCCATCGTCGGTCCCCGGGACCAGGCCATGGGCCTGTGGCGGGAATTGGCCCGGCGCCATCCCTGGGCCTGGGGCCGGCCCCGCGCGGTCCGGGCCTGCCAGCCGGTCCTGGCCCTCGACCACGATCCGTCCGGGCCGGTCGATCCCCGGGTCGGCCCGCTCGGGCCGGTCTGGCTGGACTCGTACTACGTCGCCGCCGTGGCGATGTACACCGAGGAGATCGGCCTGTCGCCGGTCGAGGCCACCGGTTCTTACCGCCGCCACGTCCTCAGCTCGCTCAACCGGGGCCTCGCTTTCGGGTTAGTCGAAGCCGGCCAGGTCGTCTTCAAAACCGACGTGTCGGTCCACTCCGGTTCGGTCTGCCAGCTGGGCGGCGTCTGGCTGCGGCCCGACCGGCGGGGTCGGGGCACGGCCGGGCCGGCCTTGGCCGCCGTCGTCCGGCTCTGCCGCCAGCGCTGGCCGATCGTCTGCCTCTACGTCAACGACTACAACCGACGGGCTCTGGCCTTGTACCGCCGGCTCGGCTTCGAGCAGGTCGGCGAGGCCGCCACCGTCCTGTTCTGAGACTGGGCCCGGGGTAGGATCACCTGCGTCAGTCCCGCCGACCGAGGAGTCGCCTTGTCCGTCATCCGGATGTCTGAGCTGTTCGTCCGCACCCTGCGTCAAGACCCGGCCGACGCCGAGGCCTCCAGCCACCGCTGGTTGACCCGGGCCGGGTACATCCGTCGCGTCGCCCCCGGCGTCTACTCCTGGTTGCCGCTGGGATTGCGCGTGCTGGCCAAGGTCGAGGCCATCATCCGGCAGGAGATGGAGGCCATCGGGGCCCAGGAGGTGCGCTTCCCGGCCCTCCTGCCGCGGGAGCCCTACGAGGCCACCGGCCGCTGGTCCGACTACGGGCCCAATCTCTTCCGGCTGCAGGACCGCAAGGGCGGCGACTACCTGTTGGGGCCGACCCACGAGGAGATGTTCACCCTGCTGGTCAAGGACCTCTACTCGTCGTACAAGGACCTGCCCTTGACCCTCTACCAGATCCAGACCAAGTACCGCGACGAGGCCCGCCCCCGGGCCGGCATCCTGCGCGGGCGCGAGTTCATCATGAAGGACTCCTACTCCTTCGACCTGGACCAGGCCGGGCTGCGGGACTCCTATCAGCGGCACCGTCAGGCCTACGTCCGGATCTTCGACCGCCTCGGCTTCGACTACGTCGTGGTCCAGGCCATGTCCGGGGCCATGGGCGGATCGGCCTCGGAGGAGTTCCTGGTCGTCAGCGAGGCGGGCGAGGACAGCTTCGTGCGTTCGCCGGGCGGTTACGCCGCCAACGTCGAGGCCGTCCGGGTGCCGCCGGCCGAAGCGGTCGACGCCAGCCAGGTCCCGCCCGCCAGCGCCATCCTGACGCCGGGGGCCGCCACCATCGACGCCTTGGTCGAGGTCTGCCAGCGGGTCGCCCCCCGCTCGGACCGACCCTGGGACGGGGCCGACACGTTGAAGAACGTCGTCTTCCAGGTGACCGAGCCCGACGGCCGGCGCCAGCCCCTGGTGATCGGTCTGCCGGGCGACCGCGAGGTCGATCTGAAGCGGCTGGAGGCGGCGCTGGCCCCGGCTGAGGCGACCGCCTTCGACGAGGCCGACTTCGCCGCCCACCCGGAACTGGTGAAGGGCTACATCGGCCCGGTCCGCTTGACCGAGACCGGTCCGGTGGCGGTCCTGGGGCAGACCGGGACGGCCCGGGTCCGTTACCTGGTCGACCCGCGGGTGGGCCCTGGCAGCGTCTGGGCGAGCGGGGCCAACCAGGCCGACCAGCACCTGGTCGATCTGGTGGCGGGGCGCGACTTCGAGCCCGACGGTCTGATCGACGTGGCCGAGGTCAAGGCGGGCGATCCGGCGCCGGACGGCTCCGGTCCGCTGTCGCTGGCCCGGGGCGTCGAGATGGGCCACATCTTCCAACTCGGCCGCAAATACGCCGAGGCGCTCGGTCTCAAAGTGCTGGACCGGGACGGCAAGTTGGCCACGGTCACCATGGGCTCGTACGGCATCGGCGTGTCGCGGGCGGTCGCCATGGTGGCGGAGGCGACCTGCGACGAGCACGGCCTGGCCTGGCCCCGGGAACTGGCCCCCTACGACGTCGTGATCGTGCTGGCGGGCAAGGAGGAGGCCATGCGCCAAGCCGCCCAGGCTTTGGCCGACCAGCTGTCAGAGGCCGGCCTGGAGGTGGTGCTGGACGACCGGGCGGTCTCGCCCGGGGTCAAATTCGCCGACTCCGAGCTGATCGGCTTTCCCACTTCGGTGGTGGTGGGCCGGTCCTTGGCCGACGGTTCGGTCGAGATCCGGGACCGGGCTTCGGGCCAGCGCCAGTCGGTCCGCTTGGAGCAGGCGGTCGGTTCGATCGTCGAGGCCGTCCGCGGCTGAAGCCGTGGCCGATCTGTCGGCGGGCAGCCTAGTCCTGATCTGCCTGGCCGCTCTGGCGGCCGGCTGGATCGACGCCGTGGTGGGCGGCGGCGGGGCGATCCAACTGCCCGCCCTGTTGATCGGTCTGCCCCAGTCCACCACGGTCGCCGTCATCGCCGGCACCAACAAGCTGAGTTCGGTCGCCGGCACGGCGGCGGCCTCGGCCACCTATCTGCGGCGAGTCAAATTGGACTTGACGGTGGTGCTGCCCCTGCTGGCGACGGCGGCGGTCGGCGCGGCGGTGGGGGCGAAGCTGGTGGGCAGCCTGCCCCGGGCCGCTTTCACGCCCCTGGTGGCGGTGGCGGTGGCGGGGCTGGGGCTGTACACCTGGCGGCGGCCCCGGCTGGGCCAAGACGGTCCCTCCGACCAGCCGCTCCGGGCCCGCTCCAGCCTGATCGTCCGGGCCCTGGAACTGGGCGCGCTGGCCGGGGTCTGGGACGGTTTGATCGGGCCCGGGGCCGGCGTCCTGTCGCTGATCGGGTTGGCCGCCTGGCTCGGCCACAGTTTTCTGGAGGCGGCCGCCTTGGCCCGTCTGACCAATCTGACCACCAATCTGGTGGCCCTGGCCGTGCTGGGCTGGCAAGGGCAGGTGCTGTGGCGGTTGGGGGCCTTGATGGCCTTGGCCAATCTGGTCGGCGGAACGACCGGGGCCCTGATGGCCTTACGGCACGGCCACCGTCTGATCCGGCGGGTCTTCTTCGTCAGCGTCGTCTTGGTCGAGGCCAGATTGTTGTACGACCTGGTCCGCACGGCTCTGTGAGGCGGTCGGCTGGATCAGTCGGGCCAACCCGGCCAGGCGGCGCAGCCTTGGCCCACCGGCAGGGCCAGGAGGGCGGCGTCGATCAAGGCCGGGACGGCCAGGGGACGCTGCTCCGGACTGGAGCGGACCCACTCGGCGGCGGCTGAGGCAAGGGCGGCCTGGGCCGATCCGACCAGGGCCAGGGCGCTGGCCGGATCGCCGGCCGGGGGCAGGTCGTAGGCCACGGCGGCGACTGGGACCGACTGACCCTGGGCCAGGGCCAGCTCGACCAGGTCGTCGCGTTGGCGGCGGGCGCTCTCCAAGACCGTGCGCAGGGGCTGGCTGGCCGGGTCGCCCGAGCCGACCAGCCCGAGGGCGGCCCCGACCGCGAAGACGGTGCGGTGGTAGGCCTCGATCAGGCCGCTCAAGCCGGCCGCCGGGTCGATCGTGGCCACGGTCGTCCAAGGCTGGACCGGGCGGATCTGGCAGCTGACTCCGGCCAGGCCGTGCCGAGCTTGGGCCGAGGCGGCCGCCAGCCCGGCCCACCAGACGGCTTCGGCCCCGCTGGCGGAGGCGTCCAGGGCGAGTGCGCGGGCGTTCTGTTCGGCCCGGGCCAGCTCGGCCTCGGCCTGGGCCTGGCAACTGGCTCGATCGGCCGCCGGCCAGGGCTGGCCCGGTCGGCGGCTGGGGTCGGGGTCGAGACGGCTCAAGGGGTCGGGGCCGCTCAAGACGCGCCAGCGCAGGGCCGCTGACTCGGCCCAGGCCTGCCAGACGGCGGCCTGGTCGCCGACCCGGTCGGCGCTGGCGCAGCCGGCCAGACGGGCCCAAACGGCCGCCTCCAAGCGGGCCGCCTGGGCCGTCCCGGCCGGGGCCGGGGGCGAGGTCGGGCTGGCCGTGGGAGCGGGCTGGCCGGTCGGCCGAGGATCGGACAGCCAGCCGCCCAGGCTGGCCGCGGCGCCGGCCAAGGCCAGCAAGACGGCTAGCGCCACTGTCACCCCGGGCAAGGACGGGCGGCGGCGTGACATGGCTTACAGAGTAGTCGCCGCACTAGACTGACCTCAGCAGGGCTGGCGTCCTGCCCGGGAAGGGCCGTGGTCGGGGCGGTCGCCCACGGCCAGACGATCAGTCCGGGCCGCGGGCTCGGACAGGGTGGCGGTGGCCGGGTTCGCCACCGGCCCGGAACGCATTACGACGAGTTGAGGGGCCGACTGTGAAGATGACCGCTTTGAAGCAGGCGATCGAACCGGTGCTGGCCGCCCACGGCCTGGAGCTGGACGACCTCAGCTTGGTTCGGGCCGGAGACCGCCAGATCCTGCGGGTGACGGTGGACGGCGACGACGGCTCGGGCGGCGGCCCGGACTTGGATCGGATCGCGCTGGCCTCGACCGGCCTCTCGGCCGCCCTCGACGACTCCGACCTGACTGGCCGGCGCCCCTACGTCTTGGAGGTAAGCTCGCGGGGGATCGACCGGCCTTTGACCGAGCCGCGGCACTGGCGGCGCAATCAGGGCCGCTTGGTCGAAGTCCTGCGTCGTGACGGCGACCGCTGGCTGGGCCGCTTGGTCGGCAGCGACGACCGCGGCGCCGAACTGCGGACAGACGCCGGCTCGGTCCGGCTGGACTACGCCGAAGTGGCTCGCGCCACGGTCCAAGTCGAGTTCAACCGACCCGCCAAGGAGATCCAGGATGGACATTGATCTTTCGGTCTTGCGCCAACTCGAACAAGACCGCGCCATCAAGGCCGATGTCGTCATCGCCGCCCTCGAAGACGCTCTGCTGTCGGCCTACGAGCGCACGCCCGGCCATCAGCCGGACGCCCGCGTGGTGTTGAACCGTAAATCGGGCCGCTTCGCCGTCCTGGTCCCGGAGTGGGATCAAGACGGCAATCAGGTGGGGGAGTACGACGACACGCCGGACCACTTCGGACGGATCGCCGCCGCCACCGCCCGTCAGATCATCTTCCAGCGCATCCGGGCGGCCGAGGACGAGCAGAAGTACGGACACCTGTCGGCCGTCGAGGGCGACATCGTGTTGGGCACGGTGCAACAGGACCGCGAATCCCGCACTGTCCGAGTCGACCTGGGCTCGGTCGAGGCCCTCATGCCGCTGGCCGAGCAGGCCCCGGGCGAGCGTTACCCGCACGGGGCCAAGCTGCGCGTCTTCGTGGTGGCGGTGCGTCGAGAGCTGCGGGGCCCGCAGGTGATCGTCTCGCGCACCCACCCCGGCTTGGTCGAGAAGCTGTTCCGGCAGGAGACTCCGGAGATCGCCGACGGCGTGGTCGAGATCAAGGCCATCGCCCGTGAGGCCGGCCACCGGACCAAGATCGCGGTCTGGTCCAAGTCGCCCGAGGTCTCGGCCAAGGGCGCCTGCATCGGGCCCATGGGCCAGCGCGTGCGGGCCGTCATGCACGAGCTGAACGAAGAGAAGATCGACATCATCGACTGGTCGCCCGACCCGGCCGAGTTCCTGGCCAACGCGCTGTCGCCGGCTCGCATCTCCTCGGTCACGGTGGCCGACGCCGAGGCCCGCGCCGCCGTGGTCGTGGTGCCCGACTATCAGCTCTCCTTGGCCATCGGCCGGGACGGGCAGAACGCCCGCTTGGCCGCCCGTCTGACCGGCTGGCGGATCGACATCCGGCCCGACCAGCCGCCCCGGTCGCGTCCGGCCCGGCCCGGCGCCGCCGGCTGAGGTGGCCGATCCGGTCCGCACCTGCGTGGGCTGCCGTCGGCGCTGTCCGGCGGCCGAGTTGGTGCGCTTGGCCTGGGACCCGGCCACCGGCCAGGTGTGCTGGGACGAGGCCCGTCAAAGGCCCGGTCGGGGAGCTTGGCTGCACCGTCGGGAGGACTGTCTGCGGGCCGCCGTCAAACGGGGTGGACTAGCCCGTACTCTGCGCCAGCGGCTGTCGGCTCCCGACTTGGATCGGCTGCGGACGGTGGCCGCGGAGTGGCCAGTTGGCCCATAACGCCCAGTCGGGCATAGACTGACCGGCGGTCTGCCACTCGGGCAGGCGGAAGCTGAAGGTGGGCCGACGCTCATGACACTGCGATGAGTACCAACCCATGAGCATGCACCCCGACGATTAGCCGGTTTGGACGCGCGTCCAGGCCGAAAGGAGACTTGTGGCCAAGCCCCGCGTCCACGAACTCGCCAAAGAGTTCGGAGTCGAAAGCAAGGAAGTCCTCAAAGCGCTGAAAGATATGGGCGAGTACGTCCGTTCCTCGGCGTCCACCGTCGAGGTGCCAGTGGAGCGGCGACTACGCGATCACTACGCCTCCCAGACCAAGGCCGGCTCGGCTCAGACCGCCGCCCCCCCCGTCGCCGTGGCTCCGTCGGCCGCGCCGGCTCCCACCGCTCCCGCGCCGCGGCCCGCACCGGCCGCTCAGCGCCCCTCGGCTCTGCCCCCCGCTCCCGCTCCTGAGGCCGCGCCGGCTGCGCCGGCCCCCCCGCCGGTGGCTCGTCCGGCCGCCGCGGCTGCGGTCCCGCCGGCTCCGACGGCCGCCGCCAAGCCGCCCGCTCCGGCCGCGCCGCCCGCTCCGGCCGCTCCGCCGGCCGCGGCCAGTCCGGGTCCTCGTCCGTCCGTCCCGGTCCCACGACCGCGGCCGACGGGCTCGACCCCGGTCCCGACTCCGCCCATTCCGAGGCCGGCCCCGCGGCCGGGCGGCATGCCCACGCCGGGCACCGTCCGTCGTCCCGGGGCCCCTCGGCCGGGCAACAATCCATACGCCTCCAGCCAAGGCATGGGCATGCGCCGATCGACCCACGGCGAAGGCCGGGGTCCGGCCGCCGCTGGCGGCGGCGCCCGTCCGGCCGGTCGCGGCGCGCCCGGCGAGGGCCGGCCGCCCCGTCCCGGTGGGGCTGGGGCCGGAGGCGGGACCGGCGCTAGGCCCAATCCGGCCATGATGCCCAAGCGGGCGAACTCGACACTCGGCCAAGGCACCCAGCGTCCCGGCGGCCCGGGACGTTCGGGAGCCGGCACCCGTGGCGGTGGGCGCGGGCCTGGTGCGAGCACCGGTCGCGGCGGCTCC
>JAIRYW010000014.1 GCA_031267645.1 Propionibacteriaceae bacterium
TCGCGATGACCGCGAACGCCTACCTGAATCGCCAGCAGCCTGCTGGCGAATTGGCACCCGGCGGCCGTGGCCCGTGTCGGAACGGGTGTCACGTCAAGACTTCCAGGGTCGAGCGGATGCGTGGGCACGCCCTTGGAAAGCCTCGGCCAGGCCCAGCAGTTTCGCGGGGTAGTTGCCTCGTCCGCGCAGCCACCGTCTCAAGGCGGTGATGGCGGTGTCGGAGCCTTCGCGGTGCGCGAGCCTGAAAGCGTCGATGATGGACCGTTCGGGACTGTAGCAGTACAGGTCGTCGTGTCCGTCGATGAGCTCGCGGCCGATGTCGAAGGTCACCTGAACGCCATGGGCGAAGTCTCCGCCATCACGGCTCCGCCTAACTGTTCTCAGGCACAGCACACATGTGAGCAGTTAGGAACGCGAGGGTGGCTAACGGGACTTGAACCCGCGACCACCAGAACCACAATCTGGTGCTCTACCAACTGAGCTACAGCCACCGCGGGCCCGCGCCTGGGCGCAGACCAGCTTGGACATACTACGGCGCCGCTGCGGGGTCGGTGAAATCAGCTCGCCAGCCAGCCGGGCGCGATTCGACGTCGGCCGATGACGGAGCCCCCTGGGTCTGGGCGGGGGAGCGGAGAGTGGGACGCGCCGTCTGGGCGCTCAGTCGGCCTGGGTAGGGGAGTCCGGGGCCGGCCGGACGCCGGTCAGGGCCCCTTGGTGGCAGGCGGCGATGCGCTCCAAGGCGGCCCGGTCCGGGCCGGGCGGGGGTACGAACAGAGCCTCACGGTAATACCGCAACTCCTCGATCGACTCCTGGATGTCGGCCAGGGCCCGGTGGTTGCCCTGCTTGGCGGGGGCGCAGTAGGTGACGCGCGGGAACCAGCGGCGGGCCAGCTCCTTCAGGCTGGAGACGTCGATGTTGCGGTAGTGCAGATGGCGTTCCAGGGCCGACATGTCGCGGGCCAGGAAGGCCCGGTCGGTGCCGATGGTGTTGCCAGCCAGGGGGGCGCGGGCCGGATCGGGCACGAAGCGGCGGATGTAGGCCAAGACCTCGGCCTCGGCCTCGGCCAGGGTCAGCCCGTCATCCAGCTCAGATAATAAACCAGAGTTGGTGTGCATGGCGGTGACGAAGTCGTCCATCCCGGCCAGGGCGGCGGCCGGCGGTTTGACGACGACGTCGACCCCTTCGCCCAGCACATTGAGGTCTTTGTCCGTCACCAAGGCGGCGACTTCGATCAAGGCGTCACGCCCCAAATCGAGACCGGTCATCTCGCAATCGATCCACACCAGGTTGCCTATCACCCGCCCACTCTACTGGTTCGCCTGCGGCCGGTCGGTCCGCCCGGGCGGCTGTGGTCGGAGCCGAAGCCGGCCCGCTTCGGGACTGGTCGGCCTGTGGGCTGGCCGGTCCCAGGGTTGGCCAGTCTCAGGGTTGGCCAGTCTCAGGGTTGGCCGGCTTCAGGACTGGCCCGGCTCCAGGACTGATCAGCCTCAGGACTGGTCGGCCTCGCGGGGCGGGCCGAAGCGGCGGATCCAGTGGCCCAGCCAAGCCGAGCCCAGCCAAGCCACTCCGCCCAGCACGAAGCCGGAGACCGCCAGCGAGGCCAGCGCCACGATGGCGGAGATGGCCAGCGGCCCCATGGTGTTGCCGAAGTCGCTCATCAGGCGCCAGCCGGACAGGAATTGGGCCCGACCGACCGACGGGGAGGCGTCCGACCCCAGCACCATGATCAGACCGGAGCCGATGCCGTTGCCCAACCCCAGCACGCTGGCCGCCACCACCACGGTGGCGACGCTGTGGGTCAAGGGCAGCAGGGCCAACCCCAGGCCGAGCACGATCAGACTGGGCGTGGCCACCCAGAAGCGCCCGAAACGGTCCATGATCGACCCGCCCAGGAAGAACAGGCTCATGTCGATGCCCATCGAGACGGCGAAGATCAAACTGGTGGCGGAGGCGGTCAAGCCCAAGGAGGCGCACCACAGCGGCAGGATGGCCTGGCGGACCGACCGCACCAAGGTCAGCATCAAGGTGCCGGTGCCCAAGGTGACGAAGATCCGGAGGTGCTGACGTAAGACCGGCCAGAGCCGGGGCGGGCGGGCGTGCTGGCGCCGCGACCGCACGTCGGAGGGCAGATCGGGCAAGGCCAAGGTGACGCCGGCCGCCAGCAGGGACATGCCGGCGGCGAAGGCGTAGGCCCAGTTGAGGTCCCAGGCGGCGATTACGGCCGATCCGGCCAGGGGGCCGAGGAAGCCGCCGATCCGGAAGACGCCGCCCAAACTGGACAGGGCCCGGGCCCGGAAGAAGAGGGGCACGGCCTCGGTGATGTAGCTCTGGCGGGCCAGCCCGAAGACCGATCCGGCCGGCCCGAAGCAGAACACGGCCAGGCAAAGCAAGGGCAGGGAGGTGGCCGCGAAGGCCAAGCCGAGGCAGGCCGCGTCCCACAGACAGGCCGCCACGATGGCCCGTTTCTCGCCCAACCGGGTGGCCACCCAACTGGCCGGCAGGTCGCCCGCCAATTGGCCCAGGGCGGCCAAGCCGGTGATGAGGGCGGACAACTCGACCGACGCCCCCATGTCCAGGGCGGACAGCGCGATCAGCGGCGTCGTGGCTCCGTGGCCGATCGACGACAGACCGGTCGGCCCGTAGGCCGCCAGGGCGAACCGTCCCCAGCCCCCTTCGGGGCGTACGGTTGTGTCAGGCATCGGCAGAACTCTAGACCTCGGACTATAGAATCGAGCTTCGGTCCACAGACCAGCCGGCCCCATTAGCTCAGTGGATAGAGCAGCAGACTTCTAATCTGTCGGTCGGAGGTTCGAATCCTCCATGGGGCGCCGAGTCGGTCGGCGGCCAAGGACGGCTGGTTGTGGCCCGGATGGGCCGAAGGGCGCCACAATGGGCGACGGAGAGCCGCTCCGGTCCGGGCCAAGGTGTTGAGGAGGCCCAGTGGACAGCCTGTTCGACATCATGTTCACTCGCCAGATCTCGCCCCAATGGCGCTGGAGCTTCGGCGACCCGGCCCATCTGACCTACATCGTCCTCTGCCTGGTGGGCGCGGTCTGGGCTTTGCGGGCCCTGTCCCGAGCCTCCCGTCGGCGGGGCGAACAGGCCATGCGCTGGCTGGCCGGGGCGGTTTTCACCATGTGGATCATCCCGCCGCTGTTGATGTGCCTGACCGACACCGGGGAACGCTGGATCGACCATCTGCCTTTGCATCTGTGCTCGTCCGCCTGCGTCCTCATTCCGATCGGTCTGACCACCCGCAACCAGGTCCTGCTCAATTACGCCTTCGGCCTCAGCTTCCCCGGCGCGGTGGCGGCCATCTTGACCCCGGGCGAGGTCTTCCGTTCCCTCAGCTGGGCCGGTTTCCATTACTTCCTCTTCAACTTCTCCCATCTGCTGTTGATCGTGGCCGGCTTGGGCGCCATCGCCGTCGGCTGGTTCCGCCCCAGTTGGCGCCGCTACCCGGCCGTGCTCGGCATCGGCCTGGCTCTGATGGTGGTGGACTACCCGATCAACAAATGGCTGGGCTCGAATTACATGTTCGTCAACTGGGCCGAGCCCGGCACCGTCTTGGAGACCTTCGCCGACGTCGCCGGCACCCCGGGTTACGTCGGGCTCCTAGTCGTCTTCGGCGCCGTGGTGGTGGCCCTGTTGTACGCCGTCTGGTCGCTCGCGGCTTGGCTCAGTCGTCCCCGTCTCCGGCCGGCCCCGACGGTCTGAGCCGGCCCCGGTCCCCGGGTCACAGGATGAGCGACCCCAGGCCGAATCCGAACGCCACCGCTAGGCCGACGGTCAGCAGGCCGGGGGCCAGGAAGGGATGGTCGAAGACGTACTTGCCGATCCGGGTGCTGCCGGTGTCGTCCATCTCGACGGCGGCGATCAAGGTCGGGTAGGTCGGGAGCACGAACAGGGCCGAGGCGGCGGCGAAGGAGGCGACGATCGAAAGCGGCGACAGGCCGACGCTGAACGCTATCGGCATGATCGCCTTGGCGGTGGCGGCCTGCGAGTACAACAGCGTCGCCGCCAGGAACAGGACCACCGCCAGCAGCCAGGGCTGGGCCCGTAGGACGTCCCCGGCCAGGGCGGTGATGTCGGCCATGTGGCCTTGGATGAAGACCGTCCCCAACCAGGCGACGCCCAGGACGCAGATGGCCGCGCTCATGCCGGCTTTGAAAGTGGGGGCGTTCAGGATCTCGGCCGGGTCGATCTTGGCCATGACGACGATCACGGCGGCCGTGGCCAACATGATGGCGATGATGGCGCTGGTGTGGTCGATGGCCGGCTGCTGGATCAGGCTCAAGCGGTCGGAGGTGACGACGGCGTAGAGCATGACCAGCCCCACCGCCGTGATGAAGACGGCCACCGAGGCCTTGGCCTTGGGCTTGAGCTCGATGGCGGTGGCCCCGCGCATGACCACACGGCCTTCCGCCCGCCGCTTCAAGTATTCGGGGTCCTGGTCGAGCGGAGTGCGGTCCAGCCAGTTGACGATCAGAGCCGCCACCAGCACGGCCGCCAGCGAGGCGGGGATCGAGACGGCCAGCAGCTGGAGGTAGCCGATGCCCACCTGGCCGTCTTCGAGCGCCCCGGCCAGGTAGGCCACCGCCGCGGAGACGGGCGACGCCGTGACGGCGATCTGAGAGGAGACCACCGAGATGGCGAGCGGCCGGGAGGGTCTGATGTTGTTCTCCTTGGCCACCTCCGCGATGACGGGCAGGGTGGAGAAGGCGGTGTGGCCGGTCCCGGCCAAGACCGTCATCAGGTAGGTGATGAGGGGGGCCACGATGGTCAGGCTCTGGGGTCGTTTGCGCAGCATGCGGTCCGCCCAGCCGACCAGGAAGTCGATCCCACCGGCCACCTGCATGGCCGCGATGGCGCCGATGACGGACAGGATGATGCCGACCACGTCGAATGGGATGTAGTCCTGCCAGTCCGTTTTCAGACCGGTGGCGCCCAGGAGCAGGACGCCGATCCCGCCCGCGAATCCGATCGCTATGCCGCCCAGCCGCGCGCCTAAGAAGATGGCTCCGAAGAGGATGAGGAGTTGGAGAACCAATGTCAGAACACCCATGGGGCTCTCTTATCTGTTGGCCGGCGCGAAGTCGCCAGCGATGGCCCCCGACCACCGTGTCCCGGGACCGGACCCAACTCTAGAGGGTCGCCTCTTCCGGCGGCGCGCCCGGCCCAGCCCCGGCTCAGGCCGGCGGCGCGGCGGTGGACTCGCGGATCGACAGTTGGGGGCTGATGACGACGCGGTGGACCGGCCGGTCGGGGTCTTCGAAGCGGGCCACCAAGAGGTCGACGGCGGCCGCCCCGAGGGCTTGTCGGGCCGGACGCACGGCCGTCAGGGCGGGGGTGAACAGGCCGGCCAGCTCGTCGTCGTAGGCCACGATCGAGATGTCGTCGGGGACCCGTCGACCGTGGCTCTCCAGCTGTTGCACCAGACCCATGGCCTCACGGTCGGAGTGGACCAGCAGGCCGGTGGCGCCGGTCTCGTCGCAGCGGCCGATGACCTCTTCCAGAGCGGCGCCGAAACCAGGCGTGCGGTGGTTGGGGATGTGGACGGCGAAGGCGTCCTCGGCCGCCAGCTCGTCGCAGGCCCGCTGCCAGCCGACCTTGATCTTGCTGGTGGTCGGGCTGGTCGGGGAGACCACCAGCCCGAGCCGGCGGTGCCCCAAGTTCCACAGGTGCCAAACCCCCATGGCCGCCCCCAGGGCGTGGTCGGTCACGACCGACTCGACCGGCTCCCCGGACGGTCCGATCTGGGCCTCCCGTTCCACCAGCACGCTGGGCGCCGGCTGGGCCGCCAGCCAAGCCATCACTTCAGCGGCGTGCGGCCCTTTGGTGTTGGGCACCGCGATGACGCCGCGGACGTCGTCGGCCTCGAACAGCGGTGACAGGGCCGGCCGTTCGTCCTCGCTCTCGTAGGAGTGCCCCCGCAGCAGCAGACGCAAGCCCAACTGGCGGGCTCTGGCCTCCACTCCCCGGGCCACCTCGGGCCAATAGAAGTCGAGTCCGGGCACCAGCATGGCGATTTGGCCTTCGCTCAGGCCGGCCGCCAGCGGATTGGGCAGGGACAGGCTCAAGGCGGCCGGGATGGAGGCCCCGCCGTGGGTGCGTTCGATCAGGCCGTCGTTCTCCAGCCGGGCCAGGTCCCGGCGCACGGTGACGGCGTTGACGTCGAGCAGGGCGGCCAGATCGGTCACACGGGCCGAACCGCGGTGGCGTAGGAGTTCGAGCAAGCGTTCGCGCCGGGGCGCCGGCAGGTCTCGCTGGTCCGTCGTCATGGCCTGTGCCTCTCAGTTCAGCGGCGATCCGGGGAAATCCGAAGGACTCGGGCACGGGGCCGTCCTCGGGGTCGATTCTTGCACGTTTCTGCACGGATTCTGATCATTGTCGGATCGGCGGCAGACCACCGTCAGGCTGGGCTGGGCCAGTTCGGTCAGGTCCAGCCGCAGCCGGGTCAAGGACTCGCCCCAGACCTGGCTCAGCATGGGGTCGTCCAGCGGGCGGGTCTCCAGGCTGGCGACGGCCTGGGCCGGAGACCAGGCCAGCTCCAGGACCGCGCCGTTGAGGGCGGTGACTTCGATCCGTCCGGGCTCGACCGGCCTGACCTGGCCGGCCAGCAGCAGCCGGGCCTCGGTCGGCCCGTCGCCCGGTCGCGGGCTCAGCCGCCAGTCGTCGGCGATGACGACGCGGGAGTCCCGACCGGCCCGTTCCAGGCGCACCCGGCGGCGCCAACTGGTCAGGCCGGGGCAGTCGTAGGCCGCCGCCAGGTCGCAGCTGAACTCGGCCGCCTCCGGGCCCAGCTCGGCCCGGGCTTGGCCGGCGGCGTAGGACCGGCCCACCGATTGGGAGCGGCCCGCCACCAGGGGCACGTTGTGCCAGTCGCTGACCATGGTCCAGATGGAGTAACGGTCCGGTCCGAAGGTCACGGCGGTGTACGTCGGGCGCCCGGCGTCGACCAGCACCGGGACCCCGTCCAGAGCCACGATGACGGAGCCGACGTCGTTGTGGTTGTGGTTCTCGCCGTTGTGCCCGCCCTTGGCGGAGACCGTCAACCCGTCCGTGAGGCCGGCCTCTTGGCGGGCCAGGAAGACCTCGGTCGAGGCCAGGTAGAACTGCTGGGGCAAGGGCGACCGGCCGGCGGCCCGGCTCCAGACCGGGTCGGTCCAGGCCAGCAGGAAGCGGCCCAGCCCGTCCGCCGGGTCGGCCACCGGGGCGCCGGGCAGTCGCTGGGCCCGGGCCCGGGCTTGGGCCTGACGGTCGCCTACCCGCCGGGCCAAGCGCTCCAACACGGCCCAGGGCTGTTGTCCCTGGGGCCGGGCCGAGGCGTCGGCGTAGTTGAGGTGCCAGGGCCCGCCCAGGTGCATCCGGTGGGGGAAGGCGACGGTCTGGCGCACCGCTTCCAAATCAAAGGCGTCAAGTTGTCCTTGACTCGCCCAATAGATCAGGTCGAGGGCTTCGAGCAGGCGGCAGGCCCCTTGCCACCAGTAGCCGTAACCCTCGTCGACCGCGCCGTCGGCCGGCAGGGCGGACAGGTAGCGGTCGAGCCCTTGGACAGCCCGTTCGATCAGCTGGCCGCGCTGGTCCGGCTGGCTCAGGACCAGGGCTCCGATCAGCAGATTGCCTTGGATCCAAGGGCTCCAATTGTGGACCGGACGGTCCAGGCCCAGCCAGTGCCAGTCGTCCCGAGTCAAGAAAGGCTGGAAGACGCGTCGGTCAGCCTCCTGGCGCAGCCGGCGGCGCAGGCCGGGGTAGGAGCGGTCCAAAGCCGCCCCCAGCAGATGGTCGATCCAGGCCAGCTGGCTGACCAGCTCGCCCGCCCCCAGATCGAGGAAGGGGTGGTCGGGGTCGGGCAGGACCTCTCCGGCGCGGGTGAAGGCGTCGTCGTGGGCCGGCCAGCACCAACTGCTCTGCTCGCAGACCAGGACCAGGCCGTCGGCCACCTGGTCGACCCAGTGCTCCTGGTCCGTCACCAGCGCCATCAGGGCGGCCCGGCTCAGTCGGTCGGTGCGGGCGAAGAGGTCTGTTTGGTATTCCTCGCGGTCGCCGTCGCGTTGGTACCGGGCCCAGGCGTGGGCCCAGACGCCGGGCCAGGGCCGCTCCCGCTCGGCCTCGGCCGCCTGGGCCGTGACGGCCCAAGTGGCTTGGTCGCCGTCGGCCGCGGCGGCCTCCCAGAAGGCCCGCTCCGAGCCCGGCGGCAATGGCAGCGGGCCGTCCGCTCGGTCCAGGGCCCGGCTCCAAGCCGAGGCGTCGAGACCTGGCCACAGCCGGGCCAGTGGGCCGGTCCAAGCGTCCGTCATGGGTTCCCCTCCTCGACTACGAGGTCAGTGGCCAGGGTCAGTCGGGGAGCGGACCCAGCCGACGGCTGGAGCGGCCCGCCGTCGGTCTCGGCCGCCTGACTGGCGACCGCCCCACGGCCCTGATCGGTCGGTGAACGTGATCGTATCGTGATCATATCGGATCATTTGACCGGTTGACGAGACCAAGTCTGTGTGATTGGGTGTGTTTATGATCATTCGTAGATGATCGAGCAACCCTTCGACACAGTCTGCCCGACGAAAGGCTCATAGTGGAGCGTCCTACGGCTGGAGCTGGCGCCGTCCAACCGACCTGGCCAGACCATCCGACCGCGCCCTGGACCGGGTGGGGCCGTTCCCAATGGGCCGACCTGGCCGACCGTCTGTTGCTGTCCCTGCGGCCTTGGGCCTCGCCCGGCCACGGCCGGATCACACCACCCGGCCGTCCCGGCGGCTACGGCCACGCCGTCGACGGGCTGGAGGGCTTCGCCCGTAGCTTCTTGATGGCCGGCTTCCGCTTGGTCGGCCAATCCGGCCAAGACCCGGACAACCTGGCCGAGTGGTACGCCCAAGGCTTGGCGACCGGCTGTGACCCCCAGGCGGCGGACCGCTGGGTGCGTCTGACCGAGCACCCCCAGGCCAAGGTCGAAGCCGCCTCCATCGCCCTCATCTTGGACTGGACCAGGCCTTGGATCTGGGACCGCTTGGACGACGCGGTCCGCCAGCGGCTGGTCGACTGGCTGGCCCCGGCGGTGGGCGACTCGACCTACCCGCCGACCAACTGGCTTTGGTTCCGGGTCGTGGTCGAGACCTTCCTGCGCTCCGTCTCCGGCCCCTGGTCGGCCGACGACGTGGCCGAGGACCTCGACCGGCATGACTCCTTCACCCGGGCCGACGGCTGGCTGGCGGACGGGCCGGAGCGCTCCTTCGACCATTACGTGGGTTGGGCCCTGCACCTGTATCCGACCCTCTGGCTGCGTATGCGCGGGGCCGACGACTTGGTCTCGCCCCAGCGTCGCCAGGCCTACCGCGACGGCCTGGACCGTTATCTGGCCGACGCCGTCCACCTGGTCGGCGCCGACGGCGGCCCTTTGATCCAAGGCCGTTCCTTGATCTATCGCTTCGCCGCCGCCGCCCCCTTCTGGGTCGGAGCCATGGCCGAGGTGCCTTCGACCGACCCGGGCCTGCTGCGCCGGGCCGCCTCCGGAGTGGTGTCGCATTTCGTGGCCCACGGGGCGCCCGACCAGGACGGCCTGTTGAACATGGGCTGGCACGGCTCCTGGCGCCGGTTGGCCCAGTCCTACTCCGGGCCCGGCTCGCCCTACTGGGCGGCCAAGGGCCTGCTCGGCCTGGCCCTGCCCGCTGACCATCCGGCCTGGACCGCGCCGGAACAGCCCCTGCCGGTCGAGCGGGGCGATTTCGTACGCCGCTTGGCCGCCCCCGGCTGGGTCGTCTCCGGCACCGCCGCCGACGGTCTGGTCCGGATCGCCAACCACGGCGCCGACCACGCCCAGGCAGGCGACCAGGTCGGCGACTCGCCGTTGTACGCCCGGCTGGGATACTCCACCGCCACCTTCCCCCTGCTGGACCAGACCGCCTGGAGCCAGCCGGAGGAGCAGTCGGCCGCCCTGATCGACCAGAGCGGCCGGGCCAGCCACCGGGCCGGTTGGCGGTCGCTGGGTTCGGGTCTGGACCCCGAGGCCGGTCTGGCCTGGGCGGCCAGCCGGGCCGAGGCCCACTGGATCGAGCCAGCCGCCCAGCAGACCCGGCACGGCTCCGGCTGGACCGGGACGGTCACCCCGGCCGGACGGCTGACCATGTGGTCGCTGTTGCGCGGCCCCTGGGAGGTCCGGGGGGTGCGGGTGGAACGCCTGGATCAGCCCGTCCGCTGTCTGCGTCTGGGCGGTTGGCCCCTGACCGGCCCCGCCGTCGAGACCGTCCAGACCGGTCCGGCCGGGTCCTGGCCGGAGGACGGCCAGCCCGCCCCCCAGCCGACCGGTCGACCGACCTCCGTCAGCCTGCGCGGCCCCAGGCTGGAGTCCAGCCTGTCGGCTCTGTCCGGTCCGGCCAGCGGCCGGGTCTCCCGCCGCGCGCAGGCCAGTCCCTTGGGCGACCCGGCCTGGGCGCCCACCCTTGATCTCCCGGTTCAGATCGGCCAATGGGCTTTCGCCCTGGTCGGGCTGACCGGGTGTCCGTCGACCGAGGCCGCCATGGCGGCGGTCGAAGTCGACGGACTCGACTCGACTGTCGTCGTCACTTGGCCCGACGGTCGTGTCACTCGTTCGCAACTGCCCGACCTCATCGACCCGATGACCAATTCGGCCGACCCGGTTCTTCCCCCGGGATCGACCTCTTGAGACGAAACCAGCCTCAAGTTCCTTTCGTCACCCAGAGGAGACAATCAATGAAGAAACGTATGTGGACCATGGCGGGCGCCGTGGCCATCAGCGGCGCCTTGGCCCTGTCCGGCTGCGGCGGCGACAACGGCGACACGCCTTCCGGCGGCTCCATCAACCTGACCGTCTCAGGCTGGTCGCTGGAGACCACGCCAGAGTTCCAGGTCTTGGCCGACGCCTTCCACGCCGCCAATCCCGACGTCACGGTCGAGATCGTCGAATACGACGCGGCCGACTACCAGACCCTGATCCAGGTCGACATGTCGGCCGGCAAGGCCCCTGACATCATCACCATCAAGGAAGCCAAAGTGACCCATTCTTGGGCCACCGGCGGCCAGCTGTTGGACATCTCCGACGTGGTCCAGGCTCTGCCCTCCAACGTCTCCGGGGCCGGTTCCTACGCCATCGACGGCGTCAACTACGGCGCTCCCTACCGCCAGGACTCCTGGGTGCTGTTCTACAACCAGGACCTGTTCGACGCCGCTGGCATCGCCTATCCGGATGGTAAGTGGACCTGGGACGACTACGCCAAAGCCGCTCGCGATCTGACCGCCGCCCTCGGTGCCGCCGGCTCCCAGGCTCTGGGCGCCTACGAGCACTCCTGGCAGTCCACCCTGCAGGGTTTCGCTCAGGCTCAGACTCCGGGCGCCGACCTCTTCAGCGGCAAGTACGACTACCTCAAGCCCTACTACGAGCGCGTCCTGGCGCTGCAAGACGACGGCGCCCAGGCCACCTTCGGCACCATCTCCACCAACAAGCTGACCTACCAGGCCCAGTTCGGCAAGCAGCAGGCTGCCATGATGGCGATGGGCTCTTGGTACGTCGCCACCCTGGTCACCCAGCAAAAGGGCGGCGAGGCTGACAACTTCAAGTGGGGCATCGCGCCGGTTCCGCAGTACAGCAGCTCGACCTTCGCCAAGCCCGTCACCTTCGGCGATCCCACCGGCATGGGCATCAACGCCAAGATCGACTCGGCCAAGCTGGAGGCGGCCAAGCAGTTCCTGGCCTTCGTCGCCTCTGAGACCGCCGCCGTCGAGCTGGCCAAGATCGGCATCGTCTCCTCGGTCACCGGCGACGCCGTCACCGCCGCCTACTTCGCCCAGGCCGGCCTGCCGACCGACGATCTGTCGAAGGAGGCCATGAGCAATCATGTGACCAAGCCGGAGAACCCGCAGGGCGAGACCATCGGGGCCATCCAGACCATCTTGGGGGCCACCCACACCGCGGTGATGTCGGAGTCGCAGTCCGTCGACGACGCCATCGCCGAGGCTCAGGACCGGTTCGAGAACGAGATCGAGATCTGATCCCGACGGCCATCCATCCGTCATTCGGTTGGGGGCGGCCTGAGTCGCCCCCAACCGAATCTCGCTCGGTCCGTCCACTCCGAAGGAGGTGACCTTTGACCACAGTCGTCGAGCCCGGTCTGCGGCGGCGCCGTAACCGCTTGCGTTGGCGCAACACGGTCAGCGGTTGGACTTTCATCCTGCCTAATTTCGTGGGCTTCGCCTTGCTCACGCTGGTGCCCATCGTGGCCCTGATCTACATCTCGTTCACCAACTGGAACGCCTTCGGCGCGGCCGACTGGATGGGCTTGAAGAACTACACCCGGCTGTTCAAGGACCGCAGCTACCGGGTGGCCCTGTGGAACACGGTCTACTACACCGTCTTCCACCTGCCCTTGACCCTGGCGGTGTCGTTGGGGCTGGCCCTGCTGCTGAATCGCAAGATCAAAGCGGTGGCCTTCTTCCGCACCGCCGCCTTCTTCCCCTACATCACTTCGGTGGTGGCCATCGCCATCGTCTGGAACCTGCTCTTCAGCCCGGAGTACGGCCCCATCAACCAGGTCCTGAGCTTCATCGGGGTCGACAACCCTCCCCGCTGGACGGTCTCGTCCGACTGGTCCATGCCGGCCATCATCATCGTGGCCACCTGGCGTGAGATGGGCTACTACATGATCCTGTTCTTAGCCGGCCTCCAAGCCATCCCGCGCGAGCTGTACGAAGCCGCCCGGGTCGACGGGGCCTCTTCCTGGGGCCGGTTCAGGAACGTCACCGTGCCTTGTCTTAGGCCGACCACCTTCTTCGTCACCGTCATGCTCTCGATCGAGAGCTTCAAGGTCTTCGACCTCATCTTGGTCATGACCGACGGCGGGCCGGGCCAGTCGACCTTCGTCTTGTCGCAGATGATCTTCAACAAGGCCTTCGTGGAGAATCAGTACGGCTACGCCTCGGCCGTGTCGGTCTCCTTGTTCGTCATCTGTCTGGCCATCACCGTCTTCCAATTCCTGGTCAATCGGAGGATCGAACGATGAGCCCCAGACTGGCCCCCGAACGGGTGCCCACCGCCGGCGTCTCGGCGCGGCCCCGCTCCGCCGTCCGCCGCCGGATCAGCAAGGTCACCCTGTATGGCACCTTGATCGTCGCCTCCGCCTTCCTCCTGCTGCCCTTCTTCTGGCTGCTGATGAGCTCTTTGAAGAAAGACAACGACGTCTTCACGGTGCCGATCCGCTGGATCCCAGAGATCTTCGAATGGCACAACTACGTCGACATCTGGGTCAACGCCGACATGGGGATCTGGCTCAAGAACACCATGATCCTGTCCATCGTGGTGACTCTGTTGCAGGTCTTCACCGGCTCCTTCGCCGCTTACGGCTTCTCCCGCATCCGTTTCCCCGGGCGCAACGCCCTCTTCCTGGGTTACGTCGCCACCATCGCCGTGCCCTGGCAGGCCTACATGGTGCCGCAGTTCATCATGCTGTCGAAGGTCGGTCTGACCAACACTCTGTGGTCCATGATCGCCCTGCAGGCCTTCGGGGCCTTCGGCGTCTTCTTGATGAAGCAGTTCTACGAGACCGTGCCGGAGGAGTTGAGCGAGGCGGCCCGGGTCGACGGGTTGAGCGAGTTCGGCATCTACCGGCGCATCATGTTGCCGCTGTCGGTGCCGGCCATCGCCTCGCTGGCCTTGCTGACCTTCGTCAAGACTTGGAACGACTACTTGGGGCCGCGCATCTATCTGCGCGACCGCGACCTGTTCACCATCCAACTCGGTCTCAAGACCTTCACCGCCGACCCTCAGCACGCCTCGCAGTTCGCTTTGGTCATGACCGGGTCGGTCTTGTCGGTGGTGCCGATCGCGATCATCTTCATGGCCGGTCAGCGCTACTTCGTCGAGGGCATCGCCACCTCCGGGATGAAGGGGTGAGCCAGATGCGCTCCGGCTTCGCCAGCGCCTTCCTATCCATCAGCGGCACCTGTTACGTCATCCTAGGCGTCGACTTGATGCTGCTGTTGACGACCTGGCCGGTGACGGTCTTGCTGGTGACGACCGATTTGAGCCGGTCTTGGCTGGCTCTGGCCCTGGTCAGCCCCTTGTTGGCGCCGGCCTTGACGGCCGCCAGCGCGGTCTTCCGCCAGTTCTGGCTGGACGGTTCGAGCAATGTCTTGAGCGGTTTCGCCCGGGCTTGGTGGCGGGCCCGGGGCAGCGCCTGGATCGGTCTGGCCGGCGCCGCGGTGGGCTGCGTCTTGGTGGTCGACGCCCAATTCGTCTCGACCAGCCCCTGGGGGGCGTTGACTCTGCCTCCGCTGGTGGTGGCGACGCTGTTGGCCGGTCTGGTCTTCCCCTACGCCCTGGTGGCTTCCAGCGAGCACCCCGGGCTGAGACTCCGTCCGGCCCTGCGGGCTGGCGCCTTGGTGGCGATCCGGCGTTGGCCCTCCAGCCTGGTCGCCCTGGCCGTCATGGTCTGTTTCGTCGGGCTCTTCGCCGTCCGGCCGGCCCTGGTCGCCCTGGTCCTGCCGGCTCCCGTCTGGTACATCGTCTGGGCCGGCGCCCGGCGCGGCCTGACCAGTCTGCGACCGGACCTGCCCTGGCTGCCCCCGGCCGATCCGGCCCAGTCGACCATCGGTCCGGCTCCGGCCCGTACCATCACCGTCTCCCGTCCGTCGGCCCGCCCCGCCGGGGCTGGACTGGCGCCATCCGCTGGATCGACCCGTTGAAGGAACCGAGACCTATGGCATTGACCGTCACCCCGTCCGACCTGCGCCAGTCCGTCGACTGGCCGGCCAACGTCGACCGTGCCGTCGACCAACTGAGCCGCCAAGACCAGGCCTTCGGAGCCGCCTTCCCAGACGACACCACGGTCGACGGTCGCTATCGGCCGCGGCCGGCCTGCGGCGACTTCCCGCTCGGCGCCAACCGGGGTTGGACGACTGGCTTCCGCACCGGCCTGCGCTGGATGGCCTACGACTGGAGCGGCCAGGAGTCCTTCCGCCGGGGGGCCGAGGTCGACGTGGCCGACTTCACCCGCCGGGTCGAGGACGGACTGGACACCGACACCCACGACCTCGGCTTCCTCTACACCCTGTCCTGCGTGGCGGCCGACCGTCTGACCGACGATCCGATGGCCCGGGGGGCGGGACTGATGGCGGCCGACCGCCTGATGGCCCGGATCTGCCAGCCGGCCGGCGTGGTGCAGGCTTGGGGCGACTTGGACGACCCGGCCCAGCGCGGGCGCACCATCATCGACTCGCTCATGAACATGCCGCTGTTGTACTGGGCCTCCGAGGTCAGCGGCCGGCCGCACTACGCCAGCGCCGCCCATCGTCACGCCAGCCAGCTGCGCGACCACATCGTGCGCCCGGACGGCTCCACCTTCCACACCTTCTACTGGGATCCGTCCGACGGCCGGCCCCTGGGCGGAGCCACCGCCCAAGGCCACGCCGACGACTCCTGCTGGGCCCGGGGGCAGGCCTGGGGCGTCTTGGGCTTCGCCCTCAACTTCCGTTACAGCCGGGACGACTCCTTCCTGACGGCGGCCGGACGCTGCCTGGACTACTACCTGGACCACCTGCCCCAAGACCGGGTGCCGTACTGGGACCTGGTCTTCTCCGACGGCTCGGGCCAGCCGCGCGACAGCTCGGCCGCCGCCATCGCCGCCTGCGGGTTGCGCGAGCTGGCGCTCCATCAGCGCGACCGGGCCGCCACCTTGAGCGGCTGGGCCGACCGGATCACCGCCTCGCTGGTGACCGCTTACTCGCACCAGAGCCAGCCGCGGTCCGACGCCTTGCTCCTGCACGGCGTCTACGACCTGCCCAAGCTGGTCGGGGTGGACGAGGCCAACCTGTGGGGCGACTACTTCTACTTGGAGGCTCTGATGCGAGCCGCCCGCCCCGGCTGGCTGGGCTATTGGTGAGCCCGGCCCACCCGCCGCGGCCCGCCGTCCCCGCCCCGAAGACTGCGATCATCCCATCCACCCCGGCCTGAAAGGACCACGTCAGATGATTCTCGACCAGTTCAAACTCCAGGGCCGTGTCGCCTTGGTGACCGGCTCCGGGCGCGGCCTGGGCCAAGCCACCGCCTTGGCTTTGGCCGAGGCCGGCGCCGACATCGCCTCGCTCGACCTGAGCCTGCCCCAAGAGACGGTGGCCCGGGTCGAGGCCGTCGGCCGGCGCTGCCTGCCCATCGCCTGCGACCTCGGTCAAGCCAGCCCGGCCGATCTGGTGGCGGTGGTCGACCAGGTGGTGGCCGAGTTGGGCCGGATCGACATCTTGATCAACAACGCCGGCATCATCCGCCGGCAGAGCGCGGTCGAGTTCAGCCAGGCCAACTGGGACGACGTCTTGGCCATCAACTTGGACGCCGTCTTCTGGCTCAGCCAAGCGGCCGGCCGGGTCATGCTGGAGCAGGGCTCAGGCAAGATTGTCAACATCGCCTCCATGCTGTCCTTCCAGGGCGGCGTGGTGGTGCCCAGCTACGCCGCCACCAAGCACGCCGTGGCCGGTGTGACCAAGGCCTTGGCCAATGAGTGGGCCGGCCGGGGCGTCAACGTCAACGCCATCGCGCCGGGCTACATGGCGACCGACAACACGGCCCCGCTGCGGGCCGACTCCGGGCGCGAGGCTTCGATCTCGGAGCGCATCCCGGCCGGACGCTGGGGCGTGCCCGAAGACTTGGCCGGCCCGATGGTCTTCCTTTGCTCGGCCGCCGCCGATTACGTCCACGGCGCCATCTTGACCGTGGACGGGGGTTGGCTCAACCGCTGAGGCCGAGCCAACCCCGCTCTCCTCGGTCTCAGCGCAGGTCTGTGACCGGGGCCGGGTCCATGTCGTCGAAGGTCTTGTTCTCACCCGCCATGGCCCAGACGAAGGAGTAGGCGGCGGTGCCGACCCCGGAGTGGATCGACCAACTGGGCGAGATGACGGCTTGGCGGTCGGCCACCAGCAGATGGCGGGTCTGGTCGGGCTGGCCGCAGAGGTGGATGACGCGGGCCTCATCCGGCAGGTCGAAGTAGAGGTAGCACTCGGTCCGACGGTCGTGGGTGTGGGCCGGCATGGTGTTCCACATGTTGCCGGGATGGAGGCTGGTGACCCCCATCACGACCTGGCAGGAGGCCACGCCGTCGGCGTGGATGTATTGGTTCAGGGTGCGCCGATTGGAGGTCAACTGGTCGCCCAGTTCTCGTACCGTGCCCTGGCCGGGCTGGACCAAGACGGTCGGATAGCTGGTGTGGGCCGGGGCGGAGAAGAGGTAGAAGGCGGCGGGCTGGCCGGGGTCGGCGCTGGCGAACTCGACTTCGCCGGCGCCGCGGCCGATGTACAGGCAGGCGCCGTGGGCCAGCTGATAGCTGACTCCGTCGACCGTGACCGTCCCCGAGCCGCCGACGTTGACCAGGCCGGCCTCGCGCTGGTCGAAGAATCCGGCGCTGCGCAGCTCGGGCGGGGCTTGCAGTCGGATCGGGCCGGACACCGGCTGGAGGCCGCCCAAGACGATGCGGTCGTGGTGGGTGTAGACCAAGCGGGTCTGGTCGGGCGCGAAGACCTGCTCGATCAGGTACTTCTGACGCAGTCCGGCGCTGTCCAGACCGAGCATCTGCTCCGGCGCGGTGGCGTATCGCTGTTCCATCTGGCCCTTCTCCTGTCAGGTTCGCGGTCGAGCCGCCCCAGCGGCGGGTGACCTGGTCCCCATCCTAAGACCGAATGATCACAAGCGCACTCGATCATGCAGAGACGATCCGATAAAGCCCAGAAGTGATCTCATACGAACACCGCCGAACGGCGGCGCGCGCCTTCCCGGTCGGCGCGGACCGGTCCGTCGGCGGCTGGGGAGCCGGCTGGAAAGGGCTGGCGCTGACAACTGGCAGGTCCATGGTCAGGGCCAACCATGGTAGAGTCGGCCCATTGGAGGGGAGTATCTCCCCGTGGAGGGTTCGTCACCACGTCCGGGTTGGCCGGTCCGGGTCCTCCGGTTCGCATCCTGGCTGAGCGAGAGAGACCTCCAGACGTGATCGGTCGCGTCTTAGGAGGGGAGACTTATGCAAGTTCACGTTGTGACTTGGATCATCTCGTTCGCTGTCGTCATCGGCGTCATAGCGCTCGATTTCTTCTTCCACGTCCGCCAACCCCACGTCCCTAGCTTCCGCGAGTCGGTGACTTGGATCGCCATCTACGTCTCGGCCGCCGTCTTGTTCGGCGTCGGCTTGGGCCTGACGGCTGGGTGGACCTCGGCCGGCGAGTTCTTCGCCGGCTACTTCACCGAAGAGTCCCTCTCTTTGGACAACCTCTTCGTCTTCATGTTGATCATGACCAAGTTCCGAGTGCCGCGCGAGGCCGAGCAGAAGGTGCTGTTGGTCGGCATCTCCTTGGCCTTGGTGTTGCGGGCCGGCTTCATCATGATCGGGGCCGCCATCATCGAGCGGCTGTCGGCCATCTTCTACCTCTTCGGCGCCTTCCTGGTCTACACCGCCGTCAAACTGGTGGTGGACCACTACCGCAAGGACGAGGCGGCCGCCTACCGGGAGCCCCGGCTGGTCGCTTTGGTGCGCCGTTGGCTCCCCACCACCTCGGAATACCAGGGCGACCGTGTCACGGTCCGCCTGGAGGGCAAACGCCATTTCACCCCCTTGTTCATGGTCATGGTGGCGATCGGCTCGACCGACCTGCTGTTCGCGATGGACTCCATCCCGGCCATCTTCGGGCTCACCCACGAGCCTTACCTGGTCTTCATGGCCAACGCCTGCGCCTTGCTCGGCCTGCGTCAGATCTACTTCCTGATCGGCGGCCTGCTGGATCGGTTGGTCTACCTGCCCCAGGGCCTGTCCGTCATCCTCGGCTTCATCGGCTGCAAACTGGTCTTGGAGGCCTTGGCCACCAACGAGCTGCCCTTCCTCAACGGCGGCCAGCCCATCCACCTGTGGGAGCCCTCCTTGGAAGTCTCTTTGGGCGTCGTGATCGGCACCTTGGTCGTAGTCGTGATCGCTTCCAGGATCAAGACCTGGCGCGACCGCCGCCGGGCCGCTTGAGAGTGGCCCGGACCGTTCAACCGTTATCCTGTGGGAATGTCAGTCGCTAACGTCGTCAGCCCTCGGACGATGGCGTACCAGCGGCGGCGGGCCGGTGTGCCGCTGCCCCCGACCCAGGACGGTCGGCTGCGGCGGGTCCTGCGCAGCCGCTGGACTTGGACCCTGTTGGCGGTCGGCCTGCTCTGTTGCTGGTGCGGCCGTGACGCCTACCTGACCGTGACCGCCCCCTTGGCCCAGTCCGACCAGACCACCATCCCCGGCCTGAACGACGACGCCCTGCGGCTGGCCGCCAAGTACGCCGCTTTGACCTTGGTGCCTTTGACCCTGCTCTTCTTGCTGGCCGACCGTTTCCGGCCCCAGCGTCTGGTGATCTGGTTGATCGCCCTGCTGTGGGGCGGCTTGGTGGCGGTCGACCTGTCTTTGAACCTGAACGACTGGGTCGGCGCGCGACTGGCCGTGGTGGACCAGGTCGGCGGCACCCTGCAGAGTCGCGTGGCCATCTACGTGGCCCCCTTCGTGGAGGAGTCCACCAAGGCCACGGTCATCTTCCTGATCGCCTTCCTCGACCGGGGCCGGATCACCAGCCGGCTGTCCGGCGTCGTCTTGGCCGGATTGTCGGCGGTCGGCTTCGCCTTCACCGAGAACATCGTCTATTACGCCCGGGTGATCGTCTACGGCTCGTACACCGAATCGGCCGGCGACGTCCAAGCCGCTCTGATCCAGATCGTCAAGATGCGCGGCCTGTACACCTGCTTCGGCCATCCGCTGTTCACCATGATGACCGGACTGGGGGTGGCCGTGGCGGTGCGTCAGCGCTCCAAGCTGGTCCGGGTCTTGGCCCCGGTGGCCGGCTTCCTGCTGGCCGCCCTGTCGCACATGTTGTTCAATTTCGTGGCCAGTCTGGCCGATCAGAGCGTCGCTGTGCGGATGTACATTTTCGCGGCCCTGCCCCTGGTGGCCGGGGCCGTCTTGCTGGTGGTGACGAGCTGTCTGGCCCAGGGCCGCCTGATCCGCGACCGGCTGACAGACTACGTCGTGATGGGCTGGCTGCCGGCCACCTACCCGGCTTTGTTCGGCCGGCTCCGGACCCGCGGTTGGGCCTTGGCCATGAGCCTGTGGCACGGCAGCTTCTGGGCCACCTGGCGCTTGCAGCGGGCCGTCACCGAGCTGGCTCACCTGCGCGATGGCGTGACCCGCGGACTGGTCGACCAGGGTGGCTTGGGGCGCGAACACGAGTTGATCGGCCGCATCCGTCAGGCCAGATCTCAACGTGCGATTGAGAATCCTGGCGGACTACGGCCCTACTTGTGGCGGCGCCGAGGGGAAAAGATAGGCTATCCAGGGCCGCTGGACTCGGCGGCGCCTTTGGCGAGCCCTGGCCTGGGGGCCGGGTCGCCGCGGTCCACGGCGGTCGACCCCCGCTGGGGACCACCAGCCTGAGTGGGAGGAGGCGGAACGTGGCTAGTGCGCTGGAATCAGCTCTGGCGTTGTTGCGCGCCGCCTTCCAGGCGGTTCGCCTCGATCTGCCTCTGCCCAGCCAGGCCCAGACCCGGGCCAAGGTCGACCACGCTCTGGGTCAACTGGACGATTACGTCATGCCCCGGCTGCGCCAGATCAAAGCCCCCCTGCTGGTGATCGTGGGCGGCTCCACCGGGGCCGGCAAGTCGACCTTGGTCAACTCCATCATCGGCCACGCCGTCTCGCCCACCGGGGTGATCCGTCCCACCACCAAGTCGCCGGTCCTGATCCACCACCCCCAGGACACCGAGTGGTTCGTCGACGGCCGGGTCCTGCCCGGCCTGGCCCGTTCCACCGCCGCCGATAGGGACGTCCACGTGCTCAGGATCGTGGCCGACCCGGTCATGCCGCGCGGCATGGCGGTGTTGGACGCCCCCGACATCGACTCGATCGACGCCCAGAACCGGGCCCTGGCCTCTCAGCTGCTGGCGGCCGGCGATCTTTGGCTCTTCATCACCTCGGCCGCCCGTTACGCCGACGCCGTGCCGTGGGAATACCTGGCTGAGGCGGTCGAGCGCAGCGCCGCCGTGGCGGTGGTGCTGGACCGCATCCCACCGGCCGCCATGACCGAGGTGCCGTCCCACCTGGCCGCCATGATGACGGACCGTGGCTTGGGCAATTCGCCCTTCTTCGCGGTGCCGGAGACGATCGTGGACGAGCGGGGCCTGCTGCCCGGCGCCGCGGTCGAGCCGATCCGGGCTTGGTTGACCGCCCTGGCCTCGGACCAGCGCACTCGGGGCCTGGTGGTGATGAAGACCTTGGACGGCGCCATCTCGGCCTTGGCCGGGCAAGCCCCGCTGATCGCGCGCGGCCAGAGGGATCAGCTCGAAGTGGCCGAGTCGCTGCGTCAGGACGCCGCCGCCGCCTTCGCCCTCTCCATCGAAGAGGTGACGCGCCAGATCCAAGACGGTGTCTTGTTGCGCGACGAGGTGCTGACCCGGTGGCAGGACTACGTCGGCACGGGCCAGTTGACCCGCCATCTGGAGTCCCGCTTGGCCCGCTGGCGCGACCGGGTCGGCCGCACGGTCAGGGGCCAGCCGATCGAGGCCGACGACGCCAAGCAGGCCGTCGAGTCCGGTTTGGAGGCCCTCTTGGGGCAGGCCGGCGAGCGGGCTTGCGAACGGGCCGAAGCCTCTTGGCTGGCCCACCCGGCCGGCCGGGTCGTGATCCAGCGCAGCGGGGCGGCCCTGTCCCAGGTCGGGTCCGGTTTCTCCGACCAGGTGGCGCGCACGATCCAGGACTGGCAGTCCGACGTGCTCGACCTGGTCAGCCAGGAGGGCTCCGGCAAACGGATCCAGGCCCGGGTGGCGGCCCTGGGCGTCAACGCCGTCGGCGTCTCTTTGATGTTGGTGGCCTTCTCCCACACCGGTGGTTTGGCCGGGGCCGAGCTGGGCTTGGCCGGCGGCACCGCCGTGGTGGCTCAGAAGGTGTTGGAGATGGTCTTCGGCGACGAGGCCATCCGCCGTTTGGCGGTCAAGTCCAAAGAACTGTTGGACGCCCGGGTCAAGACCTTGATGTCGACTCAGCTGCGGCGTTTCACGGCCGCTCTGGAGTCGCTCCGCCTCGACCCCCGTCTGCCCGGCGAGATCGTGGACGCGGCCGAGTGGGTCGAGCGTCTGCGCAGCGAGGAGCTCGTCAATCTCAGTCTGCAAGCTGTTTTGACGACCACCGAGCAGGCTGCCATCCAAGCCGTGGAGGGAGTTCGCACGAACAGCTTGGAACAGGTCATAAACTCCCGTCAGACCACATCGGCGACGGTCGGAGGGAGTTGACATGACAGAGCCCTCAGTCAACTCTGGTTTGACTGTGCCGCAGACCTTGCGCGCCCTGCAGGAGCTGATCGACAGCTGCCGGGGTCGGGTCGACGAAGCCTTGGTCGACCAGGCCCAGGCCTTGGCCAACCGGGCCGATCAGCGCCTGTCGATGGCCGGCGACACCACCGTGGTGGCCATCGCCGGTGCCACCGGGGCCGGCAAGTCGACCCTCTTCAACGCCCTCTCGCGCACCGCTCTGGCCGAGACCGGGGTGCGTCGACCGACCACCTCGCAGGCCATGTCGGTCACCTTCGGGACGGCGGACGCCAGCGAGCTGTTGAGTTGGCTGGGCATCCCACGGCGCCACTCTGCCCCCGGCCGTGACCTGACCGACCTGGTCTTGATCGATCTGCCGGACTACGACTCCACCGTCCAACGCCACCGCGACGAGGTCGACCGCTTGGTCAATCTGGTCGACGTCATCCTCTGGGTGGTCGACCCTCAGAAATACGCCGACGCCGCTTTGCACGAGCGCTACTTGATCCCGCTGTCCTCCCACGCCGACGTCATGTTGTTCGTGCTCAACCAGATCGACCGGGTGCGTCCGGAGCAGGTCGACAAGATTCGGTCCGACATGGCCCAACTGCTGGTGCGCGAGGGCATCGGCGGAGTCGAGATCCACGCCCTCTCGGCCGCCACCGGCCAGGGCGTCGAACAATTGCGTCAGGTCTTGCGCGAGGTGGCGGCCCGGAAACAGGCCGTGGCCGCCCGTCTGTTGGCCGACGTCACCGCCATGGCTTGTCGGCTGCGCCAAGAGGTGGCGACGGACGAGGTGGGCGAACTGTCCCAGGCCACCGTCGATCGCCTCGACCAGGCCATCGCCTCGGCGGCCGGGGTGGACGATGTGACGGACGCCGTCGAGGTGTCCTGGCGGCAGCGGGGGGCGATCGCCACCGGCTGGCCGATCCTGACCTGGCGCCATCGTCTGAGGTCCGACCCGTTGCGCCGGCTCCAGGCCAAGACGCGCGCTTCGGCCGAGGCCGACGAGGCCGTCCGACGGACGGTGCTGCGCTCTTGGCGGCCGGTGCCCCAGGCCCGGCTCGACTCGGCTCTGCGAGCCATGACGGACGATTCCATCGCTCAGCTGCCGCGCGGTTGGCAGGACGCCATCCAGCGGGCCGCTCGGCTGCGCCAGGGCGAGCTGCCGGAGCTGTTGGACCAGGCCATCGCCGCCGCCGACCTCGGCTTGACCCGTCGGCCGGGTTGGTGGTCGCTGGCCCGGTTGGCCCAGTGGCTCTTCTTCATAGCTTTCGTGGGCGGTCTGCTGTGGTGGGCCGGGGCCTTGCTCTGGCCCAGCTTGCCCCGCTTGACAGTCGGGCCGCTGGCCGGCCCGCCGGCCCTGGCCCTGGGCGGTCTGGTGGCCGGGCTGCTGCTGGCCGGGCTGAGCCGTTTGGCGGTCGGAGTCCAGGCCCGGGCCAAAGCCGCCACGGCCGGACGGCGTCTGCGTCGGGCCATCGGCCAAGTCACCCAACTGGCCGTGGTCGCCCCGGTCAACGAGGAATTGCGGCGTCACAACCAGGCTCGCGCCGCCCTCAACCGGTTGCTGTCTCCGCGCCGCCTGGCTCTCTGAAGCGGCTTTCGGGCCGGAGCTAGGCCTCGACCCCACGACACCAGCCGCCAGCGCGCGTCCGCTAAGTCCTGCCCTCTCCTCGTCCGCTTGTGCACAGATTCGACCCGATCGGCCCGACTCGGTCCACAGTCCCGGCCCGCGCCGCCGCCTCGGACCGTCGGCCCGCATGGTCAGGGCATCGATCTCTTTAGGAGGAGACATGGACATCTCCATCACACTGACCGGGCGTCTGGGCGGCGAAGTCGAGCTCAAGAGCACTCGGGCCGGGGTCCCGATGGCTTCTTTCCGGCTCGGTTCGACCCCTCGGATCCGACGGGACGACGTCTGGGTGGACGGTTCGACCACTTGGATCTCGGTCGTCTGTTACCGCGGCCTGGCCGAGAACGTGGCGCTCAGTTTGAACAAGGGCGATCCCGTCATCGTCGAGGGCCGCCTGCGCACGACGACTTGGACCGATCCCAACGGCGACCGCCACGAGCGTCTGGTGGTCGAGGCCAGCGCCATCGGCCACGATCTGACCTGGGGCACCAGCCTCTATCGTCGTCCCCAGCGGCGTCTGGAGGCGGTCGATCCGTCCGAGTCGGCCGACCTGGCCGAAGCGGCCCCCGCGCTCGAGTCCGGCGACCTGGTCCCAGCCGGTTCCCGGGCCTAGTTCGGTCTCCCCGGTCGGGTCCGGCGACTTGGCCCCAGTCCGGTTCCGGGCTTAGCCGGTCCCCGTGGTCGGGTCCCGGGCTGGGCCGGCCGGGCCGGCCCGGTTCCGGCGGTTGATTTATCTCAGATTCTGGCGGTCGGTCGGCCGGTTCAAAATCGACGTATGATTCGTGCCAATATCCGGATAATCGATTGACAATGCGGCGAGAGCCGTGTGTAAACTCTCCGAAACTGTTCCAGATTGGATGGTTCAGACCGGCTGACGTCAGTGGTGTCGGCCTGCTTTCCGATCATTATCACGATTAATTTATCCGGATATTTTCGTCTCCGATAACCGCTTCACACTAGTCTTGTAACTTTTCACATTAGGAAAGGTATGATGCGAAAAACACACAAACGGGCTCTGACGATTGGACTGATTCTGGCTTTGGGCGCGACCGCTTTGGCGGGCTGCTCGAAGATCGATTCTTCGACCGATCCCCAACCGGGCCCCGTCCAAGCCGAGGTCAAAGAGGGCGGCGAGGCCGTCTTCGCCGGCTTCATCGCCACCCCGCGGTCATGGAACCCGCTCACCGCCCAGGGCGACACCACCGGCAACCGGCAGGCCCAGTGGCCCTTCTATCCGCACGTCTTCTACGGCGCCTCGGACGGTTCGCTCCAGCTCAACAGCGATCTGATGGAGTCGGCCACCATCGTCAGCGTCGACCCCATGACGGTCGAGTACAAAATCCGTCCCGAGGCCGTCTGGTCGGACGGCGAACCCATCGACGGCGACGATTTCGCCTTCACCCAAATGGTCCAAGACCCGCGTCAATGCGCCGACTGCCAGGCCGCCTGGACCGCTGGATACGACCAGATGGAACTGACCGTGTCAGCCGATAAGAAGACCGTCACGGCCGTCTTCGATAATCCATTCACGATGTGGAAGACGCTCTTTATCGTGATTCTGCCAGAGCACGTCGCGGCCACCTACGGCGATCCGGCGACGGCATTCAACGATGGTTTCGTCAACAATATGCCACCTATTTCAGGTGGACCTTACGTGATCAGCGATTTCCAGGCCAATGTCTCGCTGACGATGGTGAAAAACGACAAGTGGTACGGTTCGCCGGCCCACCTCGACACCATTCATTATCGCTTTATCACGTCGCCCAGCGAGGTCATCACGGCGTATCAGAATGGCGAAGTGACAATTGTCTATCAGAACCCGTCGTTGGAGACGATCGAGAAGGCCAACGCCATCGAGGGGTCGGTGGTCGAGATCATCGGCGGCCTGACTTACTTCAACTTGATCTTCAAGACGGTGGGGGACGCCTTGGGCGATCCCATCCTCAGGCTGGCGGTGGCTCGGGCCATCGACGGGGGCGACATCGTGACGCGGATCCCGCGTCAATACGCCCCTGACACACCTCTGTTGGGCAGCTTGGCCTACGCGCCCGGCCAGCGGGTGTCCGATTTCACCGGCGACCCTTACACCGACAACGCCAAAGCGGCCAATGTCGGGCAGGGCGACGTCGATGGCGCCCTCGAATTGTTGACCGACGCCGGCTACACCGTCCAAGACGGCCAACTCCACCTGCCGGACGGCTCGCTCTTGCGTCCGCTCACCATCTTGACCTACTCCAGTGACAGCGAACGGGTCCAGATGGCTGAGATCTTGAACAACCAGCTCAAGGCCTTGGGCGTCCAAACCGTCATCGACTCGGCCGACTCGACCCGCTACGGCACGGCCGGTTTCGCCGGTGAGTTCGACATCCTGGTCACCGCCACGGCCGGCGACTTGGGCGTCCAAGCCCTCGACCAGTGGTACGGCACGGGCAAAGCCCGCAACGGCTCGGGCTACTCCTCGGCCGCTTTCGACGACTTGGTGGCCGACGGCAACCTGGCCCTAGACCCGACCGAATCGGTCCGCATCCTCAACGCCATGGACGTCATGCTGCTGGAGGAGGCGGTGGCCCTGCCGCTCTACTCCATCGGCAACGTCCTCATCCACTCGCAGCAGTTCGGCGGCATCGCGCCGTCCATGAGCAAGTACGGCATCACCTGGAGCATCGACGGCTGGGGCTTCTTGGCCTGAGGCCCGCCCGGACCCGGCTCGGCCCGCCGCCGTCAGCGGCGTCGGGCCAGCCGCGGTCCAGGCCGACCGGCCGCCACCGTTTCGACATCGCCCGTCCCAGATCGCAAAGGAGTCAACGTGACCACCACCTTCCGGGTCGTGACCGACCAGGGCACGACCGAGTTCAACGACGCTTATCGCAACGTCACCGGCTCAGCCGGTTACATCGTCTGCGCCAACATCTACAACCGGGTCGTCCTGCACGAATGGGACTCGCCAGTGGTCTACCCCGACCTGGCCAAGCACTGGGAGGTGTTGGACCGGGCCCGGGTCTACCGTTTCCACCTCGACCATTCGGCCCGGTGGCAGGACGGCCATCCCCTGACCGCCCACGACGTCGCCTACACCCACGCCGAACAAGTTCTGAAGGGCTACCAAGCGGCCGCCAACCTGGCCGGTCTCAAGGCCATCGAAGAGGTCGACCGGCACACCGTGGACTACATCTTGGAACGGCCGGACGCCGCTTTCTTGACCAAGTTGGGCAATTTCATCACCACCTTGGTCCTGCCTGCCCACCTCTACCAGGGGACCGACTGGGCCACCAATCCGCACAACCTCGACCCGGTCGGCTCGGGGCCCTTCCGGGTGGCCGAGTGGGAGGTCGGCGGCAACGTCGTGCTGGAGGCGGTCAAAGACCACTGGGGGCCGCGTCCGGGCGTCGACCGGATCGAGATCATCGTGGTGGACGACATCGACGAGGGCGTCCGGATGGTCGGCCGGGGCCAGGCCGACTACATGGTGCAAGACGTCTTGACCTTCGACCGGCTGGGCCTGTTGGAGGGCTTCGATCCGGCCGACTATCGGATCACCTCCCAACACGGGGCTGGGATGGCCCGCTTGGAGTTCAACCACCGACGGTCGCCTTGGAACGATCCGCGGGCCCGCCGGGCCATCGCCCTGACGGTCGACCGTTCGGCCTTCGACCGCACCCTCTTCGACGAAGGGGTCTCGCAGGCTTGGACCAATTACCTGATCCCGAATGTGGAGTGGGCCTTCGACCCCACGGTCAGCGCTCCCGAACGGGACCTCGACCAGGCCAATCGGCTGCTAGACCAGGTCGGGTTGGTCCGGGGGGCCGACGGCCAGCGGCGCCAGGTGCGGCTCTACCACATGCGGACCTTCTCCTGGCACGGCGACATCGCCCGCGCCTTGGCTGAGCAGCTGGCCCAGGTCGGCATCGCCGCCGAAGCCATCGCGCTGCCCTCGCCCGAGTGGCGGGAGGTGGTCGACCAAGGCGGTGACTTCGATTTCGTGGTCTCCGGCGGCGGCATGGCCCCCGACCCGGGCATGTTGGCCAACCGTTACGTCTCCACCAGTCCCGGCAACTGGATCGGGATCGACCATCCCGAGGTCGACGCCGCCTTCGCCGCCGCCCAGGTCACGGTCGACCAAGCTGAGCGGGGTCGGCTGTTCCGCCAGATCCAACGGTTGTGGGCCGACGCGGTCGATTTCGTGCCGTTGTATTGGTACGGCCATTACTTCGCCCGCAGTCCGCACTTCTTCGGCTGGGCCGACCAATTGCAATACTCCATCCCGTTCTGGCACTGGGGCCGCATCCGCCCGGTCGGTCGGCCCGCCGGCGCGGCCGGCGGGGACGGCTCCCAGCCCGTCTGACCGCCCGGACTGAAGTCCCGCGATGGTTCGGAGCATCGGGCTCAGAGTGGTCAACAGCCTGTTGGTGTTGTTGGCCTCGTCCGTCCTGATCTTCTCGTTGGTGTCGTTGGCCGGCGACCCGCTGGCCGAGCTGCGACAGCAGGACCCGCCCGTCTCGCCGGCCGTGATCGAGGCCGAGGAACACCGCCTCGGCCTCGATCTGCCCCTGCCGCAGCGCTACCTGCACTGGATCGCGGGCGTCGTGGGAGGAGATTTCGGCCAGTCCGTCTCGCCCAGCTTGGACATCGGGGCCGAGCTGGGCGACCGCGTGGTGGTGACCCTCAGGCTGGTCGTCCTAGCCATGGCGGTGGCCGTCGTCCTGGCCGTCGGAGCCGGTCTGGTGTCCGGCCTGCGTCAGAACCGTTGGCCCGACCTGAGCTTGACCTTCGCCTCCTTCGTGCTGCTGTCGCTGCCCTCCTTCTGGTTGGCGGTGTTGCTCAAGCAGGGCGGCATCTGGATCAACCAAGCCACCGGCTACCGCGTCTTCTTCACCGTCGGCTTCGAATCGGTGCCGCCGGTGGGCGGCTTCTGGGCCCACGGCCTCGACCTGGCCGGGCATCTCATCTTGCCCACCATCGTCTTGGTCCTGGTCCACCTGGCCTCTTGGACCAGATACCAGCGCGCGGCCACCATCCGGGCCCTGGAGGCCGACCACGTCAAGTACGCCATCCTGCGCGGCCTGCCCCGTTCCCGGGTGATGCGCTCCCATGTCATCCGGCCCAGCCTGATCCCGCTCATCACCATCGTCGGCTTGGAGATGCCCGGTTTGTTCTCTGGGGCCATCATCACCGAGACGGTCTTCCAATGGAACGGCATGGGCGCCCTGCTGTTGGACGCCCTGCGCCGGTCCGACGTCAACGTGGTCCTGGGCTGGTTGCTGGTGTCGGCCTCGGCCGTGGTCGGCTTCAACCTGCTGACCGACATCTTGTATCGCGTCATCGACCCCCGGATGAGGAGGGCCGACCATGTCTGAGACGACGCTGGCGGCCCAGCCGGGAACCGGCTCGGCTTCGGCCTGGGCGGTGGCCCGGCGCCGGTTCGGACGCGACCCGGTCGCCCTGGTGTCTTTGACGGTGGTCGTGGCCATGGTGCTGGCGGCCAGCCTGGGGCCGTCGTTGTGGACCTTCAGCCACACCGACATCACGCCCGACCTGTCGCAGCCGCCCTCGGCCGCCCACCCCTTCGGCACCGACACCTTGGGCCACGACATGTTGGCCCTGGTCCTACGCGGACTGCGCCAGTCGCTGGCGATCGCCTTCATGGTGGCCCTGCCGGCCACACTGCTGGGGGTGGCCGGCGGCGTCGTGGCCGGCTTCCGGGGCGGACTGGTGGACAACCTGATCATGCGCCTGGTCGACCTCATCTTGACCATCCCCTCGATGGCCCTGGCCTCCTTCTTGGGCTCGCGGCTGCGCGGCGTCGGCATCTCCACCTTCACCCTGTCGATGGTCCTGGCCGCCCTGCTGTGGACTTCGATGGCCCGGCTGGTGCGCGGCATCAGCCTGTCGATCCGGCAGGAGTTGTACATCGACGCCGCCATCTTGATGGGCGCCTCGCACCCGCGCATCATGGCCCGGCACGTCTTGCCCAATGTGCTCGACCAGGTCATCGTCTCGATCACCCTGCTGGTGGGGACGGCCGTCTTGAGCGAGTCCGGGCTGTCCTTCCTCGGCTTCGGCATCCGACCGCCCGACACCTCTTTGGGGCTGCTGGTGTCGAACGCCAAAGACTCGGCCATGACCCGGCCCTGGACCTTCTACTTCCCCGGCCTGGCCATCATCGTGTTCGTCTTGGCCATCAATTTCCTGGGCGAGTCGCTGCGGCGCGCCCTCAACCCCCACCGCGTCACCAACGACCACCTGGACCGTCGTCGCCGTCGGCCCCGCGCCGACCGACTCCAGCCCCGCCCCTCCCGACTCCAGCCCCGCCCCTCCCGGCGCCGGCCCGGCGCCGGCGCCGCGGCGGCCGTCCCAGTCGACCGGTCGACGGCGGTCGGCGTCGAGGCGGCGGAGGCGGTCCTGGCCGATCCGCCGCCGCTGCTCGAGATCGACCAGCTGAGCGTCGAGTTCCCAGCCGAACGGGTGCGGGCGGTGGACCAGTTGTCCTTGCGGTTGGCTCCGGGCGAGGTCGTGGCCCTGGTCGGAGAGTCCGGCTCGGGCAAGACCATGACCGTCTCCGCCGTGGTCGGCCTGTTGCCGGTGGGAGCCCGTCTGAGCGGGCGGGTGCGCTTCCAGGGCCGCGATCTGACCGCTCTCGACTACGACCAGTGGCGGGCCATCCGGGGGTCTCAGATCAGCATCATCTTGCAGGATCCGATGACCAGTCTGAACCCGGTCCTGACCGTCTTCCGGCATTTCCACGAGACCATGCAGGCCTTGTCCGAAGGGCGGGTGGCCGAAGCCGAGGTGCGTCAGCGAGCGGTCGAGTTGATGCGGGCGGTCGGCATCACCCGGGCCGAGGACCGCCTCCATCAGTACCCCCACGAGCTGTCCGGCGGCATGCGCCAACGGGTCGTGATCGCCTTGGCCATCGTCAGCCGGCCCCAACTGATCATCGCCGACGAGCCCACCACCGCCCTCGACGTGACGGTGCAGGCCCGTGTGCTGGACTCCTTGGACCAGGCCCGGGCCTCGGTCGGGGCGGCCATGGTCTTCATCACCCACGATCTGGCCTTGGTGGCCGGTCTGGTCGACCGCGTCCTGGTGATGAAGGACGGCCGTCTGGTCGAGGCCGCCCCGGTCGACGACATCTTCGCCCGGCCCCAGCACCCCTACACCCAGACCCTGCTGTCCAAGGTCCCACGGCTGCGGGCCGGGACGGCTGAGCCGGCGGTGGACCATGACTGAGCCACTGCTGGTGGTGGAGGGCTTGACCAAGCACTTCTGGACCCATCGCCCCTTCCAACGGCGGTCCGTCATCCACGCCCTCTGCGGGGCCAGCTTCGCCATGACGGCCGGTCAGACCCTGGGCGTGGTGGGGGAGTCGGGCTCGGGTAAGACAACTCTTCTGCGCACCGTCCTGGGCTTGCACCAGCCCACCGCCGGCACGGTGGTCTTCGCCGGCCAGAGCGTCGACCACACCAAGCGGTCTTCCCAGCGGGCCTTCTGGCGTCGGGTCGGGGTGGTCTTCCAAGACCCCTTCTCCTCACTCGATCCGCGCATGACGGTGAGCGACATTCTGCGTGAGCCGCTCAGCGTGGCCCAGGCCCCGGGCCCGGTCGAGCCGGCTCTGCGCGAGGCCTTGGACGAGGTCCAACTGCCGACGACCGCCCTGCGGCGTTTCCCGCACGAGTTCTCGGGCGGGCAGCGCCAACGCATCGCCATCGCCCGGGCTTTGATGCTGAAACCGGAGCTCATCTTCCTGGACGAGCCGGTGTCCTCCTTGGACGTCACCATCCAGGCCGAGATCTTGGAGCTGCTGAACGACATCCAGCGCCAAACCCAGACGGCCTTGGTCTTCGTCTCGCACGACCTGGCGGTGGTGTCCGAGACCTGCGACCGGGTGTTGGTCATGTTCGGCGGCCAGATCGTCGAAGCCGGTCCCACCGCGCAGGTGGTGGGCCAACCCCGCCATCCCTACACCCAAGAGTTGCTGGCCTCGGTGCCGACGCCCGACCCGCCGGCCGAGCGGGCCCGCATCCGGCGGCGGCGCCAGCTCTTCGCCGGCGAGCAGGAGCGGACTTGGAGCCTGCCCGAGTGTCCGGCTCCGCTCTGAGGCGGACCGCCGGCGGCCGGCGGATCGGGCCGGACCGGCCGGGGGAGGCCCGGCCTCCGAGGCCGATCAGCCGGCCGACCGCCGGGTCGGTCGGGGCGGTCCGGCCGGGGCCGGCCGGTCGGCTGGCAGGCGCTGTCCGCGCCACTGGCCCGGGCGCTGGCATAATTCACCTGTCGTCGGGGTCGACCTGGTCCGATCAGGGCCCGGCCGGCCCCTAACCTTGATCGGAGATAAGTCTGTGGCTGAGTTCATTCTGACGTTGAACAACGTGCGTAAGACCTTGGGTGAGAAGGTCATCTTCGAGCAGGTCACGATGTCTTTCTTCCCCGACGCCAAGATCGGCGTGGTGGGGCCCAACGGGGCCGGCAAGTCGACCCTGCTCAAGCTGATGGCCGGGCTGGAGAAGCCCAACAACGGCGACGTCTACCTGGCCAAGGGCGCCTCCGTCGGCATCCTGGAGCAGGAGCCGACCCTGACCGCGGGCAAGACGGTGCTGGAGAACGTCCAAGAGGCGGTGGCCGAGACCCGGGCCAAGCTGGACCGCTTCAACCAGATCGCGGTCGAGCTGGCCGACCCCGAGGCCGACTACGACGCCCTGCTGACCGAGATGGGGGAGTTGCAGACCGAACTGGACCGCCTGGAGGCCTGGGACGTCGACTCCCGTTTGGAGCAGGCCATGGACGCCTTGCGCTGCCCCGAGCCGGACGAGATGGTCGACATCCTGTCCGGCGGCGAGCGCCGTCGCGTCGCGCTCTGCCAGCTGCTGCTGCGCCAGCCCGATCTGCTGCTGTTGGACGAGCCCACCAACCACCTCGACGCCGAATCGGTGGCTTGGCTGGAGGGCCACCTCAAGAGCTACCCCGGCGCCGTCTTGGCCGTCACCCACGACCGCTATTTCCTGGACAATGTGGCCGGCTGGATCTGCGAGGTCGACCGGGGCCAGCTGCACCCTTACGAAGGCAACTACTCGACCTATCTGGAGACCAAGCGGTCGCGTCTGCAGATCGAGGGCAAGAAGGACGCCAAGCGGGCCAAGATCCTCGAACGCGAGTTGGAGTGGGTGCGTTCCAACCCCAAGGCGCGTCAGGCCAAGAGCCGGGCCCGGTTGGCCCGTTACGAGGAGCTGGCGGCCGAGGCCGAGCGCAACCGTCCGCTCGACCCGGCCGAGATCAACATCCCGGCCGGCCCCCGGCTGGGCTCGGACGTGATCGAGGCGACCGGCTTGGTCAAAGGCTTCGGCGACCGTCTGCTGATCGACCACCTCAGCTTCTCCTTGCCCCGGGCCGGCATCGTCGGCGTCATCGGCCCCAACGGGGTGGGCAAGACCACCTTGTTCAAGATGATCATCGGGCAGGAGGCGCCCGACGCCGGCCGGCTCAAGATCGGTCAGACCGTGCGCTTCTCCTACGTCGACCAGGGTCGGGCCGGCCTGGATCCGGACAAGAACGTCTGGGAGGTCGTCTCGGACGGCCTCGACCACATCAAGGTGGCCTCCTTCGAGATGCCGTCCCGGGCCTATGTGGCCTCCTTCGGCTTCAAGGGCCCGGATCAGCAGAAACCGGCCGGGGTGCTGTCCGGCGGCGAGCGCAACCGGCTCAATCTGGCTCTGACTTTGAAACAGGGTGGCAACGTCTTGCTGTTGGACGAGCCGACCAACGACCTCGACGTCGAGACCTTGCAATCCTTGGAGGACGCTCTGCTGGAGTTCCCCGGCTGCGCCGTCGTGATCTCGCACGATCGCTGGTTCTTGGACCGGGTGGCCACCCACATCCTGGCCTGGGAGGGCGACCAAGGGGACCCGGCGGACTGGTTCTGGTTCGAGGGCAACTTCGCCGACTACGAGGCCAACAAGGTCGAACGCCTAGGCGTCGAGGCGGCCCGACCGCACCGCACCACCCACCGTCGACTGACCCGCGACTGACTGGCGACTGAGTCTGAGGAGGCCAAGCCATGCTGTTCGATCCGATCCAGATCCGAGGCCAGGAGATCCGCAACCGGATCTGGCTGCCGCCGATGTGCCAATACCAGGTCGAAGGCGGTGACGGGCGGGCCGGCGACTGGCATCTGGTCCACTACGGGGCCCGCGCCGCCGGTGGCTTCGGCTTGATCGTGGTCGAGGCCACGGCGGTGGCCGCCCAAGGCCGTATCACGGTCGGGGACCTGGGTCTGTGGGAGGACGGCCAGATCGACCGGTTGGCCCGTCTGGTCGACTTCAGCCAGCGCCGCGGCTCCACCATGGCGGTCCAGCTGGCCCACGCCGGCCGCAAGGGCTCGGTCTGGCCCGACCTGCCCCAATTCCCGCGGGGCTCCCAACCGGTCGACCAGGGCGGTCACACCACTTGGGGGCCGACCGCCGAGCCCTTCCCCGGGCTGGCCGCGCCCCGGTCCCTGAGCGCGGAACAGGTCGCCGCCCTGCCGGACCAGTTCGCCCAGGCCGCCCGGCGGGCCGATCTGGCCGGTTTCGACGTGGTCGAGTTGCACGCCGCCCACGGCTACCTGTTGCACCAATTCCTGTCCCCGCTCAGCAACGGGCGCCAAGACCAGTGGGGCGGCGACTTCGAGGGCCGGACCCGGCTGTTGCGGCAGGTGGTGGAGTCCGTCCGCCGGGTCTGGCCCGAGCGCAAGCCGGTCTTCGTCCGCCTGTCGGCCACCGAGTGGACCGACGACGGCTGGTCGCTAGACGACACCATCGCCCTGGTCGAGCGCTTGACCCCCCTGGGGGTGGATCTGATCGACGTCTCCACCGGCGGCAATCTCATCACCCGGATTCCGACCGCTCCCGGCTACCAGGTCCGGTTCGCCAGCCAGATCAAACGGGCCACCGGGGCGTTGACGGCGGCGGTCGGGTTGATCACCGAACCGGCCCAGGCCGAGCAGATCGTCCAGTCCGGCCAGGCCGACGCCGTCTTGATCGGTCGGGCCGCCCTGCGCGAGCCGGCTTGGCCGGAGCGGGCCGCCCTCGACTTGGGCGTCGACACGCCCATGGCCCCGCCGTACCATCGCGGCGCCCTGAGGCGTCCGGCCTGACCAGTAGCCTGATCGCCCAGGGGAACTCAGCAGGGGAGGAAGAAGCGATGTCGTTCGAGCGCGCTCGGGCCCACTTGGCCGGTCTCGGCCTGGAGGGCCGCATCCGTCGACTGGGGGTTTCCAGCGCCACCGTCGAACTGGCGGCCGAGGCCTTGGGCTGCGCTCCGGCGGTGATCGCCAAGTCGCTCACCTTCTCCACCCCGGGCGGACCGATCCTGGTGGTGGCGGCCGGCGACGCCCGGGTCGACAATAAGCGTTATAAAGACCGTTTCGGCTGCAAGGCGCGCATGATCGGGGCGGACCAGGTTGAGCAGCTGATCGGACACGCCGTCGGCGGAGTCTGTCCCTTCGGCGTCAACCCGGAGGTGGCGGTCCACCTGGACGCCTCCTTGGCCCGCTTCGAGCGGGTCTTTCCGGCCTGCGGCTCCAGCAGCTCGATGGTCGAGCTGACCATCCCCGAGCTGGAGCTGGCCAGTGGCAATGTGGATTGGGTCGAGGTGACGACCGTGCCGTCGTCGGATCCGGCCGATTGATCGGGTCAGGCGGTCTGGCTCCGTCCGTGGGACATGATCGGGAGGTCCGCCCCGACGGCGCTAGGCTGAGCTCGATCAGGCGGGCGGCGATCGATGCGATCCGAATTGAACCATGATCTGAGGGGGACACAATGGATGTGGCCGAGCTGCAACGTCAGCTGTACGCTCAAGCGCCCCAGTCGCTGGGGGCCATGTTGGTGGACCGGGTCGCCCAATCGCCCGACCGCCAAGCCTTCCTCTATCCCGACGCCGAGGAGCAATGGCGCGAGCTGAGCTGGGCCGAGGTGGGCGAACTGGCCTTCGCCGTGGCCGCCGCCATCAGAGCCCGGGGCTTGACCGACCAGGACCGGGTGGCCATCGCCTCGACCACCCGGGTGGAGTGGGTCCTGGCCGATTACGCCATCGCCGCCGCCGCTTGCGCCTCGACCTCGGTCTACCCCAACACCAACGCCGACGACGTGGGCTACATCCTGTCCGACTCCGGGGCCAAGCTGGCCTTCGTGGAGGACGCCGAGCAGGTGGCCAAGATCTTGCTCCACCGCGACCTGGACGATCAGATCGAGACCATCGTGGTCTTCACCGGCGCCGGCGACGGTCAACGGGTCGTGACCTGGCAGAGTTTCATCGAGCAGGGCCGGGCCCACCTGGCCCAGCAGCCCGACTGCGTGTCCCAGGCCATCGCCCGCACTGACAAAGACACCCTGTCGTCTTTGATCTACACCTCCGGCACCACCGGCCGGCCCAAAGGGGTGCGTCTCAACCACGGGGCCTGGGCTTATCTGACCGAGTCGGTCGAGTTGCTCAAATTGGTGACGCCGGACCAGCTCCAGTACCTTTGGCTGCCCTTGTCGCACGTCTTCGGCAAGTCTTTGATTGCTTTCCAGCTGAAATTCGGCTTCCGTAGCGCCGTGGACGGTCGGATCGACCGCATCATCGACAATTTAGCCATTGTTAAACCTAGTTTCATGTGCGGCGCCCCGCGTATCTTCGAGAAGGTCCGGGCGGCTGTTTTGACCGGCGAGTCCTCCAAGGGGCTGAAGGGCCGCATCTCGCGCTGGGCCTTCGCCACCGGCTACAGGTCGGTGCCCTACCGTCTGGAAGGCCGCTCCCTGCCGCTCGGGCTGTCGGTCAAATACGCCCTGGCTGACAAGTTGGTTTTCTCAAAGCTGCGGGCCAAGATGGGCGGACGGATCGAGTTCATGATCTCTGGCTCGGCCAAGTTGTCGGCCCAGGTCCAGCATTGGTTCTACGCCGCCGGCATCACCGTGGTGGAGGGCTACGGCTGCACCGAGACTTCGGCCGTCTCCTTCGTCAACCACTACAACGCCCCCGTCTTGGGCACGCTGGGCCCGCCCATCCCCGGCTTGGAGTGCCGCATCGCCGACGACGGCGAGATCCTCTTGCGCGGCCCGACCGTGATGCAGGGCTATCACAACAATCCCGAGGCCACGGCCGAGGCGTTGGACCACGACGGCTGGTTCCACACCGGCGACGTGGGCTACCTGGACCAGCGCGACCTACTGTGGATCACGGACCGTAAGAAAGACTTGATGAAGACGTCGGGCGGCAAGTACGTCGCCCCGCAGAAGGTCGAGAACGCCATCACCGCCAACGTGCCCTACGTCTCCCAGGCGGTGGCGGTGGGCGACGGACGGAAGTACATCGCCGCCCTGGTGGTGTTGGACCGCGACGCCTTGTTGCTCTGGGGGGCCCGTCACGGCCACCCCGAGGCCAGTTACGCCGAGCTGAGCCAGATGCCTGAGATCCGTCGTTCCATCGACCGCTTCATGGCCCGGGCCAATCGCCGTCTGGAACAGTGGGAGACGGTCAAGCGGTACGCCATCTTGGACCACGAGCTGACGGTCGACACCGGCGGCGTGACGGCCAATCTGAAGATCCGCCGGGCCCACGTCATCAAGACTTACATCGAGCTGGTGGAGTCTTTGTTCGAGAGCGAGTCATGAGCACGCGACTGACTGTGCCCCTGCGCTGGGGCGACCTGGACGCCCAAGGCCATGTCAACAATGCCCGCTTCATCGACTACTTGCAGGAGGCCAGGGTTGATTTCTTGTTGGCCGGACCGGTCGGCGACCTGATCGAGGACGGTTTGGTGGTGGTGGGCCATCAGATCGAATACCGGGCCCCGGTGGTCTACTCCGAGACGGCTCTGGCGGTCGACCTCCAGGTCTCCCGGGTCGACCAGGCCGGCTTCGGCTTGGCCTACCAACTCTGGCAGCGCGACCGGTTGGTGGCGGTGGCCCGCACCGAGCTGCGGCCCTATGACTTGGACCGCCAGATCTCGACGCCGTTGGGGCCGACCGAGTTGGCCTGGTTGGAGCAGCGGCTGGAGCCAGCCGAGGACTTGCGCCCGTTGTCTTTCAAGCCCATGACCGATCAGGCCCGTTCCGCCCCCATGCGGGTGCGCTGGTCGGACCTCGACGCTTACGGCCACGTCAACAACACAGTCTTCTTCGATTACATCCAGGAGGGCCGCATCGCCTTCACCGCCGCCGCCGTCCGTTCCATGAACGACTCGGTCGACCAAGGCCACCTCTGGTTCGTGGCCCGTCAGGACCTCGACTACCTAGCTCCGGTCCTGTTCCGCCGCCTGCCCTATGTCGTGCGCACCGGCGTGGCCCATCTGGGCCGCACCTCGCTGACCTTCTGCTCCGAAGTGGCCGACCCCGACAACGGACGCCGTTTCGCCCAGGCCACCACGGTGGCCGTCTTCGCCGACCAGCGCGGCCGCCCCACGCCGGTCTTGCCGGAGTGGAAGCAGGCCTTGGAGCGCTACCGGTTGGATTGACCCCACCCGCCGGCGCGAGGGGCCGCTCTGCCGTCGACCTGCGCGCCTGACTCCCTTCTCCGTCGTCCTGCGCCCGTGGTACTTCTCCGTAGTCCCGCGTCCGGGTTTCCGTCATCCTGCGCCCAGTCGCAGGATCCGTCGTCGTGGAACGGATTCCGCGACTCCGCCGCGCCGCGCGCGGACCGACCCGGGTCGGTCCGTCAGCCTGACACCGGGCCTAGCCGCCGGATCAGTCGTCTCTGCCCCGGGCCAAGACCTGGGCCAGGCAGGGGCCGACCGGCAGCTGGGGGATGAGGCAGGCTTGGAAGGCGTGGTAGACGTCCGGCTTGCCCGGCCAGACCGTGTCGGCGGGCTGGTTGCGAGGGTCCAGCTCGTGTTGCCAAGAGCCCCGCTGGGAGTCGATCAGATGGCGTTGGGCGTAGTCCCACCAGACTTGGTACGACTCGGCGTAGCTGGCCCGGCCGGTCACCTGGTGGGCCGTGGCGGCGGCGGAGATGGCCTCGGCCACCACCCAGTGCATGCGCTGACGCACCACCGGACGGCCCGACCAATCGACCGTGTAGACGAAGCCGGGCTGCCCGTCGGCCGACCAGCCGTCGGCCACGGCCCGGTCGAACAGGGCCAGGGCGGCCGGCTCCAACCAGTCCGGGGCCACCGGACCGAGGCTGGCTCCGAGTTGCAGCAGCAGGCGGGACCACTCCAAGCCGTGTCCGACGGTCGACCCCCAGGGGCGGAAGGGGTCGGCTTTACGGTCGGCGTTGTAATCCAGCAGGGCGCGCCAGGCGTCGTCGTAGTGCTCCGGCAGGCGCCAGTCGGCCGCCCGGGCCTGACCGTTGACCAGGTATTCGGCCACCCTCAGGGCGCGCTGGCGCCAGATCGGCTGGTCGGTGGCGTCGGCCGCCGCCAAGTAGGCCTCGACCGTGTGCATGTTGGCGTTGGCCCCCCGGTAGGGGTCGAGCCGGCTGAAGGCGGCGTCCCATTCCTCCACCACCAAGCCGGCCCGGTCGTCCCAGAAGTGGGTCTGGCTGATTTGGAGGGCCTGTTCCAGCAGGTCGTCCGCCCCGGCGCAACCGGCCTGGCGGGCCGAGGCCGAGGCCAAGATGACGAAGGCCAAGGGGTAGGCCTGCTTGGTGGTGGCGGTCGGTCGGCCGGCCGAGTCGACGGCGGCGAACCAGCCGCCGTGGGGCGGATCGGCGAACAGCCGGCGGATGGCGTCCAGGCCGTGGGCGGCGGCCGCTTGGCCCAGCGGGTGGCCCAACAGGTGGCCCAGGGCGAAGACATGGGTCATGCGACAGGCGATCCACAGCTCGCGGTCGTGGCCGTGGTCGGGCCGCCCGTCGCCGTCCAGCCACCAGAAACCGCCGTCTTCGGCCCGGGCGGCGGCGGCGAAGTCGAGCAAACCGACCGCTTGATCGTCCAACCACCTCTGGTGCTCGGGGCGGACCAAGCGGTCGGAGCCGGTCGGGAGCGGGCGGCCGAAAGCCCGGCCGGGCTGTCCGGGCGACAGGGTCGGACCGGTCAGGGGGGGCGGGAAATCAGTCGGGGTGGTCTCAGCCTGATCCATCGGTCGTCCTTGCTCAGTGGGGCCAAATCATAGAAAGTCTAGCCATAGTCGCGACGGTTCGCCTTCAAGTCTTGACATCATCCCCCTGGTTTAGGGCAGGCTTAGTCGCGTGATCGAAGAGCGTCCGGGGTCGACCAGCTCCCTGCGCCGCCGTAATTCGGCCCAGGTCCTCCAGGCGGTGCGCCAGGCCGGTGGCCTGACCCAGGCCGAGATCGCCCGGCGTTCCGGGCTGTCCCCGGCCACCGTCACCAATCTGGTGCGGGACTTGGCCGCCGCCGGCCAGGTCGAGGTGGCCGCCACCGTTTTGAACGGCCGCCGTTCGCGCTTGGTCACACCGGTGGTGCCGTCCGGTTACGTCCTGGGCGTCGATGTCGGCCGCAGCCACATCCGGGCCGGTCTGGCCGACCTGGGGCTCGACCTGGTGGCCCAGGGCGACCGCCGGATGGAGCCGGGTCTGCCGGCCGAGCAGGGTTTGGAGTTGGTCGGTCAGCTCTACCAGGAGGTTCTGGAACGGGCCGGGGTCGACCGCGGCGAGGTGCTGTGGGCCGGTGTCGGGGTGCCGGGGCCGCTCGACCAGGCCTCGCAGCAGATCGGGGCCGGCACCATGCTGCCGGAGTGGACCGGTCAGGACCTGAGGTCCCGCTTCGCCCGGCTCCTGGGCCTGCCGGTGGCGGTCGACAATGACGCCAACCTGGGGGCCTTGGGCGAACACGCCTGGCCGCCGGGGCTGTCGGTCCGGTCGATGATCTACGTCCGCTTGGCCACCGGCATCGGCGGCGGCTTGATCTTGGACGGTCGGCTCTACCGGGGGGCGGACGGGGTGGCCGGCGAGATCGGCCACGCCACCATCGACGAGAACGGCCCGCTCTGCCGCTGCGGCAATCGCGGCTGCTTGGAGACGATGGCCTCGATCCCCAGCCTGCTGCGCGTGTTGGCCTCGGCCTTGGATCGCGAGGTCGACGTCCACGGCTGGGTCGGATTGGTCCGCCAGGGCCACACCACGGCCAATCGCCTGATCGACGAGCTGGGCCATCATCTGGGCGTGGCGGTGTCGAATCTGTGCAACCTGGTCAACCCTTCGCTGGTGCTGCTGGGCGGGCCGATCGCGGCCGCCGGGGAGGCCCTGTTGGAACCGGTCCGGTCCGAGGTCCGGCGCCGTTCGATGCCGTCCGCCTACGACCGCCTGCGCGTCGAGGCCTCCCGCCACGGCGAGATGTCCGAGGTCTACGGCGCCGCGCGGCTGGCTTTGGACGCGCTGACCGAGCGGATGTCGGCTCAGGGGGAAGACCTCAGCCAGGCGCCGGCGACGGCCGGGCGGGGCAGCGGCTGGACCAATAGTTGAATTCAAGTCATGAATGGTAGATCACGGTTTTATTACGCCGCCACCCCAGGACTTGCATGATCGGTCTTCGATACAGCAGGGTGTAACCAACCCTATGAACTTGCTTGGGCCGGTGACGGAGTCGTCGTCGGACCAGGCCTGAGGCGGGAGACAGTCGTCATGGCAGTGGCGCGGCGCCTAACCAAGCCTTGCTCTGCGCGTCTTACTCCCGTGTCCCGACCGACGATCTAGCACACCTGGAGGAAACGTTGAAGAGAATCGTGAAAGTGGCGGTGGCAGCGGCCACTGCCGGCTGCCTGGCCCTGGCCGGTTGCAGCGGCAACAGTGACACACCCAGTGGCAATGACTCGACCGGCCAAGAGCAGGTCGAGGTCTTCACTTGGTGGTCGACCGGTTCCGAGGCTTTGGGCCTGGAGGCCATGGTCGAGGTCTTCGACCGCGACCACCCCGACGTCAATTTCGTCAACGGCGCCGTGGCCGGCGGCGGCGGTTCCTCGAAGAACCTGCTGCAGGACCGCTTGGACGCCGGCGACCCGCCGGACAGCTTCCAGGCCCACGCCGGCCTGGAGATCCAGGACTACATCTTGGCCGGTCAGGTCGAGGACATCTCCGCTCTGTACGACGAGTTCAACCTGCGTAGCGTCTTCCCGACCGACTTGGTCGACCTGTTGACCTCGGGCGGCAAGATCTACTCGATCCCGTCCAACATCCACCGGGCCAACGTGATCTGGGCTTCCGTGCCCGTGCTGACGGCGGCTGGCCTTCCGGCCACGGCTGAATTCGACAGCATGTCGGCCTTCATCGAGGCGCTGGAGCAGATCAAGACGGCCACGCCGGACGCCATCCCGCTGTCGGTGGGCGGGGTCTGGACCCAGGTCCACCTGCTCGAGGTCGTCCTCATCGCCGAACTCGGACCGCAGGCTTACAACGGCCTGTGGGACGGCACGACCGACTGGAAGTCGGGCGAGGTCAAGGCCGCTCTGGAGATCTTCAACAAGTTGATGAGCTACACCAACACCGACCGCGACTCCCTGGATTGGGAAGAGCCTTCCACCATGCTGATCGACGGCCAGGCCGCCTTCAACATCATGGGCGACTGGGCTCCGGCCAACTTCGACTCCAAGAACCAGGTCGACGGCGCCGATTACGTCTACGCTCCGGCTCCCGGCACGGCTGGCGTCTTCGACTTCCTGGCCGACTCCTTCACCTTGACCACCGGCGCTCCGCATCCGGAAGGGGCCAAGGCTTGGCTGCAGACGATCTCCTCGCTCGACGGGCAGGTCGCCTTCAACCAGATCAAGGGTTCGATCCCGGCCCGCACGGACATCACGCCGTCGGACTTCTCGACCTATCAGCAGACCGCCATCTCCTCCTTCAAGAACGACACCATCGTTCCTTCGTTGCAGCACGGCGCGGCGGCCACCATCGTCCAGCTCAACACCATCACCCAAGCGGTGTCGAAGTTCACCTCCGGCGCCTCCGACATCGAGACCTTCCAGGCCGAACTGGCCCAGGCCATGGCCTGAGGCGTGGGCTGACTAGCTAGCCGACGGGCGGTCCCGTCCTCTCCCGGGAGGACGGGACCGCCCCTCCACCGAAGGAACTGACCCAAGTGCCGAAGAAGCTGAGACGGTACGGACCGCCGCTGCTGCTGATCTCACCCTCGCTGATCTTGATCGGCGTTTTCGTCTACGCCCTCATCATCGCCAATTTCCGGACCTCGCTGACCGACATCACGACCGCCCCCCAAACCACTGGCTTGGCCCCCCACCGGATCGTCTGGTTCGAGAACTACATCAACCTGTTCAAATCGGACGCTTTCCAACACTCGCTCAAGAACCTGATCCTCTACACCGTCACCTTCCTGGTCGGGACCATGTTCTTGGGCTTCCTGTGGGCTTGGCTGTTGGAGAAGCGGGACCGCTTCGAAGGCATCTTCAGGACGGTCTTCCTCTTCCCCATGGCGGTCTCTTCGGTGGCGGCCGGCGTGATCTGGCGCTGGCTGCTGAACTCGAACCAGGGCACTCGGGCCTCCGGGTTGAACCGGCTGTTCCAGCTGCTCCACCTCGACTTCCTCCAGAACAATTGGTGGAATAACAATTCCATCGGCATCATGGCCATCGCCATGGCCGCCATCTGGCAGCTGTCGGGCTATGTCATGGCCTTGTTCCTGGCCGGTTTCCGGGGCATCCCGGACGAGCTGCGCGAGGCCGCTCGGGTGGACGGAGCCTCCGAGTGGAAGCTCTACCGCCACGTCCTGTTCCCCCAGCTGTCGCCGGTCGCCCTGTCCGCTTTGATCATCATCGGACACATGTCGCTCAAGGCCTTCGACCTGATCGTGTCGATTTCGAAACCGGCCAACTATCAGACCAAGGTGCCGGCCGTCGACATGTACATCTTCAAGTCGCAGTACTACTACGCCAGCGCCGCCGCCGTCGGCGTCATCCTGCTGGCCTTCGTCCTGGTCTTGATCGTGCCTTATCTGGTGCGGATGACGAAGAGGGAGAAGTAGATGTCCGAGTCTGTGACTTTGTACGATCCGGCTCCGGCCGTCCGTCGTCGCCGGGGCAAGGGCTTCAACTGGGCCCGCTTGCTGCGCTACCTTCTGCTCCTCTTCTTCTTGATCGTGGTCCTGATCCCGGTCTACGTCCTAGTCATCACCTCCTTCAAAGAGAACGCCACCGCCTCCCAGGCTTGGTTCCTGCCCGAGAACTGGAGCCTGGAGAATTGGAAGTCGGCTTGGATGGGTTTCAAGGGCCTGCCCGCCATCGGCCCGGCCCTGGGCCGCACCGTCGGCATGGTGGTGCCGGCCGCCATCATCTCCAGTTTCCTAGGTTCGATGAACGGCTTCGTGCTGTCGCGTTGGCGCATCCCGTACTCCAACGTCATCTTCACCTTGATCCTGTTCGGCATGTTCATCCCGTACCAGTCCGTCATGGTGCCGCTGTATCAGATCGTCCATGGCCTCGGCCTGCCGCCCGGCACGCCCTCGCTGATCTTCCTGCACGTCGTCTACGGCATCCCGATCACGACTTTGATCTTCCGTAACTACTACGAGTCGATCCCGAACGAGTTGATCGAGTCCTCCCGGGTGGACGGGGCCGGCATGTTGAAGACCTACTCCCGGGTCGTCCTGCCGCTGTCGGTGCCCAGCTTCGTGGTGGTGCTGATCTGGCAGTTCACCTCGGCTTGGAACGACTTCCTGTTCGCCTTGTTCTTCTCCTCCGGCAACAACGGCCCGGTCACCCTGGCGCTGTATTCGATGGCCGGCGGCTCGATGCTGCAGGACTACGGGGCCTCGATGGCGGCCGCCATCATGTCCTCCCTGCCCACTTTGCTGGTGTACATCTTGCTGGGGAAGTATTTCGTGGGCGGGCTGATGTCGGGTTCGGTCAAGGGCTGAGACTGGTCTGACTGGTGGGGCCGGGGTCCGGCCCGTCGTGATCGGTTCGACTGATAGCGTGTTTCCTTGGATCCGGGCGGTGAACCTGCCTGTGTCCCCCTGGAGGCGACTCCTGCAGGGTCACAACATGGAAGAAGGCTGTCGATGGGGCGTTGGAAGCGATCAATTGACGGCGAAGGCGGCCACCTGGTTGGCCAAGAACCCACCTGACCTGGTCCTGTTGAGCGCCGGCATGGAGGACATGCGTGACAACTACAAGATCGCCGTCGACATGATCGGCTCGGACTCCAAGGGCGACGTCGATTTCGTCACCGCCCTCGCCCCGGCGGACATGGCCACCTCGATGTACCCCCGGGATTCCGGGTACCAAAAGATGGCCGCGCTGTGGCAGGCGGCTGTCCTACCGCTGATTTAGGTCGCGTCGGAAGAGGATTGGGCCCAGGGCTGAGTTCGCCGTAAGCGACGGTTCTGTTCCGGTCACTGGGCTGGACGCTTCGAATGTGAGGAAGAATCGCTTTTGAGCGAGCCTTGACTGCGGCTGTGGGGCTTGACTAGTGTGAAACTATTCGACGCGATGTCGCCTCGATCCGATTCACTCTTCATCGTGGTCGTGGCGCAGAGGGGAGTCATGATGGGACGGTTCGATTCAATCAATCGGCGCTGGTTGGCGGCCCTGGTGGCGGGGGCTGGCCTAGCTCTGGCGGGCTGTGCCGCCCCGACCGTTGACATCTCGTCCAGTGATGTGATCGGGACGGTGTCTGATCCGGTGGTGGTGGAACCGATGGGTGTGGAGGCGACAGTCGAATACGCCAGGTGCCTGGTCGATCAGGCTGTGGCCATGGCGGATGACACCAACCAAATTCAAGCCGGTGTCCAGATCATTGAGGTAGGCGACGTCGGCTCGACGGACCCCGCCTGTCAGGCGCCGTCTTGCATAGGGGCGTGGGCGAAGCCTTTGACTCCGATCAGCCAGGCTGTCCGAGATTTCTGTGATCTCCATGCGGTGGATTACATCGATCCGCCTAGCTGAGGCTGTGCCGGCGGGCTTGGCCTGACGTCCAGGCGATCCAAGGACAGTTTTCTGATGGTATGCGAGTTTGATTGTCTGCTGGGCTGTTTGGTCGGTTGGCGAATGTACTCGGTGAATTTTGTGCCGGATTACGTCCAACTGCGGTTCGACGGCCCCAGTTCTGTTGACTCGCCCCCAGTCGACCTGCTTCGTGTTGCCCACGGTCGGGGCTGAGCAGAGGACGTGAGCTGGGCTCGTTGAGCGGGTGCGAGTAGGGCATTGGTTTTTCCAGGTACAGTGGTCGCGTGAGCCCCGGACGAGGCCGCCGTCAGGCGGTCGGCGCGCCGGGGCACTGTCATATTGAGCCACTGTTTTGGCATGGGTGTCGCTCTCCTCGAAGCTAAGTGAGCCAGGTCTGTGATTAAGGCCGGGTCCTTTTTCGTTCGCCGCCTCCCGGTCTAGACACCGGGGTGAAGCATTCGATGGCCGCCGCCGTCATGTTCTCCCCGCCCTTTCTCTGGTGCGCATCTTTCAAGGGAAGTATTTAGTGGGCGGTCTGATGTCGGGTTGGGCCAAGGTCTGAGTTCGCCGTAAGCGACGGTTCTGACCCTATCGCTGGGTCAGGCGCTTCGAATGTGAGGAAGAATCGCTTTTGGACGAGCCTTGACTGCGGCTGTGGGGCTTGACTAGTGTGAAACTATTCGACGCGGTGTCGCCTTAGACAAAATGGAATTTGTCGTTGTCGTGGCTCAGAGAGGAGTCGTTATGGGGCGTTTAGATTCAGTGGCTCGACGTTGTTTGGTGGTCTTGGCGGCGGGGGCTGGTGCCGTCCTGGCTGGATGCGCCGGCCCGGCTGGCGGCGTCTCGTCGAATGATCCGACTGGGACGGGGTATGATCCGGTGGCGGCGGCCGAAGCCTTCGTGAACTGCTTCAATGGTCGACTGTCCAGCAGCGTCTTCGCCTTGACCATGAATGATGATTCCCCGGGCTCACCGGGTGTGAGCCTAAGTTTGAGGTACGACGCCCCGCTGGATCTGCCAGGTCTGGAGGTGGTGGAGGCGAATCGAGTCTGCCTGGCCGAAGTGCCCCAGTTCGAGCCTGATCCGCCGGCTGCGGAGGCGACTCTGGAATACGCCCAGTGCCTGGCCGAGCAGGGCGCGAACGTGATGATGAATGGCACCGACATCATCCAATTCGTGGTGGTCGATGCCCCCGCTGTGACGGACTCCGCCTGTCAGGGTTCGGGCTGCGTCCATACATGGGTGTATCCACTGACGCCGGTGGACCAAGCCGCCAGTGAGTTCTGCCGTCTCCAAGTGCCGGATTACGTCGATCCGCCCCGCTGAGGGAGATAAGGGGCTTGTCATGAGGCGGTTGCTGGGGGTGGTGCTTCTGGCTGGGTCGCTGGGCCTGTTGGCGTCCTGTCGATCCGATGGATCCGGTCGCGAATGACTGCTTAGCGGGGCGGGTGGTTCATTTGATAGCGAGTGAGGTCTCTGATGGGTTGGTCTAGTTCAGCGAAGCGTTGGGTGGCCGTGGTGGTCGTCGGGGTTTTTCTGGCCGGGTGTGGGGTCGCCTGGGGTGGATCCGTCGGCTGATCGTTTGGTGGTGGCGACGGCTTTCGTAGAGTGTGTGAACAGTCGGACGGTTGGGATGGGTTATTCGCTTGGTGTGGCCGATGGCAATCCGGACAGTTTCAGTATGCGCACTGGCTGCGGGGGGGGGGTGTGTCGTCGGAGGAGTGTGGGGAGCGGTTGCGTTCTTCGGTGGTGTTGGAGGCGAATCGGGACTGTCGGGTGGAAGTGCCTCAGTTCGCGGCGGAGCATGCGGTGTCTGAGGCGACGTTCGAGTTCGGGTTGTGTTTGGTTGGGGAGGGGTCCCGGGTGGTGATGGATGCCTGGGGTTATCTCGGATTCACGGACATAGTCTGTGAGTCGGCGGCTTGCGTTGGTTTCGTGGGGTGGCCTGAAGTGCCGGTTGATTTGGCGGCTTGGGACGTCTGTCGGGTGCGGGTGCCGGATTTCATTCCGCCGACGCGTTAGGGCTGTCGGTTGAGGAGGCGATGGTGTTGTTCTTCGTCATCCTGTGCGGGCGGGGCACATTCGGTTGGGATGGATACTGCGACTGCGCTTAGGATGACGGGGTGGCGCGCAATGTGACGGAATGGGCAGTGTGTGGTTGTGGTTTTGGGTCCGTCTAGTGGTTCGACTGTCGCCCATGCGGGACGACATGTTCTCCAGCGTCGACGCTCTGGTGTTCATGCGTCACTCTGGCTGACTCCGCTGTGGTGTGGGCAGATGTTCATTTGGCGTGTGTTTGGCGGGTGGGGAGTTTGGCTGTGTCTCGGCTTCGAATCGATCGGATGAGGCGGTCAGAGAACTGTTGACAGGCGGTTCAGCCCTGGGCTAGTTTTCTTATTAAGCGGAAGGTGCGGCCCCAAGTCCATGATCTCCATGCTTAAGGCAACACGCTTCGTTCAGTTCGATGGCGCATGGGGGCACTGTCGGGCGGCGTCTTCCGTCGTGTGACTATTCGGCCCACTCAATCCAAAGGAGGAAATCATGGGTCTGAAGAAAAAGTTTGTCAGCACTCTTGTCGCGATTGGAGGTGGTGCCGCATTGGCTATGGGTTCGATGGGAGTTGCTCACGCCATTTACTTCCCAGATGGGAACGGAGAACTTACGGTCGTTCTCGCTTCTGCCAACGGGGGGTACACGAAGGGTACGATGGTCTGTTTTCCGAATACGGGATACGATGCACGTGCTACTGTTATTGTTGGTGGACAGACAAGGCAGTCAGCGTGGAAATATGGAGTTGCGTCTATAAGTCATCAAGTTGCCGGTGCTGTTACTGTTACTGGCACCTGTGATTTCACCTGAACGCCGGAGGCCGGGCTCAAGAGGCGGTCATTATATCCGCCTCTTGAGCCTGGCGCTACCTTATAGGATGTATGTGCGGCACATGAAATGTATCAAACCATATTTCTTAATAGTATTAGTCTTAATGTTCGGTTCGTGCGCTGTTGAACAGAGTTCACCGGAGCCATCGTCTGAGGCTAGGATCGCGGATAGTTTGGTCACGTTATTCCAGCGTGAGTTGGAGAGGGAGCAGATATCCGATTTCGAGCGCGAGATTTTCACGCGAGCGGTGGAGACGGGTCGGATTGATCCGGCGGATTATGAGGAGGCGCATCTGCGCTATGACCGGTGTATGCGGGACGCGGGTTTCCCACTGACTTACAGTAAGAGAAGCAGCGGGGTTTACAGCACTGATACATGGATTGGGGAATCGGCTGAACTGCTAGGTGATCAAGGTTTGATCTGTTCGAGGGGCGTCCTGGCCCGGGTGGAGGCTCTGTTCAACTTGCAGCAGAATAATCCAGATCTATTGGTGGATGACCGTGAGGTGGCCGTGCGATGTCTGGCTAAGGCTGGGTTGGTGCCTTCGTCGTATGCGGTGGAGGACTTCCAGCGGGATTTCATTGACTGGGGGGCCGATTCAGAAGGTCCTCCTTTTGATCCGATGGATCCAGTCGCGAACGACTGCCTGGCCGGCGCGGGGTACGAATATTGGAGAGATTACTGATGATAGGCGCATGGCCGATGCGGTGGTGCGGGGCGGCTCTGATATTTGGGACGATTTTGGCTGGCTGCGGGGCGTCTCCTGAGGCAAGTACGTCGCCTGATCGATTGGCGGTGGCGTCGGCCTTCGTGGAGTGTGTGAACAGTCGGACGGTTGGGATGGGCTATTCGTTGGGTGTGGCCGATGGCAATCCGGACAGTTTCAGTATGCGCACTGGCTGCGGGGAGGGTGTGTCGTCGAAGGAGTGTAAGGAACGATTGCGTTCTCCTGTGCTGGTGGAGGCGCATCGGGACTGTCGGGTTGAGGTGCCTCAGTTCGCGGAGGAGTATCCGGTGTCTGAAGCGACGTTCGAGTTCGGGTTGTGTTTGGTGGGGGAGGGGTCGGCTATGGTGATGGATGTCTGGGGTAATCTCGGTTTTGCCGACATGATTTGTGAGTCGGCGGCTTGCGTCGGTTTCGTGGGGTGGCCTGAAGTGCCGGTCGATCTGGCGGCTTGGGATGTCTGTAGGGCACGGGTGCCGGATTTCGTCCCGCCTCCGCGCTAGGCACTGCTGATTCGAGACGGTGATTATCTTGTCTTACGTCATTCTGCTATCGATATCGCATGTGGTAAGGGATATTTGTGTATAAGTTCTTCAGTGTGGCCTCAGTCTCCCAGTGATTTAGAGGCGTGGGATATTTGTCGTGCGCTGGTGCCGGGTTTCGTCGAGCCTCCGCGTTAGGGAACTTGAGGAAGCGTTGATCTACGTATTTCGTCGTGTGGACCGAATCGGAGTGAGGGATCCACTGAGTGGATCTACGACGCTGTTGTACGCGGTATGGCTGGGCACTATTGGGGGATGTGAGCGGTTAGGGTCTGATCATGGTGACTGGTAATGGTTCGCGGGGTCCGTGGGCGGGGTCGTTCGTGGCTTTGGGGTTGGTGTGCGCTTTGGCGGTCGGGGTCGGTGTGGGGTTGTTGGTGGTGCCGGCGGCGGTCCCGTTGGATTTGGCGGCTGGGGCGCGGCCGACCAGCGCGGCGGTGTCGGGTCAGGTGTTCGACGATGAGCGGACGGTCAAGGCGACCTTCGAGGTGTCGGGTCGGATTCCTTTGGTGACAGGCGCGCGCGGGGTGGTGACGGGCACCGCCTTGACCGGGCCGGGGCGGTTGGCCTCGGGCCAAGTGGCTTTGTGGGTCGATGGTTTGGCGGTGGTGGCTCTGCACACCGGGACGCCGTTCTACCGTGATTTGGCGGTGGGGGCGCGGGGACCGGATGTGGCGGGGCTGAACGCGGAGTTGGAGCGGTTGGGTCTGCTGGCGGCAGGGGCGGGCGATCTTTTCAGCCAGGCCACGCGGGCGGCTTGGCAGGAGTTGCAGACTCGGGCGGGGTCGGGGGAGCGTAAGGCTGAGTTGACCTTGGATCGGGTGGTGTGGTTGCCGGCGGTGGAGACGACGGTGGCTCTGTGGTCGGTCGTGTTGGGCGGACCGGTGCCGGCGGACGGGCTGTTGGGGCAGGTCGACGGGGTCTTGACCCAGATCGGGTTGAGCTTGGCGGCCGAGGGTGAGCTGGTCGAGGGCGAGCGAGTCTTGCGTTTGTACGGCTTGGAGATTCAGGTGGCTGGTTTGGAGCCGGTGACCGACCCGGCCTTTTTGGCGGCGGTGGCAGGCACGGACGAGTTCCACAATCTGATGTTGCAGCCGGAGGTCAGACAGGCTTCGGGCCAGGTCCGGTTGGTGGAGGGTATCGCGGCTTGGCGGGTGCCGCCGACGGCTCTGTTCGGGATCGAGGGTCGGCTGGGTTGTGTCGAGGCGGGCGGCCGGGCGGTGCCGGTCCGCGTCTTGGGGTCGAGCATGGGGGCCAGCCTGGTGCAGGCGGAGGAGCCGCTGACCGAGGTGGCGGTGGGGGTCGGCGTCAGTCTGACTGATTGTCCGAGGCCATGACCGGATCGGTCGGGGCCGACCGGCGAATGGTCCTCGGACTCGGCTTGGGGCACCGTTTCGAGGGCACCGATTGGCTGTTCCGCGACCTCGACTTCGAGCTGGGGCCGGGCTTGATCACAGGGGTTTGCGGGCCTTCTGGCTGTGGCAAGTCGACGCTGTTGTGGTTGTTGGCCGGCTGGGAGAAACCGGCTCGGGGACGAGTCGAACGGATCGGCGTGAAGAAGATCGGCTGGGTCTTCCAAAACCCCCACGGGGTGGCCCAACGCACCGCTTTGGACCACGTCGTCTTCCCCCTGCTGGCCCAAGGTCTGACCCGGCGTCGAGCCGAGGCCGAGGCGCTGGTTTTATTGGGTCGTTTCGGGCTGGCGGAGTTGGCCGCCCGTTCCTTCGCCGCCCTGTCCGGCGGTGAGGCGCAGCGGTTGATGTTGGCCCGGGCCACGGCCGCCGCGCCCGACCTGCTGTTGGTGGACGAGCCGACGGCCCAGTTGGACGCCCGCACCGCCCGCTCGGTGGCGACCAGTCTGGGACAGATCGCGGCCAGCGGATCGGTGGTGGTGATCGCCACCCACGACCCGGGGGTGCGGGCGGCCTGCCATCGAGTCATCGATCTGGGCGCGGTCGAACCGAGTCTGGGGGCACAGACATGAGGCTGCGGTCGGTCTGTTCGGAGGCCTGGCGCGATCTGACCTCGGGCGCGGCCCGGGCCCTGCTCTGGGCGGCCTGCCTGATCGGCCTGTCCGGGGTGTTGGTGGCGGCCGACCTGTCGGTCATCGCCGGCCTGCAACAGGACGCGGCCGCCTTCCAGGCCGGGGCCGCCAATCTGCGTGACATGCTGGCCGAAGGCCTGGTCGACGGCGCCGCCTGCGACCGGCTGACCGTCTCCGACTCGGTGGCGGCGGCCGGGGCGATCAAGCCCGGCCCGCCGATCCGACTGTTGGCCGCCCCGGACACGCCGGTGGGCAGCTTCGATGTCACCCCTGGCTTCGGGCCGGTGCTGGGTCTGGGCCAGCCGGTCGGCGTCGGCGTCTGGATCGATTCTGGCTTGGCCGAGACGATGGGTCTGGCGGTCGGCGACCGGCTGGCCAGCGACCGGGGCGAACTGGAGATCGCCGGCGTCTTCGCTTGGCCGTCCGACGGCCGGGACGCCCGGCTCAGTTTCTCCGTCCTGGCCCCTCAGACTCCGCTGGAGCCGTACGACGAGTGCTGGGCCAAAGCTTGGCCGGTGGTCGACGACAACGACATCCTGCTGCGGGCCACCGCCCTGGTGGGCGACGACTCCAAACGACCGCCCTTGATCGACCAAGTGAACAAGAATTTTGGGTCTGAGCTGGACGCCCACGCCCTGTTCACCAGCCGCCCCACCCGCTGGGCGGTCTGGGTGGCCGGCCTGGTCGGGGTCGGCCTCGGTTTCGCCTTCATCCGGCGACGTCGGCTGGAGCTGGCCAGTTCGTTGCACTGCGGCCAACGCCTGGTCGACCAACTGTTGAGCCTGTCCGGGCAGACCTCGGCCTGGGCGCTGCCGGCTCTGTTGGTGACGGAGGTGGCAGCCGGCGTCCTGATCCGGGTCTGGGCCATGGCCGACCCCGGTGCGGTCTGGTCGACCGTGGCCGGCCTGCCGGTTTGGGCCGGGTCAGGGGCCTGGCTCGGAGCCATGGCGGCGGCCGGGCTGACCCGGGAGAAGCACCTCTTCCGTTACTTCAAGACCCGTTGATCCACCTCGCCGGACCGGCTGAAGCGTCTGGCGGGGCCGGCTGAAGCGCCTCGTCGGTCGAGCCGCTCGACTGGCGTTCTGGCCCCGGTCCGGCCGGTTGACGTTCGGTTTATGTTCGAGGAGCACAATGGCCCGAACAGAGTCACCTCGCTCTCCGTCAGGGCCGAGCCGGCGGGCGGGAGGCACGGCTCGATCCAACCCTTCTGGGGACGGACGGGCCGATCAGCTTAAGGAGCAGACGTGGGCGCGATCTTGGTGGTCGACGACGATCCCCACATCCGCGAGCTGGTCCAGGCCTTGCTGTCCGGGGCCGGATTCGCCACGGCGGCGGCCGGGGACGGCCGTCAGGCCCTCCGGGCGCTGGGCCAGACCCAGATCGACCTCTGTGTGGTGGACGCCATGATGCCCCAGCTCGACGGCGTCGAGTTCTGCCGCTCCGCCCGCCGTTACCACCCCGAGCTGCCGCTGCTGATGCTGACCGCCAAAGGCCAGCTCGGTGACAAGGTCCGGGGTTTCGAAGCCGGTGTCGACGACTACCTGGTCAAGCCCTTCGAAGGCCTCGAATTGATCGCCCGCGTCAAGGCCTTATTGCGCCGCTATCGCAAGGTGGTGGAGCAGACCGCGCCGGCCGGCCGCCTGGTCCTGGACGCCTCCAGCCACCTCGCCACCCTCGGCCAGGACCGCTTCGACCTGCCTTTGAAGGAGTTCGACCTGCTCTTCTTCTTGGCCAGCCACAAGGGTCGCACATTGACCCGCCGGCAGCTTCTGGATGAGGTCTGGGGCCTCGATTTCGACGGCAACGAGCGCACCCTGGACGTCCACATCAACCGCCTGCGCGACCGCTTCGGACCAGAGGCCGGCTTCCAGATCGTGACGGTGCGCGGACTCGGCTACCGCTTGGAGGACCGATGACGACGCCCCGGCCGGCCGAACCGCCCACCGCCCGGGATCCGGCCGTCTCGGACCGTCCCCTTCCAGACCGTCCTTTTCCACGCCGGCCCACACCGGACCGTCCCCTTCTCGACCGTGCCGTCCCCGACTGGTCCGTCCCCGACCCGAGTTCCGGTCGGCGGCGACCAGGTCGGCGCCGGTCCGAGCGCGAACAGGAAGACCGGACCGACCGCACCGCCTTGGTCGGGCTGGTCGCCATCGTCTGGGCGGTGGTCGCTCTGGCCCTGGGTTGGCTGCTGACGGAGGCGATCTTCGGGGCTTTGGGCCGCCCCGGCCCTCTCCTGGCCCACCTGATCGCGGCCATACTGGGCGTCGTCCTGGCGGCAGCGGGCGGATCGACAGCGGCCAAGCTGGCTGGGCGGGGCCAAACCGCCGGCTGGGCCATCGGAGAACGCATCATGGAGGTGTTGGAACGGATCGGTCGCGGCGATTTCGACGTTCGGATCGACTATCCCGTCCAAGGGCCGTTCGCCGACGTGGTGGAGTCCGTCAACGACATGGCGCGCGAACTGGGCACCCTGGAGCAGCGCCGCCAAGACTTCATCTCCACCGTGTCGCATGAGATCCAGTCCCCCTTGACCTCCATCACCGGCTTCGCCGACCTGCTCCGACGGCCCGGCCTGGACCCGGACACCCGTCAGCACTATCTGGACGTCATCACGGCCGAATGCCGGCGGCTGTCCGAACTCGGAGCCAATCTGTTACGCCTGACCGCCCTCGACGACGTGGAACTGGACCGCCGCCGCTTCCGTCTGGACGAGCAGCTGCGCGACGTCATCTTGGCTCTGGAGCCGCAGTGGTCGGCCCGCGGCCTCGACCTGGAACTCGACGCCCCGGCCGCCGAAGTGGCCGGGGACCCGGACCTGCTGCGTCAGGTCTGGGCCAACCTGGTCCACAACGCCATCAAGTTCACGCCACCGGCCGGCCGGGTCGTGGTCCGGCTGCGGTCGGACCGCCCGACCGGCTGGCGGGTCGAGGTCGAGGACAGCGGGGACGGCATCTCGCCGGCTGATCTGCCGCATGTCTTCGAGCGCTTCTTCCGCGGCGACAAGGCCCGCACGGTGGGCGGCAACGGATTGGGGTTGGCCCTGGCCAAGCGGATCGCCGACCTGCACGGCGGGCGGATCGAGGTCGCCAGCCAGCCCGGCTGCGGCAGCCGTTTCACCGTCCGCCTGCCGTAGCGCCGGGGTCCGGCCGTCGTAACCCTTCCAGTCCCGGTTCCGTCCGCCGGTCCGGTTCCGTCCATCGGTCCGGTTCCTCCCGTCAGCTCGGTTCCGCTCACCAGTCCGGTTCCTCCCGTCAGCTCGGTTCCGCCCACCGTTCCGGTTCCTCCCGTCAGCTCGGTTCCGCTCACCAGTCCGGTTCCGTCCGTCGGCTTGGTTCCGCCCACCATCCCCGACCGCGCCCCATCAGAGCGGTTTTCCTCTGGTTGACATTGGGTTGATGCCGCGTTTACAGGAGCCGTTCAAGCTGAGCGGGTTCGTAACCGAAAGACGAGAGGTCAGCCATGGCTGTGATAGAAGTCGAGAACCTGGTCAAGCGCTACAAGCGGGCCAAACAACCGTCGGTCAAGTCGGTCAGTTTCGAGGTGGCGGAGGGCGAATTCTTCGCCTTCCTGGGGCCGAACGGGGCCGGCAAGACGACCACCATCTCGATCTTGACCACCACCTTGTCGAAGACGTCCGGGCGGGTCCGGATCGCGGGCTATGACATCGAGTCCGAGGACCGGCAGGTGCGCGATCACATCGGCATCATCTTCCAGCGGCCCAACCTGGACCGGACTCTGACGGCGGAGCAGAACATCCGCGTCCACTCCTGCCTCTACGGCATGTACGCCTATCGGCCGCTCTACCGCGCCATGCCGGCCGCCTACCGGGAGCGGGTCGAGCGCTTGGCCGATGTGGTCGGCGTGGGCGACGCCTTGTTCAAGCCGGTGGGCAAGCTGTCCGGCGGCATGCAGCGCAAATTCGAGGTGGTGCGCTCCTTGATGCACACCCCGCACGTCCTGTTCCTGGACGAGCCCACCCAGGGCCTCGACGCCGTCGCCCGCCACGACCTGTGGGACTACCTGGACCGGGTCCGCCGCCAGTGGGGCACCACCGTGTTCCTGACCACGCACTACATCGACGAGGCCGAGGGCGCCGACACCGTCTGCCTGATCAACCGGGGCGAGATCGCGCTGTGTTGCCCGCCCCAAGAGATGAAGCGCCAGTTCGGGGCGGCCGACCTGGAGGACGCCTACGTCGACTTCCTGCGCCGCGACGCCGGCTTCCAGGCCGACGGTGAGCCAGCCGTGGCGGCGCCGCCGCCGGATAGGGCCCCGGCCGAGCCGCCCGCCGCGACCCCGGCCCAAGGCGCCGGAGGCCGGTCATGAGCCCGGCGCTGGTCCAAGGCCCGGACGGCCTGGCCGGCGGCCTGGCCCGACTGGTCCCGGCCCGCCGGTTGTCGCGAGCCGCCCGCGAGGTCAACGCGGTGGTGACGGTGGCCGCCCGCGACATCACCATCACGCTGGGCAGCCCCAGCGGACTGGTCATGGGCTTGGCCATGCCGCTGCTGATGATGGGGATGATCGGCGGTATGTTGCGAGAGAACATGGCCGGCGGATTGGGCTTCGACTTCGGCCAGTTCATGCTGGTGGGGATGGTGGTCAACATGCTTTTCATGATGACCACCATGGGCATGGTCACGCTGGTGGACGACAGCGACGACAATTATTCTGCTGAACTGTTGGTCGCGCCGGTGTCGCGCTACTCGATCGTGGTGGGGAAGATCGTCGGATCGTCCTTCTTGGCCGTGGTCTCCTGCCTCGGGGTGCTGGTGGTCGGTCTGGCCATGGGCATCACGCTTGCGCTGTGGCAGTTGCTGGTGTTGCTGGCCTTGGCGCCGTTGATGTGTTTGTCCGGCGGGGCGCTGTCGATGATCATCATGGGCGCGATCAAGAACAAGAAGACCGCCAACATGGCGGTCATGATGCTGACCTTTCCGCAGATGTTCCTGTCCGGCGTGATCATCCCGATCAGCCAGTCCAGCGGTCTGCTCTGGTTGCTGAGCCGTCTGATGCCGATGACGTATTGCGTGGACCTGGGGCGGGCCGTGGTCTGGGCCGGGCAGCCGGACTACGACGCGGTGGTGCAGTTCGACCCGGCGGTCAACCTGGCTTGTATAGCGGCCCTCACGGCGCTGTGCCTGGTGGTCGGCACCTTCCTCTACGCCCGCTCGGAGAAGAATCGCTGACCTGGGTCCGGGGGATGTCGCCCCACGGGACCAGTGGCCAAAGGTCCGCTCCGGGCTCCGATCCTGGGGCGCCGAGGAGGAATGTCGCCCCCACGGGACCGGTGCCCGAAAGGGCTCGTCGGGTTGGGGCGACGGCTGGATTCGGGTCACAGGGCCGGCCCCAGGCCTGGAATGACGGGCCAGTTCCGCCCGCCATTCCAGGCGGCTGGCTTCCGCTGCGGCGCTGACAACGCTACGGTGCTGGTCAAGCGACCAGGAAGGTGGGCGAGATGGCTCAGGATCAGCCCGACGGTTATCTAGCGGAGTGGCGGGACTGGCGGCGGCGGCGCTGGGCCGAGGCTCCTCGGATCGCGGCCAACGTCGGCACCTGGTGGCCCGGGCCGGCCCCGGCCGTGCTCAACGGCGGGCCGGGCCGTTGGTGGGTGGCCGACGATCGGCTGTGCGGCGACCAGTTGGGGCGGGTCGAGTCCGAGGTCGACCTGACCGCGCCGGCGGACGACGACCTGGTCGAGTTGGCGGCCGGGCAGTCGGCCGAGGTGGACGGGCGGCGCTTCCAAGCCTTGGCCATGCGCGACGGTTTGGCCCTGCGTCTGTTCGACCCGACCGCCCCCAGCGCCACCGAACTGGTCGGAGTGGACGCTTTCGAACCTGATCCGGCTTGGTGTCTGACCGCCCGCTTCGTGCCGGCCGAACCGGGCGCGACGTTCCTGGTCGAACAGGCCGACGGCTGGACCGGGCCGGTCGAACTGGCCGGCTGGGCCGAATTGGAGTTGGACGGGCGGACCCGCCGATTGGAGTTGACGGCGGCCGGGCTGGGCTTCTTCCTGGTCTTCGGCGACGCCGGCAACGGCCGCCAGACCAGGCAGTATCGTTTCCTGTCGGTCCCGCCGGTCGACCAGGGCCAGGTCCGGCTCGACTTCAACCGGGCTTACCTGCCGCCGATAAGTTTCTCCCGCCACTACCTTTGCCCCCGCCCGACCGCGGCCAACCAGCTGGACCAGCCGGTGCTGGCCGGCGAGACCTTCCAGCGCTACGCCGACCGGCCCGACCAGCCCCTGGTGACAGTCGAACAAGTGGCCGGCGACCTGGCGGCCGGCGATCGGGTCCGCCTGCTCGACGTGCGCTGGCGGCTGGGCTGGCGCGACAACTGGTCCGACTACCTGTCCGGACATCTGCCGGGGTCGGTCTGGGTCGATCTGGACGACGAGTTGGCCGACCCGCCCAGCCCCCAGGCCGGCCGTCACCCCCTGCCCGACCCGGCCCGCTTCCAAGCCGCCGTCCGACGTTGGGGCCTGGAACCGGGCGACCGGGTGGTGGTGTACGACGACGGCGGCAACATGGCGGCCGCCCGGGCCTGGTGGCTGTTGACCGACGTCGGGTTGGACGCCCGGGTCCTGGACGGCGGACTGGCGGCCTGGCGCGAACAGGGCTTCGCCTTGGACACCGGTCAGGTCGAACCGACTCCCAGCCAGATCGAGCTGGACCGGCCCGGCCGGTGGGGCCGGCTGGAGATCGACCAGGCGGCCGAGTTCCCGGCCCGGGGCGTCCTGCTCGACGCCCGGGCCAAAGAGCGCTACCTGGGCCTGACCGAACCGGTCGACGCCCGGGCCGGCCACATCCCCGGCGCTGTCAGCGCCCCCACCGGTGACAATCTGGACTCAGCCGGTCGCTTCCTGTCGGCCGCCCGCCTCCAGGCCCGTTTCGCCGCCCTGGGCTTGGCCGAGGACAGCGCGGTGGCGGTCTACTGCGGCTCCGGCGTGACGGCCGCGCACGAGATCCTGGCCCTGCGCCTGGCCGGCCATCCGGCCAGCCTCTACGCCGGTTCCTGGTCCCAGTGGGCGGCCAGCGGCCGCCCGGCCGCCCAAGGCGACGAGAGTCCGGTGGTCCCAGGGGCCTGATTCAGACCCGTTTCGACCGTGATGGTCGCGGATTTCGCCAATGTGGATTTGGATCATGCGACTTCGCGCAGGACGACGTGGTGGGGGTGGTTCCGCGCGGGAAGGCGACCGCGTGTCGGATGACGGATGGGCGGTGGCGGGGGACACGGCTCTCGTCGTTCTGCGGGGGTCCGCCCACTCCGTCATTCTGCGCGCAGCGCAGCCGCAGAATCCATCAGAACGATGAACACACGACAAACCACCGGGTCAGCCGGGGTCCCGCTGGAGCGCTCAGAAGTCGTCGCCGCCGTAGGTGGCCCGGCCGCGCCAGAAGGTCGCCAGCACCGGGTCGGGCAGGTCGCGGCCGTGGTACGGGTTGTTGCGGGCCAAGGAGAGACTGGTGGCTTTGTCCACCGTTCGGCGGCGCTGGGGGTCGATCAGGACCAGGTTGGCCGGCTGGCCCGGCTCCAAAGGGCGGCCCTGGTGGTCGGACACCCGGCCGATACGGGCCGGGGCCGCCGACATGCGTTCGACTAGGCCGGACCAATCCATCCGGCCGGTCAGCACCATGGTCTCGAGCACGACGGCCAAAGCTTGCTCCAAACCGATCATGCCGGGACGGGCCACATCGAAGGGATGGTCCTTGTCTTGCGGAGTGTGGGGGGCGTGGTCGGTCGCCACGGCGTCGATGACGCCGTCGGCCAAGGCTTGGCGCAGAGCCTCGCTGTGCTCCTCCGTGCGCAAGGGCGGGTTGACTTTGTAAGTGGTGTCGTACCCCTCCAGCTCGACCGTGCCCAAGAGCAGGTGGTGTGGCGTGACCTCGGCGGTGACCGGCAGCCGGCGGGCTTTGGCCCAACGGATCAAATCGACCGACTCGGCCGAGGAGACGTGGCAGACGTGCAGACGCCCGCCGGTCAACCGGACCAGTTCGATGTCGCGGGCCACGATGGCCGACTCGGCGGCGGGCGGCCAAGGCGGCAGACCGAGCCGGCCGCCGATGGCCGACTCGTGGCAGCAGGCCCCGGGCCCGGCCAGGTCGTCGTCCTGGCTGTGCTGGGCCAAGACGCCGCCGAAGTCTTTGACGTATTCCAAAGCCCGCCGCATGACCTGGGCGTTCTGGACGCAGCGGCCGTCGTCGGAGAAGAGGTCGACCCCGGCCCGGTGCATCAACCCCAGCTCGGCCAGCTCCTGGCCGGCCAAGCCCTTGGTGATGGCGCCGACCGGCCGCACCTCAGCCCAGCCCTCCCGTCGGCCCAAATCGGCCAGGTGGCTGGCCGCCTCGCCGGTGTCGGTCACCGGATCGGTGTTGGCCATGGCGAAACAGGCCGTGTAACCGCCCCGGGCCGCCGCCCGCGTGCCCGAGGCCACCGTCTCGGCCTCCTCACCGCCAGGTTGGCGCAGATGGGTGTGGAGGTCGACCAAGCCGGGCAGGGCCATCAAACCGTCCGCCTCCACCGCACGACGGTTCGGCCCCAGATCGGCCGCCTCCACCAACAGCTCGCCTTTGATCGCCAGGTCGCGCCGACCGCCGTCGGCCAACCGAACCCCGCGTAACAACCATTCAGTCATGTCAGCCTCTCGTCGCTGCTGTCGGCCCGGCGCCGGACCCGTCGGATGGGTTGCGCCTGACGGTCCGGCTCGGCCGCCGTACGGGTGGCCAGGCCGATGTCCCCACCTGCTCTGGGGGAGAGCACCGTCTGGGGTTCGGCCAGGCTGCCGTCCGGGTGGTCGGGCCGATGTTCCCACCTGTCCCGGGGGCGGAGGACCATCCGGGGATAGGCATGACCGCTGTCCGGGCGGTCATGCCAACCCCTCGTCGGCGCCGGACAGCAGGTGGAACAGCACGCTCATACGGACCGGCACGCCGGCGGCCACCTGGTCCAAGATCAACGACTGGGCCGAATCGGCCGCCTCGGCCGAGATCTCGACCCCCCGGTTGATCGGGCCCGGATGGCAGATGGCGGCGTGGCCGGGCAGACGGCGCAGCCTTGGCGGGGTCAAGCCGAAGAACTCGGTGTACTCCCGGGCGGTGGGGAAGAATCCGCCGGACATCCTCTCGCGCTGCACCCGTAGCATCATCAGGGCGTCGAGCCCAGGCAGGACGGCGTCCAGATCGTCCGTCACCTGGACCGGCCAGGACTCGACCCCGGCCGGGCGCAGGGTGGAGGGAGCCACCAAGGTGACCTCCGCCCCCAAGGTCTTGAGCAACCAGACGTTGGACCGCACCACCCGCGAGTGCAACAGGTCGCCCACGATGGCGATCCGTTTGCCGGCCAGGCCGGGACGGTCGACGGCGGCGAAGTGGCGGCGCAAGGTGAAGGCGTCCAACAGGGCCTGGGTGGGGTGTTCGTGCCAGCCGTCGCCGGCGTTGACCAGGTGGGCCTCGGTCCAGCCGGCGGCTTGCTCCAAGGCCCCGGAGGAGGCGTGCCGGATGACGAAGCAGTCCACCTTCATCGATTCCAGGGTGAGCATGGTGTCGCGCATGGACTCGCCCTTGGAGACCGAGGAGCCCCTGGCCGTGACCGAGATGGAGTCGGCCGACAACCGGCGCTCGGCCAACTCGAAGGAGTTGCGGGTGCGGGTCGAGTCCTCGAAGAAGAGATTGACGATGGTGCGCCCGACCAGAGCCGGGATCTTCTTGATCGGGCGGGTCAAGACTTCGGCCATCTGTTCGGCGGTGTCGAGCAAGGCGGTCGCCTGAGCCAGGTCGAGGCTGGCCGTCGACAATAGGTGTCTCACGTCGGATCGCTCTCAGGGGCCATGATCGAGACCTGGCTGGAGCCGTCCAGCTCGCTCAACCGGACTTGGACCCGCTCGTCCGCCCGAGTGGGCAGCTCCTTGCCCACCACGTCGGCCGCGATCGGCAGCTCGCGGTGCCCCCGGTCGACCAGGACCGCCAAGCGGATGCGGCGGGGCCGGCCGAAGTCCTTCAAGGCGTCCAAGGCGGCCGCCACCGTCCGCCCGGAGTAGAGCACGTCGTCGACCAAGACCAAGACCCGGCCGTCGATGTCGCAGGGGATCGCGGTCGGCGTCACCGTCCGGGTGGGCTGGCGACGTAAGTCGTCGCGGTACAAGGTGATGTCGAGCTGGCCGACCGGAACGGCCTGGCCGGAGGCCTCCTCGATCAGGCGGCCCAGGCGGCGGGCCAGCGGCACGCCCCGGGTCGGGACGCCGATCAAGACCAAGTCGTCGGGGCCGTGGTTGGCCTCGATCAACTGGTAGGCGATCCGGGCCAAGGCCCGGTCTATGTCGTCAGACGACAGCACCACGCGCTCAGGGCCGTATCGCGCCATCATGACCTCCTCGAACGTGTCGGTGGGAGCAGGTCGCTCAGAGCGCCAATCTAGCGCACTGGGCCGGTTCACTCCGCGGGCGGGATTGGCGGGCGCTCCCGACCGTGGTTGAGTTAGGCCATGGAGAAGACGACGGTTGATTTTTGGTTCGATCCGCTCTGCCCCTGGGCCTGGGTGACTTCGCGTTGGATGCTGGAGGTGGAACGGGTCCGCCCGGTCCGCACCGTCTTCCACGTCATGAGCCTGGCCGTCCTCAACGCCGGCCGCGAGGGCCTGTCGGACGACTACCGCCGGACCATGGAGACGGTGGCTTGGTACGGCGCCCGGGCTGCGATCCAGGTCGAGCTGGCCGCGGGTCCGGACTCTCTGCGCGACTTCTACACCGCCTTGGGCCGGCGCTACCACGATCTGGACCAGCCCCGGGCGGTCGAGACCATCCGACAGGCTCTGCTCGAACTCGACTTGGACCCCGCCATAGCCGAGCGGTCCTTGACCGACGCCTTCGACGACCAACTCAGGCTGAGCCACCACCAGGGCATGGACCCGGTCGGAACGGACGTCGGCACGCCGGTCCTGCGCGTCAACGGCATGAGCCTGTTCGGGCCGGTCATCTCGCCCGCCCCGACCGGTGAGGAAGCCGGTCGGTTGTTCGACGGCGTGGCCGCGGTGACGGCCTATCCCGGTTTCTTCGAGCTCAAGCGGACCCGGACGGTGGGTCCGATCTTCGGCTGAGCCGCCCGGGCCGGCCCTGGCTCGGCGGAACGCCCGCACTTGGCTGAAGCGGCCGGACCTGACAGACTCGGTCCAATCGTCGAAGTCTCGCCATCCCAGCGAGACTGGTCCGCCGCCGCCCGGACCGCCCGGCCATCCGATGGCCGATCGGTCCCATCAGGTCAAGGAGGTCAGACATGGTCAACGAGGTCATCCACCTGGCGAATGACAATTGCGAAGTGACGGTGTGGTCCTTGGGCGCGGCCGTCAACGACATCCGAGTGCCGGACCGTCAGGGCCGCTTGGAGTCGGTCGTCCTGGGCTATTCCTGTGTCGGCGACCGGTTGGAGGGCCGGTCCTACCTGGGCGAGGTGGTGGGCCCCTTCGGCAACCGCCTGGCCGGAGCCCGCTTCGCCTTGGACGGGGTCGAACACGAGCTGGAGGCCAACGACCGGGGGCAGTCCTTGCACTCGGGGTCGGACGGCTTCCACCGTCAGACCTGGCAGGTCCGGGACCGGGCCCGGGACCGGGTCCAGTTGGCCTTGGACTGGCCCGACGGCCGATCCGGCTTCCCCGGCCCGCTCGAGGTCGAATTGGAATACCTCTTGGAGGGCCTGACCTTGAGCCATCGTTTGACCGTCCGGGCGGCCCGCCCCGCCCTGGTCAACCCGCTGGCCCACCCCTACTTCAACCTGTCCGGGCGGCTGGGGCCGGTGGGCGACCATGACCTGCAGATCCAGGCTCAGTCCTACCTGCCGGTGGACGACCGCCTGATCCCGCTGCCCGAGGCCCCCCAACCGGTGGCCGGCACCGGCCTCGACCTACGCCAACCCCGCCGTCTGGGCCAGCTGGAGCTCGCGACCGACCCCCAGCTGCGGGCCTGCGGCGGTTTGGACCACGCCTTCGTGCTGGACCGTCGACCGGACGACGGGCCCAGCCCGGCGGCCGTCCTCTACCACGCCGGCTCCGGCCGCCGACTGGTGGTCGAGACCGACTACCCGGCCCTCCAGGTCTACACCGGGCAGGGTTTGGACGAGTCCGAGATCGCCCACCCGCCCGGCCGGCCCGGTCCCGGTTGCGGCGTGGCCTTGGAGACGGAGGGCTTCCCCGACGCGCCCAATCGGCCCGATTTCCCCTCCGTCGTGGTCCGGCCCGGCCAAACCTGGCGCCGTACCACCCGCTGGGCCTTCTCGGTCGACTGACGGTTCCGGTCCGCCGCTGGCCGAACTGGGCCGGCTCGGCTCAAAATGAGAGACTTCTGACATGCGTATCCACATCGGCGCCGACCACGCCGCCTTCGAAGCCAAGAACGCCATCGCCGACGCCCTCCGTCAAGCCGGCCATCAGGTGGTCGACCACGGCGCCCACCTGATGGATCCCGAGGACGACTATCCCCTCTTCATCATCCCGGCGGCCCAGGCCGTGGCCCAGGAGCCAGGCTCCTGCGGCGTCGTGCTGGGCGGCTCGGGCAACGGCGAGGTGATCGCCGCCAACAAGGTTCCCGGCATCCGGGCGGCCCTGATCCACAGCTTGGAGACGGCCCGTCTGGCCCGCCAGCACAACGACGCCCAGGTGGCTTCGATCGGAGCCCGCATGCACTCCCTGGAGGACTGCGTGGCCTTGGCCTTGGCCTTCGTCGAGACCGAGTTCTCCGGCCAGGCCCGTCATCAGCGTCGGATCGACCAGATCGACCGTTACGAGGCCTCGGGTCGGTTGGACGACTGATCAGGTGTCCGACGCCTGGCTCCGGTCCCAGGACCACCGGCCCGACACCGTCTTGGCCTGGGGCCCCGGCCTGGTGGTCGGCTCGGTCGGCCAGGTCCGTCTGGGCGGGCCGGACGGCCCGGGCCTGACCCCGGGTCCGCCCGCCTTGGTCTTGCGGCCCGGCGGGGCCGGAGCCGAACGCGGCGGCTGGCGACGGCTGAGCTGGGACAGCGCCGAGGACCAGGTCTGGGGCGAGTGGCGCGACGGCGATCTCAGGTACGGGGTGCGCCACCACGTCGGCGAGCACTGGGACCTGAGACTGTGGTTGGCCAACGACGGACCACAAGCGGTGCTGTTGGGCCCGGCCCGTCTGTCGGTCGAGCCGGGGGAGGGGTTGGCCTGGGTCTGGCCCGGCGGCACGGCCGGTCTGATCGGCTGGTCCGGCCCCCTGGATCGGGCGACCGGCCCCTGGCGGGTCGGTTTGAGAGTCAGATTGGGCCAGCTGGACGACTTGGACCGGGCCGAGCCGATCTTGGCCCGACCGGACGATTTCAGCTGGCTGCCGGCCGGAACCACGGTCGGCCCCGGCCAGCAAGTGGCCTGCTCCTGGCAAGGCCGGACGGCCCAGTCCTGGGCCGAGCTGGGCGGCTGGTTGCCGCACTGGCTGCCGCCGCTCGACCAACCGGACGGCGCGGTGGTGGAACTGGACCAACCCGACGCCGTGCTCGAGGCTCCCGACGGCCGGATCGAAGTGGCCGACGGCCTGACCTATCTGACCGGTCAGGGGCGGGTGGCGGCCGACCTGAGCGGTCCGCGCGGGGCGGTCCGGCTCGACCTCAACTTCGCCCGCCCGCCCGGGCTCCAACTCGAGCGCTGGCGCGAGCGTCTGCTCGACGGCCGCTTGACGCCCGACCGGATCGGGGCCGGCCTGCTGGTGGCCGGCTGGGCCCGACCGACGGCCGGGCCGGATTGGACCGACCTGGTCGAGGGGCTGGCCGATCGGGCCTGGGTCCGGCTGCGGCAGTTGGCGGAAGGAGCCGGTGCCGCTGTGGGCGAATTGGCCTTCCTCAGCTTGGGCCTGTTGGCCACCACCCCCGAACTGCCGCAGGACGCCCCCGCCCTCGATTTGATCGGCCGGGCGGTCGACCGGGCCTCGGACCGGGCCGGTCTGGGGCTGGCCTGGGCCCGGCTCTGGTTGGCCGCCCTGACGGCCGACCTGGACCGCGACCGACTGCTGGGACTGGTCGAGCGGACCGCCCGCGTCGGCCAGTCGGCCGATTGGCTGGCCGATTTGGAATGGCGGCTGGCCTGCGCCCAACCGGTGGCGGACCTCGACCTGGTCCGGCTGACCCACCTGGTCGGCGCCGGATTGCCGGGCAAGCTGGTCGGCCAGCTGGCCGGGCTGCCGGTGGACCGGACCAGTCTGGCCCGAGCCGTCGCCGTCAGCGCCTTGGCCCCGGAGGGCCTGGAACCGGCCGGTGGCTGGCCGGCCTCTTTGGCCCAGTCCGTCCAAGCCGCCCGCTGGCGGCTGCAGGCCTTGCCCGACTGGTCGCTGGAGACGATGGCCTGGCTGGCCCTGGGCGATCTCTGGGCCTGAAGAAGGCTTGTGATGCGGTAGAATATGCCAACAGGTCTTACTAGATGGGACGGGGGGTCGAAATGACGGTATTTCTCCTGTTAGGCGCCGTCGGAGCCATCTTGCTGATCGTTTGCATCTTCGTCGACGACCATCTGGGCGGCATCTTCGACGCCCTGGGCGGCGGGGACTGGTTCACCGGCGCCGGTTTGGCCGGTTTCTTGGGCGCCCTCGGTTTCGGTGGCGCGGCGGCCTACGGTCTGACCGGCAGCGTCGGCCTGGCGCTGGCGGCTGGTTCGGGCCTCGGCCTGCTGCTGGGATTGGCCATGGGCTGGGTCATGTTGCAGATGCGGCGCACCCAAGACGGTGGCGCCCCCACCTCGGAAGGCCTGGTCGGTCTGGAGGGGGCCGTGGTGTCCGACATCCCGACCGAGGGCTACGGCGAGGTCAGGCTGGTCCAATCGGGCCACTTGGTCAAGCTCAACGCCCGTGCCGACCAGGCGGTCCCGACCGGGGCCCCGGTCCGGGTGACGGAGGTCCTCAGCGCCACCGCCGTCCGCGTCGATCCCTTGTTCCGCTGAGCCGACGCCTGATCGATCCCGACTGGCTGGCCCCGCCAGCCCCCACCCTGCGACCCGACTAGAAAGGCAACCACCATGGGAGATTTCCTAGACCGACTCCTGACCTCGACCGTGATCGGCATCATCGGCTTGGCCCTGATCGTGGTCCTGCTGGCCCTCTTCGTCGTCACCCGCTACCGGGTGGCCAGCCCGAACGAGGCGTACATCATCACCGGGCGCCGCGGCAAGCAGGTGCGCGACCAGGCGACCGGGGTGATGACCCACGACCTGTCCGGGCAGAAGGTGGTGATGGGCGGCGGCGTCTTCGTCTGGCCCTTCATCCAGCGGCTGCACGTCTTGGAGCTGACCAGCCGGCGCATTCCGATCCAGATCCGGGGAGCCATCTCCGGTCAGGGCGTCAAGCTCAACCTGGACGTCGTGGCGGTGGTCAAGGTGGGTGGCAACGAGGATCAGATCCGGGCCGCCGCCCAACGTTTCTTGAGCCAGCAAGATGAGATCGAGTCCTTCACCCAGGAAGTCCTGGCCGGCGCGCTGAGGGCCATCGTCGGCTCTTTGACGGTGGAGCAGATCATCCGCGACCGGGCCGCCTTCGCCCAGCGCGTGGCGGACGAGGCGGAGGCCTCTTTGACCGGCCAAGGTTTGGTCCTGGACGCCGTCCAAATTCAAGACATCACCGACGACGGCAGCTACCTGCGCGACCTGGGCCGGCCCGAGTCGGCCCGCATCCAACAACTGGCCGCCATCGCCGAGGCGCAGGCCCGGCAGGCCGCCGAGCAGGCCCAAGCCGCCGCCGAACAGCAGATCGCCATCGCCCAGCGCGAGCTGATGCTGAAGCAGGCCGAGATCAAGGCCGAGACCGACGCCGCCGTGGCCCAGGCCAACGCGGCCGGCCCGCTGGCCCAGGCCGAGCGCGACCAGTCGATCTTGGCCGAGCAGGAGAAGGTGGCGGTGCGCCAGGCCGCCCTCAAGGACCGCCAGCTCGACACCGAGGTGCGCAAACCGGCCGACGCCGACCGCTATCGGCTGGAGACCGAGGCGGCCGCCCGGCGCCAGGCCGCCATCTTGGAGTCCGAGGCGCGCAAGGTGGCCGTCATCGCTGCCGCCGAGGCTGAGGCCGAGAAGGCCCGCTTGACCGGTGTGGGCGAGAAGTCCCGCCGGGCCGCCCTGGCCGAGGCCATCGCCATCGAGGGTGGCAAGTCGGGCGAGGCCGAGAAGTCCCGCCGCGTGTCCGAAGCCGACGCCGTCCGGGCCGAGGGCGAGGCCGAGGCCTCCGCCATCCTGGCCAAAGGCAACGCCGAGGCTGAGGCCATGAGCAAGAAGGCCGAAGCCTATGCCCGCTACAACCAGGCCGCCGTGCTGGAGATGCTGGTCGACGCGCTGCCTCAGATCGCACGCGAGGTGGCCGCCCCGCTCAGCGCCATCGACAAGTTGACTGTCATCAGCACCGACGGCGCCGCCCAGCTGCCCAAGCAGGTCTCCGACAACGTCATCCAGGTGGTCGAGATGCTGAAGAACGCGACCGGTTTGGACCTGCAAGCGCTGCTGGCCAAGTACACCGGCCAGATCGAGCTGGCCGCCGCGCCGGAGCCCGGTCAGGTCCCCCCGGCCAAGTCGTGAGCGAGGTTGATCGGCGCCGCCCTCGCGCGGCGCCGATCAACCTGCGGGCGCGGTGTCCGTTCCCTGGTCCCGGCCGACACGCGTCGATCGACCTGCTGGACGTGGTGTCCGTGCCCCGTCATTCTGCGCGGAGCGTAGCGCAGTCGCAGAATCCATCCCGGCTGTGGATCCTGCGATTGCGCGCAGGATGACGTGGGCCACGATTGGCCTGGGGTCACGACTTAGGCCAGGCGACGGGAACGATAGTTGGCGGGAGGGGTTGAAGCGGCGTCGAATATGCTTCCGGCCGGTCAAGCCCTGACCGAGTCCGGCGCGGTCAAGTCCCGACCGTCGCGGCCGGTCAAGCGCAGCCCGCTCAACCCCGGGCTGGCCAGTATGGACTGGGCCGTCATCACGACGGCTTCGAAGCCGGCCCCGGGCCGATAGTGACGGAGCAGCCCGTCCGGCCCCGCCACCATCAAGGCGGTCGACCAGATCTCGGCCGTCAGACCGTCGGCCGCTAAAACGGTCACTTGTTCGGCCCCGGAGCGGGCCGGCCGGCCGCTGGCCGGATCGATCAGATGCTGACCGCGTTCGTCCAGGCCCGAGGTCGAGACCGCACCCGATTCGACCTCGAGCAGGCCCAGGGCTTGGTCACGGGAACCGCCCGGATTGCGCAGGGCGACCCGCCAGGGGCCGCCGGCCGGCCGGCCGCCCCACAGCGCCAGGGAGGATGATCCCAGGTCGATCAAGAGGTGGCTGGCTCCGGCCCTCAGACAACGGGCCAGGACCTGATCGGCGATGTGGCCCTTGGCGATCCCGCCCAGGTCGAGGCGATGGCCTAGCTCCAGTCGCCAGCGCCGGTCGCCCCCGTCGCTCAGGCCGGGGCCGGCCGGGGTGCCGGGCCGACCGGCCCAGTCCGCCGGGCTGGAGCCGCCGTCGACTCCGGGCGGGCCGGTGGGGCCGCTGTGACCGGTCGCCAGGGGCTGGGGCCGGGCCACCGCGAAGGCGCCATCGGTGGCCCAGAAACCGGCCAGGGCGGCTCGTAGGACCGTGTCGGTCGACTCCGCCACCGTCAGCCAGTGGCCAGGATCGCGGTTCAAGCGGCTGACGTCGGAGTCGGGTCGGAAGCCGGACAGCCGATTCTCCAACTCCTCCACCAGCGCCTGGCAGCGCCGGGCCAGACCGGCCGCGTCCGGGGCCGTCAGGTCGAGGGCGACCTCGGTGCCGAGGGCGCGGAAACGGCCCCGCCAATGGCTCTGGACAGGGTCCGCCGGTTGGCCGATCAGGTCCGTGGTGCTGGGGCCGGCAGGGTCCGCCGGTTGATCGACTGGGCCCGTGACCTCCCGGCCGGTCGGGTCCAGCGGGCCCGCCGCGCCGGTCGGCGCCAGCGGTGGCCGGTCGGCCGGGCTCATGGCGCCGGGGTCAGCCGGGCCGGATCGGGTCCGCTCGGGCGACTCCACCGCAGCCCGGTCGATCCGATCGTATGGCTCATGACGGAGTCGGATCGGCTTGTTCCTGGGACAGCCGCAGGGCGCCGGTGGCGGCTTCGACGAATTGGTCGTGGGCCCAGGTCGCGCCGGAGATGACGTCGACGTCGTCGGGGTAGCCGACCTCGACCAGCTGACGGGCGTAGATCGGGAAGGCCGCCACGGCGGCCTGGGCTTGACGGTAGTACTCGGCGTTGGCGATCTGGCCGGTCGAGTCGAGGCCGTAGGTCTGGTCTTTGAGCTGTCCGTCGGCCCCGACCACGACGAAGTCGACCGCCGCCACGGCGCCGTGACGGACCGTGATGGTGACATGTCCGACGGCGCCCTCCTCGTCCGGGCCGGACTGCCCTTCGAAGACGCCGTCCTGGAAGGGGCGGTCGCGGTCCAGGTTGGGGCCGGTCGAACAACCGCTCGCCAAGGCTAGGACCAGGGCGCTCCAAGCCGCCGTCCGGGCTAGTCGGGTCGACCTCGCGCCGCCGCGTCGGCCGGGCGCCGCGTCGGTTCGGTTCCCAGTCCCGGGCCGGTCGTCCCTGGGGTCGGTCGGTCGGCTCATCGGTCTCCTCCGTCTTCTCCGTCGGGTCCGTCTGGTCCGCCGCGTCCGTTTCCAGCCTCGGTGGTTCCAATGATCCCAGTGGTTCCGATGACCTCGGTGGTTCCGGTGATCTCGGCGGTCTCGGTGGTTCCGATGGTCTCGGCGGCTCCGGCGGTCTTGGTGGTTCCGGTGGTCCCTATGGGGCCGGTGGTCCCGGTGGCTCCGGTGGTCTCGGTGGTCCCGGTGGGCACGGGGGTACCGCTGGGACCGGTGGTCTTGGCGGTCTTGGCGGTCTTGGCGGTCTCGGTCCGTTTGGCTCCGGCGCCGCCCGGGGCGACGTCGCGCACCAGACGACCGTGCTCCAAGGTGACCTCGCGGTCGCCCTGGGCCGCCACCGTGGCGTCGTGGGTGACCACGATCAAGGTGGCGCCCTCGTCGTGCAACTGGTGGAACAGATCTAACACGATGGCTTCGTTGGCGGCGTCCAAATTGCCAGTCGGCTCGTCGGCCAGGATCAGCCGGGGGTCGTTGATGAGGGCCCGGGCCACGCAGACGCGCTGCTGCTCGCCGCCGGACAGCTGCGAGGGCAGGTGGCTGGCCCGCCCGGCCAGACCGACTCGCTCCAGGGCGGCCAGGGCCTCGGCTTGGTCCGGCATGGAGTGGTAGTACTGCGCCACCATGACGTTCTCCAACGCCGTCAGGTGGCCGATCAGGTGGAACTTCTGGAAGATCAAGCCGACCATGGTGCGGCGGATCTCGGTCAAGCCGGCCGGGTTGAGATGGCCGATGTCGCGACCGCCCAGCCGGACCCGGCCGGAGGTCGGCCGGTCCAAGCAGCCGACGATGTTGACCAAGGTGGTCTTGCCCGACCCGGACGGGCCCACGATGGACAGCCACTCGCCCGGCGGCACGGCCAACGAGACCCGGTCGAGGGCGTGCAGGTCGCCGTAGATCTTGCTCACCTCGATCAATTCCAAGATCTCGGTCTCAGACGCGGTCATGTCATTCCTCTCTCAGGACCAAGGCGGGGTCGACCAAGGTGGCCCGGCGGACCGGCTGGCGGGAGGCCAGGAACGCGATCAGGACCGAGGCCGCCACCGTGACGGCGGCCAGCCAGCCGATGAAGCTGACGCCGCGGTGGAAGACGGACTGGCTGACGGCCTGGGACAGACCGAAACCGAGGCCGACTCCGAGCAGGCCGCCGACCAACCCCAAGACCATGGCCTCGCACTGGAACTCCCAGGCGATCGAGCGCTGATCCGCTCCCAGAGCTTTGCGCAAGGCGATCTCGGCCCGTCGTTCCGTCACCACCGCCATCATGGTGGTGGCGACGCCGATCAAGGTCAAGGCCAAGACGATGACCGCGACCAGGGCCAACAAAGAGCGCAACATGGCCAAGACGTCGGCCTCGGAGTGGGCCAGGCGCCTGACCGGGGCGGCCTGGACCTGGTCGACCCGCAGCTCGATGGTCTCGGCCAGGGCGGCCAGACCGGTCGCGTCGCGGTC
>JAIRYW010000026.1 GCA_031267645.1 Propionibacteriaceae bacterium
AAGGAGCGGGCGGCGACGTGGAAGACGGTCGAAGTCAGCTCGCCGGCGATCTTGTACATGTTGGGGATCATCAACAACAAGCCCTGGGAGGCGGTGAAGGTGGTCGACATGGCCCCGCCCTGGAGGGCGCCGTGCATGGCTCCGGCCGCGCCGGCCTCGGACTGCATCTCGATCACGGTCGGCACTGTGCCCCAGATGTTGGGCCGGCGCTGGGCCGACCACTCGTCGGCCAGTTCGGCCATGGTGGAGCTGGGGGTGATGGGGTAGATGGCGCACAGCTCGTTGCAGCGGTAGGCCACCGAGGCGGCCGCCTCGTTGCCGTCGATGATGCCCCGGCGGTCGGCCGGGCGGTCGAATTGGGTGTACGGGCGCCCGCCGGGGGGCGACGGCGGCGACTGGGGCGGACGGGGGGCGCCGGAGGGGCCTGAGACGGACTGGGCGGCGGGCGCCAGGAGGTCGGGGTTGACGGTCTGGTTCATCTCAGCGCTCCGAAATCATCTCGATGGCGTGCACCGGGCACTGTTCGTAACAGGTCGCGCAGCCGGTGCATTTGGCGTAGTCGTAGCGATATCTCAGGCCCTTGCCGAGTTTGATGACGGCGTCCTCCGGGCAGGCGCCGAGACAGCCGTCGCACTCGATGCAGTTGCCGCAGGACAGACAGCGGGTGGCTTCGTAGCGGGCCTCCTCCTGGGCCAGGCCGCGCACGATCTCGTCGAAGCCGGTGCGTTGGTCCACCGCCAATTCAGTCTGTTTGCGGCGGCTGTTGTCGCCGAAGTACCACAAGTGCAGGCGGTCGTATTCGATGACCGGGTGCTTGACCTTGGGGGAGGCCGGCCGGGAGTTCAGCCAGGCGTCGATCATGCGGGCGGCCCGTTTGCCGTGGCCGACGCCGATGGTGACGGTGCGGTCGGACGGCACGGCGTCGCCGCCGGCGAAGATGCCGGGCACGTCCGTCATCAAGCTGTCGGGGTCGACTTGGACCACGTCGTCCTCGAACCGCATGCCGGGGATGCGGCGCAGGAAGTTGGAGTCCGTCTCCTGGCCCACGGCCAGGATCACGGTGTCGGCCTCCAGGGTTTCGTAGCGACCGGTGCCGACCGCTCGGCCGGCGTCGTCCAGCTCCATGATCTCGACCTTGACCCCGTCCGGCTCGACCTGGCTGATGGTGCGCAGCCAGCGCATGTCGACGCCCTCCAGCTTGGCCTCCTCGCGCTCCTCTTGATGGGCCGGCATCTGGGCCTCGGTGCGGCGGTAGATCACGATCGACTCCTCGGCGCCCAGACGGCGGGCCACTCGGGCCGCGTCCATGGCGGTGTTGCCGCCGCCGTAGACCGCCACCTTGCGGCCGATCTGGGGCCGGGAGCCCGAGGCCACGTCCTTCAGGAAGGTGACGGCGTCGAGGATGTTGCCGGCGTCCATGGAGGGGATGTCGACCCGTTTGGACAGCCCGGCCCCGATGGCCACGAAGACGGCGTCGAAGCGGCCCTCGGCCTGTTCGGCCAGCAAGTCGCGCACCCAGGAGCGTTGCACGAACTTGACGCCGAGTTGGCGCAGACGGTCGATCTCGCCGTCCAGGACCTGCCGCGGCAGGCGGTATTCCGGGATGCCGTAACGCATCATGCCGCCGGGTTCGTCGGCCCCGTCGCGGACCTCGACGTCGTGGCCCAGCCGGGCCAGATGGTAGGCGGCGGACAAACCGGCCGGCCCCGAGCCGATCACCAGCACGCGCTGGCCGCTGGGACGATCCGGCCGGTCGAACTGCCAGCCCCGTTCCAGGGCCAGGTCGCCCAGGTGGCGCTCGACGCCGTGGATGGAGATGGCGGAGTCGAGGTAGGCCCGGTTGCAGGACGACTCACAGGGGTGGTAGCAGACCCGGCCGTGGATGGCCGGGAAAGGGTTGTTCTTGACCAGTTCGCGCCAGGCCGCCTCCGGCTGGCCCTCTTTGACCAGGCGGAGGTATTCCTGGATGTTCTCGCCGGCCGGGCAGGCGTTGTTGCAGGGGGGCAGGAGGTCGACGTAGACCGGCATACGTTGACGCACTGGCCCGACCCGACCCGACCCGCGGGCCAAGTCCGGCAGGGCGGTGATGTCACGGTGGTCCGGCATGGTTGACTCCTCGGTCGTTCCAGGTCTGCACGTTTGTAGACAGAATACGTCTCCGGCAGGTCATTCGTGCAATCGGGTCCGGGCTTGTGCCACTGGCCGACCACCGTCCCGAAGATCTTGCCAGAACTACCGCTGGACGGCCTGCCAGCGACCCTCCGGACGGCCCGCTCGGACCACGCCAGGCGCCGGTCGCGGGGCCCTGAGGAAACTCCGGAATAATGAGCGCCGGCCTACGGGCCGTCGGTGGAAGGAGTCCGGTGAGCCAGACCAGTCGAACCTCAGGTCTGTCGGCCGGTCTGACCGCCCACCTGCTGTGGGGGGTCTTCCCGCTCTATTTCAAACTGCTGGACCAAGCCGGGGCGTTGGAGATCGTGGCCCACCGGATCTGGTGGGCCTGTGTCGTCTGCGCCCTCTGCCTGACCGTGCGGCGGGCCTGGCGCGACGTGGCGGCGGTCTGGCGGCGGCCCCGCCTGGCCCTCCGCCTGGCCCTGGCCGGCGCCTTGATCTCGCTCAACTGGCTGCTCTACGTCTGGGCCGTGGTCAACGACCAGGTGGTCGACGCCGCCCTGGGCTATTTCATCAACCCGCTGGTGACGGTGGCGCTGGCCATCGTGGTGCTGCGCGAGCGGTTGCGCCGGGCCCAGTGGCTGGCCCTGGGCTGCGGGGCGGTGGCGGTGGCCGTGATCGTGATCGGTTACGGCCAGTTCCCCTGGGTCGGGTTGGGCCTGGCCGTCACCTTCAGCCTCTACTCCCTGGCCAAGAACCGGGTCGGCCACCAGACCACCCCCCTGGTCGGCTTGGGCTTCGAGACCGCCGCCGTCACCCCGCTGGCCCTGGCCGGGTTGATCTGGTTCCAAGCCAGCGGCCAGAGCCACTTCGTCGGCCACGGGACGTGGTACACCGTCGGTCTAATCGGCACCGGCGTCATCACGGCCGGACCCTTGATCTTGTTCGCCATCGGGGCGGCCCGCCTGCCCCTGTCCACCCTGGCCCTGCTGCAATACGTCACTCCACTGATGCAGTTCTCCATCGGAGTGTGGCTCTTCCACGAACAGATGCCGCTGGCCCGCTGGGTCGGCTTCGCCCTGATCTGGGTCGCTCTGGGCATCCTCAGCTTCGACGGGCTGCGCGCGGCCCGCCGCCGCCGGACCGGGGACCGGCCCGAGCCCGAGGAGCGGCCCGAGCCCAAGGACCGATCCGAACCCGACGACCAGACCGGGACCGAGAACCGGCCCGCTGCCGGAATCGAGCCGACAGGGCCCGAGTAGGCTGAATGGCGCCCGCCTGGGCGGGCTAGACTGTGAGGACAGGGAGTGCCATGAACGCGACCCTTGAGACGATCCAGCGGCGCTTCGCCTGCCGCTCCTTCCAAGACACACCGGTGCCTGACGCCGCCCTGCGAGCGGTGGTGGAGGCCGGGTTGCACGCCCCCAGCGCGGTCAATCGCCAACCGTGGCGTCTGATCGTGCTGTCGGACAAAGCCGTCATCGACCAGTTGGACGCCGCCGGGGTGGCCCGGCTACGCCAGTTCGACCCGGCCGGCTATCAGCGCATCGTCGACCGGGGCGGGCGCCTGCTGTACAACTGCCCGGCCCTGGTGTTGGTGGCGGTGGAGCAGATGGGGAGCTTCGTCAGCGCCGATCTGGACGCCGGCATCCTGGTCAGCCACCTGCTGCTGGCCGCCGCCGCGGTCGGCCTCGACTCCTGCCCTTGCGCCCTGATCGGGGCCGCCCTGACCGGGCCCGAGGGCGAGCCCTGGCTGCGCCGTTTGGGCGTGCCGGACGGCTTCGGCTTCGGCCTGACCATCCTGTTGGGATACGGGGCCGGCCCCGGCCAAGCCCCGCACGCCGTGGACTGGAGCAAGGTCGTCGGCCTGCCGGCTTGAAGGCCCTGGCCGTCCCGCCGGAACCGTGCCCGGCCTGGGCTGAGCCGACCTCAGGCCAAGATCAAGAAGAGTTTTTCTAGCTCTTCCAGAGTCAGGTAGTGCTCGGGCGGCTCATTTTGGCCGTGGGGGCTGCCGACGGCGCGGCCCATGCAGTGTTTGACGCCCTGGGAGACGATGGCGAACCCAGCTCGGTCGATGGCTTTGGACACGGCCGAGAGCTGGATCACGATGTCTCGCCGGGGAGCGTTGGACTCGATGGCGGTGATCAAAGCGGTCAGCTGACCGCGGGCCCGGCGCAGACGATTGAGGACGCGGCGTTTATGGTGGGCGACCTCGTCCAACGCCTGGGCGGCGTCGTCCAAGGCCTGAGCGGCCACATCCAAAGCCTGAGCGGCCTCGTCCAAAGCCTGAGCGGTCATTCCAACTCCTAAGGGGTCTCGCCTGACGTCCCGCGCCGGCCCGTCGAAACGGGACCCAGCCCTGGGCCGCTGGTGGCCGGACTGTCCGACCGCCAGTCCAGAGGATACACCCCATGGTATAACCGGAATCAAGTCCGAGCTGCTGTTTCGGTCCCCTCGGCCTGCTCGGACCAGAGCCGGGCGTACAGACCGCCGGCCTGGACCAGGTCCAGGTGACGGCCCGACTCCACGATGCGGCCCCGCTCCAAGACGTGGATGACGTCAGCCTGGCTGACGGTGGACAGCCGGTGGGCGATGGCGAGAGTCGTACGGTTCTGGCTGGCCTGCTCCAAAGCCGCCTGGACGATCCGCTCGGAGACGGTGTCCAAGGCCGAGGTGGCCTCGTCCAACAGCAGGACCGGCGCGTCCTTCAAAATGACCCGGGCGATGGCCAAGCGTTGCCGCTCGCCACCGGACATCCGGTAGCCCTGTTCGCCCACCACGGTGTCGAAGCCGAGCGGAAAGCCGGCGATGGTGTCGGCGATGTTGGCCTGGCGGGCGGCTTCGACTAACTCGGACAGCTCGGCGGTCGGCTTGGCGTATCTTAAATTGTCGGCGATGGAGGCGTGGAAGAGGTAGGCCTGCTGACTGACCACGCCGATTTGCTCGATCAGGCTGGCCTGACGCAGCCGCCGCACGTCCTGGCCGGCGAAGCGGACCTGCCCGGAGCTGGCCTCGTGCAACCGGGCAAGCAGGTAGCCGATGGTGGTCTTGCCGGCGCCGGAGGGGCCGACGAAGGCCACGAACTGACCCGGGGCGACGCTGAAGGAGACCCGGTCCAAGATGGGATGGGAGTCCGGTCCGGCGTCGGGGTAACGGAAGCTGACCTGGTCGAACTCGATCCAACCCAGCCGGTCGGGGTCGACCGCGACGGCGTCGGGGGCGTCGCGGATGGCCGGGGCCAGGTCGAGGTATTCGAAGACCCGGGCGAACAGGGCGGCCGAGGTCTGCAGATCGAGGGCGACCCGGAGCAGCCCCATCATCGGCATCAACAAGCGGGCCTGGACGGCGGTGAAAGCGACCAGGACGCCGGCCGTGATCCCGACCTGGCCGCCTCGCATGAGCAGGCCGGCCAGCAAATAGATCAGCGCCGGCAGGACTGACACGAAGACCTGGACCAAGGCGAAGAAGCCCTGGCCGGTCATCTGCTGGCGAACCTGGAGGCCGACCTGGCGGTCGTTCTCCTCGGCGTAACGACGGGACTCGTCGGACTGTCGGCCGAAGGTCTTGGCCAACAGGACGCCGGAGACGGACAGGGCCTCCTGGGTGATGGCCGTCATCTCGGACAGCGACTCCTGGGTCAAGGTGGCGGTGCGAGCCCGCAGCTGGCCGACCCGGCGTTGGACCAAGACCAAGACTGGAGTCAGGACCAAAGCGATGACGGTCAGCTGCCAGCTGAGCAGCAGCATGGTGACGAGGCTGGCCGCCACCGTCACCGTGTTGCCCACCACCGAGCTGATGGTGTTGGTCAGGACATTGGCCACGCCGCCCACGTCGTTGGCCAGGCGGGACTGGATGACGCCGGTCTTGGTGCGGGTGAAGAAAGCCAGCTCCATCTCTTGCAGGTGGTCGAACAGGCGCGCCCTGAGATCCCCCATGACCCGGTTGCCGATACGGCTGGTCAACCAGGTCTGAGCCAAACCGAAGAGAGAGCCCAGCAGGAGCAGCCCGACCATGACGATCAGCAACCGGACCAGCCGTCCCAAATCAACGCCGCCGCCCGGTGGGAAGAGACCTTGATCGAAGATACGTTGCGTCAGCAGGGGCGGCCAGACGCTGACGGCGGCCCCGCTCAAGACCAAAGCGACCGTGCCGACGATGGACCAGCGGTAGGGGCGGAAGAGGGCGGCCACCCGCGCCCCCAGACGGTCGATCCGAGGCGAGGCGGCGTTGATGGCCCGTTGGACGGACTCGTCCCGGGCCGACACCCGCGCCGCCCGACCGCCGCCACCGCCTCCTAGACCGCCGAATGACATCAGCGGCCACCGCGCGCCATCACGGCCCCTGGAGACGGCTCAACAGTTTGGCCTGGTAGCGGGCCCAGGCCGACTCCCGGTCCCGGCCGGCCCGTTCCAGCTGCTCGGCCTGCTCCAGCCGGTCGGCCACCTCTCGCTCGACCAATTGGGCCACCTCGGCCGGGTCCAACCGGCGGCGCTCGGCCTCGGTCGCGCCCAATCCGGCCACGGCTCCGGCGAAGTGCTCCGAGACGGTGGCCGCGGCGTCCGATCGGGATGGCGGCTGGGCCCCGGCGTTGTCCAAGACCGCCAGCAGCGAACGTAACGCGGCGATGGCGGCGGCGTCGCGCGAACGGAGGGCGCGTTTCAACTCCGCCCGCGCCGTCACAGTGACCGATTCGTAGCTGATGGCCATGGTTCCAGCCTAGTCGGAGCCCATTGGACCCAAGCCTGGCCCGGGCCGGTCGAGCGGGGATACCATGACGCCATGACCGTCAATCCTCCGATTGGCCCGTACGGCTCAGGCCCGACGCCGGCCTACCCGCCGTCCGGCCCCTCCTCGTCCGGCCCTTCCCCCGCCGGCTCCGGCGCCAACGCGGCTCCGTATCCCCCGCCCCCGCCCGGCTACCCGCCGGCCAACGTCCCTCAGCCCGGGCCCGGCGACTGGTCGGCTGGGCCGGCCTATCCGCCGGCCGGCCCGCCCCCGGCCGCCGGCCCCTACCCGGCCGGACCGCCCTGGGGCCAACCGACCGGCCCCGGCCCGGCGCCGACCGCCGACTGGCCGGCCGCACCGCCCGCTGGCCCCCTCTGGACGCCCGCGGTGTCCGACCAACCCGTCACCCACTTGGTGCGGCGGCGGCGCTACGAACCCCTGACCGGGGCGATCTGGGCCGTCGCGCTGGTGGCGGTCCAGATCCTGCGCTGGATGCCGGGGTTGTCCAATGACGTCAACTACTGGCTTTTGGTCAATTTGCGTTTTATCAGCAATTCGGCCGGGCCGCTCGTCTTCACCTTCGGCTGGCTGGCCCTGACCGTGATCGGACTGATCGTGGTGGTCCGCACCTTCCTGGCCCGCCAGCCCTTCCACGCCGTCATCACCCATCCGAACGGCCTGGGCCTGATCAAAGAGGCCGGCCAGGCGCCGACTTGGTACACCTGGGGCCAGTTGTCGATCGCGGTCCGCACCCACGAGGGCGTCACCACCAGCGTCGGCGTCCGTCCGCCCGGCCAGCGCGAGTTCTCCATCACCCCGCGGGCCCTGCCCGACTTCCCGATCTTTCTGGAACGACTGCGCTATTTCACTTCCTGAACCAGGTCCGGCCCTAGTTCATCCCGTCCAGCCGGGCTCGTCGCGACGACGGCAACTCTACTTGGGTCCCGCCCTGGGGCCAGTCCATAACCAGTTCCCAGCCCGGCCTCCGGCCGGCTCAGCTCAGGCCCAGGCTCTGCCGTACGGCCGCCAGGTCGGGCTGGCCCACGGCGGCGTCCCACCAGACCTGGTCCATCGACTGGCCGTCCAGCAGGAAGGACGGCGTGCCCTGCAGGCCCAGCTCGGCGAAGTCCCGCGCCGCCGCCTCTTCGACCTGGTCGACGAACTGGCCGGTGGCGGTGCTGTCGTAACACTGGCCGACCTGGGACCGTTCGGCCTCGCTCAGGCCGATCTGGGCCGGCAGCAGATCGCGTAAAAGCTGATCAGAGAAGTTGCCTTGCTGTTCCAGGACGGCCACGTGGTAGTCCAAGAAACGACTCGGCGCGACGGTGGCGACACAGGCGGCGGCCACGGCGGCCGGCCGCGACCACTGCCCGTGGGAACCTCCATCCAGCCAGGTCCGATTGCGGATCTCGATCCGGGTCTGGCCGCTCGCCACGGCCTCCTGGAAGACCGGTTCCAGAGCCACCTCCCAGAGGCGGCAATAACTGCACTGGTAGTCGGAGTAGACGATCAACTCGTGGGGCGCGGCGGCCGCCTGCGGGTTGACCACGATGCCCAGCTCGCCCGCGCCGGCCTGGGTGGGGGCCAGACTGCCGCCCGGCTCCGGCCGACCTTGGCGGTTGACCAGCCAGACCACCAGCACCACCAAGACGACCACTAGGCCTATCACCAGGCCGGCCCCGATCCGGCGTCGGCGGCGGGCCTGACGGGCGGCGGCTAGGCGCTGGGACTGGAGTTGGGCCCGACGAGTGCGATTGGCCATGACTTAACCTCCTGGGAAATGTCCCCGACACCAAGGATTATGTCATCGCCGGCCGAGCGCTCTCGGTCCGCCGAGCGTCCGCGCCCCCTGGGCTCGGACCCGCTCCAGACCTGACCGACGCCTCGTCAAAAGACCAATTCCAAACGGCCGTCCGGCAACCAGCGGGCCCGTTCATCGCAACGGTGGAGCCGGCCGGGGCCGAAGGGATTGTCAGTCAAAGGGTCGGCCGCGGAACCGGCCGGCTCGAAACCCGAGGGCAGGGCCGGGCCGGCCAAGTGAACCCGCCCGATCTGGCCGATCGAACAGAGCCGACCCTCTTCGACCAGGTGGATCCGACAGCCGCCCAGGGGTCGGCCGACCAAACCGGGCCGATCCCAATCGAGCCGACCCAAGCTGACCCAGAGCGCGGTGCGGGCGGGAGCGTATAGAACCAGCCACTCCGCCGGCGTCGCAGCCCGCAGCCGGCGGGGCGGATCGGCCGGGAAGGGCGGCCCGACCAGGACCAGTCGCCGGAGCCGGCCCAGACCGGGCAGAGCTCCCGGATGGCTGGTCAGGCCAGCCAGGCCGGCGGCCGTGGCCAGCAAGACGGTGGCGGCGCCGTCCCGGGCCAATTCGACGAAACCAGCTGGATCGGCCAACTCGGCCTCCTCGGCCAAGACCAGCGGACGACCACGCAGAAGGGCCGCCCACATCTCGGCCACGAACAAGCCGGAGCTGTGATCGCAGACCGACAACAGGCGGGTCTGGTCGTCGGCGAAGATCGCGTCCAAGGCCGGGTTGAGGGCGTAACCGACCAGACCCTCTTGCGACACCAGCGAACCCTGCGGTCGGCCCTGGGGGTCGGCCGTGAGCAGGAGGTGGCTGGGGACGGTGGTCGAACCGAGCCGGGCGACTGGGCGGGACGGGCCGGCGGAGCCGAGCGGCCCGGCCTGATCGGGGTCGACCGAACCGGGCCGGACGGCCGGACTGGACGGTGGGGCCGGGTCGGGCGGGGCGATCAGGCCGGGCCGAGCGTTCCAGATCCTCGGGCCGACCTCGACCCGGGTCAGCCCGGCCGGCAGTGAACGGTCCAGACCGACCAAGACGACGGCGGCCGGCTCCAACTGGGCCAGCCAATCGTCCCGGACCGACTCGGCCTGATCGGGGTCGAGCGGCAGACAGACGGCGCCCAGACCGGCCAAGCCGACCAGGACGGCCACCAACTCGGGCCGCCGCCGAGCCAGGACCACCACCCGGTCGCCGGGACCGACGCCGGCCTGGAGCAACTGTTGGACGACGGCGGCCCCCGCCCGTTCCAACTCGCCGCGGCTGACTTGGCGGCGGCGGCCGATCAAAGCCGGGGCCGCGGGGTCTTGGGCGACTCGGGCCGCCCAGCGCCGGATCAGACCGGCCGGGTCGTGGTCCAGACCCAGCCCGGAGGCCGGCCCGTCGGGCTCCGCCGGCAGCCGGGTCGCGGCCGACCCGCCACTTGATGACGGCGCGGAGCCGGAACTGGGCTGGTCCAGCGGCGCGGGCGGGCCCGACCAATCCAGTTGGTCCTGAATCGGCGACGGCCAAACCGAGTTGAAGTCGAGCCGGACCCGTTCCAACTCGACCGGGTCGGCCGCGTCGATGTCGGCGATCAGCCGCTGCGGGCCTTGGGCCAGGCCGATCAGAGCCTGCTCCCAAGCCGCCAGGGCGCGGTTGGCGTCGGCTTCGGAGCAAGCCTCGGGGCAGTGTTGGGCGGTCAGAGCGAATCGTCCGGGCCGACGGTCCAGGCCAACCGTCAAATCGGTCGGCCAAAGCTGTCGCGGCGGCGCCCAGACCAGGGCGACGTCGTCCGGCGACCCCTCGGCGGACGGCGGCTCGACCGGACCGCCCAAGTCGAGCCAGGTGGCGGCCCAGCCCGATCCCAGCCCGCTGCGGCGGCCCAGCTCGGTCCAACCGCAGCGGGTCCGGCCGACGGCGGCGGTCTGATCGGACAGAGCGGCCAGGCAATCAGCCACCCGATCCTCCGGCCGACTGGTCAACCGCACCGGCGCCACCCAATCCAACGCCGCCACCAATTCGGGCCCGTCCTTGGAACGGGCCGACACCACCCGGCCGAAGGCGACGTCGGAACGCCCCAGCTGTCGCTGCAAGACGATCCCCCAGGCCGCCTGGAGCACCGTCGCCAGATCGGTCCGGCAGTCTTCGGCCAAACCGGTCAGACGCTCCACCAGGTCGGCGCCCACCCCCCGCCGCAGGGTCTGGCCGAGCGGGGCCGTGGGATCGGGCGACAGAGCGACCGGCTGGGTCGGACCGGGCAGACCGGCGGTCAAATCGCGCCAGTGGGCCGACCCGTCCGGCTCGCTCTGGCGCCGTCGGACCCAGTCGTGGAAGCGCGGCCCGGCCTGGGCCCGTAAGCGCGCCTCGGTCTCGATCGAACTGACCGCCTGTCCGCGGCCCAATCGCTCGTGGTAGTCGCAGAAATCCCGCCACAGCCGGGCGAAACCGGCCGGATCCACGATCAACCGGTGACTGGTCCAAACCAAGGCGGCGGTCGAACCGGGCAGTTCGATCAGATCGATCCGGCACAGCGGATCGACCGCCGGATCGAAACCACGGTTGAGACTGGCCGTGCCCACGGCCTCGACCTCGGCGGCGACGTGGGCCGGGTCGTGCCGCCTGAGGTCGAGCGGCCGCAGCTCGGGGCCACGGCGGCGCAGAATCGCCTGACGCGGCGGGGCTGGCGGCTGGTGCGCCACCGCCGTGCGCAAGACCTCGTGCCGGGCCGCCACCAAACGGGCCGCCTGCCCCACCCGCAGCGGGTCGAAAGGACCGTGCCAGAACACACTCTGCTGCCAGACGCCGCTCCGGCGGCCGGCCCGCCCGGCCTCCAACAGGTCGGCCTGGGGATCGGTCAGGGGGGCGACCGACTCGACATTGGCTGAGATGGCCCCGATCACGCTCATAGCAGGTTCCGCGGATCGTCGGCGATGGTGTTCAGGCAAGCGATGGTGTCGTCGTCCAGGCCGGGGGCGCCGACGTCGGCCGGGGTCAGCAGGGGCGCGCTGAGGGCGGCGCAGTGTTCGACCACGTCGTGCAGGGCGTCGATCAGAGCCAGGCTGAGACGCTGGGCCGTCACCGGGTCCAAGCTGGCCGAGTGGTAGTCCAGCCGCAGGGCCAACCGCTCCGAACCGGTCGACACGGTCAAGGCCAAGGGGTGGCGCGGGCTCCCAGGGCCGCCGCTCGGCTGGCCGTCGGCGGCGGGCGACTCCGCCGACCGGGCCGGCCAGTCGGACGGCCGATCGGGCCGGTCGGGGCCGGCGGGACGGTCGGAGCCGGCTGGACGGTCGGAGCCAGCGGGATGGTCGGGGCCGCCGGGTCGGTGACGCAGGCGCAGGCGGGGATGGATCAGATCGACCTGGCCCCGGGCGGCCAAGAGCTGGTAGGTCGAGCCGCCGGCCGGGGCGGCGCGCAGAGTCTCTTTGGCGGAGACGATGGCCCGGCTGATGACGGGCCCGACCCGCACCACGACCGGGCAGGTGGTGGTCTGGCCCTCCGGCGGCGGCTGCGACCCGGACCGGTCGGGGCCACCGGCCGGGACGTCGATCTCCAGCGCCACCTGGGCCAGCCCGAAGACTTCACCGACGCCGGTCGCCATCGCCGCCAGGATCAATTCGAAGACCTCGCCGTGGTAGGCCGGGGCCGACTCGGTCAGCAGACTCCGGGTGCGCTCACGGTCCAGTTCCGCCACCACTTGGTCCCAACCGTCCGGCCCGGGTGGCCAGGGCAGATCCAGATCGCTGGCCCGGGCCCGCTCCACCAGTTGGCGCCACCAGGCCACAGCCTCGGCCCCGGTGGGGCCGGCCGGGTCCGGCTGGCTGACGTCGGCGTCGCCCTGGCTCGGCTCGACCGACTCGGTCGAGCCGGGACCGCTCCGATCAGAGGGGGAAGTCGGACGGTCGGGGTCGGCCGCGCCGCCACCCCGGCCCGGGATGGGCCCGGGCGGGGCCAGGCGCAGAGTGGCGCCGCAGAGCAAGGCGGGGCACCACTCCCCCAGATGGGTGTCCTGCGTCGGCTCGGCCTCGGCCAGCACCACCTGTCCCGGCCCCAGTCCGAACTGGGCCACCAGATCGCCGGCCAAGCCGACCAACGAGGCGTGGTCGAACAACCCCGAAACGGTCTCACCGGCTCCGGCCGAGTCGGCGTCAGCCGAACCATCCTGGTCTGGGTCGGCTTCGGTCGGGACCGCGCCCGCCACCTCGTCCTGGTCCGGATCGGCCCGGTCCACCTCAGCCTGGTCCGGATCGGTCTGAACCGAACCATCGCGTTCCGGTTCGGCGCCAGCGTCGGCCTGCGCTGGGACCGGGAGATCGGCCGCGGCGGCACCGGACTCGACCGGATCGGAACCGGCCGGGTCCGCCTCGGACCGCTCGAAACCGAACAAACCACAGGCCGCGTCGGTCGGGGACCAGTCCGGCGGCGGGGGAGCCGACAGATCGGCCAGGGCGGGGTCCTCCAAACAGACCAGAGGCAATTCGGGAAGCCGGCGCACCAACTCCCAATCTTCGATCATGACCGCTTTGAGGCGGCCCCGCCGGAGTCGCTGGGCCAGGCGTCGGGGCGTCTCGGCCGGGTCGAGCGGCACGTAGGCGGCGCCGGCGTAGAGCGCGCCGAGCAGGCCGCAGTAGAAGTCGGCCCCCCGCCGGGCCAGCAACCCGACCAAGTCGCCCGGCTGGACCGCCCGCTGGACCAGGGCCTGTGCCAGACGTCGGGCCCCCAAATCGAGTTGGGCGTAACTGACTGGCGCGCCGTCGACGTCGAACAGAGCCGTCCGGTCGGGGTCGGCCGCGACCTGGAGCCGAAAGGCCGAGACCACAGTCTGTCCCGGATCGGCCAAGACGGTTGCGGTCCAATCGCTCCGGCGGCTCCGCTCGGCCTCGTCCGCGGCGGCCAGAGGCGGCTGGACCGAGACCAGGTCGGACGAAACGGACGCGACGGCGGGCTCCGGCGGAGCCATCTGCTTGGGAGCGTCCTCGCTGGGCGGGACCATCTCCCTGGGAGTGTCCTCGCTGGGTGGGACCATCCGCCGACCAACCCCCTCGGCCGGTGGAACCAGCTCTGGAGCGGCCTGCTCGACCGGCGGGGCGGCGGACGCCAGCGGCTCAGGCCCGGCGTCGGGTCGAACCGGAACGGCGGCCGGAGTGTCAGGCCAGCCGACGACCGGCTGGGCGGCCGGCTCCGGATCGGGGCCGAGAATGTGCCAAGCCTGGTGGGGGACGCCGGGCACCGCCCCCAGCGGCTGGTCGGGGTTGGCCGCGACCAGACCGGCCAAATCGTCCAGACAGCCCCGGAAAGCGGTCAGCCAAGCGGCCGAGACCGGTTCGGCGTGGGACCAGCTCAAAGCCAACTGGTCGGCGTCCAGTCCGCCCAGGACGAGGGCCAACGGACCGGTTTGCGGCCAGCCGTCCCAATCGGTTCCAGCCGGACCGATCACCAGGTCCGGCGCCCGGCCGGCGCCGCCCGGCCGCCAGCGCCGGGAGGACGACACCACTTCAGTCAAGGCCTCGTTCCAGCTCAGAGTCGGCTCCACCTGGATCAGGCCGGACACCATTTCTCCTTGCCGGAGCAAACCGACCGCCAAATCGGGCTGATCGAGGGAACGAACCAGCAAGAGCATGGTCAACCCGATCCAGCACTCGACCGGGCTGAAGCCCAAGCCCTGGGACAAGACCGCCAACTCGGGCGGGTCGACCGGCCAAGAGCCGGTTTGGACGCCACGGCGGCCGACCTGGGGCATGGCACCTCCTCAGCACCCCGACCAGTTGGGGCCACTCCACCCGGGGGCGGTCGAAACCCCATGAGCGTTCGGCCCGGCCGACGCTGACTCGGGCCAGGGCCAGCCGAACGACTCAAGACTAGTGCTGTGTGCCGGCCGGCGCCTCAGGCGGGATGTCTACAGACTGGGGCCGAAGTCGGACCGGAACTGAGACACCAGGTTGTGCTGCCAGCCGTCGATCGGCTCCAGGCGGCCGTAGAAGAAGCGCAACACCTCGGGTTCGTCGACCCAACGCAGACCGCCCACGATGCGGCGGTTGGCGTACAACCAACGCACCCGGTCGATGGCGTAGTTGACTTGGGACAGGGTGAAGACCCGCCGAGGCAAGGCCAACCGCAGCAACTCCATGTGGGACAGCGGTTCAGAACCGTCCGGGTCGCGCTGTTCGGACAGCGTGCCGCGCTCCATGCCGCGCACGCCGGAAGCCAAGTACACCGCCGCCGCCAAAGCCCCCGAAGGGTATTGCGTCTGAGGCACATGGTCGAGGAAGCGCATGGCGTCGAGGTGGGCCCCCAGGCCGCCCGGCGGCGTCACCACCGGCACGTCGTGGGACTCCAACTCGCGCACCATGTGGTTGATGAAGAGGGGGCCCTGGTTGATCATGTCCTCGTCCAGGGTCTCGTCCAGGCCGACCGTGATGGCCTCCATCTCGCGCACCGACATGCCGCCGTAGGTCAAGAAACCCTCGTACATCGGCACGAAGCCACGCAGCTCCCGGTAGATCCTTTCGTCGCGCACGCAGATGCCGCCGCCCCGGCCGAAGCCGAGCTTACGAGCTGAGAAATAAATGATGTCGGCGCAATCGGCCATGGCGCGGGCGATCTCGGCCACGCTGAGGTCGGCGCACTGAGGCTCACGGGTCTTGATGAAGTATAAATTGTCGGCCAGCAGGGAGGCGTCCAACACCAGACGGATGCGCCAGCGGTCGCAGGCCGCCCGCACCGCGCGCAGATTGGCCAAGGAGAAGGGTTGGCCGCCGATCAGGTTGGTGCCGGCCTCCATGCGCAGGAAGGCGATGTTCTCGACGCCGCGCTCCGCCACCAAAGCGTCGAAGGCGGCCAAGTCGAGGTTGCCCTTGAAGAGGCACTGGCTGGTGACCGCGAGACCCTCCGGGACGACCAGCTCGACCACCTCGCCGCCCAACTCGGTGATGTGGGCCTTGGCGGTCGTGAAGTGGTAGTTCATGGCCGCCACCGCGCCGGGGCGGACGTAGGCCTTGGCCAGGATGTGCTCGCAGGCCCGGCCCTGATGGGCGGGCAGGAAGTAGGGCATCCCGAAGATTTCCTTGAGCTTGTCGTGCAAGCGGGTGAAGGTGGCCGAACCGGCGTAAGCGTCGTCGGCCAGCAACATGGCGGCCTGCTGACGGTCGCTCATGGCGTTGACCCCGGAATCGGTCAACATGTCGAGGAAGACGTCCCGGTTCTGCAGCAGGAAGGTGTTGTACCCGGCCCCTTCGATGGCCTTCAACCGCTCTTCGATCGGCAAAAGGCTGAGCTTTTGAATGATACGTACCTTGTGCATCTCCAGGGGGAAGGTCTCACCGCTGAAATAGGTCACCTTTGACATTGAGTCCTCCAGAGTCGGCCGGCGGAGCGATCACACCAGGGCCATGCTAGCTTGACTGCGGCGGCGCCGGCCGCCGGATCTTAAGAAGGTGAGAGCGTATGCCGGGGAAGAACCTGACCCGTCTCGAAGCCGAGGCGCGGTCCGAGCTGCTGCGCGTCGAGTCTTACGACGTCACGCTCGACTTGGCCGCGACCGGCCCGACCTTCCCCTCGACCACGACGGTGCGTTTCGTCTGCCGCCGGCCGGGGGCCGACAGCTTCATCGACCTGATCGCGCCCCGGGTCCTCCAGATAAGCCTGAACGGCCGGCCGCTCGACCCGGCCGCGGTCTTCGCCGACTGTCGGATCGCGCTGCCCGACCTGGCGGCCGACAACGAGTTGACGGTGGTGGCGGAAGCCGCCTGGTCCCACACCGGCGAAGGGCTGCACCGCTTCACCGATCCGGTGGACGGGCGGACTTTCACGTACACCCAGTTCGAGGTGGCCGACGCCCGGCGCGTCTTCGCCTGCTTCGAGCAGCCCGATCTGAAGGCCAGTTTCACCTTCCATCTGCAGGCCCCGGCCGACTGGCAGGTCGTCTCAAACCAACCCACGCCCGCGCCCAGCCCGCTGGACTCAGGCCTGGCCCGCTGGGACTTCGGGGCCACGCCGGTCATGTCGACCTATCTGACCGCCGTCATCGCCGGGCCCTACCGCCGTTGGGACTCCGTCCACCAGAGTCTGGACGGTCGTCGCCTGCCCTTGGCCCTGTTCGTCCGCCCCTCCATGGCGGAGCATTTCGACCCCGAGGCGATCTTCGACATCACCAAACGTGGTTTTGACTTCTACGAGCGCGCCTTCGGCGTGCTGTACCCGTACGACAAGTACGACCAGGCCTTCGTGCCGGAGTACAACGCCGGCGCGATGGAGAACATCGGGGCCGTCACCTTGACCGAGGCCTACGTCTTCCGCTCCAAGCCGACCCAGGCCCGGATCGACCGCCGGGCCATCACCATCTTGCACGAGCAGGCCCACATGTGGTTCGGCGACTTGGTGACGATGCGCTGGTGGAACGACCTGTGGCTGAATGAGTCTTTCGCCGAGTTCGTGTCCCACTTGGCGGCGGTCTCGAACACCGAGTGGACGGACGCCTGGACCACCTTCCAGTCGTCCGAGAAGTCCTGGGGCTACCGCCAGGACCAGTTGCCCTCGACCCATCCGATCGTGGCCGACATCCGTGACCTGGCCGACGTCGAGGTCAATTTCGACGGCATCACCTACGCCAAAGGCGCCGCGGTGCTGCGCCAGCTGGTGGCCTGGGTCGGCCAGGACCGCTTCCTGGCCGGCGTCTCGGCCTACCTCAAACGCCACGCCTGGGGCAACGCCACCCTGGCCGACCTGCTGACCGAGCTGACCGCCGCCTCCGGCCGCGACCTGACCGAATGGTCCCGGGTCTGGCTGGAGGAGCCCGGCGTGACCTGCCTGCGTCCGCGTCTGGAACTGGCCGGGGACACCATCGAGAGCCTGACCGTGCTGCAGGAGGTCCCGCCGGTCTACGCCGACTTCGCCGACGTCAACCCGGTCCGTCCGTCGCTGCGCCCGGCCCGCCTGGCCATCGCCGGGTACGACCTGGGCGAGGGCGGCCTGACCCGCTCCTGGCAGATCGAGACCGACGTCGCCGGTCCCGCCACCGCGGCGCCGGAGGCGACCGGGCGCAAGCGGCCGGACCTGCTGCTGCTGAACGACCTGGACTTGGCCTACGCCAAGCTCCGGCTCGACCCCGCCAGCTTGCGGACCGCCCTGGTCCATCTGCCCGAACTGACCGATCCGTTGGCCCGGGCCCTGGTCTGGGGCTCGCTCTGGGACGCCACCCGCGACGGCGAGCTGCCGGGCCGCCGTTACATCCGGGCGGTGTTGGACGCGGTGTCGGCCGAGACTTCCTCGACCACCATCCAAACCTTGCTCAGCCAATTGCGCACGACGGTGGCCTTCTACGTCCGGCCCGACCGGCGCGACCAGGTGGCCGACCAGTCGGCCGCTCGTTTGATGGCCTTGACCCTGGCCGCCGCGCCCGGCTCCGACGCCCAATTGCAGTTCCTCAAGGCCGTCGCCGGCCTGGCCCGCGACCAAGTGGCCTTGGACTTCTTGACCGAGTTGTACGACGGCGGCCGCCAGCTGGACGGGCTGACGGTGGACGCCGACCTGAGCTGGGAGATCCTGACCGCCCTGGTGGCGGCCGGACGCAAGACGGAGGCCGACATCGCCCGGCGGCTGACCGCCGACCCCACCACCAAGGGCCACGAGTCGGCCGCCGGGGCCCGCGCCGCCCTGCCCGACCGGGCCGCCAAACAGGCCGCTTGGTCGACCGCCGTGACCGACGAGACCATCACCAACGCCACCCAGCGGGCCATCGTGGCCGGCTTCAACCAGGTCCTGGACCGCTCCGCGCTGGCCGAGTTCAGCGAGCCCTACTTCGAGTGTTTGGAGTCGGTCTGGGCCGAACGCAGCCGCCAGATGGCGACCAATGTGGTGGAGGGTTTGTATCCCACCCTCTGTCTGGATCAGCCCGGTTTCGACTTGGTGGCCCGGACCGACCGTTGGCTGGAGGGTCTCCAGGATCGGACGCCAGCCCTGCGCCGATTGGTGTCGGAATGCCGCGCCGGGGTCGTCCGAGCCCGGCGAGCCCAGGCCGCCGACAGCGATGAAAGCTCAATCCGGCCTTGAGAGAAGTCGAATCAGACCGACGGTTTGGGGTTGACAGCGGGTCGGAGATGGCTCCACCTGACCCTGGTTGCCTATCGTTGAGGCTAGCCGGGTCGGATCCTCGTCAAGGGCCTGAGGGTTCAGCCCGGGCTGGTTGAGGAAGGCCACCCATGATCGTCAGCAATGACCTGACCAAGGACTTCGGCTCCAAGCGTGCCGTCGACGGCCTGACCTTTGAAGTCAGGCCTGGTCTGGTCACCGGCTTCCTCGGCCCCAACGGAGCTGGCAAATCGACCACCATGCGTCTGATCTTGGGCTTGGACCGCCCCACCGACGGCTCGGTCACAGTCAACGGCCGTCGTTACGTCGAACACCGCGCCCCCCTGCAAGAGGTCGGGGCCCTGCTCGACGCCAAGTCCACCCACCCCGGCCGCACCGCCCGCTCCCATCTGCGCGCTCTGGCCGCCACCCACGGCATCAGCCGGCGGCGGGTGGACGAAGTGATCGAGCTGGCTGGCTTGGGGACGGTGGCGAACAAACGGGTGGGCGGCTTCTCCCTCGGCATGGGCCAGCGTCTGGGTTTGGCCGGGGCCCTCTTGGGCGACCCCGCCACCTTGATCTTGGACGAGCCGATCAACGGCCTCGACCCGGAGGGCGTGGCCTGGGTACGCGAATTGGTCAAACGCCTGGCCGGGCACGGGCGGACCGTCTTCCTGTCCAGCCACCTGATGAGCGAGATGGCTTTGACGGCCGACCACCTCATCATCTTGGGCCGGGGCCGTTTGATCGCGAACTCTCCGATGGAAGACATCATCGCCCAGGTCTCCGGCACGGTGACCGAGATCCGGTCCCCCCAGGCCAACCGCATCGCCGACCATCTGACCGCCGCCGGCCACCCGGTCACCCGTCCCCAACCCGACACCGTGGTGGTGACGGGCCTGAGCCCGAGCCAGATCGGCGAATACGTCGCCGCCCAGGGGTGGGTCGTCCATGAGCTGTCGCCGGTCACCCGCTCCTTGGAGGAGGCCTACCTCAGGCTGACCGAACAAGCCCAGGAGTTCTCCTTCCACAACGACGGCCGTCCACCCGAACGGCTGCCGCCGCCGATCAGCGAGCCGCAGCGGTCGGAGGCGCCGGCTCTACGGCCGGCCCACCACGGGCGCGACGACGCGGCCCAGCCGCTGCCGGTCTGGGAGCCGATCGACCCGGGCGTGGTGGCGACGGACAATTTTTGGCGGTCTTACGCCGAGGCCTCCGAGACTCTGGAGGAGCAGCGCACCGGCGAGGTCAGCCCGGCCGGCACGATGTCCCGGCTCGACCCCGACTGGCCCAGTTTGGACGACGTCTGGTCGACCCTGAACACTCCGATGCCGAACCGGGGTAATTTCGTAGCCGACTCGGCCCCGCCCGGGGCCATACCAGTCAGTCCGCCGCCGACCCCAGCGGGAGCCCCGCGTCCGGCCGGCGGCCCCGGTCTGCCACCGGGGCCAGGCCTGGTCGGGCCGCCGATCCCGCTTGGAACCGCCGGTCCGCCCGGGAGCTCCGGCTCGGTGAACGGTCGGGCCCCGGGGCCGAATCGAAGTTCGCCGCCGGGGCCGCCTCCGGTGGCTCCGCCGCCCGTCCTGACGGCACCGTCCGGCGGGGCCAGCCCGGCCAGCCGGTTCGCCCCGATCGCGGCGCCCGCCCCGCCGGTCGGCTCGTCGGCTCCGGCCGGCGCTCCGCGGCACGCCAGCGCGGGCCCGCTGAACAGCCCCGTCCGTCCGTCCGCTCCGGCCCACTCCTTCACCGGGTCGAGTCCGTCCGCTCCGGCCGCCTACCCCGCCTCGTCGCCCGCTCCCTCGACTCCGTTGGCGGGCTCGTCCGTCCCCAGTCCAGCCTTCTCCGCGCCCGGACCGGCTTCGACCGCCGTCCCGCCCCGATCGGCGGTCGCCTCGCCCGACCCGTCCTCCGGCCCCGTCGCTCCCGCGGCCCATCCGGCCGCCGAGCCGCCACGGGCCGCCGCCTGGCCGCCGCCCGCGGCCGGTTCGGTCCAGAGTCGGGTCCAAGCCATCTTGGACCAGCCCTGGCCGCCCCCCGCCAAATCGCCATCCGCCGGCCCCGCTTCACCGCCGCCGGCCAGCTCCCCGTGGCCGACCCGCTCCGGCCCGGCCACGCCACCGCCGCCGCCGGTCGGCGACCCCTTGGCCTCGCCGCGGCCGAACCCGCCGACCGGGGCCGAGTCGGGCCGCTCCAGCGCCGTCAGCGGCTCGGCCTGGACCGGCCAGCGGCACACCCCCACCGAGCCCGGCCGCTCCGCCGGCGCCGGTTGGCCGACGACCGATTTCGCCTCCAGCGGCCTGTGGTCGGCCCAAGCTCTGCGCCAAGGTCTGACCGAGCCGGCCGCCTCCCACCAATCGGCTCCGGCCGCCTCGTACCAACCTCCCCTGGCCGACCCGTCCCCCTCCCACCAGTCATCCCCAGCCGCCTCGTACCAGTCCCCCTTGGCTGAACCGTCCCCCTCCTATCAGTCACATCCGGCCGCCTCAGCCGCCTCGTACCGGTCGCCCCTGGCCGACCCGATCGCCTCCTACCGATCCCCCTTGGCCGACTCGTCCCCCTCCCGGCCATCTCCCTCAGCCGCCTCGTACCAGTCCCCCCTGGCCGACCCGACCACCTCCTACCGATCCCCCTTGGCCGACTCGTCGGTCGGCCCCGGCGCCAGCCGGGCGACCGCCTCGGCCGGATCGATTTGGGAGACCGACCGCCCCGGAACCGCCGGGCTTCGCTCCCACCTGAACGGCGCGGCCGGCGGGCCAGCCGGATCGCTGAGCCCGGCCGGCGCCCCGACGACGGCGACCCCTTCCGGCGGCCATAATCCGGCTTGGTTGTCGTCCGGATCCGTCAGCGGCGGACTGAGCGGCTCCAACTTGTCGGGCGTCAACACCAACCGCGATCCGATCACCCCCCGTCCGCCCCAGTCCGCGGCCGGAAGGAACGCCCGACCGCCCGCCCCAGTTCCGCTGACGACCCCGCCGCCAGCGCAGTCGCCCACCCCGGGTGGGTCCTCCTTCCCACCGGCCCCGCCGCCACCGACCCACCTGGCCCAGCCGCCTCACTCGGCCCCACCCGCCTCCCACCTGGCTCAAGCACCGGTTCGCCTGGCGCAGCCCACCGCTCCCGCCGTCCATTCGACGCCGTCCGTCCCCGCTGAGGCCGGTCGCCCCACCCCTCCAGCCGTCGGAGCGCCCCCCTCGAGCGCCCCCGCCAGCCGCCCAGCCGTCACTGGCCCGGCCGGTCTGGGACTGGCCGCGGACGGCGGGCCGACCGTCACCCCGCTGGTGCCGGCCCCGACCCCCGCCACCGGCGCCCCCCACTCGCCCGAGACCACCGGATCGCTCACTCCTCTGCTGGACCAGTTGCTGGCCGAACCCGACCCGGGGGCTTCCTCGCCCTCCCGGCGCGGTTTCCAATCCTTGCCTTCCAGCCCCGGCCAGCCCGCCGCCTCGACCCCCCGCTTAGGTGACGCCATGTCGATCACCCAGGCCTCGCTGCGACGGCTCTGGAACAAGGAGGCGTGAGCATGACAGTGCCGTATCAGACCGTGCGGTCATCGGTGCCGGCCCGACTGAGCCTGTTCCGGGTGATCAAGTCCGAGTTCGTCAAGTTCACCAGTTTGCGCTCGTCCTGGTGGGTGTTGGCGATCTTCTTCGTCTTGGGGGTCGCCTTCTGCAGCATCGTGGTGACCGCCCTCACCACTCTGCGGGTGTCCGACATGGACCCGTCCGAGATCCTCAGCCAGATGAATCTGCTCAGCCTGATCGCCAGCCCGGTGGTGGTCATGGGCACCCTGATCGTCTCACTGCTGGGCGTCCTGATCATCACCAACGAGTACAGTTCCGGCTCGATCCGGTCGACTTTCACCGCCGTGCCCCGCCGCCTGCCCGTCATCTGGGGCAAGGTCGTGGTCTTGATCGTCTCCGGCGCCCTGGTCACCTGCCTGACCGTCCTGACGGCGTACACCATCGGCCGGGTCGTGCTGTCCGGCCGCGGCGTCGACACGACCCTGTTCTCGGGGGCGGCCGGACGAGTCTTCGTGGCCGTACCACTGGTGGTGGTCACCTTCGCCTTGCTGGGACTGATGATCGGTTGTCTGATCCGTTCCACCGCCGGCTCCATCGCCACCACCGTCGGTCTGACCTTCGTCCTGCCGGTTCTGGCCGACGGCTTCCGGGGCTTGTTGACGACAGGCCCGGAGAACTTCTCCGGCTGGCGCAAGATCGTCGTTTATCTGCTCGACCTGCTGCCGACCTCGGCCAGCAACCGGCTGCTGGCCTTCGACCCGCCCTCGGCCGAACAGCTCGGTCTGCACTACGGGCCCTGGGCCGGCTTCGGCATCCTCTGGATCTGGGTCTTGGCCTTCGCCGTGGCCGGACTGATACGGGTGGCCCGGGCCGACGCCTGAATCCGCTCATCCACCTCGGCCGACCAACGCCAGCGGGAGGGCCGGACTGTCGATCCGGCCCCCCGAACCCGGCTGGCCGCCTCCTGAGGCCATAGCCGCCGAGCCGGTCCGACACCCGACTGTGGAATGCTTGAGCCTGTGAGCCGGACCCCTAAACCCAGCCTGGTGGGCTACGCCTGGCTGTCCATCGCCGCCGCCGTCGTCACCATCACCCTCAAGCTGGTGGCTTGGCGCATGACCGGATCGGTCGGCCTGCTGTCGGACGCCGCCGAGTCGTTGGTCAATCTGGCGGCCGCGGTCCTAGCTCTCTTCATGCTCAAGGTGGCGGCCCGGCCGCCCGACCACGACCACCACTTCGGGCACACCAAGGCGGAGTACTTCTCGGCCGCCGTCGAGGGCATCTTGATCTTCGTGGCCGCAGTCCTCATCATCGTCTCCGCCACCGGCCGCCTGCTCGACCCGCAACCGCTGGACAACGTCGATCTAGGCATCTTGATGACTGTGCTGGCCTCGGCCGTCAACGGCGTGGTCGGCGTCGTTCTGATCCGGGCCGGCCGGCGCCACCGCTCGATCACGCTGGTGGCCGACGGCAAACACCTGTGGACCGATGTGGTGACCTCGGTCGGCGTCATCGTCGGCGTTCTGGCCGTCCGCCTGACCGGTTGGCTGCCGTTAGACCCGATCGTGGCCCTGCTAGTCGGCGCCAACATCATCTTCACCGGGTTCAAGCTGGTGCGCGACTCGACCCGCGGTCTGATGGACGAGACCCTGCCCGACGAGGACAACGCCGCCATCGCCGCCGTGCTGTCCTCCTTCAGCCGCGACCAGGTCCTCTTCCACGGTCTGCGCACCCGGGTGGCCGGCCGTTCCCGCTTCGCCGCCTTCGACATGCTGGTGCCTGGCGACTGGACCGTGCGTCAGGGCCACGACCTGATCGAAGAGGTCGAGCAGGCCGTACGCGAGGTCTTGCCCGACGTCGAACTGGCCGTCCACCTGGAGCCGCGCGAAGACCCCCGGGCCTACAACGACTACGCAGTCGAATATCCCATCCCCGATTTGGACTAAGACTGAGAGTCCTGCGCTGCGCCCGACTGCGGCGTTGACACTCACCGCAAAGAGTGGTACGGTCCCAATAAGTAATAGTTATCTTGTTTTTACAAACTTGATAATTATTGCCTGTGGTTGATTCCACCCCCAGATTCGAGTGATGTCCCCAAACATCACCAACAGAATGGAGAAATGCCATGTCCTTAAAGAAGACCCTGACTCGAGCTCTCATCGGAATCGCCGGAGCCGCCATACTAGCTGTTGGCACAGCCGGACAGGCCCATGCCATCGGATGCATCTCATTCAACGTCGGATCAGTCAATGTCATAGGCATCAGCAGTCGAGCCGGTTCAGGTGTACACGCGACGACTACGTCGTCCTCCGCTAACACCAGCTCGGTTCAAGCCATAGCTCGCGTTGGTTCGCTGTATTATGCGACCGCATCTGTATCCGGAAAGGCACCGTCTTTGCAGGCGGCTGCCTATCTTTCGACTCCTTTGGTAGCTGACGCTACCTCTTCCAGCACTCATTGCTATGCCGGCTCCTGCCGGACGATCTAGGAGCCCGCTGAAGAAGCATGCCTCAACCGCGACGTATAGGCTCGGGTGAGCCCCGCGTCCCGGATCTCGCGCCGCCTACCCGTGGTGCCACCAAGATCCAGGGCGCGGCCCCGCGGCCGTCTGATCCATCTTCACCCGGAACGTCCCATGGTGTCGTCCGTAAGCTCCTCCTGCTCCTGCTGATCCTGCCACTGGCGGCGCTCAATGGTTGTGGCGCTGGCCGCGCCGACGACCCGTCGGCGGAGGAGCCCATGACCGTCGATTACATCCGTATGTTGTCCCAGGAGCTAGCTGAGAAGGGTTACGTGGAATCAGCTCAGCTTCTGTCCGACGGTGTTGTATCGGCCGGTGAACAACGGGCCGCTTTCGACCTCTATCGGCAGTGTCTGACGGACGCCGGGCTGACGGTCGACGGCCCTTACGACAGCCCGATCGACGGTTTGGCCTTAGAACACCTAGTCAGTTCCAACGGCCTGTCTTTTGACTTCTTCAATAATACCCACGCCGCTTGCCAAGAGCGTTACTTCGTCGATGTCGCCCTAGTCTACCGCGAGACCCACCAAGCCCGCATGGAGCCGGCCCTGGTCGAGGCCACTATCCGGTGCATGGCCGATGCGGGGGTGGAGCCGGCTGGCCCCGCCACTTCTTTGGCGGAGCTGGTGGGCCCAGGAGGAGTCGACTCCAACGGAGTGGCGAGCCGACGCTTGACCGTGGCCATGGACTGTGTGCGGGAGACGGCGCACGCCATGTATCCAGAGTTACCGGCCTTGTCGATAGTGTATTGAAACATGAGTCGGGCGAAGAAGGCCGCCGGCCTGATCGGGCTGGCCGCCTGGTTGGTCGTCCCCGTGATCGGTTTGTTCCATCTCAACCGGCTAGCCGCCGACCAGCCGCTGGAGCGTCCGATCCAGGTCACCGCCGTGGTGGAGGCGAACACGGAGGCGACGCTGGAGCCGGTCTCGCTCTGGTTGATCCGGCAAAGCCAACCGGACCTGGTGGCGCCGGCCTGGGATGGCCTAGTGCTCAAGAGTGGCCTCAAACCCGGGCTAACGATTCGATCGGGCGACCTGGTGGCCGTGGTCGGAGGCGTCAGCCGACTGGCTTTCCACTCCGACCAGCCCTTCTCCCTTCCACTGAGCCAAGGGGACTCCTCGGAGGATGTGCGCCGTCTGCATCGGTTGCTACGCTCGCTCGGACACGATGTGGATGAGAACTCGTCCTCGTTCGGCCGAGACACCCGCCGTGCCGTCATCGAATTGGCTGGCCGGCTCGGCGCCGCCGACCGATCCGGGGTGTTCGCGCCGGACTGGGTCGTCTTCCTCCCCACCGAGGAGTACGTCCTCGACCAAGTCAATCTGGTGGTGGGTGGACCCGCCCCCGCGCCGGGCACCAGCCTCGCCACCTCGGCCCCCCGTCTGACTGGCGCCGTGGTGGTGGACGCCCTGTCCGACTCGGCGATCAGCTCGCCGGCCTCAACCTTGGACGCGTCTGAGCCCCGGACGGTCGATCCCGACGCCGCCTTGTTGGTGGCGAACCAAGTCGTGGCCTTGGACGAGGACCGCTCGCGGGTGGCTCAGGCCAGCCTGCCCCTGCTGGACAGTTTGGTGGCGGCGGAATCCATCGCAGCTCCGGCCCGGGTGTCGCGGGAACCTCGAGCGAACGAGCTACGCCTGCCGGCGGCGGCCGTCTTCACCAGCCCGACCGGGACCAGTTGCGTACTGCTGGAGGGCCCGCCCCGACAAGGCCTGCCAGTCACCATACAGGCGTCCAGCCGTGGTTCGGCCGTCGTGACCGGGGCACTGGAACCAGGCCAACGGGTGGTTGTGGCCCCTGAGGCCCAGGACCGATTGTGCTAGTGCAGATCGTCGGATGCTCCATCGACTTCGGATCCATTCGTCAGTTGCGCTTCCCAGACGCTGACTTCGAAGGGCCCGCCCTGGTGGCTCTGATGGGACCGTCCGGATCGGGCAAGACCACCTTGCTCGGTTTGGTGTCCGGCCGGCTGACGCCATCCGGCGGCGCGGTCGATGTGGAACCCAAGACTAAGCCGGATTGGATCTTGCAGTCCTCGCCCCTGTTGACCCGGCGGTCCGCCCTCGACAACGTCCTCCTGGGTCCGCGATTGGCCGGCCGACCGGGGCCCCAAGCCTTTGACCGGGCCCGCTCGGCCATGCGGGAGCTCGGAGTCTGGGAACTTCGAGACCAGCCCGTCTTCCGACTCTCCGGAGGAGAGCGCCAGCGTCTGGCCGTGGCCAGGGCGATGGCGCGGGGCGCCCAGCTGGTGTTGGCGGATGAGCCGACCGCTTCGCTCGACCCGACGGCGCGTGCCCTGGTCTGCCTGGCCCTGCGTCGCGCCGCCACCCATGGCGCCTTGGTCCTGGTGGCCACCCACGACGACCACGTCGCCCAGAGCGCGGACGCCATCTATCGTCTGGAGGGCGACCCCGGTGTCTGAACGAGCCCGCCTGGACGCCTTAGCCTTCCGCCTGAGGGAGGTCTGGGCCAACCTGCGCTGTTCTCCTGGCCGTCTGGTCCTATTGGTCGCCGTGTCCTGTTCGGTGGGAACGGCGGCGCTGCTGTGGTCAGGCCTGGAGTCCACCTCCATCGTGCGTCAACACGAAGCTTTGAAAGAGGCTGGCCTTTTCGTCTACACCGTCAGTCACGTCGATGGAACCTTGCTAGACGCCGCTCGCTGCGATCAACTCAACACCGTGGTCGGGGTGGTGTCGGCCGGCGGCGTGGTGGGGTCGCAGACCGTCACCGTCCCCCAACTGCCCTCGAACGTGATCGAGGTCCTGCTGGCCACTCCAGGCCTGCCCCAGGTGGTGTGGCCCGAGGCCCGGGCCGAGTCGGGCTCGGCGGCGGTGCTGGCTGGAGATCGCTTGACCGCCGACTTGGGCCTGACCCCCGGCAGCTGGCTCAGCGCCTCAAGCCCGTCGAACGACCGACCAGTCGAGCTCTACCAGGTCGACTGGGTGGCCCCGGAGTCGGTCCGCTTCCCGCGCTACGCCGACTCCGTCATCGTCGTGACCCCGCCCCAGGGCGGTTTGAGAACCTGTCTGATCGAGACCCAGCCCCAGGCTTACGAGGCCGTCGGAACCGTAGTCCTAGGTTGGTTCCCCGACGCCGCGGACATCGTCGTGGCCCCCCTGCTCGGCGACTCCGGGATCGGCCCGTCGCCCGAAACCGCCTTCCAGCACCGCCTGTCCCGTTCCGGGCCCCTCATCGGCACCGCCCTGCTGACCGTCTTGAGCGTGGTCACCTGGCTGAGCCGCCGCCCAGAGCTGGCCCTCTACCGGCTGCTCGGCCTGACCGACGCCGGCGTCGTGACGATGGTCCTAGCCGACGTCGCCCTGACCGTCTGGGCCCCGACCTGGGTCGGCGCCTGCCTGGCCCAGATGATCCTGTGGCCCAGCCTGACCTGGCAAACCGCCACCACCTGCTCGCTCGACCTCGCCCGGTTGGCCGTCGCCCTGAGCCTGACCCCCCTGGCCAGCCTGCTCGTCTGCCTGGCCGTACAGCCCTTCGACGCCGTCAAGGGGCGCTGACCGTCCGGCCGTCGGCCACTCGGATGGAGATATACAGGACATAGCGGCGTCTCTTGCCCAGTGCGCGGCCGTCAAAGCGAGCGGGGGCGAATCGGGTTCGCCGCTCTTGAGCTCGCCCCCGTCCGCGAGACAATAGCCGTACAGCACCGGCTTATAGATGGCGAAGTGGGCGCCGCCGCGCTGGACTATGGAATAGCCGGGCGACGCCACCGCCCCTCAGTCGTCGGCCTGCTCCCCGGTCAAGCGGATCTCGTCCAGGGTGGCGGTGGTCAGGCGCAGGTCGAGCGGGACCTGGTCGCCGATGGCGGGCGGGGGCTGGTCGGCCGGTAGGAAGACCAGGCTGACTTGCATGTGGGGCGGCTCCACGAACTGGCGTTTGGCGCCGGCGATGGTGAAGGGGCTTCTAGCTCGGCCCAGCGCTCCCAACAGGCCCTCGGCGACGGACTGGCCGCGGCGGCGCCAGGTGGCGGCGGTGGAGGGGGCGCTCAAGCCGACGCCGTGCGAAGTGCCGCCGGTCAAGACCACGATATGTCCGTCGGCGGGGGCTTTGTGCTGCCAGTAGCCGACCCGCTGCCCGCGTACGACCGGGTGCAGGTCTATCACGCTGGCCGTCACCCGCCGGGAGTCGGCCGCGCCCAGCCACAGGCGCGTGCCCAACCGCAGCCGACAGTCGCCCAATTCGGCCCGGACTTGGTCGTATTCGGCCTGGGACAGGTGCGACAACCAGACCGGAGCCCCCTGGACGGCCAAGGCGGCCCGGCCCAAGGCCAGGGCTTCGGCCGACCCCGGCCGGTGCTGGGCGGCCGGCAGAGGCAGGTGCAGAGCCCATCCGACCAACTCGACGCCCTCCAACTCGCAGGCCACCTGGTCCAGGTCGGCCCGGCTCAGGCCGTGGCGGGTGATCGACGTCATCAACTCGATCACGACCGCCGGCGCGACCGGCTGGTCGGCCAGCGGGGCCAGATCCTCCAAACGGGAGACGGTCCGGATCAGACCGGGGTCGTTGCTGGGCGGGTCGTCCGGACGCCAGGGCTGCAGGATCAAGATCCGCCCGGTGAAATGGGCGCGGGCCAAGGGGGCCTCGGCCAGAGTGCCGACGGCCAAGGTGTCGACACCCAACCGGGTGGCCTCACGGGCCAGCCGGGCGACGCCGAAGCCGTAGCCGTTGCCCTTGGCCACCGGGGTCAGACCGGGTGTGCTGCGGGCCACCTGGTCCAGATGCTCGCGCCAACGGGCGCGGTCGAGATGTAGGACGACTCCCATCAAACGCCCTCCTCCGGTCGGGTGACGGTCGGGTCGGAAGGCCGGGCCAAGCGCCGGGCCGCGCCGGCCAGACGGCGCAGACGGGCGCTCCAAGAGGCTCGGTCGACGTACAACTGGAAGGCGCGGTAGAGGGGACGGTTGAGGGGCAGGTCCCACTCGCCGACGTACTCGACGGTCTGTCCGCCGGTGCCGACCTTGAATTGGATCAGACCGACCTCGGGGTCGTCCGACGCCAGCCCCGGCGTGATACCGCGCAGGTCGTAGACCGTGGCGCCGACGGCCAGGGCGTCGCGCATCATGCGCCACTGGATGGCGTTGGAGCCGCGCACCTGGCGCTTGGCCGTGGCCGAGGCGCCGTAGGAGTACCAGACATGGCGGCCGACTCTGACCCAGGTCGCGCCCGCCACCAGGTCGCCCTCGTGCTCGGCCAGGTAGAGCCGGATCCGGTCCGGGTCTTCGGCCAGCAGGGCCCGCCACATGGTCTCGAAGTAGGCCAGGGGGCGGGGCCGGAAGCCATCGCGGGCGGCCGTCTCCAGGTAGAGCCGGTGGAAGGCGGCCAGATCTTCCAACTCCCCGGTCCGGACGGCCAGGCCGGCCTGGTCGGCCCGTTTGATGTTACGTCGCCAGAGCTGGTTCATGCCGGCCAGCAGATCAGCCTCGGTCCGACCGGCCAAGGGCAGCTGGAAATTGAAGGCCGGCTGGCCGGCGGTGAAGCCGGCCGCGGTCTGTTGGGGCCGCCAGCCCGACTGGGCCAGACAGTCGGCCAGCCGTTGGCCGGCCGCTTCGACCTGGTCCGGCCGGACCTGGCTCAAACTCTCGACCGTGTCGTCCGCCAAGGCGGCCTTGACGGTGGCGGCCTGCCAGCGCCGCCAGACCAGCGGCGGCCCGATCCGGATGGCGAAGGCGCCCAGGCCGCGCAGCCGTTGGACCAGGGGCCGGAGCAGGACGGCCGGATCGCCGGCCTCCCAATCCAGCACCGGGCCCTCCGGCAGGTAGGCCAGGCTGCGGCCCAGTTTGGGGATGGGCCGCAGCAGGACCGAGCCGACTCCGACCAAGCGGTCGGAGTCGTACCAGCCCAGCAGTTGGCCGCGCCATTCCGACTTGACTTCAGCCCAGGCCGGGGTCTGCAAAAAAGAGGCCTGCTCACGTCGGGCGATGAAGTCGAGGTACGGAGCACGCTCCAAAGCGGCCAGTCTGATGTCCATGGCGCCCCCTCAGCCGCGCCGGCCGAACAGACGTCGGCGGCGCCGGCGGGCGTCGACGGCGCGGGGGGCGCCCGCCTGATCCGAGCCAGGCTCGGCGGTCTCGGCTTCAGCTGCCGTGGGCCAGTCCGACGCGGGCTCGGCTGACGCTGATCCGTCCGGCCCTGATTCGTCCGGTCCCAGGGCGGTCGGCCCCGGGGCGATGGCCGGGACCGGGCCGTCCGACTGGCTGGGGCGGCCTAGCTGGCCCGGGCCGTCCGGCTGGCCCGTTTGGTCCGACTGGCCCGGTTGGCTGGGGCCGTCCGGTTGGCTGGGGCCGTCCAGCTGGCTCGGCTGGTCCGGCTGGGCCCGCGACAGCACGACCGCGCGCTCGTAGTCGTCCAAGGTCGGCAGGCCGTAGGCCCGGGCGGTGGTGTTGTACAACTCCGCCACGTTGCGGCCCAGCCGTTGGGCGAACTGATGGGCGATCTCGCCCGGCACCGCCGTCACCGGGTGGCCGAAGACGACGTGGACCGGGGGGCGGCCGGTGGGCGGGATGGAACGGTGGTGGGGCCAGGCGGCGTAGGCCCCGACCAGGGCGACCGGCAGACAGGGCACGTCCCGGGAGATGCTGAGGGCGGCCACACCGGGTTTGAAGGGACCCATGGCGCCGGTGCGCGAGCGGGTGCCCTCTGGGAAGACCAGCAGCGGCACCCCGGCGTCGAGCAGGCGCCCGGTCAGGCCCTGGCGGGTGCGCAGGCCCTTGCGTTCGATCGGGTAGGCGTTGAAGAAGAGCGAGGTGGCCATGCCCTTGACGCGCTTGTCGAAGAAATAGTCGGCCGCCGCCCCGGTGGCCAAATGCTTGCTCAGGCGGTGCGGCAAGGCCCCCACGATCAGGGGCGCGTCCAAGTGGGAGGAGTGGTTGGCCACCACGATGAAGGGCGGTTCGACGTTGTCCAGCCGCTCCAGGCCGTGCACCTGGACCTTGCACAGCCCCCAGACGGCCGACTTCAACATGACGTCCTGGGCCACCAACCTCATCCCGCCGCGCAGACGCGAACGGTAACGCCGAGGGTCCTGACTGGACGGTTGTTTGGCCGCCACCGTCAACTCCTCGATCGGGTCAGTTTGGCCGAGACCCACCGGATGGTCCGGCGCGGCACGACCCGGGCCAGCCAGACGGCGAAACGCCAACGCTTGGTCGGCACGCACAGGACCTTGCCCCGGTCCAAGTCGGCCAGGGCCTCCCGCACCACCCGGTCGACCGGGGTCCAGACCAGCGCCGGCAGGCTGTGGGCCTTGACCTGGCCCCGGCGGTGGAACTCGGTCTTGAGCCAGCCCGGCATCACGGCCATGGCTTTGACGCCGTGGCCGGCCAGTTCGATGGCCAACGACTCGGTGTAGATCTGGACCCAGCTCTTGATGGCCGAGTAGTTGCCGGTGGTGATGACGGCGGAGGCGCTGGAGACGTTGACGATGGAGCCCTGGCGCCGCGACCGCATCGACTCGGCGGCGGCCCGCGACAAGATCAACACGGCCAAGCACATGACGTCCAGAGCTCGGGCGTGCGCCTCGACGTCGGCGTCGATCAAGGAGTCGTGCACGGCGAAGCCGGCATTGTTGATCAAGAGGTCGATCGGACGGCCCCGGTCGCCCACCCGTTCGGCCAAAGCCAGCACGTCGGCCCGCTCCGCCAAATCGGTCGGCACCACTTCGACCGTGACGCCGTGGCTGACCCTGAGCTCCGCGGCCGCCCGGTCCAAACTGGCCCGGTCGCGGGCGGCCAGCACCAGGTCGTAGCCGCGGGCGGCCAGAGCGGTGGCGAAGGCTCGGCCCAATCCGACCGAGCCGCCGGTGATGACCGCCGTCGGCATGTCAGGCGATCGCCGCCACGGTCTCGCGCGCCATGGCCAATTCCTCATTGGTCGGCACGACCAGGACGGTGACCGGGGAGTCGGGCGTCGAGATGACGCGCGGGCCGGTGTTGGGGGCCTGGTTGGCCACCGGGTCGAGCCAGCAGCCCAAGTGGACCAGACGCTGGCAGGCGGCCTGGCGCACGTCCTGGTCGTTCTCGCCCACCCCGGCCGTGAAGACCAAGACGTCGAGGCCGCCCAAGATGGCGATGTACGAGCCGATGTAGCCGACCAGGCGGTGGATGTAGACGTCGAAGGCCAATTCGGCGTCGGCGTCGCCGGCCTCGATCTTGGACCGCAGGTCGCGGAAATCGGAGGTGCCGCCGGCCAGGCCGGCCACGCCGGACTGATTGTTCAAGAGGGTGAAGACGGCCGAGGAGTCCATGCCGGCCATCCGCTCCAAGTAGGTGAACAGGCCGGGGTCGACGTCGCCCGAACGGGTGCCCATGACCAGCCCGGGCAAGGGGGTCAGGCCCATCGAGGTCTCGACCGCCCGGCCGCCCTGGATGGCGGAGATCGAGGCTCCGTTGCCGAGGTGGCAGACGATCTGGTCCAGCTGGGCCAGGTCGCGGCCCAGGAACTCGGCCGTCCGTTTGGAGACGTAACTGTGCGAGGTGCCGTGGAAACCGTATTTCCGGACCCCGAAACGGTCGGCGATGGTCTTGTCGATGGCGTAGGTGTACGCCTCCGGCGGCAGCGTGGCGAAGAAGGCGGTGTCGAAGATGGCGACGTGCGGCACCGTCGTCAGAACGGCCTGGGCCGCCTTGATGCCGGCGATGACGGGCGGATTGTGCAGCGGGGCCAGCCCGGCCAGCTCAGTCATGCCGGCCACGACCTCGTCGTCGATCACGATGGTCTCGCGGAAGCGCTGGCCGCCGTGGACGGTGCGGTGGCCCACCGCCACCACCTGGCCGAGGTCCGGCCCGTGGTCGGCGAAGGCCTGCACCACTAGACGGAGTGCCACCTGATGGTCCGGGATCGAGGCCGTCACGATCTGCTCGCCAGCCGGCGTGCGGTGTTTGAGCCGCCCCTGCGGCAAGCCGATCTTCTCGACTAGGCCAGTCGCCCAGACCGACTCGTCCGAGGTGTCGATGACCTGGTACTTGACTGAGCTAGAGCCACAGTTGAGGACAAGGATGGGGGTTGGCACGGTCTCCTCCGTCTCTGTTCGGACTGCGCCACTCACCACACGCGAAGCGTCACAGCCCGGCGCGTAACGCAGGGCCAGGATAGTGGCGTCAGGGCTCCCCGTCATCAACGAGACGGCGCAGAGCGCCCAGGGGTCAATCATGGCGCCTGGAACCGGCCCGGCCCAAGCCGGGCCCCGCTCAGGACTGTCGTCTCAGCATGGCTTTGGACCCCTGATAGGTGGCCAGGAAGTAGCCGCCGTAGACGACCGCCAGGACGGCCACCGTGAACAGACCGCTGCCGACGACACTGCCTTTGTCGAAGGCCCCGAGCAACCGCTCGGCTACGACCAGCCCGACCACGGCATGGGCCAAGGCCAATGCCAAGGGCAGCCCGAAGTAGGTCAGGCTCTGGGCCAAGACGGCCCGGTCGACCATCTTGTCGTCGGTCCCGATCTGGCGCAGGGTCCGGTAACGGCCCAAACTGTCGCTCATGTCCGAGAGCTGCCCGATGGCCAGCACGGCGGCCGCGGCGATCAGGAAGACGAGGCCCAGGTAGATGGCGACGTAGGCCAACATGACCGAGGTGGAGTCGGCGAAGGATTCGACCTCCAGGCGCGTCCACAGCGAGAGCCTGGTCGTCGAATCGGTCCGCAGCAGGTCCTCGGCCTGTTGGACCAGGGCCTCGGACCGGTCTTTGGGGTCGAGGTAGTCCAGATGCAGCACGTCGCGCGCCGGCGGCAGGCCCTCGACCAAGCGGTCCGGCACCACCATGGTCATGTCGAAGTCCTGGTTCCGCAGCACCTCCATGACCTGGCGGTGAAAGGTGTCCGGACCAGCCGTCAAACGCTCCCCGGCTAGGTCGATGGTGGGCTTGGAGGCGATGTAAGCCTCGGTGGCGCGGGCCATGGCGGCGTTGGTGACGGCGTAGTTGACGGCGTAACGGCCCTGGGGCAGGGCGATCTGGGGCTGGCCCATCAGAGCCAGGACGGCGTTGTAGTCGGACAGCCGAAGCAGATAGGCGCGGACGTCGTACCGCTCCTCTCGGCCGTTTTGCGTCAACCACAGCGGCACCGTCAAGCCAGCCTCGTAATAACGCACGGCCAGGCTGCGGCTGGCCACCGTCTCGAGCGGCAGACCGACTTCCTCCAGAGCGGCCGTCAGATCGACGCCGCGGTAGGCCGGACCCGCCGCCGGGTTGGCGGCGGCTCTGAAGGTGGCGTCGAAGGGCGCGCCCCGACCCAGCTCGTAGGCGATCGATTTGGACACCCCCAGGCCGAGGGACAGCGTGCCGATGGACACGGCCAACATCAGACAGACCAGCGTGATGGAGACATGGGCGGTGTTGATCTTGCTGCTGAGCTGACGCACCACGAAGGTGTTCAGGCCCCTCAGGTAGATCGCGCGACGGCGCTGTAGCAGTTTGATCAGGAAGCCGGACAGGGCGAAGAAGAACAAGCCGGTGCCGACCGCCACCAACAGCAGCACCCAGCGCAAAGTGGAGACGTCGAGCGCCCGCGCCGGCCCACCGACCAGGACCATGGCGTAAGCCACGGCCAAACAGCCCAGGGCGACCATGAACATGGCCACCGAGACGCCCAGGCGGGGAGTTCTGAACCACTCGCCGCGGCTGTTGGCCTGGATCAGGTTGATCAGCTTCTGCCGGCTGACCATGACCGTGTTGAAGACCAGCAGCAGCAGGAAGATGACACCGAAGTAGACCGTGGTCTTGATCAGGGCCTGGGGTGAGAAGACGAACTGCATCCGCTCGATCGGCAGCCGCATCAGCTTGGCCGTCACCAGGGCCATGCCCTGGGACAGAGACACTCCCAGGGCCAGACCGGTCAGCAGGGAGAGCAGGCCGACCAGGACGGTCTCGCCGATCAAGATGCGCGAGACCCGGCCCCGGCTCATGCCCAGGGTCAGGTAGATGCCGAACTCCTTCTTGCGCCGGCGGACCAAGAAGCGGTTGGCGTACAAGATCAGCAGACCCAAGACGAGCGACACGAAGATCGACACCAAGGCGATGATCTGGCTGAAGTCCTGGAAGACCAGGCCGCTGCTGGCGCTCGCCCCCATGATGGCCTGCTGGCTCTCGACGGCGTTGAAGCTGTAGAAGACGCAGACGCCGAAGGTCAGGGTCAGGAAATAGATCGTGTAGTCGCGCAGGTTCTTACGGACGTTGCGCAGGGCCAGGTCAGCCGACGTCATCCGGGTCACCCCCCATGGCGCCGACCACCCGCATGATCTGGTCGAAGAAGACCTTACGGCTCTGGTCGCCGCGGACCAGCTGGTAGAACAACTGGCCGTCGCGAATGAACAGGATGCGGTCGCAGTGGCTGGCCGCGAAGGCGTCGTGCGTCACCATCAAGATGGTGGCGGAACGCTGGCGGACCAGGAGCCGGAAGCTCTCCAGCAGGTCTTTGGCCGCCTTGGAGTCGAGCGCGCCGGTCGGCTCGTCCGCCAGCACCAGGGCCGGCTCGGTGACGATGGCCCGGGCGCTGGCCACGCGCTGCCGCTGCCCGCCCGACATCTGGTAGGGGAATTTGTCCAGCACCGGTTCGATGCCGAGGACCGCGGCCACCGCCTCGACCCGGCGGTCGACCTCGCGCGGGGGGCGTCGCAGAATGGTCAGCGCCAAAGCGATGTTCTCTCGCCCGGTCAGGGTGTCGAGCAGATTGAAGTCTTGGAAGACGAAGCCGAGCGACTGACGACGGAAGCGGGCCAGGTCCTTCTGCCTCAGCTGGGTGATGTCTTGGCCGTCGATCAAAATGTGCCCGCTGGTGACCGTGTCGATGGTCGAGACACAGTTCAGCAAGGTCGTCTTGCCGCTGCCCGACGCCCCCATGACGCCGACGAACTCACCGGCCGCGACGGTGAAGCCGATGCCGTTCAAGGCCCTGGTCGGGTTCTGCCCGCCACCGTAGATTTTGACGACGTCGCGCGTCTCTAAAATCGTGGGTGGAGTTCCATTTTCCGCCACTGGCTGTGTAATCACGACCACACCTCGCTATTCCTAGTGCTATTGACTGACATTACCTCGGGTGAACACAAATTCAAGAGTTTGTTTTAATCCCGTATTGGTCGGAGCGTACGCTCCAACCCCGTCGCGCTCAGGCTCAAAATGGCCCGATCAAACGCTGACGGGACAATCGATCGACTAACCTCCGGCACCCCTCGTAAGGTCCGTCCAGCAGTCGATCTACAATTTATGGACCAGCCTCCTGATTATTCGTCCAGACGATTTCAGCGGTAATTCAAAAAGTTGGGGGCGGCCCATTCTGGCCGGGGCCCGATCGATTGATCGCACTGGCCGGGGCCGGCGGCCCGGCGTCGGAGCGATCCGACCGGAGGTCCAGCGAGTAGCCCTGCCCCCGCCTGGTCTGGAGAGCCTGGCCGGCTCCGATGCGGCTCAGCTTCTTGCGCAGCCGATTGACGCAGACGGTGATGGTGTTGTCGCTGACGTAGGTGTCGGTCTGCCACAGCGCCTCCATGATCTCCTGGCGGGACACGATGGCGCCGGGGCGCTGAGCCAACAGGCTCATGACCCGTAGCTCGTTCTTGGTCAGCTCGACGCCGCGCCGGCCCCGGCTGACCCGGCTCCGAGCCAGGTCCACGACCAAGTCGTCGCACCGGACCAAGTTCGGCGCGGCCGTCTCGTAAGCCCGGCTCAGCAGGGTCGCGATCTGGGCCAACAGGACGCTGGGGCGGTGCGATTTGACCAAACAACAGTCCGCCCCCAGATGGAGGCACATCAGCTGATCGGCTTCGTCGTCGCGATCGCTCAGGACGATGATCGGCACCTTCGAGCGCTGGCGCAGCCGCCGACAGAGCTGGAATCCGCCCCAGTCCGGCCGGTCGATGTCCAATAGGACCAGATGGGGACTGGCCGCCAAGGTGGAGTCGACCGCGTCGTCCAAGCGCGACACGGCCACGACACCGTATCCGTGCCGCCGCAGCAGCTGGCTCAGCTGGTGGCGGGCCGTCCGGTCGGCTTCGATGATCACGATGGTGTAAGAAATTCGTTTCCGCCTCTCCGGCTGCGCAAACTATTATTAATTTTACCTCGCCCTCGGCCCAGTTCAACGTCAGACCTCAGACCAGTCGGAGTCAGCCGAGCGGTCCGGCCGCCGGGCCGGCTCGAAACGATCTTTCCGGCTCCGAGGATCCACCCACTGGGGCTGATACCAGCCCGCCCGCGGGTCGACCGGCCTCAGGTGGTCGGCCCACTCCTCCGGGGCCGAGCGGTCGAGCCGACCTGGCGGGGCGGCCCGTTCGGCTGGTTTGGAGCCGTCCCCGGGAGTGGACGGTAGGGGGCGGTCGTCCAGTTCGGAGCGCTGGCGGCTGCTCTCGGCGGCGGACCGCCCGACGGCTCGCTCGGCCCGCGCGGCTGAGCTGGCCGCCCGCCGGGCCGGTGCTCCGGAGGCCGGACGCCGGCCCGTCAGAAGGCGTCTGATCCAAGCCAACATCACTGCCACCGCCAGACCCGACGCCGGACGACTAAGACGTGCTCGGCCATGGCCCCCCTGGCGCGCGGCCCGGACCGACCGCCCTCCGTCGAGGGACGCGCAGCGGACGGTCCCACTGGATAGACCCCATCGGCGCCCCTCTCCCGAACTGAACTCAAGAGAGGTTAACTCGGTTCCCGGGCCGCGACCAGGGGACTGCCAGGTGAAATGCCTTACGGTACTGTCACCCAAGCCGTGGCCGCGGACGGATCGCCCGGACGGCCTAGTCGGCGCCGGCCCGGGCGGCCGCGCCCCGGCGGAGCGGTGGCCGGCTCAGGCCGATTCGGTCTGAGCGAAGGGCGAGGGCTGGCCGGACGGCTCGAGTTGGGCCTGGATGGCGGTGATGACGACGGTGTTGACGATGTCGTCCACCAAGGCGCCGCGGGAGAGGTCGTTGACCGGCTTGTTCAGCCCCTGCAGGACTGGCCCGACGGCCAGGGCCCCGGAGGTGCGCTGCACCGCTTTGTAGGTGTTGTTGCCGGTGTTGAGGTCGGGGAAGATGAAGACCGTGGCCCGGCCGGCCACCTCCGAGTCCGGCAGCTTGGTCCGAGCCACCTCGAGGTCCATGGCGGCGTCGAATTGGATCGGACCTTCGACCTTGAGCTGGGGCGCCCGTTGGCGGACCAAGGCGGTGGCCTGGCGCACCCGTTCGACGTCCTCGCCCGAGCCGGACGAACCGGTCGAGTACGACAACATGGCCACCCGTGGGGTGATGCCGAAGGCGGTCGCCGTCTCAGCCGAAGCGATGGCGATGTCGGCCAGTTCGGCCGCCGTCGGATTGGGGTTGACGGCGCAGTCGGCGAAGACCACCACCCGGTCCGGCAGGCACATGAAGAAGGAACTCGACACGACCGAGAAACCGGGCTTGGTCTTGACGAACTCCAAGGAGGGCCGGATGGTGTTGGCGGTGGTGTTGACCGCCCCCGACACCATGCCGTCGGCCAGGCCGAAGTGGACCATCATGGTGCCGAAGTACGACAGGTCGGCCATCTTCTCCCGGGCCTGTTCCAAGCTGACGGCCTTCTTGGCCCGCAGCCGGGCGTACTCGTGGGCGAATTTGTCCAGCAGAGTCGGATCGGTCGGATCGACGATGGTGGCCCGGCCCAGGTTGAGGTCCAACTCGGCGGCCTTGGCGGCGATTTCCTGCGGGTCGCCCAACAACACGATGTCGGTCACGTTGCGGGCCAGCAGGATGTGGGCCGAACGCAGGATGCGCTCGTCGGTGGCCTCCGGCAGGACGATGGTGCGCTTGTCGCGCCGGGCCTGCTGCATGATTTGGTATTCGAACATCAAGGGGGTGCGGACGTTGGAGCCGGCCAGGGCCAGGGCCCGGCCGACCTTGTCCGCCCCGACGTAACGCTCGAACATCTGGCGGGCGATCTCGACTTTGCCGGAGGAGTCGGTGATCTCGCCCTCCAGGCCGAACATGCGCTCGGCCGTGGTGTAGGTGCCGAAACGGGTCTGGGCGATGGGCGGTTTGGGGTCGACGGTGTCGAGCAGGGTCCGGATCTGAGGCGCGATCTCGAAGCCGCCCACCAGCAGCAGGCCGGCCAGAGAGGGGAAGCCGGCCGATTGGTGGGCCATCAGGATGCCGGGCAGCAGGTCGACCCGGTCGGCCGCCGTGATGACGGTGTACCCGGGGTTGAGGCCGTCCAAGACGTGGGGCAGGGTCATGCCGGCGATGGTGACGCCGAGGGATTCGGCGTCCAGCTGCTCGTCCGAGCCGTGTAGGACGGTGGCCTCGGCGGCGGCGAATTGCTGCCGCACCGTCGGCGCCATCAGGGTCTGGTTGTCCGGGAAGGCGGCCACGATGGGGTGGTTGAGGCTGGCCAGGGCCTCTTGGTAGTCGTCCAGGGAATCGGGCTGGAGCCGGGTGGCGATGACGCCGAGCGGCGTGGCGTGGGCTTGGACCACCTCGTCCAAGGCCGCGTCCACCACCCGCCGTAGCCCTTCGGGGGTCCGGCCCAAGCCGCGCACCACCAGCAGGACGGGCGTGTTGAGGTTGGCCGCCACCGAGACGTTGTACCCGAACTCGCCACCGCCGAGGTCGCCGATGTAATCCGAGCCGACCACCACGACGGCCTCGTGCTTGGCTTTGACCGCCTCGTAGCGATGGATGATCTCGCTCATGGCTTGGTCGGGGTGGGCGTGGACGGCGGAGTACGGCACGCCGTAGGCCTCGTCGTAGGTCTGCCGGATGTTGGGCAGCTCGACCAGGGACTCCAAGATGACGTCGCGGCCATCGGTTCGGATGATGGGACGGAAGACCCCGATGGAGGAGACATGACGGCCCAAGGCGTCGATCATGCCCAGGGCGACGGCGGACTTGCCCACTAGGCCTTCCGGGGATAGCACATAGACGCTCTTGGTCATGGCGGAAGACTACCGCTTGGCGGAGACCCCGAGTGGTCCTTGGCAGCGCTGGACAAAGAAGCCCACCTCCTGGAGCCGCTCCCCCGGCGGCGGCCGGTCCAGGCCAGGTCGCGGTCTAGGTCGGGTCGCGATCTAGGTCAGGTTCCGCTCCAGCCAGTCGCGGTCCTGGCGGTGCTCCTCCAGCCCGCCCGGGGTCTCCAGGACGATGGGGGCGTCGGCCCGGGCCAGGGCTTGGGCCAACCCGACCGGGTCGCATTGGCCTTGGCCCAGGTTGGCGTGACGGTCGGCGCCGGAGCCGGGGCGGTCGCGCGAGTCGTTGGCGTGGACCAGGTCGATCCGGCCGGTCACGGCCCGGATCTGGTCGACCGCCTGGCCCAGGTCGAAGCCGGCGGCGTGGGCGTGGCAGGTGTCGAGGCAGAAGCCCAGCCGGTCGCGGTTGGGGCTGTCGGCCAGGGCTAGCCAGAGGGCGGTCAGCCGGTCCAGGGTCCGGGCCATGGCGTTACGGCCGCCGGCCGTGTTCTCGATCAGCAAGGGCAAGGCCAGGTCCAGGCCGTCCAGACACTTGCGCCAATTGGCCTGGCCCAGCTCGGGTGGATCGTCGGCCGTGACATGGCCGCCGTGCACCACCACGCCGGCCGCCCCCAGCCCGGCGGCCAGGTCGACGGTGCGCTGCAGCAGCTGGCGCGAGGGCAGCCGGACCCGATTGTTGGTCGAAGCCACGTTGATGAGGTAGGCCGCGTGGACCCAGACTGTCAGACCGGCCGCGGCGGCGGCTTCCCGGAAAGCGGCCGGACCGCCGTCCCAGTCCAACCGCGGGGCCCGCCAACTCTGGGGGTCGCCCAGCATGATCTGGACCTGGTTCGCCCCCAAGGCGGCCGCTTCAGCCAGAGGGTCGTCAGTTCGGGCGTGGACGCCCCAAGCCGCCGCGATCATCGGCCGCCTCCCCTCGTCGAGTGGTCCCGAGCCGGCTCGGAGCCGTCTCGGATCAGTCCAGCCAACCGGACAGGTGGCGCCGGATCAACCCCTCCAGGGCGTCCAATTGGGCCGGATGGTCGTTCAGGCAGGGCACCCGGACGAAGGTCTGTCCGCCGTGGCTCAAGAACTCGTCCCGGTTGAGCAGGCCGATCTCCTCCAGAGTCTCCAGACAGTCGACCGTGAAGCCGGGGCAGAAGACGTCGAGACGTTCGACGCCGGACTGGGCCAGCTCGGCCACCGTGTCGATGGTGGCCGGCGTCAGCCAAGGACTGTGGCTGAACTTGGATTGGAAGGTCAAGAGGCACTGCTGGTCGGTCAGGCCGAGGCGCTGGCGCAGGGCGGCGGCGGTGGCCTGGCACTCCTGGGGGTAGGGGTCGCCGGCTTCGACCATCGACTCCGGGATGCCGTGGAAGCTCAAGAGCAGTTTGTGGCCGGCGGTGAAGTCGGGGCGGCCCTGCTCGGCCCAGGTCTGCTCGATCCGGGCCGCCATGGCCTCGATGTAGCCGGGGTCGGTCGGCCAGGAGCGCACCCAGCGCACCTCCGGCAGGTTCTGGCTGGTGGCCAGACAGCGCGACAGGGCGTCGATCACAGTGGCGGTGGTGCTGGTGGCGAACTGGGGATACATCGGCACCACCAGGACCCGGTCCAGGCCGTCCCGCCGCAGATCGGCCAAGACCTGGCCCAAGGCCGGGTGGCCGTAACGCATGGCCGCCTCGACCGCCACACCGGCGCCGGCCAGCCGCGTCCTCAGACCGTCGGCCACGTCGTTCATGTGCACCAGCAGGGGCGAGCCGGAGTCGTACCAGACGCTGGCGTACTTGGCGGTCGAACGGCGGGCGTGGCCGTGCAAGATGTGCAGCTCCAGGATCGGACGCCACAGCGGCGGCGGCAGGTCGACCACCCGGCGGTCGGACAGGAACTCCCTCAGGTAACGCCGGACGGCCGGCACGGTCGGCTGGTCGGGGGTGCCCAAGTTGACCAATACGACGCCCGCCGACGCGGCGGGATGGGGTTCAGGCATCGGCACGGCTCCATCGCAAAGAGTCTGGCTGGCGGATTCAGGAAACGCCGATCGACGGTTCCTCCGGGAGCATAGCGCGCAAGACTAAGTCTGACCTAAGTTATACCTGGTCAGGGGTCGTTCCGCCGCTGCGGCGGCGGGTCGGCGAGCGGTCGGAAGGACCAGGAGTGAGGAGGGGCACGATGCCCGAACTGCCCGAGGTGGAGACGGTGCGCCGCGGTCTGGAGCGGCTGCTGGTGTCGCGTCGCCTGACCGAACTGGTGGTGCGCGAGGCCAAGTCCTGGCAGATCGACCCCGTCTTATTGGAGGCCGACCCGGCCCCGGCCGCCACCGCTGGGGCTATCTCGGACCAGGCCCCACCGCCGACCCCAGACCCCGGGTCGATCTCAGACCCAGCCCCACCGTCGGCCCCCACCGCCGAGCCAGTTCCGGACGCGGCCCCACCGTCGGCCCCAAGCTCCGGGTCGATCCCGGACTCCGTCCCACCGTCGGCTCCGGCCCGGCCGCCCGCTCCGCCGCTGAGCCTGGACCAGGCCTGGCTCCAGGCCCGGGACCGCCATCTGATCGGGGCCCGGGTGGCCGGCGCCAGACGGCGGGCCAAGGTCCTGATCCTGGACTTGGACAATGGGAATTCTCTAGTCTGCCACCTCAAGATGACCGGTCAGATGGTGGTGCGAGGCGACGAGGACTGGGGGGCCGGCCATCCCACCGACTCGCTGCTGGCCCGGCTGCCCGACCGCTCGACCCGGTTGGAGTTCGGCTTCGAAGCCGACTGGCGGCTCTTCTTCAACGACCAACGCAAATTCGGCTGGGTCCGCCTGATGCCGACGGCGGCGGTCGAACAGCTCAGCTTCATCGCCAGCTTGGGGCCAGAACCCTTCGACCCGGACGGCTTCGCCGAATTCCAGCGCCGCATCGCCCGCCACGGCCGCACTAGCGTCAAGGCCGCCTTGCTTGACCAGTCAGTGGTGGCCGGCATCGGCAATATCTACGCCGACGAGTCGCTCTGGGCCGGGCGGGTCCACCCGGCCCGTCCGGTGGCCCAGGTCTCGGACGCCAAACTGCGCCAGCTCTGGCGAGCCGCCGCCGAGGTCATGCGGTTGTCCATCGAGCTGGGTGGATCGACCGACCGCAATTACGTCGACGCCGAAGGCAAGCGCGGCTCGTACCTCGGCTTCGCCAACGTCTTCCGCCGCGAAGGGCAGCCCTGCCCGCGCTGCGGCGCCACCATCGTCAAGACCAGGGTGGCCGGACGCGGCACCCACCTGTGCCCGCACTGCCAACGCCTCTGACCGCGGACACCGCCGGAACGCGCCCGCGCTGGGCCAGCGCCCACCTGGGCCAGCGCCGCCAACGCCTCTGACCCGGCTTGTGGGCGAGCGCCCGAAGACCACCTCCCTGCCGCCCGGCGGGCGTCGGCGCTGAGCCGAGGACCGGCCGCCGGGCGGAGGAAGTGGTCAATCGACCAGCGTCACTCAGTAACGCAGATAGACGACCTGGGACTGGAGATACTCGTACAGGCCATGCTTGCCGTCGGCCCCGCCGATGCCGGACTTACGCCAACCGGCGTGGAAGCCCTGCAAGCCCTCGAAGTGCTCGCGGTTGACGTAGGTCTCACCGAAGTTGAGGTCCTTGATGGCCTGCATGACGGTGCTGACGTTGGTCGAGAAGACCGAACTGGTCAAGCCGTACTCGCAGTCGTTGGCCCAAGCCATGACCTGGTCGTAGTCGTCCCACGGGATGATGGGCAGAACCGGTCCGAAGACCTCCTTCTGGACGATCTCGGAGTCCTGCGCGGCCCCGGCCAAGATGGTGGGCTGGAAGAAGTATCCCGTGCCCAGGTCGGCCCGCTGGCCACCGGTCACGACCTGGGCCCCAGCGGCGGTGGCCCGCGCCGCCATGCCTTCGATCTTCTCCAACTGGGCCCGGTCGATCTGCGAGCTGTAGACCGGCGTCGGATCGGCGAAGGGATCGCCGTAGGCGGCGGCCTGGAAGGAGGCGGTCAGCCGGGACACGAACTCGTCGTAGATGTCGCGGTGGACGTAAGCCCGCTCGCAGCAGTTGCAGACCTGGCCGGAGTAGATCAGCCGGGAATCGGTCACGCCCCTGACGGCGATGTCGAGGTCGGCGTCCGGGAAGACCACGGCCGGAGCCTTGCCGCCCAATTCGAGCGAGGTCTTCATGACCTTGTCGATCGAACCGCGGATGACCTCCTGGCCGGCCTCGACCGAACCGGTCAGAGACACCATGTCGGTGTAGGGATGGGTGACCAAGGCGTTGCCCAAGGTGGCGCCGCCGCCGGAGACGAAGTTGAGCACGCCGGCCGGCAGGTCCAACCCGGCCACTAGACGAGCGAACTCGAAGGTGGTCAGCGGGGTGGTCGAAGACGGCTTGATGACGATGGTGCAACCGGTCAACAGAGCCGGGGCGACCTTGCGGGCCATGACGAAGAAGGGGAAGTTCCAGGGGCAGATGCCAGCCACCACGCCGATCGGCTTCTGGAACAACCAGATGTTCTCACGCGGATCGTCCGAGTTGATGATCTCGCCTTCGTAGGTGCGGGCCCAGCCGGCGTAGTAGTCGAAGTAGTCGGCGGTGAAATCGATCTCGACCTGGGCCAAGGGCAGGACCTTGGCCTGCTCGCTGGCCAGCAGGCGGGCCAGCTCGACCCGGCGGGAGCGGATCAGATCGGCGAACTTCTTGAGGTAGCCGGCCCGGTAGGCGGCGGCGGTCTTGGACCAGGGGCCTTGGGCCCGCTTGGCCGCTTCGAGGGCGCGATCGGCGTCCGCGACGTCGCCCTTGGGGGCGCGGCCGATGATCTGGTTGGTGTAAGGGTTCTCCACCTCGATGAAATCGGGCGAGTGGGAGTCGACTAGGGCTCCGTTGATGAATTGTTGATAGGTCTCCATGGTCTTGAGAGGCCATCCTTTCCGTACGACGGTGTACTCGTGGAAGGACCGATCGAGGCCGCCTGGGCCGGCCGACGGGATGACGCGAGGACAGATGTCGTGATGACGGTGGACCTGTCATCCCGACCGCTGGACGCGGCTCGTGTGCCATCCGGCGTCCCTGGGCCAGGACATGATCGATCAGTCGTTCTCTGGGGCCAATCCCACCACACGGCGGGCCGTTGGAATAGCCCTAGGACGTTAATCGATCCATTTGACGGATACGATTTGGCCGTCGCCGCCGGGAACGGCGCCCGGTCAGTCCCGCGGAGCGCAGGCCGAGGCGCTGGAACCCCTGGTCAGCCCTGGGCGTAGACCTTGGGGTCGAGCACTCCCAAGCCGGTCAGGTTGCGGTAGCGACCGGCGTAGTCCAAGCCGTAGCCGACCACGAATTGGGCCGGGATGTCGAAGCCGACGTATTTGACGTCGACCGGGCATTTGATGGCCTCGGGCTTGCGGAAGGCGGTCATGACCTCGACGCTGGCCGGGCCGCGGCTGCGCAGATTGTCGACCAGGTAGGACAGGGTCAGGCCGGTGTCGATGATGTCTTCGACCACCAGGATGTGGCGGCCGGTGACGTCGACGCTGAGGTCTTTGAGCGGCCGCAGGACGCCGGACGAGGTGGTGCCAGAGCCGTAGGAGGAGATCGCCATCCACTCCATCTGACAATGGGTCTTGAGCTTGCGCGCCAGGTCGGCCATCACCATGACGGCCCCGTTGAGGACGCCGACCAGGATCAGGTCTTGGTCGGCGCGGTCGGCGTAGTCGGCGTCGATCTGGGTCGCCAATTGGGCGATACGGTCTTGGATCTGCTGGTCGCTGTAAAGCGCTTGGCTGAGATCGGAGGCGACGTCTGCGATGTCCACGCACACACTCTAGTGGCCCACCCAAGCCCTGTCGGGCGCCCGAGATCGGCCAGCCGGTCCCTCATCGGGGCAGAAGGCCAGCCCCAGGTGGTCCGAACGCCGGGTGATGGCGGCGCCGCCCAGACGGACCGGGGCCTGGCCGTGCCAGTCGGTCACCAGGGCGGCGACGGCGTCGACTTGGTCGGCCGTCAGGTCGCGCAGGCCGGCTCGGCGCAGCCACATCAGCACCACCCGCGAGCGCAGAGCGGGGTGGAGGTCGGCCAGACCGGCCAGGGACAGACGGTGGGTCCGTTCGGCGCCAAGCCCGGGCTCCGACTCTGGCTCCGCCTCGGCTTCGGCCCGCGCCGTCGGCCCCCGTTCGGTCCACCCGGCCGGGGGCAGACGGCGAAGTCGCTCGACCCCGGGCTCGGGCCTCGACTCGGACTTGGGCCCGGGTCCGGATTCGGCTTCGGCTCGCGCTGTCAGTTCCCGCTCGGCCAACCCCTCCAGCAGGTCGGCGTCCTGGGCGCAGAGCCGGGCGGTCCGGGCCAGAGCCTCGGCCAGACCGGGGCCGAGGCAGTCCTCCAGGGCGGGCAGGGCTCGGCGCAGGCGCGAGCGGGTGTACGCCGGGTCTTGGTTGGCCGGGTCGCGCCAGGGCGTCAACCCCCAATCGCGGCAGGCCTGCTCGGTGTCGCTGCGCCGGTAGTCCAGCCAGGGGCGGAGCAGACGTCCCCGCCGCGGCGCCATGCCGGCCAGGGAACGGGTCCCGGAGCCTCGGGCCAAGCCCAGCAGGACGGTCTCGGCCTGGTCGTCCAGGGTGTGGGCCAACAGCACCAAGGCGTCCGGGTCGTCCAGCAAAGCGGCCAGCCGGGCGGTCCTGGCGTCGGCCTCCGGGCCAGCCGGGCCGCGCTCGACCGTCACCCGAGTCAAGCGGGTCCGCAATCCCAACTGGGCGGCCTGGTCGACCGCCCGCTGGGCTGCCGCGGCCGAACCGGGCTGCAGCCCGTGGTCGACGACGTGGGCCCAAGCCTCTCTCCCCGCCAAGGGGCCGCGCCGGCTGCCGGTGGCCCAAGCCAAGGCGGCGGCCATGGCCAACGAGTCCGGCCCGCCGGACAACCCGACCTGGAGCCGGCTGGCCCCGGTCACGTCCAGGGCGGCGGCGGCGCCGTCCTCCAAGGCCTTGACCAAGCCGAGACAGGTCCAGCTGAGGGCACGTCGAGCCATCCGGACTCCTCTCTTGGGCGATCAGACCGACCCGTCAATCATGGCCCTGATCGCCGGAGTCCGCCTCGACTGGTTCACCGAGCCACTCACCACTCCGGCACGATATCGGCCGCCGACCCGGCCTCGAGCCGAAACCAAGCCTGAGGGACGAACTCCGACTCCCAACTGGCGATCCGACCCCTGATCGAATGCGGCGTCTCACCCGTGTAATCCGTCGGCGTCCCCGGCACGTCACGGGTGTGACCGGCCACGAACCAGGCTCGCCCGCATCTGCCCGCCAGCACCGCACTCGGATCGACGAAGAAACGAAACACAAAACTATCGATGTGCACTCTGGCGTCCCAACCCATGACGGAATGCGCCACCAGATCAGTGGGCCAAAGGGCCGTCTTCGCCCAGGTCAGCTCAAGCAAGTCGTTGAAAACTAAGACTCCCGTGTCATGACCCCGGATCTCCCAAGCGTTGCGAAGATCGAAGAGAACGCCTCCCTCCTTCGAAGAGGCGTCCACCAGTGGACTCAAGATTTGAGCCTCTAAAAAGGGGCAATAGTCCGAGGACGGGTCCACGATCAGAGTCTCGCCGAAAGTGATGGACTCCGGAGAAAGAGACAAAGTATCACGGATGATCATGATCAAAGAGGAATGTGCGCGAATGGATCAGTGGGAGGGATGGTCCTTCCAGTCAATGGATTAACGGTTTGCCCGATCTCGTTCATGTATGTCGCACGTCCGGTGGGGTACGGGTACTTACCGGTGGTGGTTGGTTCCATGATTCGAATATAACTGACCCTCGGATCCAAACCTGGGGTCCCCGGTTGGATAGCGTATCTCAGGCCTTGCCCGTTGTCAGTCGGTGTGCCAACGGCACCGGGTGGAACGCCCGGCAGCGCGTTGCCCTGGAAGTGGATCGTGGCTGGAGTCTTCGGAACCACGCCAGCAGAGGGAGCGGGCGTGATTTTCTGGTAAGCCGCTCCCCCGCGACCTGTCCCACTGGAAACACCAGGCCGAGCCGGTTTCGTGGTCTGCCCGTATCCGACCGCTGCGGTCGTCGGGGCAGCCATGGCCCCCACTATGGAGCCGACCTCCCAAACCACCATGGCAGTCGCCACCCCGACCATGGCCGAGTCGAAGGTCGAATACCCTTCCCGATGGGCCGCCACACCAGCCATCGAACCAGCCGCGACCCCAGCCCCCAACACACAACCGGCCAGCCCGCCCAGAACAAGCCCTATCCCACACCCCAACAGGCCGGCCGTCACGATCTGCCCCCAAGGCAGATACCCGTACAAGTCCCTCAACGACACCGGGTTCAACAACACGAACGAATACCGATGCAGACTCTGCGGCACGTCCAACACGCCCCGATACGGATCCGCCTGCTGCCAACCGGCGACCTGAGGCTGATACGACCGGGCGTGATAATTCACCAACCCGTGTCCGGTGGTGTCGGTCCGTTCTCCGCCGAATCCGAACACCAGGCCGGTGCTGGTGGATAGTTTGACGTCACGCACCAGACCCCAGTCGGTGTACGTCGTCTTGTCATACACCGTCGTCAACTTGTTCTTCTGCGCCCCCTGGACCGAACCCAGGGCGTCCACCACGAACCAATCCCCGTCGCACAGCTGGTCCGTGTCCTGGCCCACCAGCCGGCCCCAGGCGTCGCGCCAGAACTCGTCCGCGTCTTTCTTCGTGACCGAGTAGACCGGGTCGAGGCCGTCGAAGGTCCATTGGGTGGAGCGGGTCATGTTCGTCTCCACCGTCACCCGGCCCAAAGCGTCGTACGTCCTGGTCAGGGTGTTGCGGGCGTCGGGGGAGTCCGTCCCGGTCGACAGGGGGTCCACCGTCAGGTCCAACAAGGCCGGGCAGCCCTTCTTGCCCCTGGTCCTGGCCGTGCACAGGTTCCCGAGATCGTCCGCCAGCCCGGCCAGGGTCAGCCGGTTCTCCCCGTCGTACTGGTAGACCCGATGCTCGGTGTACTTCTCCGTCGTCGTCTTCGGCTTCACCCAGGTCAAAGTGGTGTCGGCGGCTATCAGGTTCCCGTCCGGACTCCAGCTGTTCCGGGTCGTCCACACTCGGGTCTTCAACAGGTCGACGTCCGACTCGACCGACCGGACCAACCGACCGGCCAAGTCGTACTGGTTGGCCTGCGTCACCCGCTTCAACGGGTTGCCGAGGTCCGCGCCGGTGACCCAGCCGATCCGGTTCCCGGCCGCGTCCCACGTGTAGGCGTTGTTGTCCGTGCCGGTCGATCCGGTCAACCGCCCCAAAGCGTCGTAGGTGTACGACTCCTGGGTCTTGACGGTCTTGACCTGAGTCGCCCTCGACACCGTGTTCCCGACCACGTCGTAGACGTAGTCGAAACTGGCGATCTGCGTCTTGCCCTTCACAGTCGAAATACGGGCCACCTGGTCTGACAGCGTGTAGGAAGTGGTGACCGTGGTCCCGTCCGGGCGGGTCTGCTGGACCTGCCGGCCAGCCGGGTCGTAAGCGAACTGGACCAGGCCCAACGGAGTGCCCAGGCTGGTGTTCCGGCCGGCGGCGTCCCAGCCGTAGGCGATCCGAGTCCCCGACGGCAGGATCACCCCGGTGCGCCGCCCGACGGAGTCCCAGCTGTAAGAGACCGACTGGCCGTTGGCGTCCGTCACAGACGTCACCCTGCCCAACGAGTCATAAGACGTGGAGACCGTCCCGGCCGCGTTCACGGCCCGGGTCTGGCGGCCAGCCAGGTCCCAAGCGAAGGACTCCGCCGTCCCGTCCGAATACGCCCGTCCTGTCAGATTCCCGACCGGGTCGTACGTGTAACTGGTGACCAGTCCGGACGGCGTCGTTCTGGAAACGGTCCGGCCGGCCAGATCGTAGGCGTACGAGGTGGTCTGACCCAGCTGATCCGTCTCACCGACCAACAGGCCGGTCGGCCCATGCTCATAGGCCACCACCCCGCCATTGGGATCCGTCACAGTCGCCAACAAACCCCTAGGGTCATACGTGTATGTGGTGGTCACATCCGAGTCTGCGGTCTGTGGGCCGCCGGTGAAGTTCTCCACCACCTGGGTCAGGTTCCCGACCGGATCGTACGAATATCGGGTCACCACCCCGTCCGGGGCGACCAGGGCCGTCATATTCCCAGACCGGTCCCACTCCTGGCCGGTCACCCGGCCGGCCGGATCCGTCACCGCCGTGACCCGGCCCGAAACGTCGTGGGTCGTCCGCGTGACCCGTCCCAGCGGGTCCGTCACCGCCGTCACCAGACCCCCTGGGTCGACCGTGTGCAAAATCACATTCCCCAACGGGTCGGTCTCGGACACCAGATTCCCCACCAGGTCGAAGCCGTACGAGGTCACGGCGCCCAGCGGATCGGTCACCGAGACCCGGTTCCCGACCTGGTCGTAGCCGTGCTTAGTGACCGCCCCCAAAGCGTCGGTCTCCGAGGTCAACCGGCCCGAACCGTCATAACCGAACCGCGTCACCGCCCCCAGCGGATCGGTCACCGACACCAGCTGTCCGGCCGCGTCATAGGCCTGCCCGGTCACCGCCCCCGCCGGATCGGTCATCGACACCACCCGACCCAAAGTGTCGAAGGCATACGACGACAGGCCGCCCAAAGGATCCGTCTGCGCGACCATCCGCCCCAAAGCGTCCAGAGAGTACGCGGTCACGCCGCCGTCCGCCGCCGTCTCCCCGGTCAACCAGCCAGCCGCGTCATACGAACGCCGGACGGTGAACCCGGCCGCGTCAGTCTCGGCCGTCACCCGGCCGGCCGCGTCGTACTCGGTCCGCCACACCCCGCCCCGGGCGTCCGTCGTCGCCACCGTCCGCCCCAAAGCGTCCAGCTCATAACGAGTCACCTGGCCCAGCTGGTCCGTCACCGCCACCAAACGCGACTCCCGGTCATAGGCGTAATCGACCGTCCCGCCGTCCGGGAACACCACCCGCGACAACTTCATCTCGCTGTCGTAGGCCAGCCCGGTGACCGCGCCTCGGCGGTCCCGCTGCTCCACCACCTGACCGTTGGCGTCGTACGAATACGACTCCGCTGAACCATCCGCGTACGACACCGCCAACAACAGGTCATCCCCGTCATAGGCGTAAACCGTCGCGGCGCCCGCCGGATCCGTCTGGCTGATCATCCGGTTCGCCAGATCGAATCCGTACGCGGTCACCGAACCCAGCGGGTCCGTCACCGACACCATGTTCCCGCGCTCGTCGTAGGCCCAACTGGTGGTCCGCCCCAACTGGTCCGTCTCGGACAGCAGATCGCCGTGCGAGTCATAGGCCATGGCCACCGTCGACCCGTCCGGATAGGTCGTCAGCACCGGCAAACCCAGAGAATCCACCTCATATGACGTGGACTGCCCCAGAGCGTCGGTCTGGCCGACCAGACCGCCCGACTGGTCGTACTCGTACGAAGTCACGCCTCCGGCCGGGTCGGTCACGCTCGTCACCCGGCCATCGGCGTCGTACTGGTACGACGTCACCGCTCCGGTCGGATCCTGCTGGGAGGCCGTCAAGGCGCCGGCCGTGTAATCAGTTCTAGTCTCTCCGCCCAGGGCGTCCACCACTTTGACCACCTGCCGGGCCTCGTTCCAGTGGTACACCGTCACCGCGCCGGCGGCGTCCGTGTAGGTCGTGGTCCGGGCCGAATCATCGAACAGCAAGGTCCGCACGAACCCCATCGACGTGGTCTGCCGGGTCACCCGCGACTGCCCGTCGTACTCGTTCCTCAGCCAGGTCACGCCATCAGCCCCGGTCTCCGACACCATCCTGTGCGCCGAGTCATAACCGAAGCCCAATACCCGGCCCTCCGGCGAGGCCAGACTGACCAGATCGCCTTCCGCCGAATATCCGAGCCGCCAGACCGCCCCGTCAGGCCTCGTCAACGCCGTCACCCGACCCCGGTCGTCCGTGCCGACCGTGACCGACTGACCCGCCTCGTCCGTCACCGCCGCCAACCTCGGGAACAGCTCGCCCGCGCCCGCGTACGACAACGACACTCCCAGGCCGCGCCGGTCCTCGGTCCTAGCCAAGGCGCCCCGCCCGGTGTCCTCGTCCACTTGGAACCAGGCCGTCTCGCCGTCGGTCTGTCCCAACACCAGGTCAGACCCCTCCCACCGCAACGTCGCGAAAGCGTCCACCGGAGAAGTGAACCCGCCCGCGCCGTCCGGCTCGAACAAGAACGACCGCCCATCCGACAGGCTGACCGCCACCGAATCATCCGCGAACGACTGCGTCCACGAACCGTAAGCGAACGACCACCCCACACCGACCGGGGAATCCACCCCCGACTGGCCGTTGTAATGCAACGACAGATCCAACACCTGGTCGCCCACACCCGTGAGCGTGAACGTCGCCTCGCTGGTGACGAAATTACCCGTGCTCATCGACACCGGGTCAGCCCCATACCGAAGATAATTCTGATAGCCAAGATTCCGTAACCTGAGCAACTCGTCCGCGCTCGGGCGCGGCGGATAGGCTGAACAGCCCAACCCCAACTCGCCCATCTGGTCCAAGATCCCCGCGAACACCCCGTCCACGATCAGATCGAACCGTTCCTCGATCACCACATGGTCATAGTTATGGTCGATGAACAACGCTTCCAGATGAGCCCATGGGAACGTCAGATCCCCATACTCCTGGTACCACGGCGGCCCGGCCGCCGTTCCCACCCCGGCCGACGCCACCCGTCCGGTGAAAGACCCCACCTGATCCAACAGGCGCTGCCCGAAGCCCACATCCTGCGGCCGGGCGAAAGCCCGCGGCCCGCCGTCGGTCTCCACACCCCACGGCACGCCGGCGTAACCGTTGAAAGCCAACGTCACCATCAGATCCGGCTCCGCCGCCAGCGCCACCGCCTTACGGTCGTCCCGGTCCACGAACCCCGGCGTGTCGCCCCGCGTCAAGACCACCTCAGCCCTGCAACCATCCACCAGTCGATCCCGGACCTCGTCCGCCAAACGATAAGCCAACGGGAACTCCGACCAAGCCGACCCATCCGGCCACACCACTTGAGCCACATCGTCGTCCGGATCCAACACGATCACCGCCCGTGGCGCCGCCTGCGCCACCCGCTCCGGCAACAAAGACAAGCCTGTCACTGCCACCGCGAAACCTGTCACCAGCGCGACCACACGAGAGAGCTTCACAACACCGACCTTCCAAACTGGAGACAAGAACCGAATCAGCGGCGCCATCGCCAAACTGACCCAACTTCCTAAGAAAGGATCACCGCCCAGCCAACCGGACCAACAGTCCCCCTGTCAAGAGGGTGAAAGGGTCGAAGCACCGACAACCGGCTGGCCACCACCTGTGGGCCGGCCCGGGCCGCCGGTCGGCTCAGGCGGCGGCCAATTCGGCGGCCGCTCGGTCCAACCAATCGCGGGCGGCGCCGGCATCAGTGGCCTGGTTGACCATCAAGGCCACGGCCAGAACCGAGCCGGAGCTGGTCTGGACCAGGCCGGTCAGGGTGTGCACGCCGCTCAGGGTGCCGGTCTTGGCCCGGACCCGGCCCCGGCCGGCGGCCTCGGGCTGGCTGTCGAAACGGGTCCTCAGGGTGCCGTCGCCGGCCGCCACCGGCAGACCGGTCAACACCGCTCGCAGATCGGTGCGACGGGCCGCCCGCACGATGGTCTGGGCCAGGGCGGTGGCGCTGACCCGGTTGGCCCGGGACAGACCGGAGCCGTCGTCGACCACCATGCCCTCGGTCCACAGGCCGAGCTGGACCAGCCGCTCGGCCAGCGCGGCCTGGGCGGCCACGATGGAGCCGGGCTGGCCGGCCGCCAAACCGATGTGCCGGAACAAGGCCTCGGCCACGTCGTTGTCGGACTGACGCAACATCTGCTGCACGATGAGGTCGAGTGGGACGGACTCCAGCCGGGCCACCTCTTCGGCCGACGCCGGGGCGGCGACCGGGCCCAGGGAGCGGACCTCGAGGCCGAGCCGGCGTAATTGTTGGATGAACACGGCTCCGGCGTCGGACGCCGGGGTGAGGGAGCGGACTCCGTCGCGCCGGCCCCGGTCCAGCCACAGGGCGCTGGTCGGACTGGCCTCGCTGTGATAGCTGTCGGGCCAGGACGGATTCCAGGCCGGCCCGGCGAACAGGCTGTCGTCCCAGCCGACCGCCACGGTGGAGCGCCCGGCTTCCAGCAGCCGGTCGGCCGTGGCCTGGGCCAGGTCGGCCAACCCGAGACGGTCCGGGTAGTCGCTGGGGCTGGTGGCGGTCAGGTAAGGGTCGCCGCCTCCGACCAAGATCAGGTCGTCGCCGGCCAAAACGGTGCGGGTGACGAAACGGTGGTCCGGCCCCAGGGCGTCCAAGACGGCCGCCCCGGTCAGCAGTTTGAGGCAGGAGGCCGGCGTCAGAGCGGCGGCGGCCTCCTGTTGGACCAGGGTCCGACCGTCGGCCGGGTCGAGCACGGCCCAGGCCAGCTGGCCCGCCACCGTGCCGGCCGCCTCCAACCGGGCCGACAGATCAGCCGGGTCGAGCGCCACGCGGAGTGGGCTGACAGCCGGGCCGGTCGGCCCCGCTCGCGGCGTCGGAGTGGGCTGCGGGGTGGCATAACGCAGCGGATCGACGGTGGCTGGGCCGGCCGGCCGGATCAGACCGGAACGCTGGGCCAGCCCCGGACCGACCAGTCCCAACGCCAACACCAAGGCGACCGCGCCGGCCACCGCCAGCCCTCGGCGCCGGCCTGGCCGCCGCGCCGAGGATGCTTCAGAGGCCTGCCTGGGCATAGTGTTGTTCTCATCTCGTCAAACCGGTTCGTACCAGTCACATAATAGGAAGGGGAGCCGCGATGGACAGCTCGCTGCGGCAAACGCTGAAATTCGAGTCCTTCGATCGACCCCAGGGGCTGGTCTTCGACGTCACGATCGAAATCCCCCGCGGTTCCAAGAACAAATACGAACTGGACCATCGGACCGGGCGCATCCGGCTCGACCGCACCCTGTTCACCTCGACCCAGTACCCCTCCGATTACGGCTTCATCGAAGGCACCCTGGGCCTCGACGGCGACCCGCTGGACGCCTTGGTGCTGGTGCCGGAGGCGACCTTCCCCGGAGCCTTGATCGAGTGCCGGGCCATCGGCATGTTCCGGATGACGGACGAGAAGGGCGGCGACGACAAGGTCATCGCCGTGCCGACGGCCGACACCAGGCAGGTGCAGTTGAAAGAGATCACCGACATCCCGGAGTACCAGCTGCTCGAGATCCAGCATTTCTTCACGGTCTACAAGGACCTGGAGCCGGGCAAGTCGGTCGAGGGGGCCTCTTGGGCCGGCCGGGTGGCGGCCGAGGCTGAGATCCTGGCCTCCTACGAGCGGGCCAAGGGCACCCATTACGAGGCCCACTTGGTCAATCTGTCCTGACGGGCCCGGTGGCCTGTGACAACGTATGAATTATTGTTGGCCCCTTCGGCCAACCGGGTCTACGCCGACCAAGCCCCCCGCTTGGTGGCGGCCGAAGCGGCCGTGCTGGGCGGTTGGGCGGTGCGACCGCACCAGTTGGCCTCTTTGAGTTGCCTCGGCTTCGAGGCCGAGCGGCTGGACGGCGCCGCGATCGAACGGATCGGCCGCCTGTCGGCCGGCCTGGCCCTGTTCGAGGCCGTGCCCGACCCGGCTCCCGACGCCGGGGACGACGCCGTGTTGCTGCGGCCGATCCCAGGGCCGCCCCCCGGCCCGGTCGACGAGGATTTGGTGACGATCCCGAAGTACGCCGGCAAAACCAATGAACAATTCACCCGCCTACTGCTCAATGTGACCTTGTCCCAGGTCCGGGCCAGTGGGCCGGTCACGGTGCTGGACCCGATGTGCGGGCGGGGCACGACCTTGACCACGGCTTGGCGGCTGGGCTTGGACGCCGCCGGGGTCGAGCTGGAGGTCAGCCAGGTCGAGGCCATGGCGGCCTTCCTCAAAACCTATCTGCGGCGCAAGCGGATCAAGCATCGGGCCGAGTTGAACCCGGTCCGCCGCGAGGGCCGTTCCCTGGGCAAACGCCTCGACGTCGAGGCCGAGTTCGGCGACCAGCTCCGACGGCTGTCCGTCTTCAGCGGCGACACCCGTCAGTCGGCCGCCCTGTGGGGGCGGCGGCGTTTTCAGGCCGTGGTGGTGGACGCGCCTTACGGAGTCGTCCACGGCTCCGCCTTGGAACCCGGCCGGGGCGGTCGGCGGCAGCGCTCGGCGGCCGAGCTATTGGACGAGGCGACGCCGGTCTGGGCCCGCCAACTGGCCCCGGGCGGCGCCCTGGGGCTGTCTTGGAACAGCCTCGGGCTGCCGCGGCGCGACCTGGTCGACCTGCTCCGGCAGTCCGGCCTGGGGCCCTGCCAAGGCGGACCGTGGGAAGAGTTCGGCCATAGAGTCGATTCATCTATTTATCGAGATATAGTCGTGGCGGTCAAACCGTGGGAGTCCCAGTGAGCCGTCGGCTGTTCTTGCTGCGTCACGCCCACGCCGTCCCCTCCAGCCCCCTGGGCGACCGCTGCCGTCCGCTCGACCAGTTGGGCCGCGAGCAAGCCCGTCGGGTCGGGGCCGAACTGGCCCAGTCCGGCGTCGAATTGGCCCTCACCTCGCCAGCCGCCCGGGCCCGTCAAACCGTGGCCGGACTGGGCCTAGGCGTCCCGGTCGAAGTCGTGACGGCTTTGTACGGCGGGGGCTGCTCAGTCCTGATCGACCAGGTCCGCCAATTGGACGACGCCCTGGAAGCCGTCCTGGTGGCCGGGCACAACCCCGACATCGCCGCCGCCGTCCACCACCTGCTCGACCGGACCGCCTCCCAACCCGAGGCCGTGGCTCTGATCGAGACCCACTTCCCGACCGCCACCTGCTGCCAATTGGAATTCGACGGACCCTGGGCCGAACTGTCCTCGGCCCGGTTGGTCCGGACCCTGCGCGGTAAGAAACCACGCCCCTGAGCCTCGGAGCCTGGGGGCTCAGCCCCCGCCGTCGTCCACTCGGTGGCGCCGGGCCGACCTCAGCCGTAAGTGTCGCGGGGGCCGCGCCCCGGCACCGAGCGCCGGCCTTTCTTCCAGCTGGGGGCGGTCGGACCCAAGACGCGCAGGCTGGTGACGCTGTCTTGGCCCAAGGCTTGGTTGAGACGGGCGATGATGCCGGGGGCGATCAAACGGATGGCGCCGGCCCAGCTGGTGGACTCGGCCCGGACCGTCAACTGCCCGTCGCGGAAGCCCTCCGGATGGGAGTGGTCGGCGTTGACCGACCCCACGAAATCAGCCCACTGGCCCAGTAAGGCGGCCAGCGAGAGGTCGGTCCCCCAGCCCCGGTCGACGAAGACCCGGTCCATCAGACGGCCGACTGGTTGGGGGTCGCGGGAAGAGGGCCCGGGGCCGGACCAGGTCGCCTGTTCAGCGATCGGACGGACCGAGCGGCGGGGGGCCGGACGACCGCCCCGTGCCCCTTGGGCCACCCGCTGGGCCAAGTCCAGCCCGGTCGGATCGTGCTCGGACCAGGCCTGGGCCGGGTCGAGCGGCGCCGGGGCGGCTGAGTCGTCCGCCCCGGTCAGGTCCACCTCCGGTTCCAGGAGGCGGTCCTCTACCGGTTCGGCCTGGTCGCGCTGCTTGGCCTGGTCGCGCCGCTGTGACGAACCGTGGCGATTGGACGAGTCAGGACGGACGACCGTTTCCGGGCCGTCGGCTGAATCGGAGCGGCCGGCCGAGCCGGGCTGGTCGGCCGGGACGACGCCGGGACGACGCCGGCGGCGGTCAGTCCGGCTCATGGTCGCCTCCGATCGGGTCCTCCGGCGCGGTCGCCGTCGTTTCGACATGCCGTTCCGACGTCTGGACCGATCGGTCGTCGACCAGACGGCCAACATCCCCCCGATCCAGGAACCGACACATCGTCGACCAGACCGCCAGCATTTCCCGAATCTGGGACCAACGCATCGAACACCGGACCAACGGCTCCGCCCGAACCTGGGACCGCCGCATCACCGACCAGACCGACGGCCCCGCCCGAGTCAGGAACCGAGGTGTCGTCGACCAGACCGCCAGCCTCTCCCGAACCTGGGACCGCCGGATCGGCGGGCTCCGAGGGGCGGCTCTGATTCGAGACCGGCTCGAAGCGAGGGTCGGCCACGGATTCGGAACCGGTCCGCTCCGGCTCCACCCGGCCGTCCACCACCCGGTGGCGGATGGCCACCAATCCGGCCGGCAGGTCCTGCTCGACCGCCGCCGTCAACAAGACCTGCTGGGCTTCATCTATGGCCTGGGCCAGCCGGCGGCGGCGGCTGGCGTCCAACTCGGCGAAGACGTCGTCCAAGATCAAGACCGGCTCGACGCCGTCTTGGCGCAGCAGGTCGAAGCTGCCTAAGCGCAGCCCCAGGCTGGCCGACCAGGACTCGCCGTGGCTGGCGTAACCCTTCAGGGGCAGGCCGTCCAATTCCAGCGCCAGATCGTCGCGTTGGGGGCCGACCAGGCAGAGGCCGCGAGCGATCTCGTCGTCCCGTCGCCGCTCGATCGCGGCCGCCAGCAGGACCTCGATCTCAGCCCGTTCGACCACCCCCGACCCGGTCGCCCAGGCCGGTTCGACGGCGCTGCGGTAACCCAGGTGGACTTGGCTGGGGACGGCGGCCAGGGTGGCGTAGCGTTCGGCGTACAACGGGGCCAATCGAGCCACCGTGTCGAGTCGGGCGGCCACCAACTCGGCCCCCAAGGCGACCAGCTGCTCGTCCCACAGGCCGAGGGTGTCGGCGGCGTTGGAGCGGGTGGTGGAACGGTTGGACAGGCCCTTGAGCAGGCTGGCGCGCTGGCGTAGGACGCGCTCCAAATCGGCTCTGACTCCGGCCAGTCGGGGCCACCGGCTGGTGGCCAGAGCGTCGATGAAGGCCCGTCGGTCGGACGGGTCGCCCTTCACGATGGCCAGGTCCTCGGGCGCGAAAAGGACGGTCCGAATGGCGCCCAAGAGGTCGCGCGGCCGCACCGGGGCTTTGTTCAGCCGGGCTTGATTGGCCGCCCCCAACCGGATCTCCAAATCCAAGGTCAGACCGCGCGGATCGTCCGGCCCGGCCCGCACCCGGGCCTGTAGAACGGCGCGGGTGGCTCCGGACCGTACCAACGGTTGATCGGACGCCACCCGGTGCGACGACAGCGTAGACAGGTATTCGACCGCTTCGACCAGGTTCGTCTTGCCTTGGCCGTTAGCCCCCAGGAAGACCGTCGCGCCCGCGCCCAATTCGAGTTCGACGGCGGCGTAGGAGCGAAAATCAGTCAGTTTGAGGGCGGTGACGATCACCGGACGGCCTTGGTCAGTGCGGCAAGCGCATCAACATGATGACGTGGCGGTAGCTCAACTGCGGATCCCCGTCGATCTCGTCCAAGGCCGTCACCAGGCAGGGCTTGCCCGGGCCGGAGAAGGCCAGATGGACGTAGGGGGAGTCGAGCACCGACAGCACGTCGGACAAGTAATGCGGATTGAAACCAGCCTGGTCGAGGGCCAAGTCGCCGCCGGCGTGGTTCTCCACCTGGGCCCCGACCGTCTCCGAGGCCCGGGCCTGGTCGCCGCTGGAGGCCTCCAGGGTGACGGCGTCGTCACCGATCAACATCGACAAAGATGTGTTACGTTCGGCCACTAGGGCGACGCGCTTGACGGCAGCCAACAGCTCGGTCACATTGGCCCGCACCGACAGCTCGTTGGCGATGTTCATCAGATGGCGAACCTTGGGGAACTCACCGTCCAACAAACGGGTCGTGATCTGGCGGCGGCCGTTCACACCCTCGCCCTCGAAACCGATCAGCCCTTCGCCGCTGCCGGCCAAGGACAGGGACAGGGTGACCTCGTCGCCGGCCACCAACGATTTCGAGATCTCGGACAGCACCCGCGCCGGCACCAGGGCGGCGGCGCTGACGGACGGATTGGAGGGCCTCCAGGTCAGCTCTTTCAGGGCCATCCGATAACGGTCGGTCGCCAACAATGAGACCTGTTCATCGTCGAATTCCATGCGGACGCCGGTGAAGACCGGCAGCAGCTCGTCCCGACCGGCCGCCACCACCACCTGGTTGACCGCCTTGGCCAGATCGTCGCTCTTGATCGAGCCACTGGCTTGCGGCATCCGGGGCAGATCGGGGTAATCCGCCACCGGCAGCAGCTGGAGGGTGAAACGAGCCGAACCGCAGACCAATTCCAAAGCTTGATCGTCGCTGCTGAAGCGGATCGGCTTGACCGGCAGGGAGCGGATGATCTCAGCCAACAGACGCCCCGACACCAGGACCGAGCCGGATTCCTCGACTGCGGCGGGGACCGTGATCCGGGCCGAGGTCTCGTAATCGAAACTGGACAAGGTGACGGAGTCTTGGTCGGCTTGGATCAACAGACCGGCCAAGATCGGCAGGCTGGGACGCAGAGGCAGACTGCGGGCGGCCCACTGGACGGCCTCGGCCGCCACATCCTTGTCGAGTTGGACTTTCATGCTGACTCCTCCGAGGCGATGTCCGTGTGACTCATACTGTAGTGGGCTCGGCCCCGGGCGCCCCACTGAACGTCGGGCGGCCGACCGCTGGCGCCGCTCCAGGCCGGGCGTGAGGGCTGACCGACCGATCGGAAGTGATCGAATGAGCGGTCGGTAGCGGTCCGTCGGGAGAGTCGAATGGGGCGGTCGGACGGCGGTGGCGGGAGTTCTGCACAGGTCGGGGGGTCGGTGACTTTGAAGTTCTTATAGACATATGACTCTCATCGTAGTCATAGCGTTTGTGGAAACTGGGGATAAAGAGGAGAAGGCCTAGCTGGATCTGAATCACAAGTCTGTGGTCCCTGGTCTGAGCTGTGGACGGACGGTCGGTCGTCTGGGGATGGAGCGGTGGTCAGACGAAGTTGTGCGCAGGCTGTCAAGAGGATGTCTGGAGTTATCAACAGGAGGCTGTGGATAACTGTGGATAAGGTCAGGCCATCTGAGCCCGGTGCTTGACCCCGTTGGTGATCTCGGTGACGGTGGTGAAAACGGCCCGGTCGGTCAGGATCAGAGCGCTGATCTTGCGGTAGGCGTGCATCACAGTGGTGTGGTCGCGCTCGAATTGGGCCCCGATCTTGGGCAGGGACAGCTCCGTCAACTCGCGACAGAGGTACATCGCGATCTGACGGGCCAGCGCCACCGAAGTGGAGCGGCTGGAACCGGTCAAGTCGTCCAGCGTCAGACTGAATTGGTCGGCCGTCTGGGTCATGATCATGGACGGGGTGATGGGGCGGTCCACCCCTTCCGGGATCAGGTCGCGCAGCACGATCTCGGCCAAGGCCACGTCGACCTGCTGCTGGTTGAGGGAGGCGAAGGCGGTCACCCGGATCAAAGCCCCCTCCAGCTCCCGGATGTTGGTGTGGATGCGCGAGGCGATGAATTCCAGCACGTCGGGGGCGACGGCCAGGCGTTCGGCGGCCGCCTTGTTGCGCAGGATGGCGATGCGGGTCTCCAAATCGGCCGGCTGGATGTCGGCCAGCAGCCCGGACTCGAAGCGGCTGCGCAGCCTGGGCTCCAAAGCCTCCAACAGCTTGGGCGGCCGGTCGCAGGTCATGACGATCTGCTTCTGGGCGTTGTACAAGGTGTTGAAAGTGTGGAAGAACTCCTCCTGGGTCTGGATCTTGGACTCCAGGAACTGGATGTCGTCGATCAACAGGACGTCGACGTCGCGGTAGGTCCGCCGGAACTGGTTGGTGCGGTTCTCGGAGATGGCGTTGATGAACTCGTTCGTCAACTCCTCGGTCGAGACGTACTTGATGGAGAGATGGGACGAATAGGTCGAGATGTAATGGCCGACGGCGTGCAGCAGGTGGGTCTTGCCCAAGCCGGACTCGCCGTAGATCAAGAGCGGGTTGAAGGCCTTGCCCGGCCCTTCGGCCACGGCTTGGGCGGCGGCCCAGGCGAAGCGGTTGTTGGGGCCGACCACGAAGGTCTCGAAGGTGTACTTCGGATTCAATCGTTCGGTGTCGGCGCTGCGCGCCCGGCTGGCGGCGTCGAAGGGCGTGGGGGCGGCGTCGAAGATGAAGTGGTCGGCCAACGGGGGCGGCGGCAGCGGCAGTTCGGATGGGATCGAATCGGCCGCCACCTCGACTTTGAGATGGACCGGCCGGCCGGTCAGCTGGAGCAGGATCTCCTCCACTCGGGGACGCAGACGCTGTTCGATACGGTCGCGGGTGAAGTCGTTGGGGACGGCTAGATCCAACTCGCGCTCGGTCAGGACCAAGGGCTGGCAGGTGGACAGCAGCGAGCGGCTGGGGCCGTCCAAGGAGTCCAACAGGCCGTCCCAGAGCAGCCGCAGGGAGGGATCGGAGTCGGCGGGGGAGAAGGTCATCCAAGCTCCTCACTGCCGCAGGCGGCGCACGGACCGGACGGTCGGTCCGACCGGTCTACCCACAGGGTTATGCACAGCCTGTGGGCCATGCGACGATACCTGGTCCCCGCTGGGACGGGCGGGTTTGAAGTCACCAAATTAGTCGGGCCTGGGAAAGACACGCAAGTGAGAGCGGAGAGGTTGGGCTGAATTCCGGGCGTGTCGTGGTAAAGGACGTCCAACTGGTCGAGTTCAGGCCCCCTGGCAGGTCCGGCGACGGTCGTTACGGAGTCGAGTCCTGGAGTCTGGGGACGGGTCCGACTTCTTTCGATACGGCCCGATTGGGCCAAGTTGAAGTCGAGGCTTCAGACGGGCGGTTTGCCGGGAATCGGACCTAGCGCGTATCGTTACCAGGTCGCTGTCGTGAGCGGCTGTTCCCCTGCTGCTTGGACAGCGGGATCGTAGTCTCTAACTATGGGAGCTTGAATCGTGAGCAAGCGGACCTTTCAGCCGAGCAATCGGCGCCGCAGTCGGACCCACGGCTTTAGGGCCCGCATGAGGACCCGGGCCGGACGCGCCATCCTGTCGGCTCGCCGGCGCAAGGGTCGCGTTGAACTGAGCGCCTGAGCGAGATGTTGCCGGTCTCGGCCCGTCTACGGCGTGCGGCCCAATTCACCGCCACCGTGCGCGGCGGTCGGCAGACCGGTCGAGCCTGCCTGATCTTGTACGTCAAGCCGACCGACCAAGCCAGCTCCCGGGCTGGTTTCGTGGTCTCCCGCCGAGTCGGTCCGGCGGTGGTGCGCAATCGAGTCAAGCGGCGGCTGCGCCACCTGGTGGCGGCCCGCTTGGACCAACTGCCCCAGACCGCCGACATCGTCATCCGGGCCCTGCCCAAGGCGGCCAGCCAACCCGGCCGGCTGGTGGGCGACTTCGAATCGGCCTGGTCCTGGGCCGCCCGGCAGTGTTCGACCCCGTCCGCGCCGGTCCCCGCCATCCCCGCTCCAGACTCCCCTGTCGGTCGACTGGCCTCCCCGCTCTTCCCGGTCGCCGCCTCGCAGCCCTCCCCCCAGCCGGTCGCCGCCCCGGCCCCCTCTCCCGCCGGCCTCGCAGACACCCCCGACCCCTCGGAGCGGCGGCCATGAAATATCTTCTGATCGGGTTCATCAAACTGTGGCGGCTGCTGATATCGCCGCTCTACGGCCAGGTCTGCAAGTTCTACCCCAGCTGCTCGGCCTACGGGCTGGAAGCCGTGCGCACCCACGGAGCGGCCCGGGGCTCTTGGCTGACCGTGCGCCGGATCGCACGCTGCCACCCCTGGTCCCAGGGTGGATACGACCCAGTGCCGGGCACGCCGGCGGCCGTCGCCTGGGAGATCGAACAAGCCGAGGCCGCTTCGAAGCGGTCGGACCGACCGCAGCCGGCTGACGACGACACGGCCGGGGTCGCGGCGAGGCAGACGGCGACCGGGACGGTCGGGCCGGAGACGGTCGGACCAGTCGGAGCGGTCACGTCGTCAAACGGACCGGATCAAGGGCGACCGGGGCGGCGCCAGCTGGCCTCGGTGGGCTGTGAAGCGTACGGCGGGAAGGCGTAAGGCATGACTCCACTTCTACTGTTCGGCATCGGAGATTTCTTCTCCTCCCTGATGACGCCACTGCACGCCGCCATCTCCTTCGTGTTGGGCTACGCCTACCGCTTCTGGGCCGCCATCATCGGGCCGGACAAGGGCGTCACTTGGACTCTTTCCATCGTCACCCTGACGGTGCTGGTGCGCGTCATCTTGATCCCCCTGTTCGTGCGTCAGATCAACTCTTCGCGCAACATGCAGGCCATCCAGCCCAAGATGAAGGCGCTGCAGGAGAAATACGGGGCCGACCGCGAACGCTTGGGCGTGGAGACCCAGAAGCTGTTCAAAGACGAGGGCGTCAGCCCGTACGCCTCCTGCCTGCCGCTGCTCTTGCAGATGCCGATCTTCTTCGCTTTGTACCAAGTCCTGGCCGCCGCCGCCAACGGTATACCCCGGGGGTATTATCTGGTCAAGCATCCCGAGTTGGTGACCGACTCGCTGAGCCAGGTGACCGTCTTCGGGGCCCGGCTGGCCGGGCACTTCTGGATGGGCTCGAACACCTGGAAGATCTGGCAGTGGGGGCCGACCCAGTGGGTGGCCGCGGTTCTGATCTTGGTCATGTCGTCGCTCTTCTTCATCACCCAGAAGCAGCTCATGAGCAAGAACATGCCACCGGAGTCGCTGACCGGTCCGATGGCGCAACAGCAGAAGATGATGCTGTACCTCTTCCCGGCCATGTACCTCTTCATGGGCGTGGCGATCCAGATCGGCGTGCTGGTCTACTGGGTGACCTCGAACCTGTGGACCCTGGGCCAGCAGTGGATCCTGATCCACAACAACCCCACCCCCGGCACCCCGGCCTACATCGACTGGGAGGAGCGCATGGTCAAGAAGGGCCGCGACCCCAAGCAGATCGCGGCCGACCGGCGGGCCAAGCGGTCGCGCAAGCCGGCCGAAGCCAAGACCACCACCAGCTCCTCCGGGGTGCAGCGCCAAGCCGTCGACCAGTCCGGGGTGCAGCGTCAGGTGGTCAACCGGGCCCAACCGAAGAAGCAGACCCGCGCTCAGCGCAAGAGTCCGCGAAAGTGACAACTAATTTTGACGCCGACGGCAGTCGGCTGAGGCAAGGAGAATCATGAGCGAGCAAATCAAGGCCGAGCCGGTCGACGAAGTGGTCGAGGTCGAGGTGGTCGAAGTGGTCGAGTTGGACGAGGCGTCTGACGAGGCCGACGAGTCGGGCGGCGACCCCATCGAGTCCGAGGGCGAGGTGGCGGCCGACTATCTGGAGGAGCTGCTGGACATCGCCGACTTGGACGGCGACATCGACACCTACGTCGAGGCCGGCCGGGCCCACATCTCGATCGTCACCACCGAAGACCGTTTGGTGGGGCGGGACGGCGAAGTCCTGGAGGCCCTGCAGGAACTCTGCCGGTTGGCCGTCATGACGCAGCAGGGGCACCGGAGCCGGCTGATGCTGGACGTGGCCGGGTATCGCGACAAGCGGCGCCAAGAGCTGCAGGAGCTGGCCGCCGCCGCGGTGGCCGAGGTCCAGCGCGCCGGCGAGCCGCAGTCGCTGGCCGCCATGAATCCGTTCGAGCGCAAGATCGTGCACGACGTGGTGGCGGCGGCCGGTCTGCACTCGGAGTCCGAGGGCGAAGAACCCAAGCGCCACGTCATCGTCAGCCAAGTCGCCTGAGCCAGGCGGCGGCGGCGCGACCTTGAGCGAGTTCGAGCCCCAACTGCTGGAGGCCGTCTTCGGTCCGGCCAGCGCGACCATGCGACGGTACGCCGACCTGCTGTGCGACCGAGGCGTGGCCTGGGGATTGCTCGGCCCCCACGAGGCCGAACGGATCTGGTCGCGGCACATCCTGAACTGCCAGGCCCTGGCCGGTTTGATCGGGTCGGGGGCCAGTCTGATCGACGTCGGCAGCGGGGCTGGGCTGCCCGGCTTGGTGCTGGCCATCAGCCGGCCCGACTTGGAGATCACCTTGTTGGAGCCGATGCTGCGACGTAGCCAATTCCTGGCCGATGCGGTGGACGAGTTGGAGTTGGGCCAGCGGGTGGAAGTGGTGCGGACCCGTAGCCAAGAGCATCGGCGTCCGGCCGACGTGGTGGTGTGCCGGGCGGTGGCGGTGCTGGCCGACCTGGTGCCGGCCACGGCCCACCTGTTCGAAGACGGCCAGCTGTTGGCGGTCAAGGGCGAGCGCGCGGCGGTCGAGGTGGCGGGGGCGGCCCCGCTGCTGGGACGGGCCGGTCTGCGGGCCGAGGTATTGCGTCCTCAAGTCCATCCCGATCTGGAGCCGGCCACGGTGGTGCGGGTGCGGGCGGCCTGATGGGCCGGCGGCCGTCCGGTGGCGGCCGGAGCGGTTCGGCTGAGGCCGCCATCCGGCAGGCCGTCTCGGTGTCCTTGGCCACCGGCCTGTACGGCGTCTCCTTCGGCGCCCTGGCTGTGGCGGCCGGGCTCAGCTTGAGTCAGACCGTCTTCCTGTCCGCCGTCATGTTCACCGGCGGGTCGCAGTTCGCCCTGATCGGAGTGATCGGGTCTGGCGGCTTGGGCTCGGCGGCGGTGGCCGGGGCCGCCCTGTTGGGCAGCCGCAATGGGCTGTACGGAGTCCAGCTCGGCCCAGCCCTGGAACTGAAGGGCTGGCGGCGCTGGCTGGGCGCCCACCTGACCATCGACGAGTCGACCGCGGTGGCCCTGGCCCAACCCGACCGTGGCGCCCGTCGGATCGGCTTCTGGTGGGCCGGCGCCGGAGTTTGGCTGTGCTGGAACGGTTTCACCGTCTTGGGCGCCCTGGCCGGCCAAACCATGGGCCAACCCACGGCCTGGGGCCTGGACGCGGCCGCCGGGGCCGCCTTCCTGGGTCTGTTGTGGCCCCGCCTGACCGACCGCCGGACCCTGCTGGGGACCGTCCTGGCCATGGCGGTGGCCTTGCTGCTGATCCCCTTGGCTCCGGCCGGTCTGCCCGTGCTGGCGGCCGGGGCGGTCGGGCTGGTCCTAGGTTGGTTGGGCTTCGGCGGTGAATCGGGCGATCGACCGGCCGACCCCTCGGTCGGTGGTCCGCCGGGCTCTTCGGTCGGTGTCTCTCCGGACGCCGCCGGCGATGGCAGGCCGGTCTCCGCTGGCGATGACCGGTCTACTTCTGCCGGGGATGGCAGGTCTGTCTCTGCAGGTGATGGGGTTGACGGCCGGGCCGGCTTTTCGGGCGGTGGTCGAGCTGGCGCTGCTGTCAGTGGCTCGTCCAACCCTTCCGTCGGCGGTCTGGTCGAACCTGTCCCTGGAGCAGACGACTCCATCGCCCGGGGGCCTTCGACATGACCGGCTGGTGGTTGACCGTGGTGGTGGCCTCAGCCGCTTGCCTGGGGCTGAAACTGGCCGGGGCGGCGGTGCCGCGGCGCTGGCTGGCCAGCCGCCGGCTGCGGCGAGCCCTGGGCATGATGACGGTGGGGCTGTTGGCGGGGTTGGTGGCGACCCAGACCTTCGCTTCAGCGGACGGTCTGAGGCTGGACGCCCGCGTGATCGCCCTGGCCGTGGCTGCTCTTCTGCTGTGGCGGCGGGCCCCCTTCCTGGTGGTGGTGGCGGCCGGAGCGGCGGTGGCGGCCGGTCTACGGCTGCTTGGTTGGGGCTGAGTCGGACATCGCCCTGGCCTGTGCGGCAGACCGTTGTAGGAACAGATTTCCTCAGACCGCGAGACACGAGCTCTGGTCTCGTGCCGTGACGTTAGTTCCGCAGAAGTCGGTAAGACGAGAAAGAGTCAAAGAGATAGAACGACACTTCGGTTGGGCACCGTCGTCGCAGTGGACTAGGCTGCGGTGGTCGAGTCCTCGTTGGCGTCAGAAGCCGTTCTAGCGTCGGTTGGATCAGTCGGTCGGCCCGCTGGTGGCGGGCTGGTTCAAGGCCGGTCGGCCGATGGTCTTAGTCGTATCCGACAGTGAGTCGGCCCAACGGTTTGGACAGCGGGAACGTGGCTGACGCGTTGGCGGCCCTTCAGTGGTGGGTCTGACCCACCGGGAATGCAGACGGGACGCGATCCGACTTCGGTCGGCTGGATCGAACGGGTGAAGGAGCGCAGGTGTGAGCGAGGGCTTGGTCGGTCTTGATTCGGATGGTGTCCGGTCTGGATTTGTTTCACGTGAAACACGGTTACCTCAGCCAGTGTCAACCCGCGTCAGCGGCGGCCGTTTCGTGGTGGGGCTGACTCACCGGGAGTGCAGACGTGGCAGCGGTCGGGCCTCGGTTCGGTTGGATCGACTTGGCGAAGGGGTGCTGGTGTGAGCGAGGACTTGATCGAGCTCGATTCGGATGGCGTCCGATCTGACTCTGTTTCACGTGAAACACCATTACCACGGCCAGAACGGACCCGCGTCGGCGGCGGACGTTTCGTGGTAGGGCTGACTCACCGGGAATGCGGACCTGGCAGCGGTCGGGTTTCGGTTCGACCGGATCGTCTTGATGAAGGAGTGCCGACGTGAGCGGAGACTCGACTGATCGCGAAGCGGATGGTGTCCGGTCCGGCTCTGTTTCACTTGAAACATGGATATCTCGGCCAGTGTTGACTCGAGCCGTCGGCGGCCGCACCGTGATGGGTCTGACTTACTGGGAGTGCAGACATGGCAGTGGTCGGGCCTCGGCTCGATGGGATCGAATTGGCGAAGGAGTGCTGGTGTGAGTGAGGATTTGACCGAGCTCGATTCGGATGGCGTCCGGTCTGACTCTGTTTCACGTGAAACACCATTACCTCGGCCAGAGCGGACCCGCGTCATCGTGATCGCCAATCAGAAGGGCGGGGTGGGCAAGACCACCACCACCGTCAATCTGGCGGCGGCCCTGGGCTTGGGCGGATTGTCCGTCCTGGTGGTGGACGCCGATCCCCAAGGCAACGCCTCGACCGCCCTGGGGGTGGACCACCGCCAGGGCATCCGGGGGACCTACGAGACCTTGATGGACGGCGACGACATGGCCTGGCACGTCCAGGTCAGCGCTGAGACGCCCGGTCTGACCGTGCTGCCCTCGACCATCGACTTGGCGGCGGCCGAGTTGGAGCTGGTGGCGGTGCCCGGTCGGGAGCGGCGGCTGGCCGACGCCCTGGCGGCCTATCTGGCGGTCCAGCCGGTCGACTACGTCTTGATCGACTGCCCTCCTTCCCTTGGACTGCTCACCCTCAACGCCCTGGTGGCGGCCGGTGAGATCATGATCCCGATCCAGTGCGAGTACTACGCCCTGGAAGGGGTCAGCCAACTGATGCGCACCATCGACCTGGTGCGGGGCGACCTCAACCCCGATCTAGCTCTGTCGACCGTGCTGCTGACGATGTACGACGGACGCACCCGGCTGTCGGCCCAGGTGGCCGAGGAGGTCCGGCGCTACTTCCCGGACCAGGCTTTGGAAACCGTCATCCCCCGTTCGGTCCGCATCGCCGAAGCTCCCAGCTACGGCCGCAGCGTCTTGACCTATCACCGCGAGTCGGCCGGCGCCCGGGCCTACGCCGCCGCCGCCGTCGAGATGGCTCGGCGGGGCGCCCCGACCGGGGCGAACCAGACCTGACAGGCTGACCCATGCCCACAGTCGATCGAGCCGGCCGGCCGGAGAGGACGCCATCATGACACCAGGGAAACCGCCCACCGGATTGGGCCGCGGGCTGGGCGAGCTGTTCCAGCGCACCGGCCCGGCCGCACCGTCGGCCGATCGATCCGTCCCGACCACGGAGGACGGCCAGTCCGAATTGGCGGACGGGTCGTATCTGACCGAACTGCCGATCTCGTCCATCGAGCCCAACCCGGAGCAGCCGCGTAGCGTCTTCGACCCGGACCAGCTGAACGAACTGGCCGACTCGATCAAGCAGGTCGGCCTGCTCCAGCCGGTGGTGGTGCGGCCGTTGGGGGGACAGTCCTATCAACTGGTCATGGGCGAGCGGCGTTGGCGGGCGGCCAAACAGGCCCAGCTCAGCCTCATCCCCGCCATCGTGCGTCAGACCGAGGCCGGCGACCGGCTGCGTGACGCCTTGCTGGAGAACCTGCACCGGGTCCAGCTCAACCCCTTGGAGGAGGCGGCCGCCTACCAACAGCTGCTGACCGACTTCGGCTGTACCCAGGAGGAGCTGTCGCAGCGCATCAAACGCTCCCGGCCCCAGATCGCCAACACCATCCGGCTGCTGCGGCTGCCGGCCTCGGTCCAGCGCCGGGTGGCGGCCGGAGTGCTGAGCGCCGGCCACGCCCGGGCTTTGCTGGGACTGGAGAGCGCCGAGCGGATCGAGCGTCTGGCCCAGCGCATCGTGGCCGAGGGCTTGTCCGTGCGGGCGACCGAAGAGGCCGTCACCCTAGACGGGCGGCGGACCGACAAACCCAGCCGAGTCCCCCGGGCCCGAGCCGCCCACCCCAGGGCGGTCATGTTGTCGGAACAACTGTCCGACCGCTTCGACACCCGAGTCAAGGTCGAGATGGGCCGCTCCAAAGGTAAGGTCACCATCGAATTCTCCGGTGAAGGCGACCTCGACCGCATCCTCACCCTGCTAGTCCCGCCCCTAGTAAATTAAACGCGAAACCCACTAAGCCACTCGCCTACTTATCGATATATAACCTACCCAGGGTTCGCCGCACGGCCGCTTCCTCCGTAACCCGGCGCGTGGCCGCCCCTTTCGCCATCCTGGGCGCAGTCGCAGGACCCATGACCCGGTCCAGCCCTCGACTTGATCACCGGACGTCAAACTGAGGGCTAGAACCGACAAAACCGCGACTGAATAATCCCCAAAATGTCTACTAGAACATCTCCAAAATGACTACTGGAACGTCCCCAAAGTGTCGAATGAGCTAGACTGGTCGGCATGTCGTACCGTTCCCGTGTGGTCGATCAGGAAGTCCGGGAGGCTCTTCGCGACGTTGGCGCCGTATTGATCGAAGGGCCCAAGGCCTGTGGCAAGACCAGCACCGCCGAGCAGATGGCCGCCAGCGTGCTTCGGGTCGACGTCGATCCGTCCGTGCCCTTGGCCATGGAGACCGATCCCGGCCTGCTGCTGGAAGGACCGACGCCGCGTCTGTTGGATGAGTGGCAGGTCGAGCCCAGCCTGTGGAACCAGGTCCGGCGAGCGGTCGACGACCGGGCTCAGCCCGGGCAATTCTTGCTTGCCGGGTCGGCCACGCCGAGTGACGACGTGCGTCGGCACTCGGGGGCAGGGCGTTTCGCCAAAGTCCGGATGCGCCCGATGTCACTGTGGGAGTCGGGGGACTCGACCGGTCAAGTCTCATTGGCGGCGCTGCTGGACGATCAAACCCAGACTGCGGCCCCGACCGAGCAATCCCTGACGACATTGGCTCAATTAGTAGTGCGAGGCGGTTGGCCCCAGCTGATCGGAGGGACGCCGCGACAGACCGGCCGCTTCGCCGTGAACTACTTGACCTTGATCGCTGAAGCCGATTTGACTCAGGTGATCGGTGGGAGGAGGGATCCCGAGCGGGTCACCCGCCTGATCCGAGCCCTGGCTCACGGTGTCGCCACTAGCGTCACCCAAGACAAGTTAGCTCGTGACGCCGGTTTGGGTGACAGACCGCTGGCCCGAGACACCGTCACGGAATATTTGGAAGGATTGTCCCGCTTGATGGTGTTGGAGGATCAACCGGCTTGGTCTCCCACCCTGCGCTCGCACGCCACTGCTCGGCGGGCGGCTCGCCGCCACTTCGTGGACCCATCTTTGGCCGCCGCCGCCCTCAATGCCACCCCAGAGCGGTTGTTACGGGAGTTGCCCGTCTTGGGTGCCCTGTTCGAGTCATTAGTGGTGCGCGATCTGAGGGTATACGCCCAGGCCTTGGGCGGCCGGATATTGCACTATCGTGATTCCACCGACCGGGAGGCTGACGCGATCATCGTCTTGCCCGACGGCTCTTGGGCCGCCTGTGAGATCAAATTGGGCCCAGCCAAGGCGAACCAGGCGGCGGCATCGCTGAAGCGGTTGGCCGACACCATCGACACCGCCGTGGTCGGTCCCCTCCGCGCCCTCATCGTACTGACCGGTTCCGGGCCGGTCGTGCGCCGACCGGACGGGGTCCACGTCGTGCCGATCGGAACTTTGCGGCCCTGAGTCAAAATATAGAAATAATTAGAACTATTTATCTATATATAGCTCATCGGTGGCGAGGCGGCCGATCGGCGGGTGACTGATTCGTACGACGTCGTCTCGTCCCCGTCCGGACACGGAGGATTGGCGATTCGCCTACCTCAGTATTCGGATTCCATCCACTGTAGGGAATTTTCGACTGTTCTCCGCACCGGATGATCCGAACTGAGGGATTGCGCGTCCCGGACGACACGCTTCATCAGTTCGATGGCCTTCGACCGGCAGTCCGAGAGCCAATAACCCACGGCGAGGTTGTTGCGGGCTCGGAGGGTGTCGGGGTGGTCGGGTCCGAGGACCCGCAGACTGTCGGCCAGGTTCCGTTCGTGCATGGGGATGGCCAGGTCGAGGCGTCCGGCGGACTCGTGGGCGTAGGCGAGGTTGTTGCGGGCAGTGAGGGTGTCGGGGTGGTCGGGTCCGAGGACCCGCAGAAGGTCCTTCAGGGTCGGTTCGAGCAGGTGGATGGCAGTTGACGGGCCGTGCAACTCGTTTAACGCGCGTCCGCAATGTAAGCGTTCCCGCAAGATCAACTGGTCGGAGCGGGCTAACTCCGAATAGCTCAATAGCCAAGTTAGGTGAGACGCCATCTCAGCGGCCAAGGCTCGCGTAGCCAAGTAATCGTCGGCGATCGCAGGGTCAGCGGCGGGGATCGGCTGGAGCGGGCTGATCGAGGCCAAGGCCGCGCGGACTGGGACCAGGGCTTTCTTCCGGCGTTTCTTGGTGCCGTGTTGGTGGCGGACGACCCGGGAGACCAGGCGGTGCATGACGATCAGGTCGCGACTGTCGCTGTAGCTGCGGGAAATCAGTGAGGCGTCCTCCAAGCGGGTGAGGACTTGGGCCAGGTTGGACCGGCCGGCTGCGTCGTCATGGGCGAGGGGAGACAGATGGGAGCGGCGGACGCCGGCCGGGTCGAACAAGGCCATCAGATCTAGCACAGCCTGGGTCAAGGCACGACAATCCCCTTTAGCGGGGAGGACGGCGCTCAAGGCCAGGGTGATGGCGCGGGCGGTGGAGTTGGGATAGCTGGCGAGGTCGCCGTCTGGGGTCAGGACCAGATTGGGGGGCAGGGCTTCAAGGTCGGCCAGATAGGCGGTGTGACCGTATTGGTGGTCGTCTTGGCGGCGGAGGGCGATGACGCCGGCGGCTTGGGCCAGAGCCAAGGGCAGATCGCCTAGTTGCTGCGCCACCTGGTCCGCGCCGCCGGCGTCGTCCAAGCCGGTGCTGTTCCGCAGGTAGGCGACGGAATCCTCTCTAGCGAAAGGCTGGACCAGGATGAGAGAGGGACCGGATCGGTTGAGGGCAGCGGCGCGGTCGGCCGTGGTCACCACCACTTGGGCGGCCGCGGGGTCGGGCAGACAGCCAGACAGATGGTCGAGGGCGGTCAGATTGTCGAACACTAGTAGTCGGCGCTGTGGCTGAGAGTTCCAGTGGTTGACCAGGTGGCGCACGGTCGCCTCGGGCTCTTCGCCCGGCTGCTCCAGGCCGAGGCTAGCTGCCATCAGGCGCAGGTCGGTCTGGATGGATGAGCGGGACTCGGCGTTGATCCAGGCCACCACCGGCCAATGGTCCGCCGTGCGTAGCCGGACTAGAGCGGCGGCGATCTGGGACTTGCCCGCGCCCCGTAGTCCGTACAAGGTCGCCCGGCCGGTGGTGTCCAACTGTTTTTGCAGGACCGAGGTGGCCGGACGGTCGACGTAATGGGGAGACTGACCGGGGACTTGGTCGGTCCAGACCAGACGGAGGCTGCGGGAGTCGCCCAAGCGAGGCAGATCGGCCGCTGTGGCCCAGGTCACCAGTTCCCAGAAACCGGCGGCGTCGGTCTTGGCCAAGCCGGCCAGCTGGTCGAAGCCGCTGGCGGTGAAGACGTTGGAGGCCAGTTCCGGCTTACGGACGACGACCACGCCCACGCAATGGGTCACGCCGCCGTGTTCGACCAGGATCGGGCCGCCGGACAGGCCGCGCCAATCCTCCGGCTGCTCCCCGCTCGATGTGACGCCGGCCTGGTTGTTCAGCACCAGGCTGAGCGAGGCGCCGGTCTGACCTGGGGACGTCCCTTGGGCGGGGCTGATCGTGCTGGGGAGGACGGCGAGGCCGTGGCGGGTCGGAGCCGACGGGTCGGTGGCCGAGTTGGCCGCGCCGGCCGGGGGTTGGGAGCGTAGGAAAATCGGATAACCCAGCGCGGTGGCGGGGACACCGACGGCGGAGTTCCGGTCGAACCGAGCCAATGGGGTCGGCTCGTCATGAGCGAAATCATCCACCCGCCACAGGGCCAGATCGACCGCCGGATCGGGACTGGCCCAAGCCACCGTGGCCCGGAGCCAATTCCCGCTTTCAGCCAGGACCTGGTGCTCAGAGGTGCCGGCTTCGGAACAGTGCCGGGCGGTCAGAACCAAACCCCGGCCCAAACGCCAACCAGAGGCCCCCGCCTTCTCCGGGCTCGAACCGGGGACGGTCGAGTGCTTCAACTTGACCGTACGACTGGCGTCCAGCGTCACCGCACGACCGGCGTCCATGGTTCCGACCGCCCGTCACAGTTCAGTCTTCGGGAGCGGACAGCAGAACCTCGCTGGGTTGCCCATCGGCGCCTGGGGTGACGGCCTTCAGCGTCAAGGTGACGGTCTGGGTCTGGGCCGACTGGTGCGAGACCTCGCCGCCGGCTTCGAACAGGAACCATTTGACGCCGGCTTTGCCGGCGGCATCGGTGGTGGCCGCCACCTTCAACTCCAGCTTCACCTCGTCCACTTTGAAGCGCAGGTCCCGACCCTCGCCGGCCCGCATCGACTGCTCCAACTCGTCGCGCAAAGCCTCAATGGCCTTGGACAGGGGAACACCGTTCTCCATGGCGCTTCCTTTCGCTCACCGTTGAGGTCAGCCTACAAGAGGCATTCGCGGCTTAGGGGTCATCCCGGTGGGGTGAGAGACCTTCGGCTTTGTACGCCGGTCGACGGCGGCCTGTGGCCTTCGACCACGGAGAGGTCAGCCTTGATCGGCCGCCGGGCCGGGGCCGAGGCAATCGATGGGGACGACGTGGACGCCATCGTCGCGGGTGTGGGCCAAGCCCGAGGTGGCGGTGACGACGGCCAAGAATGAGGGCTGGCGGACCTCGTCCGCCAGCTTGCGCCGGAGGCGGCGCAAATTGTCGGCCGCTGATTCCAATTGGCCGGCCCCCAGCTTCACTTCGACGGCGCCCCAACGGCCGTCGGCGGAGGTGACGATGGCGTCGGCTTCTAGTCCTTTGTTGTCCCGGTAATGCGCCACGGAGCCGCCCTGGGCTTCGGCGTAGACCCTAAGGTCGCGCACCACCAAAGACTCGAACAACAGGCCAGTCGTCTGGGGGTCCTGATGCAGCGACTCCGGGGTGGCGCTCAAAGCGGCGGCGGCCAAGGACGGGTCGGCCAGGTGCCGGGTCGGGGCCATGCGCAGCTGGGACTTGGAACGCAGGGAATACACCCACGGCGGCAGGTCGTCCACGGCGAAGACTCCCCGCAAGGCGGCCAAGTAGCTCCATAGGGTTGATTTGGCGGGGATGGAATCCAGTTCGGACTGGTCGGCGATGTCCGCTCGGACGGTGTCGAAATTGGCGCTGGTGGAAGTGTGGCGGGCCAGGGAACGCAGCAGGGCCCTGACCTTGTCCGGGTCTCGGCGCACCCGGTCAGGCTGGGGCAGGTCGGAATTGGCCAAGGCCTCCAGGTATTGCTGCGGCGCAAGGGCCGCCAAGTCATCGTCCAGGCCCAGGCTGGAAGGCCAACCACCCCGACAGATCAGCTTGATGATCCCTTGGTAGTCCAGGTCCGACGCCACCGGCTCGATCGGATCGCCGGCCAAGAGCCCGCTCAGCGTCACCGCCCCGCTGGACTGGCCGGATTCGAACAACGACATCGGGCGCAAGCGCAGCCGAGCGAAACGGCCGGTCCCGCTGTGGCTGACAGCGCTCTGGGCTGGGCTGGCCGAACCGGTGAAAATGAACAAACCCTTGCTCGGGGACTCGTCCACCATCCGGCGGGCGACATCCCATAAGACGGGGGCGTCCTGCCACTCATCGATTAAGGTGGGCCGGCTTCCGGCCAGTACGCCGCGCGGGTCGAGGGAGGAACGCAGCCGCGTCGGCGGATCGTCCAGATAGATCGCGGAGGAGCTGTGGCGACGGCCCATCCAAGTCTTGCCGCACCACTTCGGCCCTTCGATCAGCACCGCCCCGAAAGCCCTCAAGAACAGCGATAGGCGGCGGTCAAGGCATCTGGGGCGGTACGACTGATCCACTGCCGACATCTTCCACCTCCTGCCGTCGAACTAATCGTACCGTCGGCGGCGGACGAATCGTACCCATTTTGTCGGACTATTTGTACCTATTTCATCGGACGATTCGTACCTTATCCGTCGTCAGCCAGGCGTACGACTACCCTCGATCAGACGGACTGGGCCGAAATGTCCACCAGAATCGCGGCGGCGCTAGCTACAAGACCGGGGGAAGGGCGAGGCCTGTTCCCCGCTTAAGAGGATGCCGAGAAGGGCTGCTCGGGCGCAGCCGGGTCGGTCGAAGGGTCCTCCCCGGCCATGGTGCGACGGGCCTCGTCGACGGCGGCGCGCAGGCGGTGGTCCGGGGCGATGGTCTGGTCGAGGCCCCGATGCGTCGGGGCGACGTCGCCCCTGGAAGCAATGTCCGGCCGGGCCGGTCAGGCCCACAGGTCGACGGCGGCGTTGGCGACGTGGGTGACCAAGAAGACGACGGCCAAGACGGACAGGACCAGGTTGCGGCGCCACAGGCCGATGGCGCAGAAGCTGATCGGCTGCATGGCTATTAGCAAACCAATCATGATTCCCGGCGATTGGTGGCCGGAGAAATAAGCGATCCAACCGGCGTAGTAGGCGACCAGCGCGGCCACCGCCACCGCCAGGCAGAACCGTTCACGGCGGGTGGCGGCTGAGAACCAGACGTCGTCGGCCCTGACCAGGAACAACATCACCACGACGCAGCCGAGCCCGATGATTTTCTCGGCGGCGCTCAGCCACCAGAGCTGATCTGTCATCTCCATCAGAGGATTGGAGCCCAGCGGGATCAACCCTGTGGCGTCGATGACGTAGGGAATTTCTTGGAGCGCCAGAACGACCAACCCCAAAGCGAACAACCCGAGGTAGTGGTCCTTGGTCAAACGCAGCCACCGGAGCATGGCCCCACCGCCTTCATACGAAACGCCCACCAGGATAGCGGCGCGCCCGGAACTCTCAGCGGCGGCCACCGGATCGAGGATCGGGGGAAAACCGAAACCCCCGACCTCCTCCTGGACCGGGTCAGCCGAGCCGGGCCTGGGCCCGGCGGACCAGGTCGGCCAAGACCTGGCCGAAGGACTCGCCGGCGGCCTCGATGGCCAAGGGCACGGTCGAGGTCTCGGTCATGCCGGGGGCGACGTTGCCCTCCAAGAAATAAGGCACGCCGGCGGCGTCGACGATCAGATCGATGCGCGAGATGTCGCGTAAAGACAAGGTCTGATGGGCGGTCAGGGCGGTTTCGACGCAGCGCTGGATGATTTCCGGGGGCAGGTCGGCCGGGGCCAGGAAGCTGGTGGCGCCGGCGGTGTAGCGGGACTCGTAGTCGTAGACCCCGGACTCCGGGCGGATCTCGACCGGCGGATAGGCCTTGGGTCCGGCCTCGGTGTCGACCACCGCCACCGCCACCTCGACGCCGCTGACGAAACGCTCCACCACCGCCACCCGGCCGTAGCTGTAGGCGCCGACCATGGCGGCCGGCAGGTCTTTCAGGTCGTCCACCCGCTGGCAGCCCAGCGAGGAACCGGAGGCGGACGGCTTGACGAACAAGGGCAGGCCGAGGCGGCGCCCGATCAGATCGACGATGGCGGTGGCCCCCAGCTCCCGGAACATGTCGTGCGGCAGGGCCACCCGATCCGGGGTGGCCACGCCGGCCCGGGCCACCACCGGTGTGGCCAGGGCCTTGTCGAAAGTCAGGCGGCAAGCCGCCGCCGGGCTGCCCACGTAAGGCAGGCCGAGCAACTCGAAGACCTCGCGCAGGGCGCCGTCCTCGCCTGCCCCACCGTGCAGGACGGGCAGGATGACGGGCTGGTCCAACTCGGCCAATTGGCGGATCAGACCGGCATGGATGTCGGCTTCGACGACCTCGTGGCCGCAGGCCCGCAGGGCGTCGGCGACCCGACGGCCGGACAACAGCGACACTTCGCGCTCGTGGGACAGGCCGCCGGCCAGTACGACGATGGGATGGCTCATGGTTCAGACCTCATTCGGGGCGGGTGGCAAAGATGTCGGGGACTGGTCGGCCGGGGGCAGACCCGGTCGGGCGGACGGGGCCGTCAGGCCGAAGGTGCGGGCCAAGTCGAGGGCCTCGGTCAGGACCTCGCCCAGCCGGCGCGTGCCCTCGTAGATCTGTTGCGGAGTGGGGAAGCAATACGACAAGCGTATGTTACGGGTGCCCAGGCCGTCGGCGTAGAAACCGGTGCCCGGCACGTAGGCCACCCGGTTGGTCACGGCGGTGGCCAGCAATGATTGCGAGTCCAACCCTTCGGGCAGGGTCAGCCAGACGAAGAAGCCGCCGCCCGGGCGGGTCCAAGTCGTGCCCTCGGGCATGTGCTCCTCCAGGCCCTGCAACATGGCGGCCCGGCGGGCGCGGTACTCCTGGCGGAAACGGTCGACCTGGCCGCGCCAGTCCCAACCGGCCAGATAAGCGCTGACCAGACATTGCGAGAAGACCGGCGGGCACAACGTGGCGGCCTCCTGGGCCAGCACCAGCTTGTCTTTGATCGGGTGCGGCGCGACCGCCCAGCCCACTCTCAGGCCGGGGGCGAAGGTCTTGGAGAAACTGCCCAGATAGACGACTCGCTCCTGGTCGAAGGAGCGCAGAGCCGGCAGCGGATCGTGGTCGAGCGACAACAGGCCATAGGGATTGTCCTCGATCAGCAGCAGGTCGACCTCGGCCGCCACCTCCAAGAGGCGGCGGCGCCGCTCCAGACTTTGAGTCAGGCCAGTCGGGTTGTTGAAGTTGGGGATGGTGTAGCAGAACTTGACCCTGCGCCCGGAGGCGCGACAGCTCAGGGCGGCCTGACGCAGCGCCTCAGGCTGCAAGCCGTCCTGGTCCATGGCGACGTGCACGACCTGGGCTTGGTAGGACTGGAAGGTGTTGAGGGCGCCGACGTAACTGGGGGCCTCGGCCAAGATGACGTCGCCCGGCTCGATGAAGGTGCGGGTGATGAGGTCCAGAGCTTGCTGCGAGCCACAGGACACCACCACGTCGTCCGGCCCGGCCTGGACGCCCTCCAAGGCCATGACCTGGCAGATCTGCTCCCGCAGCGGGAGTTCGCCTTGGGCGCCGCCGTATTGCAGCACCTCTGGCCCGCGGCGGCGGATCAGGTCGGCCGCCTCATCGGCCACCTGGTCCAGCGGCAGCCCGCCGATGTTCGGCATGCCGCCGGCCAAAGACACCACCTCGGGCCGGTTGGCGACCGCGAAGAGGGAGCGCACGGCCGACGCCTTCAAGCCCTTGGTGCGCTGGGCGTAAAGGTCTAGGTAGCGGTCGAGACGAGTCTCGTGACGCTGTTCGGGCAGGCTCACCTGGCCCATTCTGCCCGATCAAGTCGTACGATGCTGTGAAGGAACGGTGTCGCTCGGTTCCATCGGCGCGGGTTGGAGGAGCCATGACCGGATCGGAGGGGCGGCCGCAGCCCCCGTCGGTGGTGCGGGCTTTGACCGCGGCTGCGGCGATTTCGTTGCTGGACGACCGTTTCGACCAACGGTCGGACGGTGAGCGGACGGGCGCCGGACGGTCGTACGACGGTGGGCCGAGCGGCGGGCGAGCCAGTGACGGTCGGGCGGAAAGCCGGCCCCCGGGCCGGTGGCGATGGTCGCAGAGCCGGGTGGTCCCCGACTGGTTGGGCGACTGTTTGGGAGCGGCCGAACAACGTTGGGGTCTGGCCGGCGTGACGGCCGAGCTGGCCGGCCAGTCCGGCCTGATGTTGATCACGACCGCCGCCGCTTTGCCCCGCGGCCATCCTTTGGCCCAGCGCGGATTGGACGACGACGTGGCTGGCCTGCTGCTGGCCGACCCCTGGAGCGGACTGGCTCACGTCACCATGGGCCGTTGGTTGACCGCCGCCTTGGCCGGCCGCCTGGTCGGTCGTTGCCGGGCCCTGGAGGCCCAGGCCGCCCTGGCCGCCTTCACCGCCCAGCCCAGTTCTCCGGCCGCCGCCTGGTTGGACTGGGTCGGCTTCCGGCCCCATTCCCGCTTCCCTCCCGGGCTGGTCCCCTTCTGGCGTCTGACCCATCGTTACCGACTCGACCTCGACGCCACCTTGCCCAGCGTCCTGGCCGATCAGCCCCGTCGCCCGACGGTCCGCTGGTGGTTGGGGCCGAAAGCCGCCCCGGCCACCCGGGCCTGAGGGGCGGGCCCCGGGCTAGGCCCCGCCGACGGTTCGGGCCGCCCAGCGCGGCGGGATCGCTCCCAAGCGGCTGTTCGGCTAGTAGAAGTTCGGATATTTGGCTAGTAGAAGTTCGGAAATCCGACTAATAGAAATCCGGCCATTGGTACAGTGGGACCATGAGGTACCAGGCTCGAGTGCTGGATCAAGTGTTGGCTGAGGCGTTGACAGCCCTGCCGGCCCTCGCACTGGACGGAGCGAAGGGGGTCGGCAAGACGGCCACCGCCGTACGGCTGGCCCAGGCCGTCGTCGAGCTAGATTCCGAGGGGGAACGCCAAGCGTTGGGCGAGGACGCGACTCGGATCGAACGGCTGGCCCGGCCCCTGCTGATCGACGAATGGCAGCTGTACCCGGCTGTGTGGGACCAGGTTCGGCGAGCGGTCGACCGCGACCCCAGCCCGGGGCGCTTCATCTTGACGGGGTCGGCCACACCGCTGCGATCTCCTAAGCACTCCGGCGCTGGACGTATCGTCCACCTGCGCATGCGGCCTTTCTCGTTGGCCGAACGTTTGGGGACTGGGCGGGTGTCCCTCAAAGAGCTGTTGGGCGGAGCACGTCCGAATCTGCGGGAGGACAGCGATCTGGCGGTGGCCGACTACGCCGAAGAGATCGTTCGAGGCGGATTCCCAGCGCTGAGGTCGGTTCCAACCAAATTCCGAGGCTTGGCCTGGTCCGGCTACCTCGACGAAGCGCTCAACCGTGAATTGCCAGAGCTGGGCCGACCAGTGCGCCGCCGCGGCACGATGCGGGCCTGGTTGCGCTCGTACGCACAGGCGACTTCGACCACGGCCAGCTACACCGACATCCTCGACAACGCCATGCCAGCGGACACGGACAAGCCGGTCAAAGCGACGGCTTTGGCCTGGCGGGAGGCCCTGTCCGACATGTGGCTGCTCGATCCTTTGCCGCCTTGGGACGACCCGCTGCACCGGTTGAGTCGACTGACCCAGGGGCCGAAGCACCATCTGGCCGACCCGGCGTTGGCCGCTCACCTGCTCGGGGTCGACGCTGCCACATTGTTGTCGGGGCCCCAGCCAGACCGGTCGTCGTTGCCGCGCCCCGGGACCCTCTTCGGGGCCCTGTTTGAATCACTGGTCACGCTGTCGGTCAGGGTTTACGCCGAGCCTGCCGGCACGCGCGTGAGCCACCTGCGGACCAAGAACGGAGAACACGAAGTCGACCTCATGATCACCACAGACGATGGCAAAGTTCTCGCCATCGAGGTGAAGTCCGCTCCAACGGTCAGCCCGGCCGACGTCAAACACCTGCGCTGGCTCCAGGACCGTCTGGGCGCCGACCTCGTCGACGCGATCATCGTCAACACCGGCCCGGCTGCTTACCGTCGGAGCGTCGACTCGATCGCAGTCGTTCCGGCCGCTCTCCTGGGGCCCTGAGGGACTGACTGACCCGCCAGACCAGCGGCGACCTCCCCGCAACCTCCGGTCGGGCCCATGCTGTGTCCTCCGGCGGGCCAGTGCCCCGTCATCCTGTGCGCAGCCCCAGTATCCATGACAGGTCGGTTTGGATTCTGCGACTTCGCCGCGTTGGCGCAGAATGACGTGCCGCCGCTCTTGGGCCGACTCAGGTCGACGGTGGTGGTGCCACGGCCCAGGACGGCATACGGCCGGCGCTTGACCTGAATGACGTGTCAACCGTACTGTATGTAGTATTCATTTGACACTATGTATAGAACGTATAACACTACAGAAAGAGGCGGGCGATGTCGACGCAGTCGAAGCGGATCGTCGTCGGGTTGGTGGTCGGAAGCTTGGTCATGGTCGGCTACGGGGTCTGGGCCCTGGTCGGGTCGACGCCGGCCCCGGGGGACCTGCGCGGCTGGGCGCGGGCTTTGCTGGCGGCTGTCGCCATCGGGGTGGTGGGGGTGGTGGTGGGCCAGATCAGGTTCCATGTGGGGATGAACGACGCCATCGCCCGGCAGCGGCTGTCGGGTCGGCCGGGGCCCGGCCGGCCGGCGCCGCTGGAGGACGAGCGCGACAAGCTGATCGCCCGACGGAGCGGACCGATCGGCGCGACCGTCAGCGGTCTGGGCGTGACCGGCTTGCTGACGCTGCTGGCCCTGGGCGGCGCCCCGGTGGTCGGGCTGCACCTTTTAGTGGGGTGCTGCGCGGTCGGCGGCCTGGCCGAGGGAGTGGCTCAGATCGTCTTCTACGAACGCGGAGTCAGCCATGGCTGAACGGCTGGCCATCGCCAACCACATCCGTCGTCTACGTTTCTTCGCCGACGAGATGACCCAACAAGAATTGGCTGATCGGGTGGACTGCTCCCGCCAGACCATCGTGGCCCTGGAAGCCGGGAAATACACCCCCTCGCTGGAGTTGGCCTTCCGGATCGCGCTGGCCTTCGGCGTGCCCCTGACCGACGTCTTCGAATGCCAGAGCCCAGGAGAACAGCCATGAGAGCGGTGATGTACGACCGATACGGACCACCCGAGCGACTGCGCCGACCGAATTACCCGACCCGACGCCAGGGCCGGACCAGGTCTTGGTCCGAATCAAGGCGACCGGCTTGAACGCCTACGACTGGCGTATGTCGCGCGGCGACCCCTGCTTGGTCCGGTTGCAACAGGGCTGGCGGCGGCCCCACAACCTGGTTCTGGGGGCCGACGTGGCCGGGCTGGTGGTCGCGGTCGGCAGTGAGGTCACCGCCTTCCGAGTCGGCGACGCCGTCTTCGGTTGCCTGGAGGGCTGCGGTCGTTCCGGCTTGGCGGCCGGCGGTCTGGCCGAACTGGTGGCCGCCCCGCAGACCATCTTGGCTCTCAAACCGGCCTCGCTCAGCTTCGCCCAAGCCGCCGCCTGACCCATGGCCGGGGTGACCGCCCTGCAAGCGCTGCGCGCCGCCGGCGCCGTCGAACCCGGCCAGAGGGTGCTGGTCAACGGGGCGGCCGGCGGGGTCGGGACCTTCCTGGTCCAATTGGCCAAAGACCGGGCAGCCGAAGTCACGGCCGTCTGCCGCCAGGAACACCGCGACCTGATCGCCGGCTTGGGGGCCGACCGGGTGGTCGACTACCAGCGGGAGGACTTCACCTCCTTAGGTCCGATCTTCGACATCGTCTTCGACGTCGCCGCCAGCCGGCCCCAGCGACACCTGAGCCGCCTGCTCGACCGGCGGGGCCGTTGCGTTGTGGTGGGCTTCTCATCCCTGCGCCGCCTGGCTGGCGTAGCCCTGTCCCGGCGGGCCCGCCTGCTGACCGCCGACAACACCGACCCCGCGGACCTGGCTGTTCTCGGCCGCCTGGTCGACAGCGGACGGATCACCCCCGTGGTCGAGCGGGTCTACCCCATCGCCGAAGTGGCCCAAGCTTTCGAGCACCTCGAGTCGGGCCGCCCGGGCGGGAACATCGTTGTCGAGGTCGATTTCTAGGGGGGAACCGGGTCCGGGGTCCGGTTGGGCCAGCTCTTCGATCAGTATGAGCAGGTCCGCCGTCGTCCTATTCCCTCGGTTCCCAGTGGTGGTTCGAGGTCGGAGCCTGGGGTGTCGCCGTTGGTCTTGGCTCGGGTGTGGGCCCACCGGCTACAGTTGCCAGCGTCCTTCGGGGCGTGCCACCTTAGCTCAGTCGGTAGAGCGGCTCACTCGTAATGAGCAGGTCCGCCGACGTTCGATTCCATTGGGTGGTTGGGGTGTGCTTCGCTGTCGGGCCGCTCGTCCTCGCTCCTCCACCGGCTATAGTTGCTTCGGTCCTTCGGGGCGTGCCACCTTAGCTCAGTCGGTAGAGCGGCTCACTCGTAATGAGCAGGTCAAGGGTTCAATTCCCTTAGGTGGCTCCAACCGGGTTCGTGATGAGCAGGTCCGCCGTCGTTCGATTCCCTTGGGTGGTTCGTGATGAGCGGGCCCGCCGTCGTTGAGCGGATCGTGGAGGCCAGTGGTTACGACCTCGACCTGACCCCACGGGTCGACTTCACAACCCATCCTGGCCCTCGGGGCGAGCCTTACCTGGTGCCCGACCGGCTCTGGCGTCTCGACCTGCGCCAGGCCTTCGCGTCAGTCGTGCTGCCGAAACGCCTGCACTGGTCCGGGCCGTCGCGCGTCTACCGATTGGCCGACCGGGCCGACCGCGCCCGGGTCTACGAGATCGTGCTGCGGGAGGGGGCCAAGGCTGACCTGCTGGAATACGTCGATGGGGCCCTGCTGGTCGACCTGTGGGACGACTTGGTCCTCCCGACCTCCCTACGGTCGGCCTGGGAATCGATCATCGCCTTCCGACGGAGGGATTCGGCGGAAGCCGGCCTGAGCGCGGGAGAGACTCCTGATCGGCTAATGGACCAGTAGAAGTCCGGCGAATGGAAGAGTGGAACGCCTGCTAATGGACTAGCGGGACTTTGGCGCACCCGTCACTGGGACCATGAGATCGACCGGGTCGTGGAACGCCCCGACGGCGAGGTGGCCGCCAGCGAGGTCAGATTGGCCGGAGGCTTTGCGCACTTAGCACTGTTGGACTGTGCAGTCACTGCTACGGTTAGCGTGTGAGTGCTTCTGTGTTGACTTTGGAACCGGACTCCCTGCGGCGGACAGGTGACGGCTCGGCGTGGGAGGACGCCCTGATAGCCTTCGTGCGTAAGGCCACCGAGGCTGGGCAGACTGTGGTTGTCACGGCGGAGGACAGGCTCTTCACTCCCGCGCAGGCCGCCCGCAAACTGATGGTGTCGCGCTCGACGGTGTCGCGGCGCATCGCGGCCGGGGAGATCCGCGCCGTTAGGGTCGGCAATCGGCACCGCATCCCTTACGCCGAACTAGAACGGGTATGGAACCAGTCGATGGAGGCGATGGCCGCGGTCGTGGCGTCTGACATCGAGGCTGAACTGTTCGCCGATGACTGAACTTCCAGACGTGTTGGTGTTCTTGGACGCCAACGTGTTGGCCAAGCCGGTGACGACCGGGTGGGGGCCGCGTTGCGCGCGATGACGGGGTAGGGGGCTGCGCTGTGTGGGTTCGACGGGTGGCTGTGCCGTACCGAACGACGGGTGTTCTGCGCTGTGAGGATTGACGGGTGATCAGTCGTGATGGGGTGGGGCCGTGATCTGTCGGGCCGGGGTCTGGCCAGCGGCAGCGGGCCTGGGCTAGGGCGGCTCAGGAGCAACGGGTACCGGGCTGCGGCAGGGCGTCGGACAGGAAATAGTCCCGCACCACCTGGTTCAAGCATTGGCTGTGGCCGGAGGCGTAGTTGGCGTGGCCGGGGCCGTCGTAGGTCACTAGGACGGCGGACTGGAGCTGGTCGGCCATGGTGACGGCGTGGATGTAGGGGGTGGCGGAGTCGCCGGTCGAGCCGATGACGACGATGGGGGCGGACCCCAGGCCGGTCAGATGGGGGGTGAGGGGGGCCCGGACCGGCCAGGTGACACAATCCAGGTCGGGGCCCATCAGGCGACCGAAGAGGGGGGCGTCTTGGCTGGCCCGGATCCAATCGCGCAGGGCGGAGGTGACGCCGCGGTCGGGGGCGTCGAGGCAGGACACGGCGGTGAAACCGGCCAACAAGCCGGAGTAGGAGCCATCCGGGGAGCGGTCCCACAGCCGGTCGGCCGCTCGTAGCAGGGCGGCCCCGTCACCGGCCCGGGCCCGGCCTAAGACCTCGGTCAACTGAGGCCAAGCCGACTGGTCGTAGTAGAGGTATTGGGCGACGCCGATGGTGGCCAGGCTCTGGGTCAGCCAGCGCTGGCCGACCGCCAAAGGAGCTTGGTCGAGCTGGTCCAGCCAGAGGGTCAGGGAGTCCTTCCGCACCTCGGCCGGGCAACCGCTGCTGGCGCACCAAGCGTCGTATTGGTCGAAGGTCAGCTCGAAGCCGGCCGACTGCCGGACGGAGTCGTCGTCACTGATGTCGACGGCCGAGTCGAGCACCAGATGGCCGACCGACTGGGGGAAACGGTCGGCGTACATGGCCCCGATGTAGGTGCCGTACGAGAAACCGATGTAGTTGAGGCGGTCTTGGACCAGAAGCTGGCGCAGCAGGTCGAGGTCGGCCACCGTGTCGGCCGTCGAGACATGTTCCAGTAGCTCTCCGGACATTTCCCAGCAAGCCCGCCCGAAGTCGGCCCGGGCCTGCAGCAGGGCGCGCCATTCGGCGTCGTCGTCCGGACTGGCGTCGAGCCCGAGCAGCCCGTCCAGAACGGCTCCGCCGGGGCAGACCACCGGCGTCGACTCCCCGACGCCGCGCGGATCCCAGCCCACCAGGTCGTACGCCTCCAACCCAGGCGGATGGAGCAGGGCGGCCAGGGAGCGCCCGCCGGCCCCCGGTCCGCCCGGGTTGACGAAGATGACTGAGCCGTCGCCGGATTGGCCTAGGCGGCGGAAGACGGCCAGGGTGATGGCCTGGCGGTCCGGTGCGGCCCAGTCCAGTGGGACCACCACCTGGGCGCAGAGGCCAGCCACCTCCTCGACCCGGCAGTCCCGCCAAGCCACGGTCTGCCTCTCGTAACGGGCCCGGCCCATGCCGGGCGGCGGGTCGACGAAGCCGGGCGGGCGGACGTCCGGCACGGCCAGCGCGGGACGGTCGGGCTGGTCGACGTCCGCCACCGTCGGGGTCGGGGTCGCCCCGGAGGGGGTCGGGCTGGGTGCCGTGGCGGTCGGCGGCGTGGTCGGATCGTCACCGGCCAGGTCGGGAACCAAGTGGAGGACGATGTACGCCACGATGGCGACCAGGGCCAGCAGGCCGAAGATCAAAGACACGATCTGGTTGGGCGTCAGCTTGATCCGGCCGAACCGGCCCCGGGAGCCGGCGGCGGAGTCAGGTGGCGTCGAACGGGCCCGAAGCCGGACCTGGGGCCGGCTCCGGGCGTCGGTCGGCCGGCGATGGGCCGGGCGGGGCGGCGGCTGAGGGTCGGGTGGTCTTGGGGGCGGTGTCCCGGGCGGGGTGGTCACGAGGGCTCCGGCGTCACGGTGTCCAGCGGACGCGGCTGGCGGCAACGACCCTGGCAACAGGGTCGGGCTGGTCGGGCGGAGCCGAGCGAGGCGACTCCACCTGACGGCGCGCGGCGGGCGGGCCGGTCGGCCTGGTCCACCCGCTGAGGTGGGCTGGAGCGGTCGGTTTGGCGTGGTGGGCCGGCAGGGTCGGCCAGGGGGGATGGGCCGGACCGGTCGGGCGGTGGGTCCGGTGGGTCGGGCTCGAAGCGTAGACAGCACATCAGACGGCCGCACGACCCGGTCAAACGGTCGGGGTCGGTCCATTCGCTGAGGCGGCGGGCCAGGGCCACCGGGACCGGTTCGAGTCGGCCCAAGAAGGTGGCGCAGCACAGTTGACGGCCGCACAGGCCGAGGCCGCCCAACTGCTGGGCGGTCTCCCGCTCGCCGACCTGACGCATGTCGATACGGCGGCGCAGGGCCTTGGCCAGGTCGATCACCAAGGCCCGGAAATCGACTCGCTGCGGCGCGGTGTAGACGATCCGCACCAGCGGGCCGAAGTCAGGGTCGTCCTCCTCCTCGACGGCCAGGACGCGCAATTTGAGGTCATGCCGCTCGATCAGGTCGGCCACCGTCCGCTCGGTCGCCCCGTCAGGCGTCCAACTCACGCCCATCTCCGTTCGGACGGGCCGTCGGCGGGCGGCGGAGGCGGATCACGGCTCGGTCGTTCCGGACGTGGGCGCGGCGGACTTGGCCTCTGACAAGGCGTGCCGGGCCGAGGTCGGAGGGAGGCCACCGTCGTTGGCACCGTCGTCGAACCGACCGTCGGACAGGGCGTGCCGGGCCGACGGCGTCGCCAACACCGTCGGCGCGGCCGGCGCCAAGACCGGTTCGACCGGCGTCAGGGGCTGGGCCAGGTCGGCCGGCAAAGCCAGCCAGGCCGGGGCCGACCGGGCCAACCACCCAGTCAGGCGACGTGCCGCCTGAGCGTTGTGTTCGCGGATCTCGGCGTTGGCCTCGACCTGGGCCCGATGGACCTGGTCGTCCAACCCGTCCAACTGCCGCATCAGATCGTCTGCCTCCGCCGGCTCCAGCCTCAAAGCGGCCGGAGCGACGGTTTGGAGCAGCTTTTCGACGGCCTCGGCCAGGCCGTTCTGGACCGCCAAGCGCTGCGGGCCCAAGTCCCAGCCGGTCTGGTCGCCGGCCCGCCGCAGCCAAGCCTCGGCTTGGTCCAGCGAGTCGGCCGCCGGGCCGCTCAGAGTTCCCTGGGAGCGGTCGGACCGGTTGGCCGGGCGGAGGTCCGAGGCTGTGTCAGGTCTGACGACGGTGGCGGGGCGGTGCGAGGCCAAGTCCAAAGCCGTCCAAGGGCGCCACTGCTGGCCCGGGGCGCCAGGGGCGGCGGGCCGGCCCGGCCGGCCGGACAGCCAAGGCGACCCCCCGTCCGGCCCGGCCTCGGCGTCGCCACAGATCGAGTCCAACAGGCGGGCGATCAAGCGGTCCCGCTGGCGTAAGGCCGTCGACAGGTCGCGGCGGGCCCGTTCCACCGCCCGCAGGGACCGAGCCAGGCTGGCGCGCCAGGCCAAGGCGGCCAAGACCAGGGCCGAGGCCACGGTCAACAGACCTCCCAACACCAGCAAGACGACGCCGAGCGGCATGGGCTTGGACCTCCTGAGGGTTATCCGGTCTGGTCGGGTCGTCCCGCCGGGGACTCCCCGTTGGTGGTGGGGCGGCCGGACCCGAGACTGGCTCGGGGCCGACTAGCCGGTCGAGCCTCAGGCCAGGCCGAGGTCGCGTAGATCGACGGCGTGGCGATAAGGCAGGCCTTGGGCTTCGATACGTTCCTTGGCGCCGGTGTCACGGTCGACGATGACGGCCACTCCGACTGGCAGGCCGCCGGCTTCCCGGACGGCGTCGATGGCCTGTTGGACCGAGCCGCCGGTGGTCGAGGTGTCCTCCACCACCAGGACGCGCCGGCCGGCCACCGGGGTGCCCTCGATCCGGCGCTGCAAACCGTGGGCCTTGTCCGACTTGCGCACCACGAAGGCGTCCAGGCGTTGGCCGTCGGCGGCGGCGGCGTGCAACATGGCGCCGGCCACCGGGTCGGCGCCCAGGGTCAGCCCGCCGACCGCTTCGAAGCTCCAGTCGTCCACCAGTTGGCGCATGACCCGGCCCACCAATGGGGCGGCGGCGCCGTCCAGGGTGATACGACGCAGATCGACGTAATAGTCGGCTTGACGGCCCGAGGCCAGCGTGACCTGGCCTCGTACGATGGCGAGTTCCTTGATGGCGGCGATGAGACGGTCCCGGTCTGACATGCCGTCAGCCTAGTCCCACCGGGCTGGGCCGTGAGAGGGATCGGTGTCTGACGGGGTGGCCCGGGGCGGTCTGGGTCTTCGGTCGGGTCCGAGGCCGGGGCGGTTTCAGTCTTCGGTCGGGCCGACGTCGATACGGTCTGGGTCTTCGGTCGGGCTCGAGGTCGGGACGGTCTCGGGCTCCAAGCGGGCCAGACGGCGGATCTCGGCCGGTCCAGGCGTCGGGGCGGCCGACCGCGCGACGAGGTCCGGGCCGCCCGACGGGTCACTTCGGCCTGGCCTCGGTCAGGACGGCGATGCCGACGCTGCGGTCGCCGGTCGGCAAGAGGTCCTGGGCTGTGACCAGGGTCAGCAAGGACTGGGAGGGGATCAGATCCGCCCCCATCGGCACCGGGTCCAAGATGCCGGACTGGCGTCGGTCGACCGTCAGGTTTACGGGCGCGACGTCGATGACGTAAGTCAAAACCTGGTAGGCGGTCTCGACCAGGACTAGATCGCCGGCTTGAAGTTCGAGCAGGCGGAAGAAGGGGCGTCCCGAGCCGAGGCGCTGGCCGACCAGCACGCAGTTGCCGATTTGGCCGGGCGGGGTGGTGCCGGGGTACCAGCCGACGCCGCGGCGGAGCGCGACGCCGTCCACTCCTTCCAAGACGGGCACGGCCCAGTCGGGGCCGAAGCGGGGCACTTTGAGCACGGCCACCGCCTGGCCGCTGGCGATGGTGGTGGCCCAAGCCCGGCGGGCCACTAGGTCGGCGGCCATGAAACCGCCCACCGCGGCGGCCAGGATCAGGACCGAACAGAGCAAGAGCCGGAAGGGGTGGCGGCGGACCGGAACGGCCGGGCCGCCCCCCAGCGGGGGGATGGCCGGGGTGATGTCAACCGGTTGGTGAGTCAGGCTGGACTCAGTCGGGGGGTTGGCCGGGTTGGATTCGGGCGGAGGGCCGGCCGGGACGACCCTGGCCGGCGGGACGGGCTCAGTCGGGGGGTTGGCCGGGGCGATGTCAGCCGATTGGTCGGTCGAGGTGAGTCCAACCGGCTGGCGAGTCGGGTTGGACTCAGACGGGAGGTCAGCCGGGACGACCCTGGCCGGTCGGACGGGCGGGACGGGCTCAGCCTGGGGGTTGGGCGGGCTGGATTCAGCCGGGCGGTCGGCCGGGATGATCCTGGCCGATCGGACAGACGGGGCGGACTCGGTCGACCGGTCGGTCAGAGTGACTTCAGAAGAGCGGACGGGCGGGCTGGACTCGGTCGGGCGGATGGTCGGGGTGGACTCGGCCGGGACGATCCAAGCTGGGCGGGCGGACGAGGGGGCCGGAACGACGGCGGCCGGCCGGGGCGGATCGGCGGCGGCCGGAGGCGAGTCGGCTGGCGGGGCGGCGGACCGCCCCTCGACAGGGCCCTCCGGTCGAGGCGATTGGTCCGGCGCGGCGCCGGGATTGATCACAGCCACGGCTCCATTCTGCCTCGATTGGGCCGCGGTCTCGTATCGTCCGGGCGGTCGGCGCGACGGGCCGGCGGTCAGCGGAAGCGGATCAGGCTTGGCGGCGGGGCCGGCGAGGGCTCGGCCTCGGCGTCGTCGAAGGGCTGGGCCCCGGCCAGCCAAGCGGTCAGCTCGGGTCCGCTCAATAGGCGGTACGGCCAGGGCGAACGAGCGGCCCGGCGGGCCAAACCGTCCAGCGGCAGAGCCGGTCCGGCCGACACCACCAGGTTGCCGAAACGGCGGCCCTTGAGGGTGCTGGACTCGATCGCCAAAGCGGTCGGGCCGACGCTGGTCACGATGCCGGCCACGACGCGGCGGGCGTGTTCGAAAGGGGCTTGGGCGGTCAGGTTCATGGCCAAGTACCCGGTTGGGCCGATCACCCGGGCGACCTCGGCGAACCACTGTCGGCTGGTCAACTCGGCCGGCACCCGGGCGCCGCTGAAAGCGTCCACCACCACCAGGTCGGCGCTGGCGGCGGCTAATCCGGCCAGACCCTCGCGACCGGCCTGGGCCCGGACCTTGACGCCGCTCTGGCGGGGCAAGGGCACGACCGCTCGGACCGCCGCGGTCAGACCGACGTCGGGTTCGAAGACGATCTGGGCCGAAGTCGGCCGGGTGGCGGCGACGTATCGGGGCAGGGTCAGACCGGCCCCGCCGACGTGCACCACGCGCAAACGCACTCCTGGCTCGGCCGACAGGTCGATCAGATCGGCCACCCGTTGGACGTAGTCGAATTCCAACCAGGTCGGATCGGCCGGATCGACGTACGACTGGTCGGTCCCGTCCACCCGCACGTACCAAGCCCCCGGCCGCTGACGGTCCGGCGTCAGACGGGGGTCAGGGCTGGTGACGGGTCCGCCCCGGGTGGGTGGGTCGGATCGGCGGCCCATCGTCAGGGTTCCGTCCGAGCGGAGGGAGATGAGTTGGACCGGTCCGGTGGTCTGTCGCAACGGGGCCCTGGTGACCGGCGTCCCGTCCGAGTGGGAGGAGGAGGGTCGGAGCGGCCGGATCGAGTCGGTGGGAGGCTCACGGAAGCGGGGGCGAGGGGCGCCGGTCGATCAGGTGGGCGCGGGCGCAGCGGGCCACGCGGGCGGTGGCGTAGGCGTCGCCGACGGCTCCGACCCCGCCGCCCAGGATGGGCGTCCGGCGGGCCAGGAAGCCGATCACGTCGATGGAGCCGAGATCGGCCAAGACCCAGTTCAACACCCGCTTGGCCACCTGGTTGGTCAGAGCCGGGTCGTGGACCGGCGCGGTCGCCACCGCCAGAGGGGTCGAGGGCAGCTCGCCCCGCTTGACCTGGCGGCGTAGCTCCTTCGGCCCCAGCAAGCACATGACGACGGCCGTGCGCACGCGCGGGTCGTCCAGGTCGTAACCGTGCAAATGGGCCACACAACCGATCAGGCGGGTCTGCACCATCACGACGCCGGCCAGGTTGGCGGGGGCGCCGACTATCGAGACCAATCCGCCGCCCAGATTGGTGACGAAACCTTGGGCCGAGGCCATGACGACGTGCCGCCGCACCAAAGACTCGATGGCGGCGTCGACGGTCCGATGGCGGCGCAGGGCCCGTTCGGCCGTTTGCCGGGCCGGGGGCAGACCGGTCGTGCCGTTCAGAGCCAGCTCGGTCAAACGCCGGAACCATTCGGCGAAGGCGTCGGGGGCCAGACGGGGCAGACCGGCCAGGGCGGACCCGGCCAGCTCGGTGGCGGCTCCCCGCACCAGACTACGAGCGGACATGGGCGACCTCCTCGCGGCCGAGTCTACTGGCCGGTCGACGACGACTGGCCGATCTGGCGACGGCCGGCGACGGGGCGCCCCGGCCAGCGGGCCGAGGTGCGACGATGATGCCATGCCCATGTTGGAGGTCTTCGGTCCGCCCCGGTCTTGGCCGGGGGAGGATCTGGTGGCCTTCTCGGATCGCTTCGACGCCGATCTGACGCTGGCGGCGTATCGCTCCGGGGTCTTCCCCATGCCGCTGCGGCAGGCTTTCTTCACCGACCGCATGGCTTGGTGGTCGCCGCTGCGGCGAGGCGTGCTGGAGGCCGGCGGGCTCAAGGTCAGCCGTTCCCTGCGCCAGTCGGCCCGGCGTTACCGAGTCACCTCCGACCAGGCCTTCGACCAGGTGGTGGCGGCCTGCGCCGAGCCGGATCGGCCGGGCGGCTGGATCGACGACGACGTCAGGGCGGTGTACGGGCGGCTGCACCGTCAGGGCGTGGCCCATTCAGTCGAGTGTTGGACCGCCGACGGGCGTCTGGCCGGAGGCTTGTACGGGGTCGGCCTGGGCGGCCTGTTCGCCGGCGAGTCGATGTTCCACCGCCCCGGCTACGGCCGCGACGCCTCCAAGGTGGCCCTGCTCGGGCTGGTCGAGCGGCTGACCGAGGACGGCCTCCCCCGCCTGATCGACGTCCAATGGGCCACCCCCCATCTAGTCAGCCTGGGCGTGGTCGAGATCGCCCGAGCGGCCTACCTGGCCCGGCTGGCCGAACTGATCGACTGGCCCGACCCGGTCTGGCCCGGTCCGTCGGCCGACGAGCCGACCGAGGGGCACGCGACATGAACCCCGAACAACAGTGTCAATTTAATATTGACGTAGCCACGGGAGCGTCGGGCGCGCCGACCGTTCCACCTTCGACCGGCCAACTGCGCCCGAGCGCCGGTTGGCGGGCCGAGGGGGCGACCGAGGTCAAGCGCTCCCGCTTCCTCGCCCTGGTCGGCCGAGCTGACGACGAGGCCGCGGCCAGGGCTTTGTTCGCCCACTGGCGTCAGCGCCACCCGGACGCCCGACACCATTGCACGGCCCTGCTGGTGGACGCCGGGACGGGGCCGGCGACCCGGCGCAGCTCCGACGACGGAGAGCCGCCGGGCAGCGCCGGCGGGCCGATGCTGGCCGCCCTGGAAGGGTCCGGCCTGGTCAATCTGGCGGCGGTGGTGGCGCGCCACTTCGGTGGCGTCAAATTGGGCGTCGGCGGGTTGGTGCGGGCGTACGGAGAGGCGGTGGCCGAGCTGGTGGCCCAAGCCCCCCGGGTGGAGTTGGCCCAGCGCGAGGTTTGGCGGGTCGAGGTCGACCACGCCCAGGCCGGCCGTCTGACCGATCGCCTGACCCGGCGGGGGGCCGTCTTACTGGACCAGGCCTTCGGATCGGACCGGGTCTCGATCGAGGCCATGATCCCGCCCGAACAGGATCCGGCCGCCCTGCTGGCGCAGTTGACCCAAGGCGCGCCGGCCCAGTTCTTGGGGTGGCGGACGGTCGAACTGCCCCTGACCTGAGGGACGAGGCCCGGCTCCGACCGGCGGATTTGGTCCGGGTATGGGGCCAGAGAGGCCGCCGAAGCCGGGTTCCGTCTCGTATGGCGGACGAAAGAGGGATGGGTCTAGGAACATTTAGCCGCGGTCGCCGGCCCGTGGTCGACGACCGGGCTGTCCGGACAACTGTCCCAGCGCGGCGGCGAGGTCCGGTCGGAGCCGCCGGACTCAGCTCGAATCGATCTCGAAAAACCTGTTGATAACCCTCCATGGGGTCCAGGAGTCGGCCTAGCATGTGACATGCTAAAGGTGGCTTGGCCCTCTCCGCGGGCCAAGCCGACCCCCGGTGGTTTCCCCTTTGGGAAAGCCGACCGACGCTGTCGGCGGACCGCCGGAAAGTGCGGGACCCGGGTCTGAGACCGGGCGAGTGGACTGTTTGTCCAACGTCTGATCGAAGGCTGGAGGACCGTTCGCTCCGGCTTCATCCGACTGCCCCAAACCGGTCGGTTTTCCCTTAGCGCCCCCAGTGCACTTAGGAGACGGTATGCCAACGATCCGGCCCCATCGACGGGGTCCCGCGACCGACGACGCCCCATCCGCCGCGGCTGACCGCCGCAGCGGGCAGGCCCCGGTCTCGACCAACCCCAAACTGCGCCGTAGCCCCTTGGCGGTGGCGCTGGGCGGCCTCTTGGTGGTGGCCGGGGCGTTGATCTCGGTCGGCGCCTACACCCAGCTCAGCAACGCCCAAGAGGTCATCGCGGTGGTGGCCCCGGTGGCGCGCGGTGAACGTCTGGAGCGCGGCGACCTGCAAGTCGTACGAGTCGGGATCGACCCGGCCCTCCACCTAATCCCGGCCGAACAAATGGCCCAGCTGATCGGGCAATACGCCATCTGGGACCTGCCCCAAGGCAGTTTGGTGACAGTCGGCGCGGTCGGCCCGTCGGTGGTGCCGCACAAGGGGCGGGCCGAGGTCGGCTTGGCTCTGGCCCCCGGCCGGTTGCCCGGCAACCAACTCGTCATCGGCGACCAAGTCCGGGTGGTGTCCGTGCCCGACCCCGGCGCGGCCGACTCCCAAGTCCGTTCCTGGCCCGCCACCGTGGTCGACGTGAGCCCGCCGGACGGCAATCGCACCGTCGTGGTCGGAGTCGAATTGGAGGCCGCCGTGGCCCCCGAGGTGGCGGCCCTGTCGGCCAGCGGCCGGGTCGCGCTGGTGCTGGACGCCCGGGAGCGCTGAGCCATGGCCTTGATCCTGTTGGCCTCGGCTTCGGGTTCCCCCGGCGTCACCACCTGCGCCGTCGGCCTGGCCCTGGCTTGGCCCCGCCCGGTCGTCCTGCTGGAGGCCGATCCGACCGGCGGCTCCAGCGTCCTGGCGGGGTATTTCCAGGGCTGGACCCAACCCAACGACGCCATGGTCGAGTTGGTCATGGCCAGCCGGGCCAACCGTCTGGGCGAGGCGCTGCCCCAACTCTTGGAGCCGCTGCCCGGCTCCACCGCCGCCCGCCTGCTGTCCGGGCCCCGCTCGCACGCCCAGGCCCGTTCCCTGATGGACATCTGGGAGCCGTTGGCCTTCGAGTTGAAGGCGCTGGACCGGGGCGGCCAAGACGTCATCGTGGACGCCGGACGGCTCGGCCTGACCTCCTGGCCGACCAGCTTGCCGCGGATGGCCGATCTCAGCCTGTTGCTCTTACGGGCCGATCTGCCCAGCCTGGCGGCGGCCCGCCAATGGGCCGAGACCTGGCGTTCGTACGGGCAGGCGGCTGACTCCGGCCAGGGCCACGGTCTGGTCTTGGTCGGCCCCAACCGTCCTTACGGGCCGAACGAGATCACCAAGGTGTTGGGCTTGCCGGTGCTTGAGAAGTTGAGCTGGGACCCGCCAGCCGCCGCCGTCTTCAGCCGGGGCGACCGGCCGGGCCGCCGGCACCGCCGGCGTCCTTTGGCCCGCGACCTGGGCCGCTTGGCCGAGGCCATCGGGCGGCGACTGGCCGAGTCCAAGGACATTCTGACGCCGCCCGACCCGGAGGAGGCGCCATGAGCGAACGGATCGGCGTCGTGATGGCGGACGACCCCTCGGCCCTGCCCTTGTTCTACAGTCCGGCCGGGCCGCCGTCGGCCGTGCCTTCGGGGCCGGGCGGGCCGGGCGTTCCCTCGGACTGGTCCGACGCCACCGCCCGGAGCGGTCGGAGCGTCGACTCCGGTGCGGCCGAGGCCACCCGTTCGATCGTGCGCCCCGACGCGGTCGGCCCGGGGGTCGGCCCTGGGACCGACCTGACCGAGTTGATGGCCCGGATCGATCCCCACCGAACGGCTCGCCCGGCCGCGGCGGTCGATCCGACGGCGCGGCCGCCGGCCCCGACCGCGGACCCAGCGCCGGGCTCGGTCCCACTGCCAGTGGACCAGCTCCCGACCCGACCGCCGCTGCCGCAAGCCGCCATTTGGTTGACCGGTCCGGCGGCCGAGCCGTGGGTCGGCCCCGTCTCAACCGAGGCGGCGGTCCGACCCGACCTCCGTCCGGCTCCGGTCGGCCCTGTTTCTGGCGGTCCCGTTTCTGTCGGTTCGGCTGCGGGCGGCCTGGCTGCGGTCGGTCCGGTGGCCCGGGTCGGCTCGGCCGCGGTCGGTCCTATGGTCCAGCCCGGGGCCGGTTCGCGCCCGATCGGTTCGGCGTCGGTCCAGCCCGGAACGGTCCTGGCCGCGGGCGGCCCGGCGGTCGGGCCCCGCCCCGACCAAGCCCCGGCCGGCCCGACCGACGAACTGGACCTCAGCTCGGACGACCGTGACTTCCTGGGCTTAGGGACGGTCGTCCCGCCCCCGGTCCAGATCGACTGGGGGCTGGTGGCGCGGCTGCGGTCGGAGGCCTCCGAACGGCTGAGCTCCCGGATCGGGGCCGATCGGATCGACCGCCTCCAGCAACAGCGGCTGGGCCGGACCATCATCCACGAGCTGCTGGAGGATCAGGCCGCCCAAGCCGCCGCCTCCGGCCAGGGGGCCTGGGACCGGAACCTGGAGACGCGGATCGGCCAAGCCATCTTCGACGCCCTCTTCCGGCTGGGTCGGCTGCAACCGCTGGTGGACGACGACGGCATCGAGAACATCGTCATCGTCGGCCACGAGAACGTCTGGTTGGAATACGCCGACGGCCGGTTGCTGCCGGGCCCGCCGGTGGCCGACTCGGACGACGAGTTGATCGACTTCCTGGTCTTCCTAGCCTCCCGTTCCGAGGTCAACGCCCGCGCCTTCAGCGAAGCCGAACCCCGGCTGCACCTGCGCTTGGACGGCGGCTCCCGCTTGGCGGCGGCGGCCTGGGTGACGCCCCGGCCGTCGGTCGTGATCCGGCGTCACCGTCTGAGGGACGTCCTCCTGGCCGACCTGGTCGAGAGCGGCTGCCTGACCGAAGTGGCGGCCAGCTTCTTGGCCGCCGCCGTCAAAGCCCGCCTGTCCATCGTGGTCTGCGGCGTCCAAGGGGCGGGCAAGACCACTCTGGTGCGGGCCCTGTGCGCCGAGATCCCGCCCAGCGAGTCGATCGGGACCTTCGAGACGGAGTACGAGCTGCACCTGCATGAGATGCCCCAGCGCCACCCCGTCGTACACGCCTGGGAGGCGCGGCCGGGCTCCGGTGAAATTGGGGCCCAGGGCCGGCGGGCCGGGGAGTTCACCGTTGACGACGCCCTCTACGACTCCTTCCGGTTCAACCTGTCGCGCCAGATCGTGGGCGAGGTCCGCGGCCGTGAGGTGCTGGCCATGATCAAGGCCATGCAGTCGGGGGCCGGCTCGCTGTCGACCACCCACGCCGACTCGGCCGAGGGGGCGGTGCGCAAGCTCATCACCTGCGCCATGGAGGCCGGCCCGCACGTCACCCAGGACTACGCCACCCGCGCCATCGCCCAGGACATCGACCTGATCGTCCACGTCCAAGCCGAGACCGAGCGGCTGGCCGGCGGTGGCTTCCGTAAACGCCGTTGGCTGTCCCAGATCATCCGGGTCGGACCGGGCGAGGCGCCCTTGGGGTACGCCACCTCGACCGTCTTCGAAGCCGGCCCGGACCAGCGCCTGGCCCAACCGGTCCGGCTGCCGGACGAACTGCGCCAGCTGGCCCGTCACGGCTTCCGCCTGAACGACTTCCAGGCCCACCAGGCGGGAGCCGGACTGTGACCCCGCTCATCCCGGCCATCGGCGGTGCCCTGGCCGTGGGCGGCTTGATCGCCATCGTGCTGGGTCTGAAACCGCGCCCGGTCGTCATCCGCCCGCCCCGGCGGCGTCTGATCCGGCTGGGCCGGGACTTCGACCGGACGGTCTGGCTGGCCCTGGGCGGCTTCATCGGCGGGGTCGTGATCGCGTTGATGAGCGGCTGGGTGGTGGCGATCCTGATCCTGCCGACGGCCTGCGTCGGGCTGCCCCGCCTGCTGTCCAAGTCGGCCGACGCCCAACGGATCGACGCCCTGCAGGCGATGGAGGAGTGGACCCGTTCCCTGTCCGGCGTCCTGACCGCCGGCGTCGGCCTGGAGCAAGCCCTGGCCGCGACCGCCCGCTCGACGCCGGCCGCCATCGGGCCCCAGGTCTCCCGCCTGGTGGCGCGACTGCGCGCCCGCTGGACCACCGAAGCCGCTCTGCGGGCCTTCGCCGACGACCTGGACGACGTCACCGGCGACCTGATCGCGGCCAATCTGATCCTGGGGGCGCGCCGCCGCGGTTCCGGTTTGGCCATCGTCTTGGAGGGGCTGGCCGAGTCGGTCGCGGCCGACGTCCGGGCCCGCCGTCAGATCGAGGCCGACCGGGCCAAGCCACGGACCACGGCCCGCTGGGTCACCATCATCACCATCGTGGTCTTGGTGGTGTTGTTCGTCTCCAGTGGCTACGTCGATCCGTACCGCAGCCCGGCCGGGCAGGTCGTCCTGGTCGGCCTGTTGACCGCCTACGCCGGCGTCCTGATCTGGATGCGACGGATGGCCCGGGGCGAGCAACCGCCCCGTTTCATCGGCCAGCAGGTCAGACGGGAGGCCGTCCGATGAGCGCCACGGGGCTGCAGATGGCCCTGGCCGGGGGCATCTTGCTGGGCTGCGGGCTGGCCCTGTTGGTTTGGCGGCTGTTGCCGGTCCGGCCCGACCTGACCGACTCGCTGAACCGGTTGGGGCCGCTGATCGAGGTCGGCCCGGCCGACCGACTGCCCCGCGACCAGGATCGGACCGACCGTTTGGGACGTTGGGCCATGCGGACGCTGCCGCCCGGCCTGGCCAATCCTCCGGGTCAGGACCTAGCCCTGGTCGGGCTGTCCCCGGCCTCTTTCATGGGGCGCAAGTTGATCCTGGCGGCGTTGGGCCTGACGATGCCCTCGGTGACGGTCTCCGTGGTGGCCATTCTGGGCATCAGAGCCCCGATCTTCCTGCCCCTGGTGGCCTCCTTGGGCTTGGCCGCCGTCTTGTTCATGTTGCCGGACTGGCAGGTCAAGCAGCGGGCCGGCTTGGCCCGGGCCGAATTCGCCCGCGCCCTGAGCGCGTACATCGACCTGGTGGCTTTGGAACGTCACGCCGGCTCGGGCTCGCGCCAGGCCCTGGAGGTGGCGGCCGACGTGGGCGACTCTTGGGTCTTCCTCCAGCTGAAGGAGGAATTGGCCCATTCGAACTGGTCCGGCCAGACCCCTTGGGACGCTCTGCACGACCTGTCCGAACGGCTGGGCCTGCCCGATCTGACCGATCTGGCCGACATCATGCGCCTGTCCGGGGCCGAGGGGGCCCAGGTCTACGGCACCCTGCGGGCCCGCGCCGTCGCGCTCAGGGCCGCCCTGCTCAACAACGAGCTGAGCCGGGCCAACGAGACGGCCGAGAAATTATCCGTGCCGGTGTCGGTCTTGGGGGTGGTCTTCTTGATCATCCTGATCGGCCCCGCCCTGTTCACCATGCTGTCGTTCTGAGGCGCCCATGACCACTCAATCGACATCCAACCGTCCGTCCGCCCCGCGGCGGCTGGGACGGACCGCCACCAAACCCCAGACCGACCACCGGTCGTAACCGAAAGAGGAAGCGAAATGACCCGACTGGTCAACGCCATGACTCTGATCCTGGCCAACTTGAACGATCCCAAAGCCCTGCGCCGGCTGCTGCGTCCGGCCGAGCCGGAGCGGGGGTCGGTCACGATAGAGAACGTCATTTGGGCCATCGCCGTGATCGTGATCGCCGCAATCGTGATCGCCGCCATCACGGCCTACGTCCGCAACGCCTCCGACCGCCTAGCTGGCATGGAACTGCCCGGATGAGCGGTCCGGCCCGGTCCGTTCCGGCGCCTCGGCTCCGGCCCCGGCCCACCCGGCCGGATCGGTGGGGGCGGCCCCGGTCGGTCGTCTCGTCGCCGTCTGTTCGGGTGTCCCGTCTCTGGTCTTGGCCCACTCGGCCGGATCGGTGGGGGCGGTCCCGGTCGACGGTCCCGCCGCGGCCGGCTCCGACGCCGTCGTCTTCAGGCGGGCCCGATCGGACGGTCGGCCGCTGGCGCCGTCCGCCCCGGTACGACCGTTCCAGCCGGCGCGACCGGCGCGAGAGCGGGGCTGTCTCGATCGAGATGGTGGTCATTTTCCCGGTCGTGTTGCTGGTGTCGCTGGTCGCCGTCCAGGCCGGGCTGTGGATGTACGCCCGGTCGCTCTGTCTGGCCGCCGCCCAAGAGGGCGTCCTGGTCGGGGCCGCCATCGACTCCAACCAGGTCGAGGCCGAACAGGCCACGTTGGAGTTCATCGCCCAAGCCGCCCCCCGTTTCGCCGGGGCGGCCCTGGTCAGCGTGACACGGTCGTCCGATCAGATCAGCGTGACCGTGCGGGCCGAGATCCCGGCCGTCCTGCCCGGCCTCTTGAACCGAGTCGACCAGACCGCCTCGCTACCGCTGGAGATGTACACATGATGAGGCGGGCGCGCCGTTCGAGAGCGGCCCGGGGCCTGAGGCCGGGGAGAGACCCGGTCGGTTCCGCAGCGACGGAGCGCGGAGCCGGTCGGTCCGGCTGGAGGTCGGAGGCCGGTTCGGCCAGTCTCGAAGTCGTCATCTTGGCTCCCTCCCTGATCGGACTGACCATGTTGGTGGTGCTGGCCGGTTTGATCGGCCTGGCCCGGCAAGCCGTCGACCAGACGGCCTGGGAGGCGGCCCGCGAAGCCTCCTTGGCCCGGACTCCGGACCAAGCCGTGGTCCAGGCCACCAGCCGGGCCCAGGCTCTGCTGGCCGGACAGTTCGACTGTCTGCCCGCCCCGCAAGTGACGGTTGACACCACCGGTTTCGACGCCCCACCCGGCCAGACCGGTCTGGTTCGGGTCGAGGTGGTCTGCCGGGTCGACCTGTCCGACATCACCATCCCCGGCCTGCCCGGCAGTCTGACCATCCAAGCCAGCGCCACCTCGTCCATCGACGCCTATCGAGGCCGCTGATGAGCCCGCCCGCCCGGATCGATCAGCCGTCGCGAGGCCCCAACCCGATCGGCCCCAGGGCCGCCGGCGGCCGGGCCAGACCAAGCGGCGAGGACGGCTCGGTCACCGCCTTCGTCGTCCTGATGGTCTTCCTGGTCGCTCTGCTGATCGGTTTCGTGGTCGACGCCTCCGGCGTCCTGCACGCCCGTCAACGCGCCGCCGGCATCGCCCGCGAGGCCGCCCGTAGCGCCGCTCAAGAGATCGACCGGGCCAGTCTGACCGGGCAGATCGGCCTGACCGACCGCTTGGCCCAAGACAGCGCCCGTTCCTACATGGCCGCGGCTGGCTGCCAGGACAGCCAAATCGTGGTCGTGGCCGACTCCGTCCAAGCCGTCTGCCATTACGTCTACCAGCCCACTTTGGCTGGGCTTTTCACCACCGTCGTCGTCACAGGGCGGGCCACCGCCCAAGCCACTCACACCTTCGAAGGGATACCGAAATGACCTCCTCCAAGCCCACCTGGCGTTTGATCCTGTTGGCCGGTTTGACCGGTTTAGTCGGTTTGGCCGGCTGTTCGTCCGATCCCGCGCCGGAGCCTCCGGACGCGCCGTCGACCGCGTTGACTCCTTCCGAAGAGCCCACTCCCACTGGCCCTCAGCCGGCGGCGTATGACCCGTTCTGGACTGAGAACCAGTTGGCGGCCGTCGAAGCCGTTCGCGCGTACCAAGTCGTTTTAGACAAGTACTACCAAGGTGAGATGGAGGTGGATGAGGTTTTGGATTTGGACGCTATTTGGTGGGTCGCGGTCGACCCGGCGTTGACCGAGATTCGGCCCTATCTTCTGCAGTACTCCGCCAGCGGTAAGCACGAGACCGGTGATGTCGTGGTCACGGGGTGGAATGTCAGTCCGGAGACGACTACGGCGGATGGGGCGCAACAGGTCACAGTGTGGGCGTGTGAGGACATTAGCGCGAGTCGACTTCTGGACGCTGATGGGCAGGACATCACTCCAACCGATGGGCATCCGATCGGTCACGATTACACAGTTCAGTGGGTGCCAGACCGATCTGCCTGGTTGGTCGTGTTGACGCGGACACCGGACCTAAATCAGGCATGCTAAGACTGCCCTGGCTCGGCTTGCGGGCCGCACTTGTTATTGGGACGGTCACTGCGCTGATTGCTTTGCCTGCTCCCGGGGCTTACAGCGACGTTGAGTGCGTCGATGGTGACAGACGTGGTCTATGTGTAATCACAGCTGGTGGCGGGGGCGACGCTTCTGATTCTGGCGGGAACTCGTCCTCCGACAGCGGATCGGTGGTTTGCCGAAGTCCTCTGGTGGGTGAAGTCCCCTGCCAGACCAGTCGCGGTTGGTGGGACAACGAGTCGAAGTGCTATTTACAACGAGTCCAGGACCTCACAGGCGTCACGGATCCGGACCAGGTAAATTCTCTGTACCGACGGTTGTACGTGGAGCACGGCCCGACTGGCGTGGTCATGAGCTGTTCCACTCCGTACGTCCTCAGCGATCTGAGCAAGATGAAGAACTCATTCGTCTGGTTCCCCAGTCCGCCGACCGCCCCTCCGGATCCCCTGGTCTTGGCTCACGAGGCGGTGGCGAAGATGCATCTGGAGGCTCCTGAGATGGGGGTTTGGCCGGGCGGTTGGTTCGATCAGAATCCCAAGGCGTGGGGGGCGGTCGGGATTCCGGTTTGGTTCTGGGCTCAGAACGCCAAGCCGGGGGTGTCCGGTGTCGCCACGGCGTCGGCTTCCTCCGGTGGGCACACCGTCATCGCGCAGGCCCATCTGACCAGCATCACGTGGACGGACGACGCTGGCCATCGGGCGGTTTGCGGGACGGGTTCGGCCCCGCGGGCTTACGACGAGTCGGCTTGGGAGTCGCCTTCGGGTTGTGGCTGGACCTATGACAAGGAGGGCGATCACACGATCACGGCGGTGACTCGGATCAGGGTGGACTGGTCTGGTTACGGCCGCAGCGGAGTGATCGATCTGACCTTCACGGCGCCGTCGCACACCTTGCGCATCGGTGAGGTCCAGGTCGTGGTCCGGTCGGGGTCGGCCGGCCGGTGATCGGTGTGGGGCGTCGGCTCCAGAGCCGCTGGGGCTGTGACCGAGGAACCTAGTCCCATTCCCGACGATCCACTGATTTAGGCCCACCCCGGAGCGTCGCTGGCCCCGGCTGGTCCGATACGGGCTCCCGCCGTGTCCTAGCGGTTCACTCCGAATAGGCCGCAGACGGCTCCAGGCTTCAACTGAGCTCGGTCAAATGTCCGTCGGCGTCTAGTTCCCAGGTCCGGTCCAGGCCCAAGCGGCCCAGGAAGCGGTCGTCGTGGCTGACCACCAGCAGGGCGCCGTCGTACCCGGCCAGGGCCTCGACCAGACTGTCGACGCTGGAGTGGTCGAGGTTGTTGGTGGGCTCGTCCAGCAGCAGCAGCCAGGCCGGCGGACGGGCCCCCAGCAGGCGGGCCAGCGCCACCCGGAAGCGTTCGCCGCCGGACAGGTCGCCGACTGGCCGGTCGGCCGCCGCTTGGCGTAGGCGCAAGCGGGCCAGCAGGGCCCGCGCCTCGAGCGGGCTGAGGCCGGGCGCCGCTTGGCGCAGGTTGTCCAGGGCGCCGCTGTCCTCGGACAGGCCGTCCAGACGCTGACGCAGGTAGCCCACTCGGTCAGTCAGCAACCGCCCCTCCGGACCGCCGGCCAACCAGTCGGGGCCGGGCGGGGTCGGCGGGCGCGCTGGGTCGGGCGGGGTCGGCTGCCGCGCTTGGTCGGGCCAGGTCGGCCGCCGGGTCGGGTCGGGTGGCCCCGGCTCCACCGCCGCCGGCTCTGGGGCACCGGGCCGGCTGGCCCACAACCGTTCCAGCAGGCGGGTCTTGCCCACGCCGTTGGCCCCGACCAAAGCCACCCGTTCCGGGCCCTGGACCACCCACTGCCGCTGGCCGTCGTCCACTTCGACCAGCCGGCGACCGGCGGCCAGGCCGACCGCCGGCAGGTCGAGCCGGATGGGCGGCTCGGACCGCACCCGGGCGGCGGCCTGTTCGGCGGCGGCCTGGGCTTGGGCCAGCCGGTCGTCCATGACGGCCCGCGACTTCCCGGCCGAGACCTGGGCCGAGCTGGCGCGGGCGTGGGCCAAGATACGGGGCAGTCCGCCGCTCAGTTGGCCCGCCCGGCCCTGGCGGGCCCGGCGGGCCAGCTTGGTCTCGGCTTCGATCCGTTGCCGCTGCTCGGCTTTGACCCGACGCTCGGTTTGGCGGGCGACCCGCTGGGCGGCTTCTTGCTCAGTCAGACGCCAAGCCTGGAACTGGCTGTACGGTCCGCCGTAAAACTCCAGGTGGCCATCGGCCAGCTCGGCTGTGCAGTCCATCAGCTCCAGCAGGTCGAGGTCGTGCGAGACCACGATCAGGTGACCAGGCCAGTGCGCCACCGCTTCCGCCAGCCGGGCCCGGCTGGGCCGGTCCAGGTTGTTGGTCGGCTCGTCCAGCAAGCTGATGGAGTCACGGCGCAGCCGCAGCCCGGCCGTCGCCACCAGCATGGCCTGGCCGCCGGACAGCTGGCTGACCGGCCGGGTCAGGTCGTCCGGGCCCAAGCCCAACCAGTCCAGTTCGGCCGCCGTGCGGGCTTCCAAGTCCCAGTCGGGGCCGATCAGGTCGAACCAGGCCGGGTCGAGCGACCCGGCCTCGACGGCGCGCAAGGCGGCCAGCCGCTGGGCCACCCCGAGCAGGTCGGCCACGGTGTCGGAGCTGGACCAGGTCAAGGACTGGGGCAGATATCCGACCGAGCCCGAACAGGTGATCGTGCCGGCGCTGGGCCGCAACAGTCCGGCGATCAGTTTGAGCAAGGTCGACTTGCCGGATCCGTTGGCTCCGACCAAGCCGGTGCGCCCGGCGCTGAAGGAGCCGCTGAGGCCGTCCAGCCCGACGGCGCCGTCGGGCCAGGTGAAGGAAAGTTGGTTAAGGACTACGGTGGCGGACATGAGGGCTCCTGTCGGTCGGGGGCGCGACCGGAGCCGGGGAGGCGTCGGATCAGCGCTGGGTCGGGTCGACCAGGTGGCCCGTCATAGCCTCGTCCTAACTTGAGGGAACAACAACGAGAGCCACTCTAACCGGGCCGTCCCCCACCGAGCAAGCCTTGGTCGAGGAGGCCGCCGGTGGAGCGCTGATCGGGCTGTCGCCGCCGGCTGATCGGCGCAGCCAGCCCGGGTAAGCCGTGTTCGGAGGCCTGAGGGAGGCGCCACTGCGGTTCCGCTCCCACAGCGGCGCTGGATCACCGGACGGGTCCGTCGAGATGCGACATCAATTCGCCGACGGTCATCTCCAAGGCGCGGGCGATGGCCCACCAGGTGCGCACGCTGCCCTCGTGGTACCCGTAAAGCGCGCCGGTGACCGTTGACTCGGCGGCGCCGGTTCGCGCAGCGAGTTGACGGAGACTCAGGCCGAGTTGCTGCCTGCGCACATGAGCGGCCAGACGCAGGGCAGTGAAGTCCGGCTCAGGCTGAGCCGGCCGGCTGCGTCCTGGCCTCGTGGTCACTATCCCATTCCACTGGGTGTGGCGAACGCTCTTGCTCCGACTTCTCGGAGTCGCTAGTATCCCTCCGAGAAGTCGGAGCATTACGCGCTTGAAGAGCTACAAGCGGCCCGTTCCTTCCGATCAGTGCCACCCGTCATCGGCATCTAGACCAGCTATAAGGAGATTGGACTGTGGATACAGGCAACGCCGACCCCGGTCGCGCTGTTCCCCCAACGCCAGCGGCGGGGAGTTTCAGCGGCGGCCTCGGGCTAACGGCCACTGGGTCGAGGATTCACCAGAGACTCGTCCAGGTTCTGGTGGATACACCCAACTTACCCCTTGATATCTTCCAGCAAATTAATGTGCTACGCGAGGAGCATTATTTCGTTCCGGCTTACGTGTTCTTTTGCACCGGCACGGCGTCGTACACCTACGAGTACTCAGTGGATGTGAAGCGAACCTGGACGGAGGACCGGGCGGGGAGCGGCAATACCACGTGGCAAACAACGAAGACCGAGACTGATGCCCAATGGCATACCACCAGCGCGAACGCGAATGTGTCGCGAGCGGTGTACGCGCCGATGAACGGCCAGTTCGGCGGCCAGATCAGCCGGCTGTTCAACGATGGGGCCATCGATGGGAAACTCGTGCCGGCCAGTCAACTGTCGACGCCGGCGGACGCGGTATATCCGAGCGCCGACCTGTCAGAGCAGCAAGCGTACGCAAAATACGCCGTCTCGAGTGTGAATGAACTATTGCGTAATCAGATAAATGAGGCCGTAGTGGGGCGCAGAACACGTAGCCTCCAGATGGGCGGCGCGTCCATCCAGAAGGATAGCGCCGTGGATACGGTCCTGCTTGGGTTGTACCGCATTGTACTTGAGTACAAGGGTAGGGAATATCACGTGTGGCTGGGCGGAGACGGCCAATCCGGTTACGCGGAGAACTTGCCCAGAGACGTCGTCCGGGAGAAGCTGATCGCCGATAAGAAGCAGGAACAAGAAGCACTGCCAAAGGCGAAGACGGGGCTACTGACGCTGGGAATGATCGTCGGTATAGTGATCGTCTTCTCTGGTCTCATGAACGGGACGACGGTGCTGAGCATCGTTGGCGTGGCCGTGGCTGTGGCGTGCTTGGTCCCGCGCATCATGAAGAAGAAGGAATACCGCGAGCGATACAACGCCGCCCAGAGGGAAATCGACGCATTGACAAACGAACTCGGAGGCGTCAAGGACCAATTCAAGGCCAGTCGGCGGGCCCTTCGAGGAATTTATAACGGCCTGTCCGGTGATTCGAGCGCGTTCTAGCCGTGGACGAGTCGTACACGGTTCAAGTCGTGTCCGGCGCTCAAAACGGATGGGGTTGAGCGCGCATGCGAAACCGTCTGCTGGCCTGGGGATTAGGCCTCACCGCGGCCAGAGTGGCGTCGGGCCTGCTGTCTCGGCTGGACAGTGCGTACATAGTCTTCGTCGTGGTGGCCGTGGGTACAGTCTTATGCGCGTTGATAACTAGCCGACGAGGCGCGCTTTGGACGTTCCCACTGTGGTACCTGGTGTACGGCGCGACCCGGGTCGTCGATTTCGGTGAATACGGTGGGAGCAGCCTCGCTTATGGGGCGGCGGTGTATTACTGGGGATCGGCGCTTATTCCGGTGACCATCGTCGGTTTGGGCTGTGTGTCGGCGCTGCAAAGGAAATAATCGCGACGTCGGCATCGAACGCCCTTCATGACTTAGAGAACAGTAGAAATTACCAGGACGGACATTCTAGTGGATGGATTTTTTAACAGTACAAATAGCACGGCTAAGCAGGTCACCATATGGTTTCTAGCGCTGGGTATATTAGCCGCCTGCACGATTGCATTCACTAAAAAGGGATGGAGCACCATGCAGTCGGGAAAGCTGGGGGCGGGGCTGGCCTACATGTTGGTCGGGGCGTTCTCTTGTCTTGCCGCTTTGGGGCTGTTTCTCGGTAAAGTCCTCGATCTGCTGAAGCCACTTCTGGGGGCACTATGAGCTGAGGCCAGGCCGCCATGATTGGCCATGCCGGCACGAGAAGGGAGCGGTACGCCGCAGGTCGGTGATGCGACCTCGATCGTGGGCCGCCGCCGACCGGCCCGGCGGCACTGGCCGCTGTCAGCTGTTTGACCGGGCAGAGCAACCTCGACGCCTTTTTGAACACCAACGGACCTAATACCACTCGTAATGGTATTATCAGGGATCGTCGTTCAACATACGGAGGCTAGGCCGTGGCGATTCGGGAGTTCTTGGGCGCTCGGCAGGTGTTCACCGCCGAGGAGTTCGCCGCGCGCTTCCCCGGCAGTCAGACCGACCGGAACCTGTTGAGTCGGGCGGTCGCCAATGGGGCCGTTGACAAGGTGCGGCGGGGGACGTACGTGTCCAAGACCGGCCGCTTCGCCGGCCTGACGGCCGACCCGTTCGACGTGGCTTTGGCCGTGGTCCCGGACGCGGTGTTCTGCCACACCTCGGCGTTGAGATTGCTCGGGGCCGAGCACAACCTAACCCGTCTAGTCCAGTTCTACACCGCCGCTGGAATCAACACCTTCACCTATGACGGGATCAGTTACCGGCCGTACCGCTCCCAAGGCAGGCGATTAGTCACGCAAGATATCCTCACTCCGACGGGCCACGGCTACCGGCTCACAAACAAGGAGCAGACACTGGTCGATTGCATGACCAACGTCGCCGCCGCCGGGGGGCCGGACAACCTGCTCCACGCGCTGGCCAGCCTGACCAGACTCGACGCCGGCTGGGCCGCCTCGCTGGCGGCGAATGCCGCGCACAGCGTGCGCGCCCGTCTGGGCTGGACGCTGGAGGTCGAGCGAGACCGATGGCGAGTGCCAGGGGAGACGCTGGCCACGCTGGCGGGATCGCTCGGCGCTGGCCCGTACTACTTCTGGTCGGCCAGCGCGCCGAGGGACCGCCACTGGGTCAAACGGTGGAAGCTGTATCTGCCCCACCCACAACAGGAGATGGCTTCGTGGCTCACCAATTAGACTTCACTGGATTCAGGGCCGATGCCGTGGAGAAGGTTATCCGGCTGTTGGCCATGCTGAGCGCGATCAACGCCGACCCATGGTTGCGTGCCCGCGTGTGCTTGCACGGCGGCACCGCGATCAACCTGTTCGCGCTCGACGCGCCCCGCCTTTCGGTGGATATCGATCTGAACTACATAGGCCACGCCGGTCGCGAAGCCATGATGGCCGAACGCGGTGACGTCGAGCAGGCGATCATAGACGTGGGTGGCGAAGCCGGGTTCACCGTCGTTCCTGGCAGGCCGGAGCATGCAGGGCGCAAATTCCTGCTCTCTTACCAAGGCAGTCACGGTCGCGACCATGTGAAAGTGGACCTTGACTATCTCAACCGCTCGCCCCTGCTGCCCGTCCGTCCTAAGACCGTCCGTCTGCCCGGCGGAGGCGAGGCGACCTTCGCGGTGAACGCCGAAGCCGAGCTATTCGCGGGCAAGACCAAGGCGCTCGTCGAGCGCGTGGCCGTCCGAGACCTGTATGACATCTCCCGCATCGCCCGGCGCCTGCCCGAGCTGTTCACCCAGGGGGACGAAGTGTTGCTCCGGCGGGTAATTTTGTACCACCTGTCGCTGTCCGGCCCGTTTCCCCGGCCGTTCCATGTGGCCGACCGATTCGCCGGGCGTGAAGCTGAGGTGGCCACTGCCCTGTACCCGATGCTGCTGACCGGAGATGAGCCGGCGTTAAGTGAATTGATCGACACCGCCGAGACATACCTCGTCAGCCTGTCTGGGCCCCGGGACGATGACGAGGCCCGATACCTGACCCGGGCGGCTCGCGCCGACTTCGCCCCCGATCTGCTGTTCGCCGACTATCCAGACGCGCTGGCTGCCGCCCGCTCCGACCCGGCGGCAGCGTGGAAAATGCGGAACCTGGCCAAGACGCTGTGACCGTCTCAGGTCTTTCCGAGACGTCAATTCACTGTCCATTCTCAGCGGATGATCGAATGCCTGCGACCCAGCGGTCAATCCCTCGACCGAGGTTCCGGGTCGCTCGGCCGAGGAACCGACGCCATCCGAAGACGAAGACCGTGTTTCGCCAATAGTTTCTGAATCAGTGTCTTTAGAGCCGCTCGACGCGGCCCCCTCAGGCCAGCAGCTCGGCGGTCTGGTCCGGCAGGAGGGTGGGGAACAGGTGGTCGCCGTCGATGGTCGACAGTCGTGCGCCCAGGCGGCGGGCCAGGGGTTCCTGGTAGGGCTCGGCGGCGCGGGAGTGGAGGCAGACGATGGGTCGGTCCGGGAGTCGGCTCAGGAGGGGGCGGACCCGGGCCTCTTGGTTGTAGCGGTCGAAGACCTGGAACCAGACGGCGGCCAGGCCGGCCGGATGGCCCCAGACGCGGTCGACCGCGGCCCGCGGCAGCGGGTCGGGGAGCTTCGTGAACAGGCCCCAGAAGAGCCGGCGGCCGGATCGGCCCAGGCGGCGGGCCAGCCAGGGCCACCTGCCCGCCAACGCCAGGAGGGCCCCGATCAGCCGGTGCGCCGGGCGGCCCGGGAGTAGGAAGCGGGGTGGCTTCTCCTCCGGGTCGGTGGGGTCGAGCAGGAACACGGCCGTGACGTCGTCGGGGAAGGTCAGCAGCCATTCCAAGGCGGCCATGGCCCCGGCCGAGTGGCCGACCAGGCGGACGCCGGACCACGCCCCCTGGGCCTGGAACCAGGCGCGCACGGCGCCGGCGGGGGCCGTCAGCGGAACCTGGTAGGCGTCGAGGACACGGACCTGGCCCGGCAGACGGGCGGCCAAAGCGGCGTAATCCTCCGGCGGCATGGTCATACCGGGCAGGACGATCCAGACCGGCGCGGCGTCAACCACGGGCCGACTCTCCGCCTCACCAGTCAACACCTCTGACACCTCCTCGCTTCCTCTGGCCCTCAAACAGCCTCAAGGTCGCGTACGACCAGGTCGGCCACCGACCAGCCGACCGTTCCATCGGTCTCCAAGGTGGACACAGCCGACTCGAAGTCGTTGATCTGGTAGACCCCCTGGGCCAGCCGGAAGGGGCGGAAGCGCGGGGCGGGGTCGAGGACGGGGTAGGCCTGCCAGAGGTGGCGGTGGACGTCTTCGACCCGGCGGAAGACGCGGGCCAGGAAGGCGTCGTCGAGTTCTTGGCCGGAGAAGAACTTCCAGATCGGGACGCCCAAAGAACGCGAGTGGCCGGTCTGGGCGAAGGCCTTGAAGACCGTGTCCGGGCCGTTGGTCGTGAGCACGTCGACTGGGACTGGGCCGCCGCCGAAGAAGGCCGGATCCGCCTCGGCCGCGACCAGCGTGACGTGGACCTCCTGATGGCGCCGGTGGAGGTCGGGCAGATCGACGCCGGGCAGGTCGACGCCGGCCAACTCCAGGGGCGCGGCCAGGACGACGGCGTCGAACCGGGTCCGCTGGCCGCCGGCCGTGAGCCAGACGCCGTCGTCGGAAGGCTCGACCGCGGTCACGGTGGTGGACAGGTGGACCTCGGCCACGATCTGGGCCAGCGCCTTCTCCAGTAGAGTGGCGTTGCCATCGACGACCGACACCAGCGAGCCGCCCGCCAGCCCCGCTCCGGCCAAGCCGACCAGGCCGGCGAAGGCGACGATGTCCGAGGTCTGGTTGTACATGTCGCGTAGCACCGGCGTGACGAACTCATCGACCAGCTTGCGCGAGATGTGCCGGGTCGCCGCCAGATCGGCCAGCGAGACCCCGATGTACGGTCTCAGCCCGGCGGCCCGGATCAGCTCTTCCGGAGTCTCGAAGATCCGGCCCGCCTCCTGTAGGGCGTAGGTCGAGTTCCAGGCCGCTTTGGCCCGTTTGGCCAGGCTCTGGAGTCGCAGCAGGTTGACCGGCCCGAAGCGACGGACCAGGGCCAGCGGCAGCCCGATCCCCGACTCGGGCGCGCGCACCAGGAACTCGCGCCCAGTCCAGACGGCCAGCTGGTCGGCGCCGCCCAGGACGTCGACCCGGCGGGGGGCGAGCTGGACGCCCAAGACGTGGGCCAATTCGATCAGCCGCCGGTTGTCGGTGTGGATGAGCGTGCCGCCGAGTTCGATCCGTTGGCCGGCGAACTGGATGTGGTGGGCCCGGCCGCCGACCTGGGGTTCTTTGTCGAAGACGTGGATGGCGGCCCGCGGCCCGAGCCGGGCGCGCAGCCGCCAGGCCGCCAGCGTGCCGGCGGCCCCCGAGCCGACGACGGCCAGGGTCAAGGGTTCAGATGGCATGGTTGGTTCCTTTCGGTGGGCGGGCCAGTCTGAGCAGCGAGCCCGCGGCCAGGGAGGAGGCGACGGCGACGGCGAAGACCGTCAGGTAGCCGGACAGGGCGGCGGTCGGGCCGGTGCTGTGGCCGACCGCGCCCAGGATGATGGCGAAGGCGGCCGAGCCGAGGGCCACGCCGACGACCTGGAACAGGCTGATCAGGCCGACCAGGGTGGCGGTCTTGCCGGGCGGGGCGGCGTTGGCGGCGGCGGCCGGGAGCCAGGCGACCAGGATGCCCGCGCCGACGCCGCCCACGGCGACCGCGATGTAGGCCTGCCACAGCTCGGTGTGGAAGAAGGCGAAGAGGATGAACTCGCCGGCGTGGATGAAGGGGGCGATCCGCAGCAGGGCGAGCTGGTCGAGGCGCCGGCCGAAGGCGGTCAGGCAGCCGGCCGTGACCGAGATGGCCAGGATCATCACGGCCATGACGACGGAGATGTCGCCGCTGTCGGCGGCCAAGCCGAAGCCCGCCTGGTCGGGCCGCGTGCTGGCGAAGGTGACGAGAGGGATCTGGGTGGCGTTGTAGCCGACGCCGAGCAGGAGGGCGGCGGCCTGGTAGGGCCAGACTTGGCGGGTGGCCAAGAGTTTGAAGTCGATGGTGGGCTGGGCCAGACGGGACTCCCGGCGGACGAAGGGGTAGGCCGTCAGAGCGGCGGCGGCGATGATCAGCCAACCCCAGATCTGGCCCGGCCCCCACAGCTTGACCGCGCTGAGGCCCCCGACCAGGAGGACCAGGATGCCGACGAAGAGGAACAATCCGGGCAGATCGTGTTGTTCGCTGGGCACAGGCGGGGTGTCGCGCACGAAGACGGCGACCAGGACGATGGCCAGCGTCGTCCAGGCCGCCGGCATGAGGAGGGTGAGGCGCAGGGCGTCGGTGAAGGCGGCCGACCCGGCCGGGTCGATCCCGGCCGCCGTGGCCTCCTCCAGGGCGGCCCAGCCGCCGGTGGCCTCGAAGAACTGGCCGCCGAACAGGGCCGAGCCGACCGAGCCGACCATGAAGGCCACGATCAGCGCCGCCGAGGCGGCCGACACTTTCTCGTCGGCCTCGGCGCTCTCGCCGTAACTGGACCGTACGACCGCCAGCTCGAGCGCGCCCCAAGCCGAGTTGAACGCGATCAAAGAGAAGGCGATCAGCACCGACACCAGGCCACCGCCGGCCACGACCCACCAGGCCGCTCCAGCCGTGACCGTGACCGAGGCCAGCAGAGCCTTCTTGTGGCCGTAGCGGTCGCCCAGCTTGGTCAGCACCGGGATGACCATGGCTCCGAGCAGGGTCTGAGCGGCTTCGATCCAGTTCCAGTCGGAGTCGTGCAGCCCGACCGAGCGGGCCAGCGGCACGGTCAGAGGGGTGTAGTAAGCGCCGAGGATCCCGTCGATGAACTCGAGCAGGATGACTCCGAGCAAGATCCTCGAAGTGGCGCGGAATCGGATCATGGCGTCTCGGACAGCGGCAGGTGGCGCCGCCACCAGTCCAGGACCGCGTCGAAGCGTTGACGGCGGTGCCAGGGCCGTCCGGAACGGGTCAGTTCGTGGGACTCGCCGGGGAAGAGGAGGAGTTCCGCTTCGACGCCCGCCAACTTCAACTCGGTGTAGTAGCGCAGACCCTGGGAGACGGGGCAGCGCAGGTCGCGCTCCGAGTGGAGCACCAGCGTCGGGGTCGTCACGTCGCCCGCCACCAGGGTGGGTGATTGGGCGTCGATCAGGGCGGGGTCCGTGCCGTGCTCCTCCCGGACGAAGAACCAGCCGATGTCGGAGGCGCCGACGTCCGAACGCATGTCCAGGTAGCCGCGCTCGACGATGGCGGCCCGGAAACGGTCGCTGTGGCCGATCAGCCAGGCCCCCAGGTAGCCGCCGTAGGAGCCGCCCTGGACGCCGACCCGGTCGGGGTCGAGGCCGGGGACGGTGGCCAAGGCGTGGTCGAGGAAGGCTAGGACGTCGGTGGCGTCGACCGTGCCGTAGGCCCGATGGATGGCCTTGCCCCAGGCCGCCCCGTAGCTGGCCGAGCCCCGGGGGTTGGACATGACGACGGCGTAGCCGGCGGCGGCGCAGACCTGGGCCTCGTCGAAGAAGGCGTCCGAGTAGGCCCAGTGGGGGCCGCCGTGGATGGTCAGCAGCACGGGGTGGGGGCCGGGGCCGGGCGGGACCAGGACCCAACCGTGGACCGCGGCGCCGTCTGTGCTGGGAGCGATCAGCTCTTGGGGGACGATCGGTTGGACGACCGCCAGCAGGTCGGCGGAGAAGTCAGTCAGCCGGGCCGGCTCGGCCCCCAGGCGGGCGAGTTCGGCCGGGCGGCGCGGGGTCGTCACGGTCGCCACGACGTGGCTGCCGTCGGCCGCCAAGGCTTGGACGCTGGCGTCGGGTGGAGTGTCGAGCCGGGTCAGGCTCCCGTCGGCGTCGATACGGACGGCCAGACCCCGGCCGCGGGAGAAGATGACGCCCAGCACGTGGTCCTCGGCCGTGCCGTCGGGGACCAAAGCGAGGAATTGGACCTCTGCCGGGTCCCCCAGGCGTTGGGGCTGGCCGCCGGCCAAGGGCACGCGGTAGGGGACCTCGTCGCTGGCTGTGAACTCGACCCCGCTGGAGCCGAGGTCTTGGGCCAGGAACCAGACCGTGTCACCGGTCAGGACGGGGGCGCTGGCGCCGAACTGGTGGGCCGGGTCGGGCGTGTAGACGAGTGTCGGGTCGCCGCCGTCCAACGGCACGCGGTAGACGTCTTCCCGTAGATCGTGGTCGTGGCCGGCGTGGCGGGGAGCGACCGCCAAGACGACCTCGCCGGCCGCGTGGAGGTGGTGGTGGTCGGCGTCGCCCGAGGTCAGCTGGGTCGTGGCCGGCAGGCCGAAAGCCTTGCCCCGCCGCTGAGGCGGCAGGTCTTGGGCGGCCCGGCCGACCGGCTGGACCGGCGGCTCGGCGGCCGGGTCCGGGGCCTCGACTAGGAAGACGTGGGTCCGCTTGTCGTTGAGGAAGCCGTCGCCGTTGAGCTGGAACTGGAAGTTCGTGATGTGGCGCGGGTCCTCGGCCGCCGCGTCGACTCCCTCGAGGGTGCCGTAGCGGCCAGGCTCGGGCACCGGCGACGTGAAGACGAGCCGGCGCGAGTCGCCCAGCCAGGCGAACTCTTTGACGCCCAGTTGTCGATCGGTGAAGACGGCGGGCTCGCCGCCGTCAGCCGCCACCACGGCCAGCTGGGCCGGCTGGTCCGGGGCTTGCCGCCGGAAGGCGATCCAGCGCCCGTCGGGCGAGACCTGGGGATCCGTGTCGTGGAACCCGCGCGTGATCCGGCGGGGCGCGCCGCCGTCCAACGGGACGCGCCACAGCTGGCCGACGTAGGCGTCGGCGGCGAAGTCGGGCCGGGTGGCCGACAGGACGGCCCAGCCGTCCGGGTGGAGGTCGGGTCGCGAGAGGGTGAAGAGACGGTCGAGTTGGTCGGAGCGCATGGCGTGGTCCTTTCAGGGTGAGGCGACGAAGTGGCCGGGGGAGACCGGCCTCAAGGGAGCGGGGTCGTCCGACCAGACGGTCGGGGCCTGGGCCACGGTCCGGCCCCGTCTGGCGGCGGCGGCCCGGGCCGCCCGGGGGTCGGCGATCGGGATGGTGGCGAGCAGGGCGCGCGTGTACGGGTGGCACGGGTCTTCGAACAGTTCCGCCGTGGGGGCGAGCTCGAGGATCCGGCCTCGGCACATGACGGCCGTGCGGGTGGCCAGGTGGCGGACGACGCTGAGGTCGTGGGAGATGAACAAGTAAGTCAGGCCGAGTTCGGCCTGGAGCTCGGCCAGCAGATCGATGATCTGGGCTTGGATCGAGGCGTCCAGAGACGAGACGGGTTCGTCGCAGACCACGAAGGCGGGTTCGGCGGCGATGGCGCGGGCGATGCCGATGCGCTGGCGTTCGCCGCCGGAGAAAGCGCGTGGGCGCTTGGCCACGACGTCGCCGCCCAGGCCGACCCGCTCCAAGACGGCGGCGGCCCGCCCGGCCGGGTCCGGTTCGTCGGTCAGAACCTCCAACGGCTCCATGACCTGCTGCAGGGCCGTGCGGTGGGGGTCGAGGGCCGAGTAGGGGTCTTGGAAGATGACTTGGAGTCGCCGCTGGAAAGGCCGGCGTTCCGCCGGTCGCAGGGCGGTCAGATCGACGCCCTGGTAGACGACGCGGCCAGCCGTGGCCGGTTCCATCTGGAGCAGGCAGCGCCCCAGCGTGGTCTTGCCCGACCCGGATTCGCCGACCACGGCCAGGGTCTCGCCGCGCTCGACGGCCAAGGTGACGCGGTCGACCGCCTTGATGACGCCCGGGCGGCGGCCGAAGGGGCCCTTGACGGGGAAGTGCTTGGACAGGAGCTCGGCCCGGATCAGCTCGTTCACGGCCGGCTCCGGGGCGCGCCTGGCCGGGCCGCCAACAGGGCCCGGGTGTACGGGTGGCGGGGGGCGTAGAAGATGTCGTCGACCGGTCCTTCCTCGACCACCCGGCCAGCCGACATCACCATCACGCGATCGGCCAGGCCGGCGATGACGCCGAGGTCGTGGGTGACCAGGACGACGGTCAGTCCCTCGGTCGCCCTCAGGTCGGCGATGAGGTCGAGGATCTGGGCTTGGATCGTGACGTCGAGGGCGGTCGTGGGCTCGTCGGCCAGGAGCAGTTCGGGTTCCGCCAGCAGGGCCATGGCGATCATGACCCGTTGTCGCATCCCGCCCGACAATTCGTGCGGGTACTGGCGGAAACGCCTGACCGGGTCGTCGATCCCGACCCGGGCCAGGGCGGCGATGGCTTGGTCGCGAGCGTGGCCGTGAGCGCTGGCGTGGCGGCGGACGACCTCCACCAGGTGGTAGCCGATCCGGCGGACCGGGTCGAGGGAGGTCATCGGATCCTGGAAGACCATGGCGGCCGGCGGGTGGGGCGGTGGAGCGGTCGTGCCCTGGGCGCCGGGCGGCAGGAGGCCGAGGATGGCGCGCATGAGCATGGTCTTGCCGCTGCCGGACTCACCCACGACGCCCACGATCTCACCGCGGTCGGCGTGGCAGGAGACGTCGTCGAGCACCCGCGCCAGCCGGCCGTCGGCGCGGGGCAGGTCGACCGTGACATGGTCGACCCGGAACAACTCGGTCACGGGGCCTCCCGAAGGAAAGTGTGCCGCAAGGAGTTCCCCAAAGCGTTGCAGCTCATGACCGTGGCGATGATGGCCAAACCGGGGATGAGGGCCAGGTAGGGCTGGCGCTGGAGGCTCCCCTGGGCGGTCTGGAGGAGCTGCCCCCACGAGGTCTGGGGCGCTTGGACGCCGAGGCCGAGGAAGCTGAGGGAGGCTTCGGTCAGCATGGCGGCGGAGACGGTCGCCGTGGCGGTGATCAGTACGACGGGCACGATGGCGGGCACGATGTGGCGGGCCACGAGGATGGGGAGGGGTTGGCCGATGTGGACGGCGTAACCGACGTAGGCGCGCTGCTTGACCGACAGGATCTCGGCCCGGACCAAACGGGCCGTCGTCATCCAGGAGAAGCCGCCGATGATGGCCACGATCATGATCAGGCCGGGTCTCAGCAGAACGCTGGCCACGATGACGAGGACGAGCCACGGGATCGACGACAGGAAGTCGACCAGGCGCATCAGCAGGTTGTCGACCCAGGGTCGGCCGAGACCGGCCAAAAGGCCGATCAGCGTGCCGATGGTCGTGGCGGTGACCATGGCCAGGGCCCCGACCAGCAGCGAGACGCGGCCGCCGTAGACGACTCGGGCGAGGTAGTCGCGGCCGAGGTCGTCGGTGCCGAACCAGTGGGCCGGGCCGGGGGCCTGGGAGCGTCGGGTCAGGTCGATGGTGGTCGGGTCGAGCGGGAGCAGCGGGGCGGCCAAGCTGACCAGCGCGAGGAAGACCAGGACGCCGATCGCGCCGCGGGCGTGGTTCGGGCGGGCGGTCATGTCGCGGTCTTCCCCAGCCGGACCCTCGGGTCGACTACGACGTAGAGGACGTCGGCCAGGAGGTTGCCCACCATGACGAGCGTGGCTGACAGCAGCAGCACGGCCAGGATGACGGGGTAGTCGAGGGCCCGGGCGCCCTGGAGGAAGTACGTGCCGACGCCCGGCCAGCTGAAGACCGTCTCGGTGATGACGGCGCCCGTCACCAGCATGGGCAGGGCCAAGCCGATTTGGGTGACGACCGGCAGGAGCACGTTGCGGGAGACGTGCCGGCGGAAGAGTTGGGCGTCGGACGCGCCGAAGGCCCGTTGGACCGTGACGTAGTCCTCGTCCAGCTGCGAGATGGCCGAACTGCGGACATAGCGCGTCAGGTCAGGGAAGAACGCGACCACCAGGACGAGGTAGGGCAGGAACAGATGGCGCAGCAGGTCGGGCAGGCCGCGGTCGCCGACCGTGTGCATGCCGATGATGGGGAACAGGCCGAGGAAGTAGCCGAAGAGGTAGATCAAAAGGAGCGCGAACCAGAAGGGCGGCATGGCGATGCCCACGGCGCCGATGGTGTCGATGAGACGGTCGAGCGGGCGGCCGTGGCGGGCGGCGGCCACCAGGCCGAGGGCGATGGCCAGGATCAGGGCGGTCAGGTAGGCCGGCAGGACCAGCACGATCGTGTTGGGCAGGCGTTGGGCCAGGTCGGCGGCGATGGAGTGTTGGCTGGCCAGCGAATAGCCGAGGTCGCCCTGGACGACCCGGCCCAGCCAGCGGAGGTACTGGAGCCAGGCCGGGTCGTCCAAGCCGTAACGGGACCGGACGATGGCGACGTGCTCGGCCGTCATATTGGGTGTCGTGATCGAGTCGACGAAGTCGTAGGGCGCCAGCCGCAGGGCGAAGAAGACGGCCAGCGTGACCACCGCCAGCAGCGGCACGACCTGCGCCAGACGGCGCGCGACATAGACCAGCATGAGGGCCGGAACCGGGCTACCGGATCACGCCAGCGTGAACTTGGACCAGTCCTCGAAGTGGTAGACCGGGATCAGCTTGGCTTGAGCCACCCCGCCGACGCGCTGGTTGATGGCCAGGTTGTCGAAGCTGTCGAGGATCGGGTAGAAGATGGCGTCGCCGGCGATGGCCCGTTGGATGTCGCCGTAGATCGTCTCGCGGCGGGCGTCGTCCAACTCCACCAATCCCTGGTCGAACAGGGCGTCGACGACCGGGTTGGAGTACGAGAAGAAGTTGGCCGAGGCGGCGGTGCGGAACAACAGGCTGTAGGCGTCGGGGTCGATGCCCATGATGTAGCCGCCCAGGAACAAGTCGAAGGGGGCGTCGGCGCCCTTCTCGACCTCTTCGTACAGCGCTGTGCCGTCGAGGGCCGACAGCTCGATCGTGATCCCGGCGGCGGCCCCCTGCTGTTGGATGATCGTCGCCTGGGTCGCCTGGGCGGCGTTCGAGGCGGCGTAGGCCAGGACCAGGGTCGGGTTGAGGCCGGCGGCGGCGAGCAGGGTCCGGGCCCGCTCGACGTCCTGGTCGTACCGTTCCAGGTCGGTCGTGGCGTAGGGGTTGCCGGGCGGCAGGATCGAGTAGGCGTTCTCGAAGTACGCGGGGTCCAGATAGGCGGCCAGGTTGATCTCCTCGCGGTCGAGGGCGAAGAACAGGGCTTGGCGCAGCGCGAGGTCGGGGACACGGGGCTCGATCACGCCGAGGTAGCCGACCCGGCCCTGGGCGTAGGAGTGGATGTCGACCGGGGCGCCGGCCAGGTCGGCGACCTGGCTGGGGCTGACCGAGGCGCCGTCGACCTCGCCGGTCTGGAGGGCGGTCTTGACTGAGTCGGCGTTGGGGACGATGCGGAAGACCAGGTGCTGGATCGCCGGGGCGCCGCCGTAGTACAGCTCGTTGGCCTCGAAGCGGAGGTACTCGCCGCGCTGGTACTCGACCAGCTTGTACGGGCCGGAGCCGAGCGCCAGGGGCTCCAACTCGGCCCCGGAGAAGTCGGTCACGTCACCGTAGATGTGCTGCGGGATGATGTACGTCTCGGTGGCGATGTTGGACAGGGCCGCGGCGCTGGCCTCGGGCAGGTCGAAACGGACGGTCAGCGCGTCGACGGCGGTGGCCGTGATCGGCTGGTCGCCGATCCACAACAGATCGGCGTTGCCGTTGTCCTTGACCGCCTTGTTGGTGTAGGTGAAGACGACGTCCGCCGCCGTCAGCGGCTCGCCGTCGGACCAGACCACGTCCGGCTTGAGCTTGACCGTCACGGATCGGCCGTCGGCGGCCGGTTCGATCGACTCGGCCAATTCGTTGCGGACCGTGCCGTCGGCCTCGACTCGAGCCAGCGGCGAGTAGACGACGTTGGTGGTGGTCAAACCCCAGCGGTCACCGGTGTTGATCGGGTTGAGGGAACTGGGATCGCCCGAGATGGCGAAAGTGAAGGTGTCGGTCTGGTCGGGCGGGGCCGGACTGGTGTCGTCGGCGGCGCAGCCGGCCGCGAACAGTGGGCCGATCAGGGCGAGGGCGGCCAGGATGGCGCGCGCGGCGGGCTTCATGGGTGGGGTCCTTTCGGTCGGTCAGTGGGGCGGGGTCGGAGTCAGACGCCGAGTGGCACAGGCGGACGGCGCCGAGTGGAGGCGGGCGGGTCGGCGGTGGGCGGAGGTGGCGGGGTCACGTCAGCGACGACAGAAGGGCCAGCGCATGGTCGCCTGAGCCGGGTGGCCGTGGGCGCCATGGGAGTTCATGGGGAGAGACTATCCCAAATGCATACGTGCGTCTACATTCGTATACGGAATTTGAGTTCGCGGTCTACGCCGCAGGGGAGTCAGTGATCGGGCCACCGGCGGCCCGGCGGCCCAGCCTGAGCCGGCCGTCCCGCCTGGGCCTGGGGCCAGAACATGCGGCCGCTGCGCCCGCGTCGGCGGGCCGGCGGTCAGGTGGGCGACTGCCGGCGGCCGGCCCGTTCGGCGAAGCGGTCGACGGCTTGGAGGACTTCGTCGCTGCGCCAGAGCCGGCCCAGACGATGCTCGGTCTGGGCCACCAGCAGGCCCTGGTCGGTCAGTTCCCGGAGCAGCGGGTAGGCGTTCTGCGAGCGGACGCCGAGTTCCCGCGCGATCAAGGCGGCGTCCACGACCGGGGTGCGGGCGACCACTTCGAGCACCCGCCACACGCCGCTGTCGCGGCGGGCCCGCACTCGTTCGGCCCAGCCGGCCCGGATTTGGTCGATGTCGGCCACCAACTGGCGGGCGTTGACCACGGCGCGCAGGCTGGCGGCGGTGAACTGGGCCACGATGGGCTCCAAGTCCCCGGCCCGATAGTCCATGAGGGCTTGGTGGTAGCCGTCGACGTCGGCCAGCAAGCCGGCTGACACGGGCACGGCGACGTTCCGGGTGACGGCCCGGTGGCGCAGCAGGGCTTGGGCCAAAGCGCGGCCGGTGCGGCCATTGCCGTCGGTGAACGGGTGGATGGTCTCGAACTGGGCGTGTGACACGGCGGTGAGCGCTAACGGAGACAGGTCCGACCGGGCGCAGAACGCCACCAGGTCGTCGATCAGCCGCGGCACCCGTTCCCAGCGGGGGGCGACGTAGTCGGCGTCGAACGGGGACAGCGAGGAGCGGCCGATCCAGACCGCTTCCGTCCGCCACTGGCCGGGGGTCTGACGGGTCTGTTCGCCCATCAGCGCCCGGTGCATCTGCTGGATCGCCGCTGGACTGAGCGTGTCGGCGGATTCGATGGCCGATTGCAGGGAGGTGGTGTTGGCGGCGATCAGAGCCGCGTCGCGCGCTCCTTGGCCGCCCAGTTCGGCGGTGAAGATGGCGCGCGCGCTGGCGGTGAGCCATTCGATCCGTGACGACGACGTCGCCTCACTGCGCAGCAGCACCGGTCCGAAGGCCGCGATCCGCTGTCCCAACTCGGCGTCGAACCGGCTCAGTTCCAGAGCCGCCTCCTCCGCCGCCGACCTCACCCGGCTGGGCAACTCGACCGGCTGGCTCGCGATCAACGCCGGGACGGCCGCCTCGTACTCGCGCGTCCCACCGAGATAGGCCGACCGGCCCGGCCCCATATCTGCGATCTGGGCTGGCTCCCAGGGCAGCGTTTCGGCGGTCACCGCCGGCCACGAACCCATGTCACCCACCTCCTGCTGTATGACTTGAAATCATATCTCATACATTTAAGTCTGATGAGTATGACTTCCACTCGGTTGCTCGAGCCGGCCGCGGTCGATCGGGCGGCCCACGTCCGAGCCGCCAGCGAGGATCTGCTGACCGGGCCGCCGCTGGCCGATTGACCGGCCCCGAAGCGGTCGGCCCGACTGCCGGCGGCCGGTTCGGCCGCTTCGTCCCGGGCCGCCCGCCCGGCTGAAGAGGCCGGAGGCGCCCCGACGTCGGTTCGACAGCGGGGGGCTGGCCCCCGTATTCTTCACCCTTGGCGTGTGCGCCGCACGCGCTCCCACTCCTGCTGCGGGGAGACCCGTAGCCGACAGTCCACAGGAGATCCCGCGTATGCGTAGATACGAAGTCATGATCATCCTCGACCCCGAGGTGGACGACCGCCAGGTCACCGCCGTGGTCGAGAACCATCTCAAGCCCGTCATCAAGGCCGGAGCCCAAGTCGCCGACATCTCCGTGATGGGGCGCCGGCGCTTCGCCTATGACATCAAGAAACGGTCCGAGGGCACTTACGTCGTGGTCAATCTCGACGCCGAGCCGGCTGTGGTCAAGGAGTTCGACCGTCGTCTGACGATCGACGAATTGGTACTGCGGTCCAAGGTTTTCCGCCCTGACGCCAAGTGAGCCGTCGACCGGCCGGCCTGTGACGCCGTCGCGCTTCTGCGCCCAGCGGCACTGTCGCAGCCGACTGACAGACTGGCTCTCGTCCTAAGATTCCTACGAGGTTCGGAGACCGAAATGGCAGGCGAAACGAGCATCACGGTGGTCGGCAATCTGACCGCCGACCCGGAACTGCGGTTCACGCCCAACGGCGCGGCTGTGGCTAACTTCACGGTGGCTTCGACGCCACGCAACTTCGACCGTCAGACCAATGAATGGCGCGACGGCGAGGCCATGTTCTTGAACTGCTCGGTCTGGCGGCAGGTGGCGGAGAACGTCGCCGAGTCGCTGACCAAGGGCATGCGGGTGATCGTGCAGGGCCGCCTGAGGTCCCGTTCCTACGAGACCCGTGACGGCGAACGGCGGACGGTCTTCGAGATCGAGGTCGACGAGATCGGTCCGGCTCTGCGTTACGCCACGGCCAAGGTCACGCGCACCACCTCCTCCGGCTCCTACAGCGGCGGTGGCGGTGGCGGCGGTTCGCACGGCGGCGGCAACAGCGGTGGCGGCGGCGGTGGCGGCTGGTCCAACCCGGAGCCCCAAGCCACGGCCGATCCCTGGGCCAACGCTCAATCCGACGATCCGCCCTTCTGATCGTCTGGCGGGCCCCGGCTGCGGCCGGCCCGCTCCAACCACATCGATTCGACACAATTCCAAAATGGACGGGCGTCTGAGGCGCCCGACCGGGTGAGGCTCCGGCCTCGCCGAGGCACATTCCGGCGGTCGCCGGGCTCGAAAGGAGAGCACCACAATGGCCCCACGCAAGCCAATCTCGAAGAAGAAGATCGTCCCAGTCAAAACGGTCCGGTTGGGCGAGGTCGACTACAAAGACGTCACCTTGCTGCGTAAGTTCATCTCGGACCGGGGCAAGATCCGGGCCCGTCGTGTCACTGGTCTGTCCGTCCAAGACCAGCGCCGGATCGCCAACGCGGTCAAGAACGCCCGCGAAGTCGCCCTGCTGCCCTACGCTTCGACGTCCCGCTGAGGAGAAGATCTGAGATGAAGCTGATTCTGACCACTGCCGTCGACGCCCTCGGCATCGCCGGGGACATCGTCGACGTGCGGCCGGGCTACGGCCGTAACTTCCTGCTGCCGACCGGCCGGGCCATCCTGTGGACCCGCGGGGCGGAGAAGCAGATCGAGGGCATCAAGCGGGCCCGCGACGCCCGCGAGATCCGTGGCATCGACCACGCCAACCAGGTCCGCGCCCAGCTGGAGGCCCTCGCCATCAAGGCCAAGGCCCCGGCCGGTGATTCCGGCACCTTGTTCGGCTCCCTCACCCCGGCCGCCATCGCCCAAGCCGTCAAGAACAGCGGCGGTCCGGCCATCGACAAGCGCAGCGTCGTGCTGGCCAAGCCGATCAAGCAGACCGGCAAGCACACCGTCGGCATCAAATTGCACGAGGCCGTCACGGCCCACGTCACGGTCGAGGTCGAAGCGGCCTGAGCCGCCTCAATCAAACCGGCCCGGCCCTCAGTCCGCCACCGGCCGCGATTCACAATCGCGCTGGATGAGCCAGACTGGCGGCCGGGCCGTCGTTTTGCCACCGGCCAGACCCTGGCCCGGGGCTGATGGGCGTCCAGTCCGCCGTCCGGCCGACGCCACGGTCGGGTCTCCTGTGATCGGGCCAAGTCAGGACATAATCACAGCGCTGTCATTATGCACAGCTGTGGATAACCCTGGGGATAACTCTGGGTATAACCGGCCGGAGCCAGGGTGGTCGGGTGGAGTCCGGGTTGCTGTTCCGACGGTCGCGGCCGGGCCCTACCCGATCGGCTCCGACGGCGAGGCGGGCGACTCCAGGTCGGGCTCGGCGGCCGGCAGACGGACGATGAACTCGGCCCCGCCGTCGCGGGAGGGGCCGGCCATGACTTCGCCGCCGTGGGCGGTCACCGTATGGTCCACGATCGACAGGCCCAAGCCGGTGCCGGGGGTGTTGCGGGAACTGTCCGAGCGGTAGAAGCGGTCGAAGATGTGGGGTAGGTCCTTCTCGTCGATGCCGGACCCCTGATCGGCGATCCGCAGCTCGCCGCCGCGCAGACGCACCGTCACCCGGCCCGACTCGGGGGAGAACTTGACCGCGTTGTCGAGCAGATTGGTGACAGCCCGCTCCAACATGGCCGGGTCGCCGGTCACCAGCCAGGGCTCCAGATCGACGTCGAAGACCAGATGGGGGCCCCGCCGATGGGCCCGAGCCACGGCTTGGGAGACCACGGCGCTGAAATCGACCAACTCCTGGTTGTACTGCACCCCCTCCTCCCGACTGAGGGCGACCAGGTCGCCGATCAGAGCGGTGAACTCGCCCAGTTGCTCGGCGATGTCGCGCAGGGTCTCGGCCCGGGCGCCCGGCGGCAGCATGCCGGTGCTCTCGTCCGCGATCAGCAGTTCGACGTTGGTGCGCAGACTGGTCAAAGGGGTGCGCAGCTCGTGGCTGGCGTCGGCGATCAGGCGGCGCTGGCGTTCCCGGGCCACGCCCAGGGAGGAGACCATGGCGTTGAAGGAGCGGCTCAACTCGGCCACCTCGTCGACGCCCTGGACCTCGACCTGGGCCAAGCTATCGGTCTTGGTGATCTCGGCCACGCCGCGCGACAGCTGGTAGATCGACTGCAGGGAGGCCCGGGCCAAGACCAGACCGGACAGGGCGCCGAACAGCATGCCGATCAGGCCGGCGATCCACTGCATCCAGCTCAGCGTGCGCAGGGTGGCCATGGTCGGGCCCAACTCGCGGCCCAAGATGAGGGCGTAACCCTCGTTGGTCGACTCCACCACCACCGGCACGGCCACGATGCGGTATTCCACGCCGTCCGCCCGCAGCCCGCTGCGGTGCGAGCGACCCGCCCGCAGTCGGGCGATGGCGATCTCGGTCGGCTCCACCACCAGCTCCTGCTCGCCCAGGATGACGTCCAGGGTGCGGTTGGCGTTGAGGAGCAGGACGGAGACGTTCTCCGGTTCCAGGGAGTCGGCGTTGAAGCCGGTCGAGGAGCCCAGATCGGCCCCGATCTGAACGGCCATGCGCCCGGCCACCGCCAACAGCTCCTCGTCCAGTTCGATGAACAACGACTGGCGGGCGACTTGGTACACCGCCGTGCCGGACAGCAGCGCCCCCAAGCCGACGGCCAGGGTGGACAGGAAGATCAGCCGCCCGCGCAGCGACCGGTTGAGAGTGGTCCAGACCGCCTGGGCGGCCCGCCTGAGGAAACCCGGGATCACGCCGCCGTCTCGCGCAACGCGTAGCCGATGCCTCGGACGGTGTGGATCAGCCTAGGCTCGCCGTTCAGTTCGGTCTTCCGCCGCAGGTAGCTGATGTAGACCTCGAGCGAGTTGGCGGTGGTCGGGAAGTCGAAGCCCCAGACCTCGTTCAGCAGCCAGCTCCGCTCCAGCACCCGGCGGGGATGCTCCATGAAGGTGTGCAGGAGGGCGAACTCGGTCCTAGTCAAAGGGATACGCCGCTGGCCCCGCCAAACCTCGCGGGTCTGGGGGTCGAGCACCAGATCGGAGAAGACCAGCCGTTCCGACGGCTCCGCTCCGGCGGCCGGCTCGACCGGGTGGGAGCGGCGGGTCAGGGCCCGCAGCCGGGCCAGCAACTCGTCCAGGGCGAAGGGCTTGACCATGTAATCGTCGCCGCCGGCGTCCAGCCCGTCGACCCGGTCGTTGACGGCGTCGCGAGCGGTCAAGACCAGGATCGGCACGTCGTTGCCGGACTCCCGCAGCATCCGGGTGGCCTCCAGCCCGTTCAGGCGCGGCATCATGACGTCCATGATGACGGCGTCTGCCCTCAGATTGGACAACTTGGCCAAGGCCTCCAGACCGTCGTTGGCGGTCGTGACCTGGTAGCCGACGTATTGCAAAGAACGCGCCAACGAGTCCCGGACCGGCTGGTCGTCGTCCACCACGAGGATGTGCATGGTCCAACTGTGCCATCTCCGAAGGAGTGGGATCGACTGGGGGGCGGTTTGGCCGGCGGTGTCGCGGGCGCCACGGCGAGCCGGCCCGCGGCGGCCGGGCGCCGTTCCTAGCTGCGGCCGGCTGATTCCGATTCGTCACCTAATGTTGGGCCGCCGTTCGCCCAACGCCCCCTGCCCCGTTCAGACGGCCGCCCGAGACTGGAGGCGGCCCATGAAAGGAGCGTAATCAGCGATGAGCATCGCGTCCCAACTCGGTCCGGTCAGCCGGACCGGCCCAGGCTCAGCCCCCAGTCCCGCCGCCCATGAACTCACATCGCACCGACCAGACCGCGTCGCCACCTGGTCGACCGTCTACGACGACCCCGGCTGGGGCGATCCGGCCGACGACCCGGCCGGGGAGGACCCAGCCGACGACCCGTCCCAGTCGCCCCGCCCCCGGGCGGCGCCCTTGATCTTGCTCACCCCCGGTCCGCTCACCACCTCGGATCGCACCCGGGCCGCCGCCACCTTCGACCTGGGCTCCTGGGACGCCCCCTTCGCCGCCCTCACGGCCGAGGTCTGCGACCGGCTGACCGCCATCTTGGAGCGAGGGGCTCAGGACTATGTCTGCGTGCCCCTGCAGGGTTCCGGCACCTTCGCCGTGGAAGCGGCCGTCCGCACCTTCGTGCCGCTGGGCTCCGGTTTGGTGGTGGTGTCCAACGGGGCTTACGGGGACCGCATCGCAGCCATCGGGCGGGCGGCGGGTCGACCGGTGGCGCACTGCCGAGGCGCCTGGGACGAACCGGTCGACCCGGCCGCCGTGGCGGCCTATCTGGCCGATCTGCCGGCTTGGTACGGCCATGTCGCGGTGGTCCACTGCGAGACCTCGACCGGGGTCTTGAACCGGCTGGAGCCGATCGCCGACGTGGTCGGACAGTCCGGTCGCGAACTCCTGGTCGACGCCATGAGCAGCTTCGGGGCCCTCGATCTGCCGGCTTGGCACCCGGCCCTGACCGCCATCGTGGCCGCCTCCGGCAAGTGCTTGGAGGGCCTGCCCGGCCTGGGCTTCGTGCTGGCCCGCCAGGGAGCGCTGCGGGCCGCCACCGGACAGTGCGACTCCTTGGCTTTGGACTTGGCCGACCAGCGGGCCTACCTCGAACGCACCGGCCAGTGGCGCTTCACGCCGCCGGTCCAGGTGGTGGCGGCGTTGGCCCAGGCCTTGGTCGAGCACGCCGCCGAGGGCGGCCGGGCCGGACGCCTGGCCCGCTACCAGGCCAATTCGGCCGCTTTGGCCGACGGTCTGGCCGGCTTGGGCCTGAGGCCGTACCTGGCGCCCGACTGTCAGGCCCCCATCATCCACACCGTCTATCCGCCGCCGCACCCGAACTGGGACTTCGACCGCTTCTACCACCTGGTCCGCCAGCGCGGTTTCGTGCTCTACCCCGGCAAGTTGACCGAGGCCGAGACCTTCCGGGTCGGCTGCATCGGGCGGGTCGACCCGGACGACCTGAGGCGGGCCGTCGCCGCCATGGCCGAGGCCCTCCACCTGATGGGCTGCCCCAACGGCGGCGGACGAGAGGACTGACCATGGAGATCGAACTGGCCGTCATCGACTTGGCCGGCACCACCGTGGCGGACGACGGATTGGTCGAAGCCGCCTTCACCGAGGCGGTCTCCCAGCTGGGCTTCGGGCCGACCTCGGACCGTTTCCCGGCCTTGCTGGCCGAGGTCCGCCGCACCATGGGGGCGTCCAAGATCGGTGTCTTCCGCTCCCTCTTGGGCGACCGGGCCAAGGCCCAGCAAGCCAATCTGGCCTTCGAACGGGCCTACGCCGGCATGATCGCGGACGGTCTGTGCCGACCCCTGCCCGGGGCCGAGGCCACCTTCCTGAGCCTGCGCCAACGTGGCGTCAAGATCGCTTTGACGACTGGTTTCGCGCCGGCCACCCGACACGCCCTGATGGCCCGCTTGGGCTGGGTCGAGCAGGTCGACCTGTCTCTGTCCCCGGCCGACGCCGGGCGCGGACGACCCTACCCAGACCTGGTCCTGACCGCCTTGTTGCGCTTGGCCGCCAGCGACGTCCGGTCCGTCGTCACGATCGGCGACACCGTCAACGACATCTTGGCCGGCCACGCCGCCGGCGCCGGGGTGGTGCTGGGGGTGCTGACCGGCGCCCACGACGGCCCCACCCTGGACGGCGCCGGACCCGACGCCGTCCTGCCCGACATCGGCGGTTTGACGCCGTTCCTGGACCGCCTCGGTCTGACCACGCCCAACCAGCGCTGACCGATCTGCCGTCGGTCGGCTTCTCCGTCCACAGATCTCCGTCACCGAAAGGAAACCTCTGACATGTCCACCCACCCTCGCGCCGGCCTGGCCGCCGGTCTGACCGCCTTGGTCGCCGCCGCCAGCCTGGTGCTGACCGGCTGCGGCTCGTCCGCTCCGGCCAACGATCCCAGCACCGCCCCGGAGACGGGGTACGCCGTCGACTCCGACACCTTGGTCTTCGGCGTGGTGCCGGACTCGGTCAGCACCGAGACCAACTACACGCCCCTGATGGATTACATCGCCCAGAAGACCGGCAAGACCGTGCGCTACCACGAGTCGACCGACTACGCCGCCCTGATCGAAGCCGCCATCGCCGGCAAGATCGACGTGGCCTCCTTCTCCGGTTTCACTTACGTCACCGCCACCAACCAGGGGGCGGCCCTCATCCCGGTCGGCTCGATCGTGACCAAGAAGGGCGAGGAGCCGGGCTACTACTCCATGGCCATCGTGCCGAAGGACTCCGACATCCAGACCCTGGCCGACTTCCGGGGCCACAAGGTCTGCTTCGTCGATCCCTCCTCCACCTCCGGCTACCTCTTCCCCTCCTACAGCCTGCTCGAGATCGGCATCGATCCGGAGACCGACGTCGAGCCGATCTTCGCCGGCAAACACGAC